>JAOARW010000067.1 GCA_025210475.1 Carboxylicivirga sp. | reverse complement strand
TAGTTTTCCTTTCATTATTTCTGCAAGGTTTTACTCTAAGTTACTAAAAACCTTGCAATTAAGAATGTTAAAAAGCCATTAATTATTCAGATTAACAGCTGATAATTAATGACTTGTATTGTTGTTAAGGATTAACTAATAAGCTAAATCATCATACCAATTAGCATTTTCATCAACAATATTGATTAGGAGCTAGTAGCTTTTTAGTCTTTTAATAGTGCGTTATAGCTTTTTATCTAATTCAATAAGCTATTTTCAATATACGCTTTGGGGCTCATCCCCACTTTCTTTTTAAACAAGCGAGAGAAGTATTGCGGGTATTCAAAACCTAGTTTATAGGCGGTTTCCGATATACTGGCGTTGGGATTCAGCAACAGGTTTTTGGCCTCATCAATCAGATATAAATTGATTTGGTCAACAGCCGTTTTTCCTGTTTCAGTTTTAATGCTGTCACTCATATATCGATGACTAACACCTAATTGATTGGCCAGCCAATCCATTGTTGGTATACCTTCTTCTTCCAACTTGTTTGAGGCGAAGTAGTTATTTAATATTTCTTTAAAGCGCGTAAATAAAGCCTTATTGATGGTTTGACGATTTATAAACTGTCGCTTATAAAAACGGTCGGCATATTTTAACAATGTTTCCAGGTGAGAGATGATAATTTCTTTGCTGAATTCATCCTGGTTATTGTGATACTCAGCATAAATATTTTCAAACACTGATTTCATCACCTTTTCTTCCTTAGGAGATAAATGCAAGGCTTCGTTGACATTGTAATTGAAGTAATTGTATTTTTTTATCCGGTCGAACAACTCGAAGCCATTCAGGTAGTCTTTGTGAAAAGCTATATGCCACGATTCTTTGCTAACCACAATCCCTTTCATAATCATGGTTTGCTCAGGAGCCATAAACATCATAGAACCTTTATTGCAATCATACTGTGTACGACCATACATTATCTCTCCCTGAATGATGTTCTTAAGGCTTATGGAATAGAAATGATTGTTTAGTTTAACAGGCTCGGGGTTTTCTTCACAAGCCACACTATCTGCGTTGGCAACAAGGGTATGCAGGATACTAAACAAAGGATTCTCAGGTTCAGATTCCTTAAAGTACTCATGCATTTGCCCAATGGTCTTAAAATTCAACTCTTTCATATCGATATTTTTTTAAAAACATACCTAATAACCGTAACCGCTATGCGGTATTTGTCCTTGTATGTAACCCATTTTTACAATTTTGTAATCGCTACGCGATAGTTTGACTCCTAATCCTGTTTTTGAATCATTATTGCACTCACATCTTATCATTTTGGCGAAACACCGTAGGTGTTTGGGCATTGTAAAAGCCTATTGAGTTAATACGGTATACCGCGTAGCGGTTTGGAATTATTCAAAATATTTAAAGAGAAAATGTTCATCATAATCAATCTCAAACTTTTCAAGAAATAATTGATACTCTTGCCGAAAAGATTTCTTTTTATGATGCAACTCCTGATTTTTAATGTATTTATAAACTACATCCAATTGCGACTTTCCGTATGAAAATGCTCCATAACCTTCCTGCCATTGGAATTTGCCATTTAGCACACTCAAATCATTGATGAAGATAGATGAAAGCCGCTTTATCTCCTTTACGGTTTCTGAAATAGAAACTTTTGCATTTAGCCCAATTAATAGATGCACATGGTCGCTCATTCCATTAATGATGATTGGTTTATGTTTTAAGGTTTTAATGATGCCTCCCATATATTCAAACACCCTTGGACGTATACTATCAATTAAAAGAGCTTCGCGATGTTTAGGTGAAAATACCAATTGAATATAAATTTGCGTAAAGGTTCCAGGTTTCATGGTTTTTAGTTTCAATTTACAATTATTTATTAAAAACCGTAACTGCTACATTTTAATCATAGGAATGAAACATCATTAACAATACCATAATCACTACGTGATAATTATTAAACGTAATTGTTTTTCTACAATGTCGTAATCGCTACGCGATAGTTTGACTTCTATTTCTGTATTTGAATCATTATTGCACTCACATCTTATCATTTTGGCGAAACACCGAAGGTGTTTGGGCATTGTAAAATGCCTATTGAATTAGCACAGTATACCGCGTAGCGGTTTGGGATTGTAAAGGATAACACAAACTGCTATTCACTATAACCTACAGGCTGTATAAGATACGCATTTCTGCTGTCATCAAACAATAGTTTACTGTCTACATATTCTCTATTGAACCCTCCAATCACCACAGCATTCATATTATTGCTGCAGGCATACAAGTACACATTTTGCGTTGAGTAAGCGGTTTGATTGCCATAATAAAAATCCATACCATGCGCTTCTTTCATGGCTTTCAGCATATAATCAGGAAAAGAATTGTCGTCAATGGCATAAATAAATACAACAGGTGCTTTTTTCACCGTACTTTGCTCCGAAATCTGCTGACGGATATCTTCTGATATTATTTGTTTTAAAGCATGCTCTTCGGGCTGATACAGATAAACACCTGTAGACATGGCCACATAAATACCGATATCGCCTAACAAGGGTACGGTTCGGCCCCCATTTTCCCGGTTAACTCCGCCTGCTGCCCAAAGCAGGTTACTCAAGTCTTGCTTTTTAATGTTCTGCTTAGCAAATCTACGCGTTGACTTTCTGTTTCGTAAAGCTTGCATCAATGTGACCGTATTATTTAAATCCGGTTTATCCAGCTTAATGTCACCCTCCTGAGCTGTAGCTCCGCTGCTTGTATCAATTTCTTTGTGTTTTCCGTGAGCAGTGGTGCACGCATTATAAAGTCCCATAATTATTACTACTGCTATTAATTGTCTCATTATATTCTCCATTTACAATCCGTTTTCTTTTCTGATAGTTCCCATAGTTTTTGTGCTACTTCTCTGTCCAAAACATGTGGTTCAAGTTGGCATTGGTCAATGGGGCCGACCATATCCATTCGTTTGGTTGGGCCATAGTAGGCTTGTTGCTTTAAGTTGTTTTCGGTGGCACACATCACTTCAGGCCATGAACCTTTCTCGGCCGATTGAGCCATAGGTGTTAATGACATGATTGCAAAAATGATTCTGGTGGTCAGATTTGCTTCATCTTTGGCTAAGCTCGTTCTTGATGCCCCCGGATGACAAACGTAAACTTCAACATCACTTTTAGCTTCTTTAATTCGATATTGTAACTCATAGGCAATAACCATTTGAGCCAGCTTACTGTGGCAATAGCTGTTCATCGGATTGTATTTTTTATCGAAGTTCATGTCGTCAAACTGAACCGTCTTCAGACCCATTTTGTAGCCATTACTACCCACAATCACAATACGCTTTCCTGTTTGTTCCACTTTATCAAACAAAAGGTTAAGCAGTAAGAAGTGGCCATAGTGATTAATTCCCAATTGACTTTCAAAACCGGCTGATGTTAACTGTTGTTTGGCAACTTGTGCAATGGCAGCGTTACAAATAAGGGCATCGATGTAAGGAACCGTTTTATTGACTTTTTCAGCCGCCTTCCGAACAGACGAAAGCTCAGCCAAATCCATTTTTATAAAGGACACTTTTGCATTCTCTCCGAACTGTTGTTTTAAATCCCGAATAGCAACTTCCGACTTTTCTACACTTCGGTTAAGCATCACCACTTCAGCACCTTTGTTTAAAAAAACTTTTGTGGCCTCAAATCCAGCTCCGGCATTAGCACCAGTAATCACATAAGTTTTACCCTTTAAACTCCCTATTCGTTCAGGGGTCCACCCTTCTTTTCCAAATATATTTTCGTTCATTGTATCGACCTTTAATTCTATTTTCTTCCGTTTTAAACCTTTGGTATAAGTTCCAGTGTAGAGGCTTCGTGTTTTTTCCGATTATAGCTTAATCGCATTAGCCAGTAAAAAATATTCATCATTTTAAAATAGGCCTTATTAACTTTAGGATTAACTTCATCCAAATCATTAGGAACAACACCATCAATTGGTATAATCGTTTCATTTACCTTGATTGCTCCTGAAGAATTTTCAAGAAAGGCATCATACCAGCTTTTCTTTCCAAATTTATACTGACGTACGAAAAAACGGCCCTCTGTAGCTACAATGGTAATATCTACAAATCGATGGGTTTCGCCTGCTCTGATTTGATGCACCCATTTTTTATTAATGAGTTTTGAAAGTTCTTGAATCGTCATCTTATTTTTGAATAATGGGATTATTTGAAATTTGGCAGAGACCAAGGTCAGATCTCTACCTTTATCTTTATTTATTGAAAAATTCCGTCACAGCATCCGCCGATATTTTTACAGCTTCTGGTTTGTAATAGAAATCGACATGACCAAATTCTTCTAAGGCTAAAACCTCATGCTCATTGGTAAGCTTCTCAATAAATTGAGTTGAGCAAACAGATGTGAAGGCCGTTGTGCTATAAATAATCAGAGATGGCTGTACAATCTTGTCGGCATAATGCTCACATAAAGAGAAAAGAGACTGCATTGCCTGATCTGCAATATGCATATTTGTAAAGTTTTTTACGGCCTTAGGCCCTCTATAACCATCTCTACCATAGTAGTCATAAGATTCACCAGCCATTGGTGTACCTGCTAATTCAACATATTCTTCTCTCGACTGTTCGTCATTAAGCCCGAAAGGAGCAACATAATCTGCTTGACCAGTTTCGTACATTTTCTGTGCCGAAGCATTGGCTGCAGCAATCATTTGGTTGACAACTTTCTTATCCGTCCACTGGAAAGCATCTGCGGCCATCATCCCCGATACCAAAGCAATCTTTTTAATTCTGTGGTCAGTGACAGCCGCTGAAGCTATGATTGAACCTCCCTGACACACACCAAGACCATAAATTTCTTCTACAAAAGGAAGTGTACCCAGATAGGAAACTGCGTCCCATGTGTTTTCTATCAGTCTAAACATATATCTGCTTTGTTTAAACTCTCCTGGCAAGGCAGGCGAATCACCCATTCCTAAGTAATCAAATGCCAAAAAGACAAATCCCCTTTTAGCCATTTCCGGTCCGTAAGTGCCTAAAACTTGTTCTTTAACCTGTGGGAATGGACTAGCCCCAACGATCGCTTTGTATTTTTTGTTGACATCGAAACCTTCAGGAAGATATAAGTTAGCTACTAACTCAGCTCCAAATGACTTGAACGTTACTTCGTTTATTCCTGCTTTTAAATTTTCCATTGTATTATCTTTTATGTGTTTGCTGTTTTTGGCTGATATATTTATTGAGGCTGCTATCAGCAACAGGCCGATCAGTGTTTTTGTTATTGTTTGCATTGTGGTCAGTTTTATAATTATTAACTGATACAAAGTTCGGTGAATAGGAGGACCTGCCACTTAAACTTTTTGGTATACAACTTATACATTTTTGCAGGAGTACTAATTTTTACTGAAGCAGATAGAGTTAAGTCAGCGAGTGGCACAGGAAGAGCAGGGGGGGGAGGATACCCCAAAAAAATCTTTTCTGATTTTGAATCGGAAGTAAGGATGTAATGGAAAATCAAATTGTAATACCGATATAATTAGCAAAATGGCTTTCAGCTCAATTGGTATTACAGGGGTACAAAAAATCCCGGGTTAATGTCTGCCCGGGATTTCTTTAATATCTTATCGCTTTTTTCTTCTAAAGTCAGGATTTTGTGAACCCCGCTTTTTATTTCGATTAGCAAAGTACTCTTGCCGTTTCCGTTCTTTCTCTTTCTGAAATTCCTTTTTCTCAGCACTGTTCATCGGTTTATCAGTCTGCGGAAAAGGATTATCATCAACCGTCTCAATCTTACGCTTAATCAGCTTTTCGATGTCCTTTACAAAAGCATTTTCTTCTGGCTCACAAATGGAGATAGCCACACCTTCTTCACCGGCCCTTCCGCAACGGCCAATGCGGTGCACATAGGTTTCCGACTCGTTTGGGATATCGTAATTTATCACGTAACGGAGCTTGTCAATGTCGATGCCTCGTGCAGCTATATCGGTGGCGACCAATACTCTTAATTCACCGTCTTTAAATCGCTTTAGCGCCTTTTGTCGCTGGTTCTGACTTTTTTCACCATGAATGGCGGCACTTTCAATTTTCTTATGGCGAAGGTTACGAACGATGCGGTCGGCTCCGTGTTTGGTTCGCGAGAAAAGCAGTACCTGGTCCATCTCATGGGTTTTGAGAATGTGCAGTAGTAAAGCTTTTTTATCGCTTTTATTGGTGGTGTATAAATGCTGTTGTATTGTTTCAGCGGTTGACGAAACGGGATTAACCACCACCTTTTCGGGCTTCGCCAATATTTGTTTTGAAAGCTTCAGAATTTTTGGTGGCATGGTGGCCGAAAAGAACAAGGATTGACGTTCACTGGGCAGTTTCTCCAACAGTTTTTTAATATCGTGGATAAATCCCATGTCCAGCATACGATCAGCTTCATCCAGCACAAAGTATTTAATATCGCGCAAGGAGATATAACCCTGACTCATTAAATCAAGCAGGCGTCCCGGTGTGGCAATTAAGGTATCAACACCATTCTTTAATGCTCTAACCTGGGCTCCTTGAGGAACACCACCAAATATGACTGTATTTCTGATATTTGTGTACTTGCCATAAGTCGTAAAGCTCTCACCAATCTGCAAAGCCAACTCACGTGTGGGCGTTACTATCAGAGCTTGTATTTTTCGCTTTCCTTTTGATTTAAGCAAATCCTCATTCAGATGCTGAATAATGGGAATGGCAAAAGCAGCTGTTTTACCGGTACCTGTTTGTGCGCTTCCCAGTACATCTTTTCGATTTAAGATATGTGAAATGGCTTTGGCCTGTATAGCTGTTGGTGAAGAATAGTTTTCATCCTTCAATGCTTTAAGGATGGCAGGTATTAATTTTAAATCTGTGAATTTCATTTGTTTGTTGCGTTTTGCTCTTTGTTGTTTTAGCAAGTAAAATTGCTTGAGCAAATTATTTGTTGCTCCTGATTAATAATCCATCAGGAATTAATATTGGTTATCCCAAATCATTCATAAGCACATGACTATGAAATACAGACATTACTTTGCCCGCTATTATGCAGCTGGTGTAGTATATTCAGATTTACAGTTATCACAAATCCATTATACAACTCCGGCAAAGCCTGAATAACCAATATTAAAAAATGATCTCTATTTAGAGTTAATAAGGCGTGGTGTGTTAAATTTTCTTGACATTAACGGCATTAAGGCCTTTTTTACCCTGTTCAAGTTCAAAGCTTACTTTGTCATTTTCAGCAACCTCTTCCGTTAAACCGTTTACATGCACAAAATACTTTTCTTGTGTTTCCAGTTCGGTAATAAACCCAAATCCTTTGGATGTATTAAAAAATGCAACCCTTCCTTTTCGAACCGAATCTACTTCAATGTCTTCTTTTTTCGGAATACTTATGTCGATGTTTTCGGCTTCAACTTTTTCTTTTTTAGCCGGATCGGGTGGAGTATCTGTGATATTTCCAAACTCATCCACGTACGCAATCATGTCATCAAGCGATGAACCTTTGGCATTAGCTCTTCGTTCCTCAAGTCTTTTTTGCTTCTCCTGTCTTTTCTTCAGACGTTTCGTCTCTTTATCTTTCTTACTAAATGATTGTTGCGGTTTTGGCATTCAAATTTATTTATATCACTGTCTAATAAAATACAATAGTAGTTATTTACATTTTAAAAATACGCTTATTATTCATTAAATCTTGAATTAGCATTAAAATTGTTCAAATTTCTGCCATTATTCTTTAATAATATGGCAAAAATTACAGGAATAAGGTCGACATCATTATCATGCTTTAATTTTTTTATCTTCATTTGTGCCTTTCAGTTAAAGAGGAGAATAAACATGTAATGCCACATCGGATGAATATTTTTCAGTTTTATTTGCCTCAATTTTTAGGGTAGACCTCAATTTTAAACTCTTATTCAATCATGGGGATGTATAAAGAAAAAGAATAGAGAGTAATGATTGTTTTTATTATATTGTAAATGTCGCCGGCTGTTTTTAACCTTAAACATTTAATTCAGAGAGTTTTTTCAATTATTAGAATAGTAGAAATAAGTTGTGATGTAAAAATGAATAGTTGCATTTATACCAGTTGATTTAGTTAAGTAATGGAATTAAATGAAGTTATAATAATATCCCGCTTAAAAGATGGCGATGAAATGGCATTTGAACTATTGTTTAAGGAATATGCATTGATGCTTACTTCATATGCCAATTCCATTGTTGGAGATACGGATTTAGCCAAGGAAGTAGTACAAGAGCTTTTTGTTGGCTTATGGGTGAATCGCCGCAATCTTCAGATAAAACAATCTATAAAATCTTACCTGTTTATTTCAATCAGAAATAATGCTATAAAAGCTGCTCAACGAAAACTAAAGGAAAAGCAACAACTTGCCGATCTCAGTTTTAATACGATTGAGAACTTTGGTTCAGAGATGGAGTTAATTGAATTTAGGGAGCAAATATATCGAGCCATTGAAAACTTGCCGGATAAAACACGAACCTATTTTAAACTCAGTCGCTTCGAAAAAATGACTTATGATGAAATATCGAAGGAATTAGATGTTTCGAAAAAGAATGTTGAGTATCATATTTCAAAGGCGATCAGGATCTTACATGAGTCGATATTGTTTATTTTATATTTTTTCTAAGAGAGTTTAGGGTACCCGGCTTTTTCTGACTCTTAATTATAAATTTCATAAAAGCAGAACGATGAATTGGGATTTACTTGCCAGATATATTACTAAAAATGCTACTGATGAAGAAATTAAACAGTTTGAGGAGCTTATTTCTGAATCGGCAGAACATAAAGAGGTATATGAGTCCGCATACAAACTGTGGGAGGAATCAGAGCATTTTGCTTTCGAGAAAGAGTACGATGTGAACAAGGAGTGGAGCAATACCGCAGTAAAAATTAGAAAGACGAAATCTGTTAAAAGAAATTTATATGCGGCGTTCAGATATGCGGCAGTTGTGTTGTTGACAATTTTAATTTCCTACCAGTATTTTAACCAGGCTTCAAATCAGGATTTGGATGTGGCCTGGCATAAAATATATGTCCCCAAAGGTGAGCAAACCACATTAACTTTAGCGGATGGTACAAAGGTTAATCTTAACTCAGAAACGCACTTTTCTTATCCGGCTAACTATTCAGCTTTCAACCGAAAAACGAGATTAAACGGGGAGGCTTTTTTTGATGTGGTCAAAGATCCTGATTATCCGTTTGAAGTAGAATCGAAGTACCAAACGGTAAAGGTGTTTGGAACCGGTTTTAATGTCAAGGCGTATGATGGCTCTGATCGATCAATAACCACCTTGCTACATGGAAAAGTATCGGTTTATTTACCAAACGATGAAGAATTAATTGCCTTGAAACCAAATCAACAATCTGTTTTAAACCATAGTACGCAAGAGATTGCATTGTTCAATATAGATAATGATATAGACGTATGCTGGAAAGATGGAGTTCATTATTTTAAGAATATTGGTTTTGAAGAGCTGATACAACAAATTGAAAGGTGGTATGGTGTTAAAATAGTATTAAGCAGTGAACGTTTAAAAGACGTTCGTTTTACGGGTAAATTCTTTAAGGATCAAACCGTTTGGGAAGTGTTGGATTTATTAAAGCTGACCTTGCCTTTTGATTATACAGCAGGAAAACGCACCATTGAAATAAAGTACAAGTCGAAATAAAATAGACGCTTATGTAACAGCTAATACAAATGAAAAATCCGGGGAGTGCGCCAACATCCGCCCGGATCTGAAAATGTAGTAAACGAGTACAAACATTTAACAATTCAAATTTATGAAAAAAAGAGTTTTAAAAGGCATATATGGTCGATATATGCGAAAATACTTCTTGATTATGAAGATAACGGCAATTTTGATGCTCATATCATTGTTTCAAGTGCATGCAACGACTTTTGCACAAAAGAAAAAATTATCGATTCAGGTTACCAATGGAACTGTAGAGTCTGTGTTGGAGCAAATCGAGAAAAGCAGTGAGTTTGCAATTCTATACCACGATGAATTGGTTGATTTGAAGAGAAAGGTGACCATTGATTCAAAAGAAAGCACAATTGATCAGGTTCTGGATGAGCTGTTTAAGGGAACGAGCAATGGCTTTGTGATTATGGATCGGCATATTGTTATCACCAAAAGTGATGATGGTTTGCAACAGGCAGATAATACCAGAATTATAAAAGGAAAGGTGACTGACAAACTTGGAGAACCATTACCTGGAGTGAATGTGTATGAAAAAGAGCATATGCAGAATGGGGTGATCACGGGTATTGATGGCTCTTATGAAATTAAAGCGATATCTGAAGAATCGGTACTTGTTTTTTCTTTTATTGGATTTACAACACTGGAAATACAAACTGCAGGTCGCAGTTCAATCAATATCACACTTCTGGAAGATGCCATTAGTTTAGATGAAGTTGTAGCCATTGGTTATGGTGTGGCGAAAAAGAGTGATTTAACAGGTGCAATTTCGTCTGTTGCTACTGACGAGATTGTAAAAACAACGGCCACTTCCATTGATCAGGTATTAGGTGGACGGGCAGCAGGACTGATTGCCATGCAAAAAAGTGGTCAGCCAGGATCGGCCGTAAACATACAAATTCGGGGTAATGCATCATTTGCGTCGTCGGGCGTTCTTTATGTGGTAGATGGTGTGCCGGTTAATGGCGGAGCTTCAGATCCGGGCAGCGGAACTGTTTATGGCGGAGTCGATCGTTCCCCTCTAAGTTTTATCAACCCCAGCGATATAGAGTCAATCGAAGTATTAAAGGATGCCAGCTCGGCAGCTATCTATGGTGCACGAGCCGGGGCAGGTGTAATTCTAATCACCACTAAAAAGGGTAAAAAAGGAAAGCCTTCGATTAGCTACGATATGAGCCACGCCTTTCAAAAGCCCTTCGGCTTCTACGATATTTATACCGAAAAGGAGTATATGATCAACCGTAATGATTGGGAACGGGAATCATATAATGCCAAGCATGGATTAGGTATTTATGGCGATAATCCTGATAATATGCCACCCTATTCGCCACGTTACAGCGATGCAGAAATAGCCGAGGCAAAAGATTATGGAAGTGCATTGGATGAAGTTCAGCGCGATGGATTTATGCAAATTCATAACCTTTCAATGTCTGGCGGAACAGATCATACGACTTATTTTGTGTCGGGTAACTACACTAAGCAAAAGGGAGTATTGATTAATTCTGGCCTGGAGAAGTTTAGCCTGAGAACGAATTTAGACCAGAAGATTGGTGAGAAAGTTACTTTTGGTTTAAACATGACAACGGCCAGAGAAGATTATGATAATGCAGCTGTTGGAGGTGGACAGTTTCAGGATGCAGGTGTTATTTTGTCGGCTTTTTATCATCCGCCAACAATTCCATTAATTGATGAAGATGGGAACTATCCACTAAATCCGGAATATTCAAATGCACCCAATCCGCTTTCGTTCAGAGAGATTACAGATCACTCATTAAATCGTCGATTCCTCGGAACAACTTATCTGAAATATGATATCATGGAAGGCTTAAGTGTTCAGGGAAAATATAGTTATGACTATTCCAATATCCGTCGTTCGTCCTACTTGCCGAAGAGCACACTTTATGGTCAAAACTCCAATGGAGAGGCTGATATTCGCGAGAATCAAACAGAAATCAAGTTGAGTGAAATATCTGTTAATTATAACAATGAATTGTTTGAAGGTCATTCTTTAGATGCCGTATTTGTTTATTCGTATCAAGTGGCCGAAGGCGATCATTTATCAGCAGGAAATAAAGATTTTCTAACAGACAATTTTCTGTATAACAACCTGGGACTTGGCGAATCGGAAAAACCATCGGTAGGGTCAAGTCGTTGGAAAGAAGTTTGGGCGTCGTATACGGCTCGCGCCAGATACTCAATTAACAACAAGTATCTAATTACTGCCTCTATTCGTCGCGACGGTGCTTCAAAGTTTGCTGAGAATAAAAAGTATGGTTGGTTCCCATCGGCTTCCATTGGTTGGAAAATAAAAAACGAACCATTCCTCGAAGATGTTAATTGGTTGTATAATTTAAAATTAAGAGCTAGTTACGGATCAACAGGTAATAGTAACATAAAAGGAAATGCTTTTTCTTATTACACGCCGGGCAGAAATTATGTCTTTGGTAAAAAGGAATATAAGGGGGTGTACCTAAGTCAGTTGGCTAATCCTGATTTAACCTGGGAAACAGCCAGAGAAATTAACCTGGGTGTTGATTTCGCAATAATTGATGGTAAAGTTTCGGGTACCATTGAATGGTTCAACAAAACCATTTCAGATCTTCTAAGCAAAAACCCGATGCCAACTCATTCAGTTGTTGGTGAAGTGGCGGCCAATGTTGGGAAAACCAGGAGTAGAGGTTGGGAATTGACCTTAAACACAACCAATATTCATCGGGGATCATTTAAGTGGCAAACGAATTTTAACATGGCACATTACAAAGATACCTGGTTGGAACGTAGTCCTGAAGTGATGAAAACCTTGCCCAGATATGTTGATCCGCATGGCGAAATCAGAGCGATTTATGGCTATGAAACAGACGGAATTTTACAGGTGGGAGAAGAGGTGCCGGCACATATGCCCGGTTTGCAACCTGGTATGATTAAAGTAAAAGACCTGAATGGTTTTGATGAAAATGGAAACCTGATAGGAAAACCAGATGGCAAGCTGGATCAGGCCGATAATGTGTTGCTTGCATCGCAGGATCCGGGTTATACTTTTGGATTTGGAAATATTGTTGAATACAAAAACTGGGACCTGAATGTGTTTATGTATGGTATGCTGGATCGCGTACTTTACAATCGTGATAAAGCCGAAGCTTACAATCAAATGTTTCAGTTTGGATGGAATACTTTAAACGAAACAGCTGACCGCTGGAGTGAAGCTAATCAGGATAGTAAAAACCCTTCTGGAATTACCAGTCCATATGGAGGATTTGCCGGGAATTTCTATCGCGAAGATGGTGCTTTTGTGCGCGTAAAGAACATTACACTGGGATATACCTTGCCTGCGATAAAAGTCAAAGAGAAATCACTGTTCTCTTCTGCCCGAGTGTATTTTGATGTTCAAAACCCATTTGTTTTTACCAATTATTCAGGCATTGATCCAGAAGTATCAGGCTTTTTAAGCTATCCTCCACAGAAATCGTATGTTATTGGTTTAAACTTAACATTTTAATTATCGACGTAATGAAAACTTTAAAATATAACATAGTTTTGGGGCTGATTATCGCCTTGTGTTCACTTAACCTGACCTCGTGTGAAGGTGATTTGGAGCCTGAAGTGTTTGATCAATTTTCCAGTAGTTCCTTTTTTCAAAATGCCAGCGATGCAAAAGCAGCTGTTACAGCGGTTTATACCGGTATGTTACCGGGTTGGCAAGGGGGATATGCTTCGGCAATGAACTCCTATCGTTTCCAACAATCGGGCTTAACAGATGAACTAGTCGTTTCGTGGGGAGGCTCTTGGAAACAGTGGACTTTATTAAACTACGAAGCATTCCGCGGAAATATTGAGGCACATTATGGCAACAATATTACCAAGGTAACAGAGTGCACAATCGTTATGGAAAAGTTGAAAAACTTAGCAAACATCGATGATGCATTAAGAGAACAGTATATAGCGGAGATGAAGGCACTTAGGGCCCACTATTCATACCTTCTTTATACTTATTATGGACCAGTTTCCATTGTTGTTGATTACGAAAAAGCCAGTGATCCTAATTCAAAGCCCGATCCTCGACCTAGCGAAGAGTGGATGAAGCAACAGATTATTAAGGATTATGAAGAAGCAGCAGCAGTATTACCAGAACGTTTTACAGGAGATGATTACGGACGTTATTCAGCAGCTGCCTGTAAAATGGGTTTGTTAAAGCTCTATTTGAAACAAAAAGAGTGGGATGAGGCCATAATAATCGGTAAGCAAATTGAGAAAATGGGCTTTTCATTGGTCGATGATTACAAAGATATTTTCACCAATGATAATGAACAAAACAATGAAATTATTTTGGCTTCTCCATGTGATATGAATGCCTGGCCAAGTACGAATGGTTGGTTGGCGCATGTGTTACCAGGCGATTACCGATCCCTGACGGGTAAAAAGATGACTCAGTGGGGAGGTTATAAAATGCCATGGAAGACTTATAACAAGTTTGACTTAAACGATGAACGCCTTGATGTATTGGTTGCCGACTATCCGACTGATGGCGGAGTGACCAAAAGAGATGCTTTGGGAGCTATTCCAATAAAGTATGGCGAAGATCCGGCAGCGACAGGTTGGCAGCATGGAGTTGACTTGATTATTTTCCGATATGCCGATGTGCTTTTATCGCTGGCAGAAGCAATCAATGAAGTGGATGGTCCAAGTGATGAAGCATTCTCGTATGTCAATCAGGTTAGAAATCGAGCCGGATTAGAATCATACGACCTTAATGATTTTGGTGATAAGGATGCTTTTAGAGGAATGATTTTGGATGAACGTCTTTTTGAATTGTGGTGTGAGTGCGTGCGGCGTGATGACCTGATTCGTCATGGAAAATATATTCAGCGAGCTATTGATGATGGTTCGCCACATGCTCAGCCTCACATGGTATTATTCCCCTTACCACAAAAGGCGATTGATGAAAGTGAAGGAGCTATTCAACAAAATCCTGGTTATTAATTTAATAATAGAATAAATAGTTAATTTAGCCTGGCTTTAATAAGTCAGGCTTTTTTAAAATTGGACAACAATGATAAAAAGACTAATAGTACCTGTTTGTATAGTAATCCTGGCATTATCGTGCAAGCCTGTGAATAAGGGATTTGAAACCATCACTTTTTCGCCGGATACGACCACTGTTTATAAAAATCCATGCATGGGGTGGGTGATGTATTCCGAAGGTTGGGAATTATATCCTCATTTTCAGGAAAAATTTGATCGGGTAAATGTCAAAAGTTTTTGGCAGGAGATGGATGCTGTTAAAGCCGATGAGGTAAGCAATATTCTATACATTCGCGCATTATGGTCGGCCTTTGAACCGGAAGAAGGTCAATATGCCTGGGAGCACGATCCGCATTTTATCGAGTTTGTGGAGGGGGCTAAAAAGCGAAACCTAAAATTGGCTTTCCGGGTTTTTCACGATAGCAGAGATATGGTGCAACAAGCCACGCCCGAGTATGTGTTTGAAGCTGGTGCCGACTACCAATTGGTCGATTGCGACAATGGAAAAGTAAAAAATCCTTATTTCGACGATCCGGTTTTTTTGAACAAATTCGGTGCTTTTGTTAAAGCATTTGGCGAGCGATTTGATAACCCGGATGAAGTTGATTTTATTGATGGGTATGGTGCTGGCCGTTGGGGCGAAGGCCATGGAGTCAGCTTAAAAGATTCCAAAAATCTGCTTTATGTCATCGATCAGATTACAGCTTTTTATGCGGCTTCCTTTAAAAAGGTGTTATTGGTTTACAATCTTTCAACAGGCGATTTTTTATTGGCTAAAGATCTGGTTTATGAAAAAAGAAAATTTCTGGCACGACGTGATGGTTTGGGAAGCCATTGGTTTGGACAAAAGGAAAAGGAGCTTGTGAAGCAGTATTTCTTTCCAAACTCTCCATTAATAGGAGAAGGCTGTTATTGGTTAAATGATCCAACAGGTGAAAAGCAGGGCAATTGGTATGAAAACGACAAAGCCTATACGATGAATTCATGGCCCGAAGCGCTTGCCAAAGGAGTAGATGATGCGCTGACTTTTCATTCCAATACTTTTGATTTGCGCGTTCCATTACAAGCCAAAATGTGGATAGAAGAATGTCCTCTTGCTGTGCAGCGATTCATCGCACAGGGAGGGTATCGCTTATTTCCATCACAAATAGATGTAGAGCAGAATAATCGTTATCTAAACCTGAAGCATACATGGGAGAATTATGGGGTTGGATTATTGCCCAATAATAATCCGCAATGGAACTATAAGTATGGGCTTAGTTTTGCTTTGCTCGATGAAAATAAGCAAACATCTTACCAGGTTCGTATCGAAGATGCAGAGCCTTCGACCTGGATTAAAGGTAAGCCGCTTACCTATATTTCGAGCTTAAGCATACCAGCTACGTTAGCTAAAGGAAAATATACGTTGGCGGTAGGAATTACTAATCGGGATAAAAACGAATTGCCTGATGTAAATATAGCTGTAGATCAACGCTATAAAGTCAATAAGTGGGTTAAAATAAAAACTATCGAAATAGACTAATAATGAATATTATGAAACAAATCTTTTTTTTAATGATTATGAGTTGTTTGCTGGCAGCCTGTTGCACAGAGCCTGCCAATAAGCAACTGCCTGAACGACCGAAAACACCCATAATGGGTTGGGCTAGCTGGAATAATTATCGGGTTCACATTACCGAGGATATCATCAAAAGTCAGGCGGATGCGATGGTAGACCGAGGATTAGCCGATGCCGGTTACAGTTACATCAATATTGATGATGGTTATTTTGGAGGTCGTGATAAAAACGGCAACTTATTGGTTCATAAAACACGTTTCCCAAACGGAATGAAAAACCTGGCCGATTACATCCATTCGAGAGGGTTGAAAGCCGGAATTTATACTGATGCCGGTATTAATACCTGTGCTTCCTACTGGGATAAAGATACCATTGGAGTTGGCATGGGCTTGTATGGTCATGATGACGAAGATTTGCAGTTATTCTTAAAGGATTGGGGATATGATTTTATTAAGATAGACTGGTGTGGAGGTGATTGGCTCGACCTGGATGAACAAACACGCTATACCGAGATCGGGCGAAAAATTCGTGCTTTACGACCAGATGTGGTTTACAACATTTGTCGATGGAAATTTCCAGGTAAGTGGGCTCTTCAGGTGGCTGATTCGTGGCGTATATCCGGTGATATCGCCAATACTTTTGAATCGGTGATGCACATTGTGGATCTGAATGCCGAATTATGGCGATATAGTGGTCCGGGGCATGTTAACGATATGGATATGTTACAAGTTGGGCGCGGTATGACATACGAAGAAGACAAAACGCATTTTACCATGTGGTGTATAATGAATTCGCCCCTGTTAGCTGGTAATGATTTAGTAAGCATGTCGGAAGAAACCTTATCCATTCTAACCAACGAAGAGGTGATTGCTTTAAATCAAGATCCGTTTGTTTACCAGGCTCGCCGATTAGTTGATCAGGGCGACCTGGAAGTATGGGCCAAACCTTTGATCACTTCAGCCAGCGGACAGGTTGGTGTTGCTTTATTAAATCGCAGCGCACAAGATACGACCATTACCTTAAAGCTTTCAGATATTGGTATTGAGGCCCCTAAAGGATACTCGGTTCGCGACTTGTGGAAGAAAGAAACGATGGACAAACAAAGTGCTGATTCATTGGTTTTTGAAGTGAAGTCACATGGTGTTGTGGCCTTAAAGCTTGAAGGACATTCGATACCGTACAATATTTTTCAACAATAAGCTATGGACCAGGCTATAAATGAGTAGGTTTATAGTAAGGATTTAATTGATTACTTAACAGAATTGGCTGCTTTTATACGTTTTTATAAAAGCAGCCGTTTTGTTTTATATCATCTTATTTTATTAGTCAGATGCAAGAATACACAATTCAATTAGATCTCAATATCTTCTCTATAGCTGATATCTTCTCTTTTACAACAGCTTTTATGCTGGCCTTGCTTTTTGTAGCCACCAAGTCGGAGAATAAAAGAGCTAACATTTATCTGGGTCTGTGTCTGTTTAGCCTGTCGATAGAAGTGCTATCGGTATTGATGGAGCAATACCTTGAACTGGACTGTTGGATCATGCAATCGTCCATGTTTACAATGCCTCTTTTGCTAATGTATGTGCAACAAACCATCAATTTAAAAAGAGGGAAACATATGTTCTGGCTTTTCTTGCCGGGAGTTTTATTTAATATTATTGGTGAAAGCCTGCAGCTGTTTGAGTATCTGTTTAATATTGCTATTCTTGTCTTTATTCTTCGACTTTTAAAGAAACATCAAAAAAGTGTCAGGAGTTACTATTCTAATCTTGAACAGTTAACGCTTAAATGGATAAAGGTGATCGTCTTAATTTTCCTGGGCTTTCATGTTTTATGGATAACAGAAGATCTGGTTGTAATCCAGGCAGATTGGTTAGGTGAATATTTTGCAGGAATATCCAGCATGTTTACTCTTTTTATGATTTTTTGGATAGGACATAATGGATTTTCGCAGCACGAGATTTTTACTCAAAAGATGTTTGCTTGCTGTGAGGAAAAAATCCCTGAAGAAAGCGAAGAGCAAAGTTTTAATGATATTGAAAATAACGATAACCAATTGTGGGTTGAGATCAGAAACAAGATTCAGACGAAGCAGTTATTTTTAGATCCGAAACTCAACTTGAGAGGCTTATCAGAGGCCATTGGAATGAATGAAAAGGAAGTATCACGATTAATTAATCAGCAGGAAAATTGTAATTTTTACCAGTTCATTAACCGATACCGGGTTGAGCAATTTAAAAAACTACTGGTATCCGAACGGGCCACTCAGCTCTCGTTTATGGGTTTGGCTTATGAGGCTGGTTTTAATTCCAAATCAACTTTTTACAGTGCCTTTAAAGCCATCGAAGGCATAACACCCAAGCAGTTCAAGGATTCCATTCAGAAGTCCGGATAGAAGCAATCGGACGTTTTCAATGATGTTTTTACCAATGATAGTTCTTCATTTGCCATTGGAAAATGATAATGCTTTAATCAAAAATTATATGAGTATGAAAAACGTTATGGTAAAATCTGTGGCAGCATTGGTTTTAATTACTTTAGTAGGAGCCTCCTGTTCAAAAGACGAGGCAACGTCGAATGCCTCAATTGACCCGGGAAGTGATCCTAACTTTACAATTGTGGCTAACACAGATGGTATCTTGAAAAATTTTAACCGAAAAGTGGTGGTATTCGGTATCGATATCTATGCCGTTGCCGGAGTTACTGATGCCAACTTGCTGCATGCGGCCAATGTGATGGCACAATACCTCGATAACGACGAAGATGGAACGATTGATAATGCTTTAGTTCATAATAAGATGAAGGAAAACAAAGCATTTGTTGTGATGTGGAAAAAGGAAAGTGATCTTAATGGTTCTTTTCCATCGGGACGAATGGGGCAGGATTTGGGTAATAACGAAACCCAGCCAAACTATGTAAGTGGAGGTAAAAAGGGGCAATTTGATGCGTCAATTGAAGAAATATGGCACATCATAACTCATTCGGGCTATTCCTACGTCTATCCAGAGGTGTTCGGTGAAAAACAGGGAAGCGATATTTCCAATGCAATGGATGTTGCACGTGGGGGATACCATGCTTCAATACCATCTAAATATCCTGAAAATGCCTGGTACAGCTATGATGATAATACCTGCGCGTACGATTGCCAGGTGACCGAATATTTCTACTGGGCCATGTCTTCCATTTTGGGAGCACAGGAAAATCGTTTAAATGAGATTGGCCATGAATGGAAACTGAATACAGTTCAGAAGGTAAAAGATACCGATCAGGCAATCTATAAGCTCTTAACCAACGAGCAATACAAGTTTCCAACGGTTCTACCCGATGGTACTTACAAACGATAGTCTTAAAATATAAGCTTGGCAGGAAGGTGTTCAAAAATTAAGCTCGTCCATCGGGTTGGTTGTACTGCTGAGGTGAAATTTGATTGATGCTGATTATCAGTCATCAGTTACTTCGACTTCGCTCAATGAACAGATGCTTACAATATTTTTTAACACCCTCTTGCTTTTACAGAAATGGCATTTATTCCGGCCACAATTCGTTTATATTGGCTTCGATTCCTTCAATTTTCTTTAGCTTGGCCTCAAAATTAGTAAGTCCCTGTCCTTTAACTTCAAAAATAGCTCTGAAGTTAGACGTTTTCAAACTTTTTGTTAGGCTTTCAAATTCTTCAAGATAAGCCGGCTGACTCAGGTAATTCAACAAGCCCATCACACCAACGTCGCGGTTGCTCATAAAAGAAATCACCTGTCGCCCATCGTCGGTTACAAAATGAGAGAATGTCGGGTATTCAATGGAGAGAAAACCATCCGTTTTACATTGGTAGGGCACAACAGAATCATTCTCCAGGAAATTAATAATGGACCTGCCAACCCTGTAGTTGATGCCAATTTTCTCGTGCACACCTTTAAAAATGTTTTGAGTTTTAAATGAGCCGATAAATATAACATTTCTGTTTTCAGCATTTTCCCATCTGAATTCACTTGAAAACATCATTTCAATTTCTGTTTGTCCGCCTCCAAGCAACATCATCACTTTGTAAAGTCCAAAAGGTGCCTGTTTGTTAATATAGGTTTGATTCGAATGTCTGACCTTGGTTTGTATTTCAGGATGTTTCTTCACTAACTCTTTTAAATCACCTTCAGAATTTACATTGTTCATGCGCATCATACAATGATTGCCCAAAGGACTCTCGCCTGCGAAAAAGTAATGATCGCCCAGCACTACCAGAGTTGGATAACTGGATTGGCTTAACTGGTCCCAGATAAAATGTTTGGCGGCTTTGGGCTTGTTCTTGCTAAAAAATAATCCAATAGCAAGCATTAAAATTATTACACTCGAAATGAGTAGGTGAGGAGCATATTTCTGGACGCGTATTTTCAGAAGTGCCTTTTGATTTACCGCAAAATTTATTTGGTAGCTGCCTTTGGGAATTTCAAATTTGATAACGTCATGAACACCTTCGTTTGAGTAGTAGTCTTTAACTTTTTTTCGAAGGTTATGCATGTAAACCCTAACATTTTTTTCTTTATCCGAATCGTGCCTTTTGCCAAACACATCAAAGGCAATTTGGTATTCACTTAAGGTTTCACCCTTGACCGATTGCTCAACAAGGTATTTTAATAATTCTTTGTTGACACTCGACTTGCTTAATGCATGACTATTGGTTATTTTTTTTAAGTGTTCCCGAATAAGTGCAGACTTGTTTGCTACCATATTGATTATTAAGCGTGTTAATTGTTTTTTTAACGGATAATTTACAATTAAATCCAAATAAAAGAAGCTAAAATATGCATAAGAATCTACATTTACAATAGATGTGTGTGCGCACACAAGTGAAGAGTGAAAATATTCAAATGATATTCTAAATTTTAAAAGTATTAACTCATGCTAAGCAGAAGAAAATTTTTAACTACGGTAGGTGCTGTAGCTGCAGGAACAGTAGTGGCAGGGCCATTAAAAGCGGCCATTAAATCAAGCGGCAAAAAACTTAAACTTGTTCTGATTGGAACTGGTGTAAGAGGAAATAGTTTTTGGGGAAAACGCATAATAAAAGAATATGGCGATATTGTTGAGTTTGTGGCTTTGGTCGATCATAATCCGGGACGATTAAAGTATGCAGCCAATTACATTGGTGTGGATAAAAACTGTGGTTTATATAACAGTTTTGAGGACATGATAAAAAAGGAAGAGCCTGATTTGATAATGGTAACTACCACGGATGCCACACACCATACATACATTGTTAAGTCTTTAGCGGCCGGCGTAGATGTGTTAACCGAAAAGCCAATGACAACGGATGAAGATAAGTGTCAGGAGATATTAGATGCGGAAAGCAAGTACAAACGAAAAGTAATTGTTGCATTTAATTATCGCTGGAGCCCATACAATACCAAGATTAAAGAAATGTTGGACCGTGGAGATATTGGCGATGTAGTGTCGGTTGATTTTACCTGGATGCTGAACACCAGTCATGGAGCGTCATATTTTCGCAGATGGCACGGGCAAAGGGAGCATAGCGGGTCCTTACTGGTACATAAGTCAACCCACCATTTCGATCTGTTAAACTGGTGGCTAAACTCTGAGCCACAAGAGGTTTTTGCTTATGGTGACCTTGAATACTATGGACGAAACCCGGAAAAGAAAGGGGTAAACTGTCGTAACTGTAACGAAAAATCGAGCTGTAAATTTTACTGGGATATTACTAAAAGCAGAGGCGATTATGAGCGTTATGTAATGCACGAAAAGCACGATGGCTACATTCGTGATAATTGCTTATTCCGTCCTGAGATCAATATTTACGATAAAATGAATGTCAGCATTAAATATGCCAATAATGTGTATGCCAACTATATGCTAACCACTTATTCACCATGGGAAGGGTGGCGTATTGCATTTAACGGCACAAAAGGACGTTTGGAAGCCTTCCTGGATGTACCTTATCTTGAAAAGGCTAATCTAAGCCAGGATGAGCTACATGCTGCCGAAATGGATCAAAGCGAAAATCAGAAGAAAGAAGGTAAGCCTATCATTCTGCATAAACTATGGGACAAAGCCGAAACACTAAATGTGCCATATAGCCGTGGCGGTCATGGTGGTGGCGATGTTCGTTTACACAATCAAATCTTTCTTCATCCTGAAAAAGAAGATGAATTCAAACACATGGCCGGCACACGTGATGGAGCCATGTCGATACTTATTGGAGTGGCAGCGCGCAACAGTATCGAAACAGGCAAGCCGATACAGATTGGCAGTCTGACGCATCTGCAGCCGCGAGCCAAGCGAGTTTTATAATAATCTGAGTTCTATCTCAGAATTCAGGTTGAACTCAAGTTAACAGGGTTAGAATAGCGACAGGCAGGGTGTTCTTAAATATACTGAGTTAATCGAACAGTGGCTCGGGATATTTTTAGGCACCCTGTCAATTTTTTTTCATGAACATAGCTTGGTTATCTTTATATTTGATGAATGTTTATTTTGCCAACTAATACTTCATGTTAAAAATAAAGCATTTCTTATTTATAATGGTAATGTGGCTGATGTGCTTGTTTAGCCCACTAGCCAACGATCAACTTTATTTTGAACATTATACATCAAACCAGGGACTGGTACATAATACCGTTTGTGCTATTACACAGGATGGTGAAGGTTTTATGTGGTTTGGAACCGAAAATGGTTTGTCGCGTTTTGATGGCAGAACATTTACCAATTATCAGTACGAAAAAGATCAGCCATATGGTTTGCCATCCGACTGGGTTTATCAGTTAGTGACCGATAAGGAGGGCCAAATATGGATGATTGTATCAGGGAACCGTTTGGCGCGATATGATGCCAATACAGATCGATTTCTAACTTATGGATCTGATAAGGATGGAGATTTGAATTTTCCATATTCAGCCCATTATATTCAATGTACATCCGATGGGCGTCTGTGGCTTAGCTCATCCAGTGGTTTATTTTTATATAACTATAAGAGTCGATTATTTGAAGAGTTTGCTTCACCTCAAATCAATGGTAAAAGGCAGATTGTAAGTGGAATATGGTGCGATCAAAAACAGACCTACTGGTTAAGTACCGATAACAGTTTGATTCGCATTGAGAATATTGATCATCCAAACGACTTTAGATTAATAGATTTTAGTGACAAGCACAAGTTCAGTCATTATCGCGTTGAAGGCATTAGTGAAGATAAGCTGGGTAATATTTATGTGTTGGTTTCCGGTTATGGCGTATTTAAGGTTAGTCGAGATGGAAATAGTATTGAAGGGATAAGTTACCAGGATACAGCGTTACAAGTAAGTAGCCATAATGTGCGTGCCATGGCCAGCGATAACAAAGGAGATATTTGGATTGGTTCGGAGCTGGGAATTAATGTATACAATCCACAAAACCATAGCATGAAATCGCATTTGCAGGATTTTAATAATCCGGCATCGATCAATGATAATGCAGTGTATACGGTTTATCAGGATAGGCAGGGTAATATGTGGGTTGGCACTTATTTTGGAGGAATCAATGTATACTTGAATAAAGGCAATCATTTTAAGTACTATCAGGCAGGACCGGCTCCTTTTTACATGAGTGGAAAGGCTGTTAGTCAGATAATTGAAGATGATAAGTCTAACTTGTGGTTTGGTACCGAAGATGGAGGAATCAACTATTTTAATACGAAGGACAAACACTTTACGCATTACAAATCAGGAGCCAATGGCTTAAGTTATGTGAATATCCATGCTTTGGAGTTCGATCAGGATAATCAACTCTGGATTGGTAGCTATACCGGGGGCTTAAATAAGAAAATAAAAGGTGGCTATAAGTGGTATCAAAGCAATGGAGTGCCGGGGGATTTGCCTTCCAATTCCATTTATGGTTTGCATAAGGACAGTGAAGGAATTCTTTGGATTGGAACCACAGCAGGCCTGTGTTGGTACCGTCCTGAATCTGATAATTTTGTAAGGGCGAATGGAGCTTTAGGGCATGCTTTTACCTATGACATTGAGGAGGATGAAGCCGGTAACCTGTGGGTGGGTACTCACTACAATGGAGTTAATGTACGACTAAAAGGGCAGCAGGAATTTATACCAATTCGCGATTTAATAACGGATACCACGGTAACTTTGCCAAATCATGTTAACGAATTAACGGTTGCGCACGATGGAAGTTTATGGATTGGCAGTCGTTATAGCGGACTTTATCACCTCGATAAAACCAATTGGAGCATCAAGCACTATAGTAAACAGGGCGATTTGCCTGATAATAACATTTGTTCCATCGTTGAAGATGACCAGCATCATATATGGGCAACCACCAGCAAAGGAATGCTGCGCTATATGCCGGAGACTGGCCGTTTTCGCATATTCTCCACCAAAGATGGCTTGCCGGTGCAACAGTTTAATTACAAGGCCGGTTTTAAGCATTCCGATGGAACCATTTATATGGGATTGGTAAATGGTTTGATTGCATTTCATCCAAGAGATATCCGATTCAACAACGAAAAACCGGAGGTGAAAATTGTTCGGATGGCCTTGTTGAATGAGGAACTTAAACCGGATGATCAGAATGGCATATTGTCCAAACCAATTTACCAAACGGATAGCATTCTTCTGAAATACAATCAGAACATGATTGATTTTCAGTTTGCGGCCATGGATTATACGGCACCGTCAGCCAATAAATTTGCCTACAAACTGGATGGATTTGAGGAACAATGGCACGAAGTGGGTAACGATAATAAGGCAAGTTACACCAATGTGCCTCCTGGAAAGTATCGTTTTCTGGTAAAAGCGAGTAATAACGATGGTGTTTGGAACAATGAAGGAGCGAGTATTTACATCCAGATAAAACCACCCTTTTGGAAAAGTAATTGGGGGTATGCCTTGTATTTTCTTATTCTGATGTTTCTTCTGTTGATGTATCGCAGGTGGCACAGTATAAGGCAGGCCGAAAAGGCAACGCTTGAATACGAGCGTTTGGAAAAAGAGAAAATTAAGGAATTGAACCAGCATAAAATGCGCTTTTTTACCAACGTTTCGCATGAATTCAGAACACCCCTGAGTTTGATTATCGATCCATTGGAAAAAATAAAGCATTTGCAGATGGAAGCTTCGGCACAAAATATAATCAGCCTGGTTTCAAAAAACGCAAAGCGCCTGCAAACCTTGATTAATCAATTGCTCGAATTCCGAAAAAGTGAGTCGGGACAATTTGAAGTAATAAAACAACAAGCTAATATAGTAAGTACCTTCAATGATATTTGCCTTCGATTTAAACCCATGGCCGAAAGCAAGGGCTTGAACTATAAATGGGAGAGTGATCTGGATAATCAGCAGGTATTTTTTGATGATAAGGTAATTGATAGCATCCTGAGTAACCTGTTGTCCAATGCCTTTAAATTTACCCCCAAAAATGGTGAGGTTATTGTTACTCTAAAAGAAAATTCCGATCAGCTTATTAGTATTACGGTGAGTGATACGGGTAGTGGAATATCTGAAGAGGATCAAAAGCAAGTATTTGAACGGTTTTACCAGGTAGATAATCAGCAGGATGATCATACCGGCAGTGGGATAGGTTTGTCATTAACAAAAAGTCTGGCCGAATTGCATGGGGGGCAAATCAACCTGGAAAGTAAATTGGGTAAAGGCTCGGTATTTAAAGTGGTGTTGGATGTGAGTGAAACGCCCTATACCATTGCGGAGGATGTACAGGAGGAAAAAACCGACGCCTGGTTAATATCCGATGAGGTATCGAAAAGTACGCCATTTGATCAGATACCGGAAATCAAGACTAAGCACAAGCCACTGTTGGTCATTGCCGAGGATAATGTTGATTTAATTGACTACCTGGCTGTTTCATTGGGGCAAAAATATGAGGTGCTTAAAGCCATGAATGGTAAAGATGCCTGGGGCTTGATAAAAGATAAAGCTCCGGATATTATCATTAGCGATGTGATGATGCCCGAGATGGATGGTCTGCAGCTGTGCCGTAAGGTAAAAGAAGATATTCATACCAGCCATATACCTATTATTTTGCTGACGGCTCGTACAGGTGTTCAACACCAGTTTGATGGTTTAAAGCAGGGGGCAGATGTGTATTTAGAGAAACCGTTTAATTCAGCTATTCTTGAAACTCACCTGACTAATCTTCTGCGTTTGAAAACAGTTTGGCAACAGCGTTTTGAGGCCGAGTTGGGAATTGAAGTAACGGAAGTGACCCGTTCCGATCGCGATGAAGAATTTTTGAAAAAGGCCATTAAAATTGTCTATGATCACCTTGATGATGCCGATTTTAAGGTAACCGAGTTGGTAGATAATATGGCGGTCAGTCGCTCCTTATTACATATGAAGCTTAAGGAAATAACAGGCTTGTCGGCTTCGGCTTTTATTCAGTCATTGCGTTTGAAAGAAGCAGCCCGGCTGTTGAGCACCAATCAATACCCGGTGGTAGAGGTTTCTGAGAAGGTCGGTTTTACAGATCCTTCTTATTTTGGGCGATGTTTTAAAAAGCACTTCGACTTAACCCCACGTGCGTATCAATTGCAAGAGGCAAAATCGGGGAAATAAGTAATGCCATTTTCATGGTGAAATCAACACTTGGTATTATTCTGAGTTCTGAAATTTTAATTAATAAAATTTCCAGAGGCTTACCTCGGAGGTAGGTGACTTTAAAAGTAATCTTTAATGTCTGTCTATTGATTTTCTCCTTGCTTAGGGCTGGTTGTGTTTTTTCAGTGGAATATAAATTATTGAAGCTGTCAATCATTTTTATTCTCATATATAGGAGCAGAACAGGAATCCATGTCAAATCCCGTAAAGAAAAAAGCCGTTCGCATATCCTGAAAAGGCCATTAAAAAATAGAAGTGTTCAGGCTCTGCAAGTGTGTTCAAATTGATGGTACATATGTCTAAAGAGCAATGGTTAACCTTGCTAAATAACTGTTAATTTGACTTATTGCACATAAGTACCAGTTTTATGCGAGAGTCTTCTAACGGGTGTAATGGTCTGCTTTTAGTTTTGTATTGAAACGAAAAAATCATCAATACATAAACACACTATGGATCAGATTAAACTATCATTTCTATTATTGATTACCGTGCTTTTGATGGCCTGTTCTGGCAATGATCAAACACAGATCGATTTAGTAAAGCGGCCCGATACGGCGCATTCAAATACTAACTACATTGGCAATAAAGCACCGTTAAAACCAAGTGCTTTTATCAAATTGCCTGTGGGTAGTATTCAACCTGAAGGCTGGTTGAAGGAATACCTGGTGCGTCAGCAAAATGGATTAACAGGGCATTTGGGAGAAATCAGTGCCTGGTTGCAAAAGGAAGATAATGCCTGGCTGGCCACAGACGGTAAAGGTAAGTGGGGTTGGGAAGAAGTACCTTATTGGTTAAAGGGCTTTGCAAACCTGGGGTATATCCTCAATGACAAACGAATTTTGGATGAATCTAAGGTTTGGATAGAAGCGGCTCTGGCGAGTCAACGAACCGATGGTAATTTCGGACCTGAGCGTATGACACATGGAGGACAGGATTTTTGGGGTAACATGATCATGCTTTATTGTTTGCAGTCGTATTACGAATATTCCAACGATCAGCGCGTGATTGACCTGATGACAAAATATTTTAAGTTTCAGTTAACCGTGCCCGATGAAGAATTCTTGACGCCTTATTGGCAGCGCATTCGTGGTGGTGATAATTTGCACAGTGTTATGTGGCTATATAACCGGACAGGTGAGGAGTTTTTATTGGAGCTGATGGAGAAGATACATCGAAATACAGCCCCATGGACGAGTCGTGATCATCAACGAAGTGATATTCAGTGTCGTCAGCACAAGAGGTATAATGATCAGGATTGGCCTGAATGGTGGACAACCCAGATCGACTGGCACAACGTGAACCATGCACAGTGTTTTCGTGAGCCCGCTCAGTATTACTTGCTGAGCCATAAGGAAGCAGACTTAAAAGCTACCTATGATAACTTCAACATTATTCGCGAATACTTTGGCCAGGTTCCGGGAGGTATGTTCGGATCAGATGAAAATTGTCGTCCGGGTTACGATGATCCGCGTCAGGGTATTGAAACCTGTGGTATTGTTGAGCAAATGAACTCCGATGAGCACCTGTTACGCATCACGGGCGATCCTTTTTGGGCCGATCATGCCGAAGAAGTGGCTTTCAACACATATCCTGCGGCTGTAATGCCCGATTTTAAATCTTTGCATTACATCACATCCCCCAATATGGTACTTTGTGATCACGAAAATCATCACCCCGGCATCGATAACAGCGGACCATTTTTAATGATGAACCCTTTTAGTTCGCGCTGCTGCCAGCATAACCATGCACAGGGCTGGCCTTATTTTGTCGAAAACCTGTGGATGGCAACACCTGATAATGGTTTAGTGGCTGCTATTTACAGTGCCAGCACAGTAAAGGCTAAAGTGGCAAATGGTAAAGATATTACAATTAAGCAAGAGACAAATTATCCGTTTGAAGAGCAGATTAAATTAAGCCTTGAAGTGAAGGAAGCAGTTGAGTTTCCATTGTACTTAAGGATTCCCGGATGGTGTAAGAATGCCGGTATTAAAGTAAATGGGCAAAAGCTTGATTTGCAAACAAGCGCGGCAGGCTATGCTAAACTAACCAGAAAATGGCAATCGGGAGACGTTGTGATCATTGATTTTCCAATGGAATTAGGTGTGAAACGTTGGGAAAAGAACCACAATAGTGCGAGTGTTAATTACGGGCCATTGACCTTTTCTTTAAAGATTGAAGAGGCTTATGAAAGAAAAGACAGTGAAGAGACTGCTATTGGTGATTCTCAATGGCAAGATGGTGTTGACAAGGCTAAGTGGCCGTCCTGGGAAATAAGTCCATTATCGGCATGGAACTATGGTTTGATTTACGATGCCAATAATTTGGCCAATTCGTTTGAAGTGGTGAAGGGCGAGTGGCCAGGCAACAACTTCCCGTTTACTCCAGAAGCTGCTCCTATTAAATTGAAAGCAAAAGGAAAACGTATTCCTGAGTGGCAAATCGACGAGCATAAGCTTTGTGGCGAAATTATGGACAGTCCGGTTGCTTCATCCGAAAAAACGGAAGATATTGAATTAATTCCTATGGGCGCAGCACGATTACGTATCAGTGCGTTCCCGGTAGTGAAATAAATATCGATTAGGGATTGTGGGTCTTCATTTTATTAAGAAGCCCACAATTCACATATAATAAAGTATTGTAATGAAAGCCAAACTTTTGATTCAATTCACAACAGCTGTTCTGAGCCTGCTTTGGGGTTTAAATAGTATGGGGCAAGAATGCAAAAGACCCAACCTGGTTTTTGTATTTGCAGATCAACTGCGGGCTGATGTTTTAGCCTATGCCGGCGATAGCAAAGCCATAACCCTCAATTTGGATGTATTTACCAGAGATGCCGTTCGTTTTACCAATGCAGTATCGGTATCGCCTGTGTGTACGCCTTACCGCTCCAGTTTACTAACGGGTAAATATGTGAGCTCTACCGGAATGGTGATTAATGAGCTGAATATGAGTCTTAATCATCGAACCATCGCTCATGTTTTAAATGATGCCGGATACAATTGTGCTTATGTCGGAAAAATGCATTTAAATGATCGTCATAGCAGGTCGTATAAGAAAGGGCCGGAGCGTTTTGGGTTTGATGATTACTGGGCCGGCTATTCCTTTCATCACGAAAGCTATAAAGCCTATTATTATACCGATGGAGAAGAGGGGCAAGAGAAGCGAATAGATCTAAGCGGGAAATATGGTCCCGAAGAATTTACTTCTTTAGCATGTGACTATATGACCGCAGCTACAAAGAAAGATAAGCCTTTTGCCATGTTTCTTTCGTGGAATCCTCCGCATGATCCCTGGACGAAAAATAATGTACCGGCTGATTGTTACGAAAAATTCGCCACCACTCGTTTCGATTTACCTGCTAATTTCAAAGATGAGCCGGATCCTTACATGGATCGTTTTCCTCATCTGTTTTTCAAAGGCGATAGTGCCTGGCAGTATGAGTTTATTCATGGGGAAGGTTACCAGGAAACAATGAGGTGCTATTACGCCATGGTTCATTCCATCGATCAGCAGTTTGGACGAATCATAAATAGGCTGGATGAGTTGGGAATTGCGGATAATACCATTGTGGTATTCACCAGTGATCATGGTGAGATGTTTACCTCACAGGGGCGCATGTTTAAACTGTGTTTTTATGAAGAAGCAGCCAGAATCCCATTATTAGTGAGAGCTCCAAAGCAACAAAAAGCCGGCAGCAATGATGCCTGTATAAATACTCCGGATATTGCCCCCACTTTGTTGGGGTTAATGGGTTTAAAAGCAGCTATTCCTGATGAGATGGAAGGGATGGATTTAAGTCATTTAGTAGAAGGTAAAAAGGGTGAGGCTCCTGATTTTGCTTTACAACAGGGGATGGGACATACCTGGCAGTGGAAAGATGGCTATGAGTGGCGCGCAGTTCGTGACAAACGATATACTTATGGAGTTTACCGACGGGATGGAAAAGTCTTTCTTTTTGATCGTTTAAAGGATCCTTATCAACAGAGAAATGTGGCCGGATTGCCCCGTTATCAAAAAGTGGAACAAAACCTGCGAAAGCAACTGTATGATAAAATGGCAGCTATCAAAGATGATTACCATGCATGCACCTGGTATCGCGATCACTGGATGTATAAAAACTATAGTGTAAAGGAGGCTGCTCAAGGTGAATTTGGGCCTTTAGCACCTGTCGAACCAACGCGTTAGAATTTACCTGCGAAAGTAAATAGTGATAAAAACAACAAGATATTTAATTAAACCGTAGTACAATGAAAAACAAAATCTTAAATCTTCTATTCGGAGTTTTACTATTTTCATGTAAGCCTTCCAATAATAGTTCGGTGAAACTAATCCCCGAATCAAATTTCAATACAACCATTAATGGAAAAGCAATAAAACTATTCACCTTAAAGAATAGCAACGGCATTGTTACACAAATTACCAATTACGGAGGCCGTGTTGTCAACCTTTGGACACCAGATAAAAATGGCCGGTTTAAAGATATTGTGCTTGGGTATGAAAGCATTGATGGCTACATAAATAGTAATGAAATCTATTTTGGTGCATTAATCGGGCGTTATGGTAACCGTTTGGCAAAGGGACAATTTACAATTAACAAGATAGATTATACCTTAGCTGTTAATAATGGGGAGAATCACTTACACGGTGGTGTGGATGGATTTAACAATGTGGTTTGGGATGCTAAGCAATTAGACGAATCAACCCTTGAACTCAGCTATTTGTCGAAAGATATGGAGGAAGGTTATCCGGGTAACCTGAAAGTTAAAGTGATTTACTATTTGACCGATCAGAATGAGTTAAAAATATTATACAAAGCCACTACTGATGCTCCAACCTATGTGAATTTAACCCACCATAGTTTCTTTAACCTGCATGGAGCAGGTAAGGGCAGTATTAACGATCATGTATTAATGATTGACGCAGACCATTACACACCGGTGGATGAAGGGTTAATCCCAACGGGAGAGATTGCTCCGGTTAGGGGCACACCAATGGATTTTACACAAGCTACCGCTATTGGAGAACGTGTTGATCAGGATTTTGAACAGTTAAAATATGGTTTGGGTTACGATCATAACTGGGTGCTGAACGGCAACGATAAGAAGATTCGCCTGGCGGCAAGTATTTCAGAACCGAAAAACGGACGAATGATAGAAGTTTGGACCAATGAGCCAGGCTTACAGTTTTATGGCGGAAACTTTCTGAATGGCAAAGATGTGGGTAAATATGGATTAAGTTACAAGCACCGAACAGCCTTTTGTTTAGAAACGCAGCATTACCCTGACAGTCCCAACCATGCCCATTTTCCATCTACCCTGTTAAATCCGGGTGAGGAGTATGAATCAGTTTGCATTTATAAATTCAAATAGTAACAATATGAGAAAGTCGATATCCATTGTTTTTATAGCCTTGCTTATTCTATCCAACGCAAGAGCACAGGATGCCTGGCAATTAAATACTGACCATATATTAAGTAAATGGGCCAAAGAAGTTACGGCCGAAAATGTTCATCAGGAATATCCTCGCCCACATATGGAGCGTGAAAAGTGGATGAATCTAAATGGTTTATGGGAATATGCCATTGCCGATAGCCGTGCCGACAAACCGGAAGAGTTTGATGGTGAAATTTTGGTTCCTTTTGCCGTAGAATCAGCCTTGTCGGGGGTAAAGAAGCGAATTAACGAGCGACAGATGTTATGGTATAAGCGCTCGTTTACAATACCCGGTAACTGGAAAGGGAAAGACATTCAACTTAATTTTGGCGCAGTAGACTGGCAGGCAACCGTATATGTTAACGGTGTAAAGGTCGGAATGCATCAGGGAGGTTACGATCCTTTTTCATTTGATATCACCAACGCATTAACATCAGGTGGTCAGCAAGAATTGGTTGTGGCTGTTTGGGATCCTACCAGCAATGGCACCCAAGCCCGTGGTAAGCAAATAACGAAACCTCATGGTATCTGGTATACGCCCGTTAGTGGTATCTGGCAAACAGTATGGCTGGAGCCTGTTGCGAAACAAGCATTTGCTTCGTTGAAAATAACACCGGATGTGGACAATAACCAGGTATCAGTTGCTGCCCTTTCAAAACACATGCAAACAAAAGCTTACCAGGTAAACATTCAGGCTTACGATGGTGGGAAGAAAGTTGCCGAAATTAATGGAGATTTAAATAAACAATTATCATTGACCATCAAAACGCCTAAGCTTTGGTCACCGGAACAACCGTTTTTATACGATTTAAAAGTTACTCTAAAGAAGAATGGCAAGAAAGTAGACGAGGTAAAAAGCTATTTTGCCATGCGTAAGATTAGCGTGGGTGTTGGAGCCGATGGACATGAGCGTTTGTACCTAAACAACAAGGAGCTGTTCCAGTTGGGAACCCTGGATCAGGGCTGGTGGCCCGGAGGACTTTATACAGCGCCATCCGACGAGGCTTTGAAATATGATATTGAGGTAACCAAAAACAGTGGATTTAACATGATCCGCAAACACGTAAAAGTGGAACCTGCCCGCTGGTATTACCATTGCGATAAAATGGGTATGTTGGTTTGGCAGGATATGCCCAATGGGGATAAAAGTGCCGATTGGCGGGGCCCATCCGGATATGACGGGCGTGAAATGACACGAACAGCACAATCGGCTCAGCAGTTTAAAGACGAATGGAAAGAAATTATGGATGATTTTTACCATTTCCCGTCCATTGTTATGTGGGTACCATTCAACGAGGCGTGGGGGCAGTTTAACTCGGTTGAAATTATCAATTGGACAATGAAGCATGATCCTTCGCGCCTGGTGAATGGACCGAGTGGAGGTAATTTTTTCGCAGCAGGACATACCGTTGATCAGCATCAATATCCGGGACCCGGCATGCCGGATGCCAATAATCATGCTCCAAATATTATGAATGGGCGCGTGCTTGTTTTAGGTGAGTTTGGTGGGCTCGGATTACCTGTGAAAGACCATCTGTGGCAAAAAGATAAAAACTGGGGCTATCGCAACTACGATGATCGAACAGTTCTGTTGAAGAATTACGCCAAACTAATTGAAAAAATACCGGCTCTCAGGAAAAAAGGTTTGGCAGCTGCTATTTATACCCAAACTACAGATGTTGAAGGCGAAGTTAATGGTTTGATGACCTACGATCGGGAGGTAATTAAAATGGAACCTGAAAAGGTTAAGAGCATTAACTCACGCGTTTATTAGTATTAAAGAAATAACGATTAAAGAAGATTATGAAACAGATATTATTAGTCATTCTGACCATTATTCCAATGATGGGCATGGCACAAAAAGAGGTGTTGTTTTTCTCTTATTTTAAAGGAAATGGGGAAGATGGGCTTCACCTGGCTTACAGTGAAGATGGTTATCAATGGAATACTTTAAAAAATGATGAATCATTCCTGCAGCCAGAAGTAGGAGAGAGTGTTTTAATGCGCGATCCGTGTATCATCTATGGGCCCGATAAACGTTTTCATATGGTATGGACACCGGGCTGGAATGAACACGGCATTGGTTATGCCAGTTCAAAAGATTTAATTAACTGGTCGGAGCAGATTTACATACCTGTAATGAAGCACGAGGAGACAGCATTGAATTGCTGGGCACCTGAGATTGTGTACGACGATGTAAAGGAGAAGTACATGATTTTCTGGTCGACCACCATTCCCGGACGTTTCCCGGAAACGGATGCAACGGGGGACAGAAAATACAATCACCGCATGTATTCGGTAACGACTAAGGATTTTAAAACTTTTTCGGAAACCAAACTATTTTATGATCATGGATTTAATGTGATCGACGGATCCATTCTTAAATTGGCCGATGAGGATTACATCCTGTTTCTAAAAGATGAAACCCGCCATCCAAAGGCTGAGAAAAACATTCGCTGGGCCAAAGCCAAAAATATCGAAGGACCATATACCAAACCTTCGGAACCAATTACAGGTGATTACTGGGCTGAAGGACCAACCTGTTTAAAATTGAGTGGAAAATACATTGTCTTCTTCGATAAATATCGAAAGGGAAAAATGGGGGCTGTTGAATCAACAGATTTAATCAACTGGACTGATATTTCGGATCAAATCTCGTTTACGGGCGGTGTGCGACACGGAACAGTATTTAAAGTACCCGGCAAGCTGGCTAAAAAAATAATCAAGAATTATAAATAAAAAAATATAAGGCCGGGATTAATTATTAATGTATTGATTGGTCGATTGATAGATTAATGATAATTACGGCACTAATTTATGGATATGAGAAATTTATTATTGACCTTATTGTTTGTCTTTGGACTTATTGGTAGCGGACAAGCTCAACGTTGGAGCGAAAAGAAAATAAATAAATGGTATAAGAAGCAAGGCTGGTTAGTGGGTGCCAATTTTGCGCCATCAACAGCCATTAATCAGCTGGAGATGTGGCAGGCCGATACCTTTGATCCGGAAACCATTGACCGCGAACTGGGCTGGGCGGCTGATCTGGGATTTAATACCATGCGCGTGTTTTTGCATCACATGCTTTGGGAGCAAGATGCTCAGGGTTTTATTAATCGCATCGAACAATACCTGGAGATAGCCGACCAACATGGGATAAAAACTATGCTGGTATTGCTGGATGATGTTTGGCATCCTTACCCTCAATTTGGGAAGCAGCCGGAGCCTCAACCACATGTGCATAATTCGGGTTGGGTACAAAGTCCTGGACACGAGGTGCTTATTGATTCTAAAAAGTGTGATGCCTTGGAGCCATATATCAAAGGAATTATGACGCATTTTAAAAATGACAAGCGTGTTGTTATTTGGGACATATACAATGAGCCGGGAAACACCAATGGCGGTAGTTACGGAAAGCAAGGAATGGAGCCTGAAAATAAATCGAAATACTCGCTCGATTTGCTGAAAAAAGTTCACCGATGGGCACGTGAAGTAAATCCTTCACAACCCATTTGCATCGATGTTTGGACATCCATTCATAAGGAGCTGGATCAGATGAGTGCCATTGATGCATTTGCCTATCAAAATTCTGATCTGATTAACTTCCATTGCTATGCTGATGCAAAAACCACAGAAAAACAGGTGAAGCGTTTGGCACTATCGAACCGCCCACTGGTTTGTACCGAGTATATGGCTCGTACTGTGGGATCAACGTTTCAGGATATATTGCCCATTTTTAAGAAATACAATGTAGCAGCTTATAATTGGGGATTTGTCAATGGTAAATCGCAGACCATCTACCCATGGGATTCGTGGGATAAGAGCTATACCGCAGAGCCTGAGTTGTGGTTTCACGATGTATTGCGCATAGATGGTTTGCCATACATAAAAGAGGAAACGGAGTTTATTAAACAAATTATGGATAAGAAATGAAACAGCTATTATTAGTAATAATTGCAGTTGCGGCTATCATTCAAAGCTGTTCTTTTATAAAGAGAGATGCTGAAAAAGAGTATACAGCATACATTATGCCTTACTTTAAGTCGAGCAGCGAAAAGTTGCATTTGGCCTATAGTTACGACGCAAAAAACTGGACGGCATTAAATAATAACGAACCGGTATTTGATTCGGGTGTTCGTTTGCGCGATCCTTTTGTGAATCGTGTAAATGGCAAGTTTCACCTCGTTCATACCAAAGGCTGGGATCATCCAACTATTTTTCATTGGGAATCGGATGACCTGATCAATTGGAAGGGAGGAGGCATTGATGTGGTTGACTCAAGTATGGTTAGGGCCTGGGCTCCTGAATTTTTTTATTGTGATAAAGAGGAGGTTTTCTATGTTTATTGGGCTTCAGTTGTCAATGGTCATAATGTGATGCGTTACCTGAAAACAAAGGATTGGAAGAATATTTCCAATGATCAGTCGAAATTATACTACGATATTGGTACTTCGAGTATCGACCTGACAATTGTTAAACACGACGATTTGTATTATGGGTTTCATAAAGCGGCAATGACCGAAGATCGAAAAGGAAACCGCATGTATGTTTCGCCAACACTTGATCCTGATCATCCTGATTTTACTTTTGGTAAAGATGGCTATGGTGAGGTTGTATTACCCAATGAAACGAAACCAACCGAGGGGCCGGAAGTCGTTAAACTAATCGGACAGGATAAATGGTACATCTATGGCGATCCCTTTCGCAGTGCCCTGGAAGCATGGGAAACCGACGATTTTAAAACATTTACCAAAATTGATGTCACCAGCCCTCAAGATGCCAAACACTGTAGCTTTGTGGCAGTGACAGACGAGGAATTGCAGGCATTGATAAAGGCTTATCCGAGTGATGATAATAACTAAACTAAAAGACAAAATCATAGTCGGATTATGATAATTTTCACCAGTGACGAAAATCATTGTTTTGATTTTTCATCAGGAGGTTTTTGTAACAAGGATTGATTATTAGTTAGTTAAGCTGTAAAGCTGATGAAAGCAAGTGAATAGGTAGTTAAAGTACTTTAAATACTGAGTACTGAAGCGTTATTATTTCACTTGCTTTTTTGTTTATTTAGCAGGCACAACAACTTATCAGTATGGGGAAATTAACTGATTTTGTTTGGATTTTGACTGATAAGTAAATGAATAATGACGATCCAAACAGATCGAAATAACTGACTACATGAAACGAATTAATTACATTGTTTTAATGATGGCATTTTTTGCCATGTGCACAAGTGCATGCGAGAAGGACACAAGCCCTGAAACGCAGCAAACGGAAAACAAAGCTCCTACCGCCAATGCAGGTGATGATCAGACTGTAACAGCCGGCGATTTGGTGAAATTAACAGCTGATGCTTCTTCCGATCCTGAAAAACAAGAGCTGACATATGTTTGGTCCGCAGCATCCAATAACCCGGCAGGTGTTGAATTATCAGATAAAAAAGTGGTTAATCCAACCTTTACAGCACCAGCCACAGCCGGCGATTATACCTTTAGCCTCGTTGTTAGCGATGGCGAACTGAATTCTAAAGCCGATCAGGTGACTGTTAGCGTTCAGGCGGCAGCGCCTTCCAATAATAAGCCGGTAGCCAATGCTGGCGATGATCAAACGGTTGATGCAGGATCGCTTGTTACTTTGGATGCCAGTGCTTCATCAGATGCCGATCAGGACCAGTTGAGCTATAAGTGGACCGTGGATACTTCAAACCCGGAAAGTGTAACGCTTTCGGCTGTTGATGCTGCACAACCAACATTCACTGCTCCCGGCACTGCCGGTATTTATACCTTTTCATTGATTGTAAACGATGGCAGTGAAGATTCGGAAGCTGATAAGGTGGTAATTACTGTTAATGCAGTTTCTCAAACACAAACAATTACATTTGCAGGTGTGAGCCGCACCGATGCTTTATTGAAATCGGTGGCTTTTGGTAATAACACCTTTGTGGCGGTTGGGCATTATGGTAATTCGGCAAAAGACGAAGACCGAGGTACCATCAATTATTCAACTGATGGCGAAAACTGGCATGAGGTGTCAAACATGACAGGTGGTGATTCGTGGCACGAAGTAATTTTTGCCAATAATCGTTTTGTTGCAACAGGTGATTATGGTGCCATTGCTACCTCTGCCGATGGCCAGAGCTGGACAAAAACAACAACAGCAGAACAGAGGCATTGGTATAGTGTGGTTTATTATTCTGGCACTTATGTTTTTACTTCTAAATCGGGACGATATGGCATTGCAAAAAAAGATGATTTCTCTGATCTGGTCATTGATAAAAGTAATTATACCGACGATGTTTGGTATAGTGTAAGTCATGGTAACAATAAATATGTGATGGTAGGCAATAATGGCAGAGTTGGATATTCAGCCGATGGTGATAACTGGGAGTTTAAAACCATTGATAAAAGTGGTTACCGGAGGTTTATTGAAGTAAGCTACGGTAAGGCCGGTTTTGTGGCAACTGTTTCGCAAGGTTCAACAACCATGGCAATTTCTGCGGATGGTGAAAACTGGACTTTGAAAAGTAATTCAGTCGCGCTGCAAGGTGGAAAATTTCTGAATGATACCTACCTAATGCTAGGTAAACATTTAACTGATGATAAGATATTTATTACCGAAGACCTGAATTTTGATACCGCAAAATCATTCGATGCCGATGGCAATTGGCTTGATGTAACATATGGTAACAACAAGTATGTAATTGTTGGAAGCAGAGTTGCTATTATTCAGTAGCGTTAGAGCATAAAAAAAGTGTCTTAAATCAGATGGTTTAAGACACTTTCTTTGTTTTTAAATCAAACTATTTTTTATTTAAAAAACTTTCTCCTCAATTAATTCACCATTGGCGTAATATTCTTCTTTTGTTTTTTTACCATCTTCTCCCCACATTATTTGCGTACCTTCTTTTTTACCATTGCGAAAAGTAACTTTTGATGAATGTACGCCGCTTATGTAATACCAGTTCCATTCTCCATCCTGAATGTTATCTTTCATTTGTCCGCTGGCATATAATTCTCCGGTTTCGTAATAGACTTTTGATTCACCTAGTTGACGACCAGCCTTGTAATTATCTACCTGATATAAGCTTTGAGTGCTTTCATATAAGGTGGACCAGGTACCTTCGCGCAGACCATTCAAAACCTGACCTGTTTGATGTATTTTAGTTTCATCATCGTAATAGGATTGGTAATCACCATTGCCGTCAACTACCATTGCTTTACCTTCGGAATCCCATGAGTTCTGAATTTTATATATTTCATTTTCATATTCACCAATTTCCCTTTTTTTGCCATTGGTGTAGTAACTTATCCATTTACCATATCTTAGACCATCTTTAACCTTACCTTCTGCAGATAACTGCCCCGATGGATAATAAGTTTTATAAGTACCATTTCCGTTTTTTACCAGTTGTTTGCCTTTCTTATTCCAGACATCTTTAATAATAAGCTTTTCACGAGATTCATGAATCATTCTTGTTTCGAGCTGACCATTTTCAAAATAGATTAACCATTCGCCTACCGGTATACTTTCTTTTATTTCACCTATAGTGGCCAGTTGACCATTTTCATGATAGGACTTCCATAAACCAACTTGACGATCTCTTTCATACTTACCTTCTTGCAGAAGTTTAGATGTATTGTACCAGTTTTTCCATGTACCGGTTTTTCGTCCGTTTATATACTTTCCGGAATCAAGCACAGCGCCATTTTCATGGTAGTTAAACCAAATACTGTCCTCCAATCCCATTTTATAATGGCCTTGTTTTATCATTTGTCCATCTTCATTGTACCATTGCCATAATCCGTTCGGTGTGCCTTTAGAAAAATGAGCTACCAATTGTGTGTTGCCATTTTCGTACCAATAAGTCCATTTACCATCCTCTTTGCTGTGCACCATTTCACCTTCCGACATACGTTTACCCGATTCGTAATGGTAGGTTTTAAAACCACTTACTCCATTGTTTACAGTAATTATAAATGAGCCCATCACCAAGATGGAAACAATCACCAAAGGCAGACGTAGTTTGTAATTGGCAGGGAAACCTTCAGATTTATTTTCGTGAAGCATTTTAATCTCCAATGCCGAAATTTTTCTAAACGCCAGTTTATATCCTTCGTAAAGGGCTATTCCATAAAATAATATGTCAATCGGACTAAAAGTTTGTGACAACACATCCACAATATCGCTAAAACTAAGCATGGATAATATCTCGAGGTAACTCATGGATGCTTCATTGGCAAAAAAAGCTACCTGGCTGAATAGGTTACCTGTTAGACAGCCAAATAATGATAGGATAGCACCTAAATATCCAAATTTCTGATCAATGCCTGCTCCGAAAAAGCGAACAGAAAAGCCTACCAATAGCCCAACACCAATTGCCATATAACCAATTTGCATTTCAGTAGCTACCGTAATAGTTGCCCAAATAACAGCGCTGAGAATACTGGCCAGCAAACCTCCAATAATGGCGTAATAAAAATCCTGATGTGTTTTTAGTTTGTCGATGATGTTTTGGTCGACACCTTCGAGTACAGCTGTATCGGCCACATCATCTGAATCAGTAACTGTTTCGGATATAGTTTCATCGTGGTTATAATGCTCACAGGTGTTTTCAAAATCCGCTTTTTCACCGGTAATGCTGCACAACAATCCTTGTTGAAAATCCTTTTTACGATTTTTGCATTTTTTACAAAATTCTAGTTGTTCTTGTCTGGTCATAACATTTATTAGTAGTTGATAGTTTGTCGGGGTATAATCTGCAATTTAGAATTGTATTAAAAATTCTAATTAACGGTTACTAAAATAGAATTATATTTCCAAATGCTCATAATTATGTTGATAAAATCAAGTGACTGTTGATTAACGTTTAAAAATAGGAGGGGAGTTAGGAGTTACATTTGTATCGGACTTACCAACTGTAAAAGGGATTGTAAATCAGAAATAGAATCGTATTGATTTAATTGCCATTGGTAAATCATTTGAAGATTATTAATTTCGCCCTCAAAGACAACAAAGGGAAATGGTAAATTCATCGATGCAATCAATTCTGAAAAGGCTCAGAAATAGCGATAAAAAAGCTATGGATGAAATTTACTGTTTGTATTATAAGAAACTATTGAACTTCTGTGTGTCTTATCTGAAGGATGAGGATGCAGCCCTGGATGTAATTCAGGAAACCTTTATTAAGCTTTGGGATAAGCACAAAACCCTTTCTGGCGAATCGAGTCTGGATGCGCTTCTTTATACGATTTCGAAAAACACCATTTTATCGATTTTCAGGAAAAGGTTAAGTGAGGAAAAGTACCAGGATTTTATAATGCATGCGCAGGCCAACAATAGTTCTTCAACTGAGAATGTTCTTAATTATAACCTGCTTAACGAGAAATATAAGATTCTAGTGGATCAGCTTCCCGAGAAAAGAAAAGAAATATTTCTTCTGAGTCGTGAGAAAGGAAAGTCAACCAAAGAAATTGCTGAGCAATTAAATATTTCGGAGAAAACCGTTAAAAACCAAATGACCCAGGCCTTGGCTTTTCTAAAAAAGAACCTGGATAATATTGGTGGATTTGGGGCATTATTTTATTGGCTTTTCGTATCCTGATAAATTCTTATTCAGAAAATAAACCTCTCTAAGTGTTACATTATGAGTAATTACAGAAAAATATTAAAGTTTTTCTGTAATTAGAATAGGACCAACTGAAGACTTACGCGTTTTTACAATATAAGCAGCAAGTATGACACTTATTGAGAAATACAGAAAAGGGATATGTACAGACGAGGAAACAGCTTTGTTCAAAGGGATGATTAAGGCTGGTGAGCTTGATGTTTCCGAAGAAAAGTCGATGTACAGTCATTGGTCAAGCCTTAACCGGGAAGTAATTGGTGAGCTGGATGAAAAAGGCGAACGGACACTGAACCGCATTCATCGGAGCATAAATCTACAATCAGTCAAACAGAGTTTCGCGCAACGTTTTATGGCCATTTCATCAAAGGTGGCGGCGATTTTGTTTATTCCCTTGCTTGTTACTTTGCTATACCTGTTTGGTAGCAAGGAAATTGCATCGGAACCAAATATGGTTAGCATGACTTGTTCAAAAGGATTAACAGGTCGTGTGGTTTTGCCCGATGGAACAAGTGTTTGGCTGAACAATGGTAGTACTTTGAGTTACTATGATTCATTTGAAGGAGAAAAATTTCGCGAGGTGAAAATTGAAGGAGAAGCTTATTTCGATGTCGTTACCAATCCTCAGCAACCATTTATCGTTAAAACCAACCATAACTTAGCAGTTGAAGTGGTGGGAACTTCATTTAATGTAGAATCATACGACGATAACGAAGAGATTACTGTAGCTCTTATCGAAGGCAAAGTCAATCTGTTTGAAGAGAAAGATGGTCGAAAAAACATTTTGGGAGATTTAAATCCTAATGAGGTAGCCGTTTTTTCAAAAGAGAATCGAAAGCTTAATAAGCAGGAAAGTACCAGTGTCGATAAATTCACCAGATGGAGAGCCGGGGAAATTGTTTTTGTTAATGAGCCATTAGCCAATGTGTTCAATGCGATGAAACGTAAATATGGGGTTGAAATAAAGGTGTTGGATCAGAAAGTGTTGCAACGACGCATAACGGCTTCGTTTAACGAGCAAAGTCTTGATGAGTTTCTGAAATTACTGGCGATTGCAACAAATTTGGAATATGAAATTATTCAGGGTAAATCCGATGAGCAAAAGAAAGTAGTAATCAAATAAAAAAACAGGAGGTATTGGCGTACCTCCTGTCATAAATAAACCTGTTTGGCGACAGGTAAATTCTAATTTTAAGCATTTCAAATTTATGAAAAATTTTTCCAATTGGAGGTTTTCACAATTGTGGTTTATTCCTCCTAAAATTAAATTAGTAATGAGGCTATCTTTAGGTTTATTATTTATAGCTTGTTTCAATGTGTTGGCACTTAGTTCTTTCTCGCAGGAAAGTAAAGTGTCGCTGCGTATGCGTAATGTTGAGGTAAAAGCTATTTTGGAGGAGATTGAAGAACAATCCAACTATCGTTTTATTTACGATAACGACCTGGTAAATGTTAATCGCATTGTAAGCGTTGACAAAAAGGAATCGCGTGTTGTTGATGTTCTGGATGAATTATTTGGTACTGATGTGCGTATTGTTTTGGTAGATAACCAAATAATACTGTCTGTTGCTCAACCAGAGTATGCAATGGAAACACAACAGCAACAAACCATTATGGTTAAAGGTCGTGTATTGGATACCGGCAATGATCCTATTCCAGGGGTTAATGTTTTCGAAAAGGATAACCTATCCAATGGTACAATCACCAACATTGATGGTGAGTATCAGCTGGAGTTGAGTAATGCAGATGCACAGCTTGTATTTTCATTTGTAGGCTTTGAGTCTCAAACAATTCAGGTGGCGGGTAAAACGACCATCAATATTACAATGGTTGACGAGGCCATCGACATGGATGAAGTTGTGGTTGTCGGTTATGGCACCATGAGAAAGAGTGACCTTACCGGAGCTGTAGCCAGCGTTAGTACCGATGATCTGAATTCATTGCCGGTACCGAGTGTGGGAAATGCCTTACAGGGTAAAGCAACAGGAGTACAGGTAATTGATAACGGTACGCCGGGTAGTGATCCTACTTTTCGCATCCGTGGTTTAGGAACCATCAATAATAACAACCCTTTATACGTAATCGATGGCATACCTACTGATGGTGGGCTTAACCAGTTAAATACCAATGATATTGAATCGATTCAAATATTAAAGGATGCATCATCTACAGCTATTTATGGTTCTCGTGGAGCCAATGGGGTAGTAATAATCACTACCAAATCTGGTGAGCAGGGGAAAAGTCAATTGCAGTTCAATGCCTACTATGGTGTGCAGCAGTCAACCAATATGGTGGAGGTGTTAAATGCGAGTGAATTTGCAGCTTTACACAACGAGATGATGGCGAATGCCGGTCGTACTCAAAATCCGGCGTTTGCCGATCCTGCGTCTTTGGGTAAAGGAACCGATTGGGTCGACGAGTTATTTGTGGCGGCTCCTATCCAGAGTTATTCATTATCTTATTCTGGCGGAACCGAAAAAACAACTTACTATGTTTCAGGTAATGTATTCTCGCAAGATGGAATTATTGACAATACCGGCTTTGATAAATACACCTTTAAGTTCAACACCGAATCGCAGGTGTTTGAAAAATTAAAGTTTGGTAATAACCTGACATTAAATCATGATAAGAAATACAGTGGTGATTACAGTATACGTAATTCATTGCTGGCATTACCAACTCTTCCGATTTATAATGAAGATGGTTCCTATGCGGGGCCTAAGGAACGACCTGAGTGGGATGGCGACATTATTAATCCGGTAGGAAAGAATAATTTGGTTGAGAGGCAAACATTGGGTTATAACCTGTTAGGCTCTGTTTATGCCGATTTAGAGATAATTGAGGGCTTGACCCTTAAATCACTTGCCGGTTTAAAAGCAAATTTCTGGTATGACAGAAATTGGGCACCAAAATACAATTGGCAACCCACACCACAAGATTTATCATTCCTGTCTGAAAGCTCAAACAGGGCCAACACCTGGAACTGGGATAACACTCTGACGTATACAAAATCGTTTGGTAAACACGATATAACCGCAATGGTTGGTACCAGTGCACAGGAAAGTGAATGGCATGGTATGAACGGATCGATTCAGGATTTTGCCAGTGATCAAACGCAGCAACTGAATAATGGTAGCAAACAGCCTGATATAGGTGGTAATACCACTGGTTGGTCCATGATGTCGTACATGGCAAGGGTAAACTATACCTATGATGATAAGTACCTCTTCACGGCAACCATCCGACGCGATGGATCATCACGTTTTGGTAATGATTCTAAATGGGGAACATTCCCTTCGGCTTCGCTGGCCTGGCGCATTTCAGAAGAAGACTTCTTCGAAAACATCGATTTTGTGGATAATTTAAAATTGCGGGTTGGCTACGGATCAACGGGTAACCAGGAAATTGGTTTGTATGAGTATGCTTCAGTATTAAATACCGGTGTCTATACTTTTAACAATGGCATTGTGAGTACTGTCGTTCCCAATAGAATGCCTAATCCTAATCTGCATTGGGAGGCTCAGAAAATGTCCAATGTTGGTATCGATGCCAGTTTATTTAATCAAACAATTGACCTGACGGTAGATACCTATTACAAAGTTACAGAGGATATGTTGGTGCCTATGTCGGTGCCTATTTCAACCGGTTATTCCGATATTGATGTACCAAAGGTAAATGCAGGTGAAATTACCAATAAAGGTATTGAAGTATCGGTTACATCGCACAATATGAAAGGAGAGTTTGAATGGGATACAGATGTTAACTTCTCATTTAACCGCAATGAAGTTGTGCAATTGAATGACTCCATCCCAATGACGCGAGGATCAGTTGGTTTCAACCAGGACCTGGCTCGTTTGGCAACGGGGCACCCAATGGATGTTTTTTATGGTTATGTAACCGACGGCGTTTTTCAGAATCAGGAAGAGGTTAATAATCATGCTGTTCAGGTGCCGGGTAATGATCCTTATAACCGCACATCACCGGGTGATATTCGCTTTAAAGATTTAAACAGCGATGGTGTGATTAATGCACAGGATCGAACTTATATTGGTAATCCAAATCCAGATTTTCTGTTTTCACTTAACAACCGATTTGCCTATAAAGGCTTTGACCTGACCATCTTTCTTCAGGGAGTATTTGGCAACGATATTTATAATGCCAACCGTATTTGGAACGAAGGTATGGCTGTAGCCTATAACCAGTCAGATAAAACGTTGGAGCGTTGGACTGGTGAGGGAACCAGTAGCGTTGTACCGCGAGCAGTATTTAACGATCCAAACCAAAATTCACGACCTTCTGACCGGTACATTGAAGATGGTTCGTATTTAAGAATTAAAAATGTAACGCTGGGTTATAACCTGCCCGAAAACTGGTATAAGAAAACCCCTGTAAGTTCGGCCCGAATTTATATATCTGGTACCAATTTGTACACATTTACTTCATACGAGGGATTTGACCCGGAAGTGGGTGTGAGTGGAATCGATAACAATGTATATCCGGTTACCCGCACCATCAGTGTTGGAGCAAACATTAGTTTCTAAATCGTTAAAATGGTAAAAATGAATTATCTTAAATATTTCGCAATACTAATGATTGGATTCATGGCAGCTTCGTGCGGCGATGACTTCCTCATTAAATCACCCGAGGATTCAATCAATACCTCAAATTTCTGGCAAACAGAAAATGATGCCATCAATGCCATTAACGGGGCGTATCAGCCCTTGCAATGGCCAAAGTTATATAACATGCGCATGTGGACATCCGATATTATGGCTGGCAACAGTATAGTTGGTGCCGGCGGTGGCGATGATGGACGCGAAACGCAGGATATGGCCAATTTTGTAACAGCAACGGATAACCCGGGTGTATTGGATTTATGGCGTGGACCTGCGCCTGGTATTCTGCGCTCAAATCTGGTTCTTAAAAATGTGCCGGCCATGGATATCGATGAAAATCTGAAAAGCAGAATTTTGGGTGAGGCTTATTTTCTCCGAGGTTTGTATCACTTTATTTTGGTTCGTTATTTTGGTGATGTACCATTGATTTTGGAACCGCAGGAGCCGGGTGATGACCTTCGTCCTTCACGCACTGACAAAGCGGTTGTTTACCAACGGATAATTGATGATTTGAACGAGGCTCGAAAACTGTTACCTGAGAAAAGGACCTATGGAGCAAGCGATCTTGGACGGGCAACAAAAGGTGCAGCCACGGGCTTGTTGGCAAAAGTTTATCTAACCCTTGAAGAATGGCAAAATGTTGTGGATTTGGCAGATGAAGTAGAGCGCCTTGGATACGATTTGAATCCGGAATATGCACAAAACTTTGATGTTAATAATAAAAACTCAATTGAGTCTTTGTTTGAAGTACAATACGTTAGTGATTCAAAGCAAGACTTTTGGTCCAATGAAAATCAGGCTTCCTGGTTGAGTACGTTTACCGGACCCCGAGGGGCTGATATGGTCGCCGGTGGCTGGGGTTGGAACCAGCCATCTGCCGAATTTGTAGCGGCCTACGAAGCCAATGACCAACGTAAGAATGTAACCGTATTATTTGATGGCTGTCCGGCTTTTGATGGTATGGATTATGATCCTGGATATTCGATCACAGGCTTTAATCTTCGAAAATTTTTGGTGACAAAAGCAGTGGCTGAAACTTATGATAATAGCCCAATGAACTTCCCGGTATTACGTTATTCTGATGTTTTACTGATGAAAGCAGAAGCTTTGAATAATCTGGATAAAACATCGGATGCTTATGCACCTATCAATAAAGTAAGAGGCAGAGCCGGATTGGAAAATCTTAAAAACCTGTCGAAATCAGAATTTAATGCCGCAGTGTTACAGGAAAGACGCATGGAGCTGGCTTTTGAGGGGCAACGTTGGTTCGATTTAATTAGGGTTGAAAACGGACAATGGGGATTGGATTTCTTGCATTCGATTGGTAAAACCAATGCCAGTGCAAAACATCTTTTATTTCCGATTCCTCAAAAGGAAATAGATAATAATCCCAACCTGAAGCAAAATCCGGGTTACTAATGTATCCATGCTAACGAAAAAATAGAAACAATGATATCAAGAAAATATATACAAGAAAATATGGCTAAGATAGCTTGTAGCTTGTTTGTTGTTGCTCTCCTGGCTTTTTTTACAGGCTGTCAGGAAGATTATGTAGCAGAAATAAGTAAAGGTGATTTAATTGAGCTATCAGCATCAAGTAAAGAACTGGTCTTAAAGCAATCCGAATCATTTAATGCAGCGATTGCTTTTAACTGGACAACAGGCAGTAATCAGGGCACAGGAAGTTCAATTTCCTATACGTTTGAAATTGATCGGGCCGACAACAGTTTTGCTACTTCAAAAGTGTATGATTTTGGTAAACAGGTATACGAAAAAAGTATTAATGTAGCCGATTTAAATGAAATGGCGATTGATTTATGGGGCGCAATGCCTGGTAAGGTAGTAGAGCTGGAGGCGCGTGTTACTGCTAAGGTAGCCAATGAGCAGGTGGAAGATGATATTTCAACTCCGGTGAAATTTACAGTGCAGCCCTACAAAGCGGTTACCGAAAAACTTTACATTGTAGGTAGTGCTACCGAAGCGGGTTGGAACATTGCAGATGCCATTGAAATGACACCTCAAAACAATGCCCCGTGGATCTTCGTATTCGAAGGCCAGCTAAAGCCGGGTAATTTCAAATTTCCGGTGAACCGCAATGAGAGTTGGTCGCAAGATACCTATACGCGCCATGCTGAGGATGCTAATAAAATGGTTTTCAATATTGGAGGAAGTGGTGATGATGTACAGTGGGAGATTACAGAAGGTTCCCCATATAAGATACAGGTTAACTTACTTGATTTAAGCATTATTGTTGAAAAACAGGTTGGGCCTCCTTATACCGAAATCTACATTGTGGGCGATGCTTCACCAAGTAATTGGAACATAGGTTCACCTGAAGCTTTTACACAAGATCCGAACGATCCGTTTGTGTTTACATACGAAGCGCACCTAAAACCTGGAGAGCTTAAGTTTTCGACCTATAAAGGTGATTGGTGCGATGGCGACTGGCTTAATGCAACACAAGCTGACCAAGCGGTTGATGCCACCGATTATGTGGTTCGCCATGGTTGCGAAGGAGATGACTATAAATGGCGTATTACCGATGAAACAGAAGGACGTTACAAAATAACGCTTAACTTATTTGATAAAACGCTTAAGTTTGAAAAGGTTGAACTATACCTGATAGGTGATGGAGGTCCCAATGGATGGAATATTGGTGCACCAGCTCCAATGGAATACAATAATGGTGTTTACATTTTTAATGGAGAGCTGGGGGCTGATAATGCCGAAGGAGAATTCAAGATCTCTAAATTTAAGGGGGATTGGTGCAATGGTGATTGGTTAAATGCTGCAAGTGAAAATCAACCTGTTTCAAACAGTGATTACATCATAACCCATGGTTGTGATGGACCGGATAATAAATGGAAACTAAGCAGTGGTGATGCCGGCACTTACGAAATAATAATTGATCTAGATAATGAATCGATGACAATTACAAAGCAATAGTTTTTTATGGGGGATGAGGCTAAGCTTCATTCCCTTTTTTTAATACATTAAGATATGCACTTATCCAGGATATTTTTCGTTTTCATGGTTGTTTGCCTTTTGGGCAGTTGTAAGAAAGAGGATGAACCAATAAAAGAGGTGCTAATACCAGATGTTCCGGTTAATGATCCGGCACCGGTGTATAGCAATACTTTTATTTATACAGATAAGGCGCGTTACGAACCCGGAGATAAGGTTACTTTTACCTTAGATCGTAAGGATTTGCCAACAGGTGCGCTGGTAAGGTATAAGCACCTTAATAAAGTGGTGGAAGAGTCGGTTCCAGGCTCTGCAAACTGGACATGGACCTTACCGGCCGATGACTTTAAAGGTTATGTTGCAGAATTGGTTGTGGATAAGGACGGAGACGAAACCATTGAAGCTGTTATTGCAATTGATGCTTCAACAAAGTGGACAAAATTTCCCAGGTACGGTTTTTTATCTGACTATTCCCAAATAGAAGAGCAGGACATGGATGCCGTCATTAACAACCTGAATCGTTTTCACATTAATGGAATTCAGTTTTATGATTGGCACAACAAACACCATCAGCCTTTACCTATCGAAAATGGACAGGTAGCCAGTTCGTGGAAAGATATTATCAATAAAGATGTGTATCTGAAAACTGTGGAAAGCTACATTAAAAAGGCCCATGAGCATAACATGATGGCCATGTATTATAATTTGGTTTACGGAGCCTGGGACGATGCAGCCGATGATGGTGTTGATCGTCACTGGTATGTGTATAAAGATAATAACCATAGCAGTATGGATTATCACCCATTAAGTTCACCATTCCTGAGCAATTTATATGTATTGGATCCATCCAATAGCGATTGGCAAAATTACTATCAGAGCCAAAATAAAAGAGTATATGAATTTCTCGATTTTGATGGTTTTCATATGGATCAGCTGGGCGATCGTGGTGTGGTATATAATTACGATGGTATAAATATTGATCTGGCGCAAACTTTTGCACCTTTCATCAATGCAATGAAGGAAGGAAATAGTGAAAAATACAATGTGGTAAATGCTGTGAATCAATATGGACAATTGGGCATTGCAAGTGCAGAAACAGATTTTTTATATACCGAAGTTTGGAATCCCAATAATCAGTATGATGATTTGGCATCTATTATCCGTCAAAATGATGTTTACGGAGGTGGTTTAAAAAACACAGTTCTGGCAGCCTATGTTAATTATGACTTGGCGAATAACCAAGGCTTTTTTAATACTCCATCGGTGTTGATGACCAATGCGGTGATTTTCGCCTTTGGTGGTTCACATTTAGAACTGGGCGAGCACATGTTGGGTAAAGAATATTTCCCCAATAACAACCTGAAGATGCGTCCGGTGCTTAAAACGGCTTTGATTGCTTACTATGATTTTTTAGTAGCTTATCAAAATTTACTTCGTGATGGTGGTAAGTTTAATACAGTTACTTTAAGTTCATTAGATAATAAGATGGTATTGTCAAACTGGCCGGCAGGTAAAGGTGACGTAGCAATAGTCGCAAAAAAGATGGCCGGCCGACAACTTATATCATTAATTAACCTGAGCGATGCTACGACAACTGAATGGCGGGATAATGCAGGAATACAGGTGGCTCCTCAAAAACTTAAAAATGCTAAGTTATTGCTTAAAGATAGCCAAAAAGTAAAAAGCATTTGGGCGGCGTCACCTGATGTTGCCGGAGGAAGCCCACGTTCGTTAAAGTTTGCTCAGGAGGGTGAAAATGTTGTTTTTGAATTACCTGAACTAGAGTACTGGACCATGATTGTGGTTGAGTACTAATTTATTATTTAGCAGTAAATATTTATGTTCTTCAATGCTGATATTCGCTATGAACGCTAAGTGATTAGTGCTGTAATGGGTATGTAAAAACTTAATTGCTGACCTATAACTTTTAAACAAAATTCAATGTCCTTAAAAATAAAATTAGCAATACTGTTCTGTGTCATAGGTCTATGGACAAGTGCTTTGGAGCTGCAGTCGCAGGTGCCCGGCAAATGTATAGGACACAGTGTAAAAGATAATGTAGTTATTTTTAATTGTGAGAATGGTATAAACGTTCACCTCGAGCAGTTTAGCTCAGAGATAATTAAAATTACCTATACCGATACTTTAAATGAGATAAGAGCTTCCTATGCCCTTATTGAGCAAGAGCAAAACAATTCGAAAATCAATTTGAATGAACAATCCGGGAGTTATGAAATTTATACTTCCAAACTAATTGTTCGTGTTCAGAAATCACCTTTTTCCATTAGTATTTTTGATAAATGGCAGAAAGAACTGATGGCTGATTATAAGCAATTAGGTTTTAAAAAAGAGCAAAATCACATAGCATCGGTGAAAGTACTGAAACCCAATGAGCGTATTTATGGATTGGGAGAAAAGAATGGTAATATCAATCGTCGCGGACAAAGTTTTACCATGTGGAACAGTGATAAACCTTGCTATAGCCCCGATAGTGATCCTTTATATAAAAGCATTCCGTTTTTTATGAGCAGCGAGGGTTACGGAATCTTTTTTGACAATACGTTTAAATCAACATTTGATTTTGGTAAGGCTGCAAACGATTGTTATTCTTTTTCGGCTCCCGATGGTCAAATGCAGTATTATTTTATCTATGGACCTACCATTAAGCAAATGTTAAGCAATTATACAAAGCTAACTGGTAAGGCGATTATGCCACCAGCCTGGGCTTTGGGTTTTTCTCAATGCCGTGGATTATTAACTACAGAATCCTTAACCCGCGAAATTGCCGAGGGTTATCGTCAACGAGAAATTCCTTGTGACATCATCTATCAGGATATTGGTTGGACACAGCATTTACAGGATTTTGAGTGGCGAGAAGGAAATTATGAAAATCCCCAAAAGATGCTTTCTGATCTGGCTGAAATGGGATTTAAGGTTGTGGTTTCGCAAGATCCGGTGATATCGCAAGCCAATAAGCAACAATGGAATGAAGCAGATAGTCTGAGATATTTTACCAAAGATAAACGGACGCAAAAGAGCTACGATATGCCATGGCCATGGGGCGGAAATTGTGGAGTGGTTGACTTTACAAATCCTGAGGTAGCTGACTGGTGGGGCAATTATCAGCAGAAAGTTATTAAGGATGGTGTTAAAGGTTTCTGGACTGATATGGGCGAACCGGCTTGGAGTAACGAAGAAGCTGTTGACCGGTTAAACATGCAGCATCACGATGGTAATCATGCTGAAATACACAATGTATACGGCTTTACATGGGACAAAGTAGTTACCGAGCAGTTTGAAAAGCATAATCCGAATCAACGGATTTTTCAAATGACAAGGGCCGGATATGCTGGATTACAGCGTTATACCTTTGGTTGGTCAGGAGATGCCGGTAATGGTAACAATCCTTGTAATGGCTGGAATCAGTTATCAGCGCAAATACCTTTAATGCTATCATCGGGCATGGGCTTAATACCTTTCTGGAGTTGCGATATATCCGGCTATTGTGGCGATATCAACGATTATGACGAGATGAGTGAACTGTACATCCGTTGGCTTCAGTTTGGGGCTTTTAATCCATTAAGTCGCATTCATCACGAAGGGAATAATGCGGTGGAACCCTGGTTGTTTGGCGAAGAAGCTGAGCGGATTGTGAAAGAGGCAATTGAATTAAAGTATCGTTTGTTTCCATATATCTATACGTATGCCCGCGAAGCCTTTGATAAAGGCTGGCCATTGGTTCGACCATTGTTGATGGAATATTCCGACGATCCACAGGTTTTTAATCTGGATAGCCAGTTTTTATTAGGTGAAAACCTATTGGTTGCTCCTGTTGTTGAAGAAGCAGCAAGCATTAAGCGGGTTTATCTGCCCCGTGGTGAATGGATCGATTTTTTTAATCCCAATCAGGTATACAAGGGCAAGCAATGGATTGAATATCCGGTAACTTTGGAAGACATTCCTGTATTCGTAAAAAAAGGCGCCATCGTTCCAACCATGCCGGTGATGCAATTTATCAATGAAAAGGAAACTTATCCTTTGATAATTAATGTTTACCCATCAAATAAAAAAGCCCGATTCGCGCTTTATGAAGATGATGGGGAAAGCAATAGCTACAAAAAAGATGTATATGGTATGCGTGAATTGACAGCTCAGAAAAGCAAGAATCATTATAACATCACGTACAAGGAGCATGCGAAAGGTAATTATAGCTTAAGGTCTCGTCATGTTTTTTATCGTTTAAATTTAGATAAAAAACCAACTTTAGTTTCAATTGATGGTAAGAAGGTTAAAAAAGGAAATTTATCAGGTAATCCTTTTGAGACACCAAGTAAAACCAGTTATTATTGGGATAAAGTTGATCAGGTGCTAACAATCGCTGTTCCTTCGGGTCAACCAGCTTACCATTTGGTAGTTGAATAAATGATTAATGCATTATATCTTAAAATAGAAATACACTAAACACCTATCGTAGAAAAATAAAACCAATGAAGATAATTTTAAATTTGGCATTGCTTAGCCTGGTTGTTTTTGCTTGTCAGACCAAGTCTGATGTCCTTTATCAATCCGATCAATTTACCGTATTTAAGGATGGAGTGACTCAGGGAGCAAACAGAGCCAGTGTTAATCCCGACAAAAGCCTAACATCCAATTATCAGAGTCTGGCACATGAGAATTATTCCAGACTGATCACTTTTAAGTTTAGTATTAACGAGAAGGATAATGAAAATCCATCGGGTTTGGATCATCGTATTGTGATTAAAAACGAACACGAATCCCCGATACTGAAATTCGGAGAGAAGCCGGTTTCGGAACCAGGTGAGTCCATAGGTATGTTGCCACCTAACTATGAGTATACTTTTAGAGTGGATATGAATCCGGTACTGAAACAGTTTGAACAGCAAGGGTATTATGAAGCTTTTGATGGTAGTCGCATTGCTCGCGAAGACTTTAAGGGAGTTTACATTGCTGGTGGAGCTTATCCTTTATCCTGGGATTTCTCCAATCTGGATGAAAATGGACTTCGCTTGAAGGATGATGACGGAGATGGTGTATTTGAGCTAAAACTCATATTAAATCCATATGATGCGCATACCCAAAAAGAAAAAACTTGGAAACCAACGGTCGATGTTTCTGATAAACCCGTTTATCATTCCGATCAGCCCATAGTGGATGCTTTATTTAATATGTCTCTTGAAGAAGCCAGACTTAACATTGAAGCGGACAGTACATTGCGTACCGGAGCCAAGTGGGGTGGGGTATGGACCCGCGATGTCAGCTACAGCATTTTACTGGCTTTTGCTTATCACGAGCCGGAAGTAGCACGAATCAGTTTGATGAAGAAGGTGAAAAATGATCGGATTATTCAGGATACTGGTTCTGGAGGAGCCTGGCCGGTGTCTTCTGATCGCACCACCTGGGCACTGGGGGCATGGGAAGTGTATAAAGTAACGGGCGATGAAGATTGGCTGAAAACGGCCTATGCCATTATTAAAAACACCCTTGACGACGATTTTAAAGTGCTCTGGAATAAAGAAACAGGGATGTTTCGGGGGGAATCTTCGTTTTTGGATTGGCGCGAACAGACATATCCCAAGTGGATGGATAACAAAGATATTTATGTTTCGGAGTGTCTTGGTACCAATGTTGTGCATTATCGGGCTCACCAGATTCTGATTGAAATGAGTAAAATATTACAAGAACCCTATGCTGTTTATCAAAAGCGTGCCGAGTCTATTAAAAAAGGAATCAATGATCATTTGTGGATGAGCGACAAAGGATATTATGGCCAGTACTTGTATGGTCGATCATCTTTAATTCTATCGCCACGCTACGAAGCTTTAGGAGAGGCCTTGGCAATATTATTTGATGTGGCCAATCAGGATAAATCAGAATCGATCGTATCGAAATCACCTTTAACAGCATTTGGTGCAACTTGTATATATCCACAGATTCCAGGTATACCACCATACCACAATAATGGTATATGGCCATTTGTACAATCCTACTGGAATTTAGCTGCTGCTAAAACTGCTAACGAGGCTGTTTTAAATCATGGTTTGGCCTCGCTTTACCGTGCCGGGGCTTTATTCCTGACGAATTATGAGAATTTTGTAGCAGGAAATGGCGATTATTTTGGAACGGAAATTAATTCGCATCGAATGCTATGGAGTATGGCAGGTAATCTGGCAATGGTTCATCGGGTTTTTATGGGTATAAATTTCAAGACTGATGGCCTCCACTTTCAGCCTGTTATTCCCAAAGCATACGGAGGTGTAAGAAAGCTAAGTAACTTCAGATATCGACAGGCAGTGTTGGATATTACTGTCGAAGGTCATGGTAACCGTGTTCGCGAGTTTATTGTGGATGGGAAACGATTCGAACGACCATTCATCAGTAGTGATATAAAAGGAAGGCATTCTGTTATCATTCGAATGGCCGATAATTCTTTCAAACAGCGAGGTATTAACTTGGTTGAAAACAGCTTTAGTTTGTCCAATACAACTGCAACAATTACTGATTCAACTTTAAAGTGGAAACCTGTAACTGGAGCTAAAGAATATAAGGTGTACCAAAATGGTAATTTCATTCATTCCACATCGGCAACTCAATACTCCATAAATGCGGATGATGTGGCCGAATATGCAGTGACAGTTGTTGATGCAACTGGTCAGGAATCATTTTGTAGTGAGCCAATATTAGTCAAGTCCGGTGAATTATTGCTGGAAGCTGAGGATACCTATCAAAAATCTACTTTGCCATATATAAACTATAGGGGATCGGGCTTTATAAAAACCAGTACCACTAGCCATACCAATATGGAATTTGTAGTTGAATCTGAAAGAGCAGGCGAATATCTACTGGATTGTCGTTACGCTAATGGAACGGGTCCATGGAATACGGATAACAATTGCTGTATCAGGACGCTAACGGTTAATGGAAAAGTAAACGGAACATTGGTAATGCCACAGCGAGGAAAAGATGAGTGGTCGGACTGGGGCTATTCCAATGGCATAAAAGTTAACTTAAATAAAGGGAAGAATAAACTTCAGATTGATTTAAAAGACTGGAATGTGAATATGGATGGCGATATCAATGAGGCTTTAATTGATCAGATCAGGTTAGTGCGACTGTAAAGAATAGCTTATAGTTTAAGGAGGTCATCCAAGGAACTTGATAAAATTCCGGGATGACCTCCTTTAGTGTCTATCAGAAGAAATAGACCAATATACCTGGCATTCCAGCAGTGTTTTATTGGATGTTTTCACCAATGTACTTTAACAAGGATTTAGGGTGGCGAATATCTACATCTTGCCCCAATTCCCATATCATTATCCCCCCCAGCTTTAATTCCTCTATCAATTGTAGTTTAGGCCCCAGCGTTTTCGGTACATCAAAGAAGTAGCCATTAAATACACCCTTTGGACTGATGGCATCTGACAATCCCTCCACATCCCTGTAAGACATAGCTTTGTTCCATTTCCAGCGATGACGGCCGTAAAAAGGAACGCCTGCAAAAATTTTTTCAGACGGGATTCCATGTCGCATAAAGCGTTTGGCAGATCGTTTCACCAGGCTATAGGAAGCTTGCCCTTTGAAAGGGCTAAAATTATCGTATAACATCAGGTTAACGCCACTAATATATGGTTCTACCGAAGCCGTTAGTCGTGCCTGCTTATTCCAGAAGCCAACAGCTACTGTTATGTCAATGCCCTCTGGGTTGAGTGTTTCATATAAATCCTTTATAAGCATTCGAAATCCTTCTTTTTGAGCCTTGTTTTTTGGAAATTCCCAATCTATGTCAATACCGCTTAAGTTGTATTTCTGACTCATTTCCAAGGTTTGCCTTACAAAATTGGCTCGCTTACTTTCATCGGCAGTCATCTCAATAAAGAAATCTGATTTACCCCATCCGCCAAAACAAACACTTAGCTTGACCGGTCGCCCCTTGATTAAATCATTGAGTCGATTTAAATCATCTGCTATTTTATCAAGTCCAATATTTCCCTGTCCATCAGCGTCAATGCCAAAATAGATGGCGTCTGTTATCGTTTCAAATACTTCACTGGTCATATTTGCCACACTTCTATCCGGTATATAACCAACGACACGTTTTTGGGCATTTATTCCACCCATAAATATTGTTGCAATGATTATTAAAGATATTTGCTTCATATTGTTATTATTTATTGCTTACTGATGTAATGGAAACTCCTATTTGAGCCAATTTATACAGATGTCAATTCTGTTTTATGGGAGATTTTGAATCCAAAATTTTCATTCCAAAAGTAGAATTATAAACGCTTACATTCCTTATTATATAAGCGAAAGGGATTATTGTACCCATGCTGGGATAAACAGGATGACGGAGGGATAAATAGCATTTAGAGCTTGTTGAATAGGTAAGGAATGACTCTAGTACTTTTATAAAGTACAGAGATAAATTACTTCTAAAATAATAAGGTATATATTTGCGGTCATTAGTTAACCAAATACTGTTTATCTAACTTTTTTCAATGTTAAGTTATGAGTTGAGCTACATAGTTGTTTAAAATATAATTATCATGCTCATCGATTTAAAAACGCAAATGATTTCTTACTCACTGTTTGGACTGGCAGCAGTATTTGCAGGTTATCGGGCATGGCGTATTTATAAAAAATCAAAAGCAGGAACTAATAAATCAATGCAGTATGATGAGAACATGACTGCACCATTTAGATCAGCTGAAGAATATCATAATGCTACTACCCGAAACCAGGAGTTTTCACCGGTAAACCGCATGGCACCAAAGGCTAAGCAAACCATTATTTCGAGCTATGCTGGTTCGGCACAGTATACTTGGGATGGTACTTATCTGGATACTTATGCCGGAGGGCGTATAGCCAGCTTTGACGGACAACTTCTTCATATACATGGTCACGGACCAAAATATAAATGGACGAATTCGGTATTATCAGAATATGGTGGACGACCTTTGTTTTCTGTCTCTGGCAATTTAATCAGTCAGTATGCCGGTGGTGGTGCGTATACTTTTTCCGATTCAATGTTATCAAAATATGCAGGAGGACCTTTGTATTCGATACAAGGAGATATGACTATTCCAATACCAGTTCTTATTTATATTGCTGAGAATTAATAGTACTTTTTAGTAGCAATAAGAGAGGTTTGATTGGGCATTTATTTAATCGAATTCAATACCTGATAGCCAATATTAATCGAAAACCTTTATTTTTGCGTTCAATTACTGGGATGTACTATGGTAGAAAATCGGATGCTTTTTAATCAGGATACTTTTAAGTATTTGTTTGATAAATACTACTCTCCGTTGCGTTCGTATGCCAGTCGTTTTATTTCTGATGACCTTGTTAATGACGATATCGTACAGGATTTTTTTACAGCTTTCTGGCGAAAAAAGAAAGATTTTAACAATGAGAAAGCGGTTAAAACATACCTTTTTTATTCCGTTAGAAATGCATCATTAAATTACCTTCGTAAAAACCATCCCAATAAATTTGAAGATGATTCTCATGACTTACCTACTGTTGAAGAAGGAATTATAGAGGAGACTGTGTTTATGCATGTTCAGGCCGCTATTAAAGAATTATCTGTCCAGGAACAGCTTGTAATTAACAGTTGGATGGATGGAATGGGAAACGCTGAAATTGCAGAAGAGATAAATGTGACAATTAATACGATTAAAACAGTTAAAAAAAGAGCTTACCAAAAGTTACGCGAGAAACTTAAAGGTCTTGAATGGGTTTTGGTCTATCTATTAACTTAAACAAATCTGTCCTTTTGCAACCATTCATCTTGAAGTATAATAGTTTAAATACTTCGTAGAGTGTTTCTGTAATTTGATTTGATTGTAAATATTCAATATTTTTTGTCACCCACTTTATAAATGTTGTGTTTTAACCAACAAAGCAATTTGAAAAATGATAGGTGACAGTGATAAAATAGCTAAAATTATAAGTGATTATCTGAAAGGTAATTTATCAGATGAGGATCGATTGATGTTGGATAAATGGCTTCTTGATGATAATAACAAGGTGCTGTTTCAAAGGTTGATTAAAAGGCAACTGTATCAGCTAAAGAATAAGCAATATAAACGGTTTGAAAATGATAAGGATAGGGCCTGGAAATCGATTCAGGATACGACTCGAAAAAGATTAAACCTTAAGCGTTATATGCAATATGCAGCTGCAATTCTTATTCCTTTACTGTTATTTTTTTCAGTTTATCAATTAAGTCATGTTCCGAAGAAAGATGTATCTGCTTCTGTTGAACTGGTGAAACCAGGTGAGCGAAAGGCCTTTTTACAACTTTCTAACGGTGAATGGTTAGAGTTGGTGTCGGCAGATACAATAATTACTACACAAGAGGGACAAACAACCATAAAAATTGATTCTTTGGGTGCCCGTTATGATGAATCCGATGGTTCAGATCAAGTTAGGTTTAATACAATTCAAACCAGTAAGGGAATGGAATATGATTTATTGCTGGCTGATGGTACTCATGTATGGTTAAATTCAGAATCACGACTTCGATTTCCTGAGCAATTTAGTGCCGATACACGCGAGGTTTTTGCTGATGGAGAGGTGTTTTTTGAAGTTGCACAGGATCAGAATAAGCCATTTGTTGTGAATTTTAATGACAAAAAAATAAAGGTTTTGGGTACGGCGTTTAATGTACGAAACTATTCCGATGAGAAAAATGACGTAATAACATTGGTTGAAGGCAGTATTGAACTAACAACCCAAAAAGAAAGGATACTGATGGTTCCGAATAATCAGATAAGCATATCCAGAAATGACGGATCATCAGTGTTGAATAATGTAAATGCATCCGTATATGGAGCATGGCGCGATGGCAAGTTTGTTTATGATAAAATGCCGTTGAAACAAATAATTAGTGATATAGCGCGATGGTATCAGGTTGATGTTTTTTACCAGAACCCCTCGGTTCAAAGTAAACGAATTTCGATGTTTACAAAGAAAAGTAATGAAATAAATGATATCCTTGAAATTATAGAGGCTGCAGAAGATGTTCGTTTTGAGCTAAATGGCAATAGTCTTTTAGTTCGCTCCAAATAAAAAAGCAGAGAATATTGGTAGTATTCTCTGCTGGTTTAAAGCTGATTGGTAGTCAGCAATAAATTTAATTTAAGTCATTCAAAATTATGAAGAAAAATCGAGAACCTGTCTTTCTCAAGGGGAGGAAGATGAAAAAAATGTACAGAGTAATGAAATTATCTGTCGTACTATTATTTGCAATATTAATACACATGTCGGGAAGTGTGTATTCGCAAAATGAAAAAATAAAAGTTAGGGAGAAACGTATTTCTCTTTCAGATTTGCTGTGGAAAATACAGAGTAAAACCGACTTTGTATTTGCGTTTAGCGCCGATAAAGTGGAGATGTACGAGAACCTGAGTGTTGATGTTGAAGGTAATGTTGAGGAAGTCCTTAATGCCATATTAAAAGACACTAACCTGGGTTTTGAGGTGAAAAATGGAGTATATGTAATTAACTATAAAAAGCAGAACGATGTAAAAACTGTTTTGCAGGAAAAAGTTAAGGTAAAAGGTTTCGTAAAAGATGCGCAGGGGCAATCTTTGATTGGTGTAAACGTAATTGTTAAAGATGCCAATATTGGTACCGTAACCGATATGGATGGACGTTTTAATTTGGATGTGCCGGCTGGTTATAATGTTTTAACTTTCTCGTATATAGGGTTTATTACCCAGGATGTTACTGTTATAGAAGGTAAGGAAATGACCATTGTGCTAAAAGAAGAAGTTAGCGAATTGGGGGAAGTGGTGGCAACCGGTTATTTTAACAAAGGGAAAACCGGTTTTGCAGGTTCGGTATCAACCTTTAAGCAGGAAGAAATTCAAAAAGTATCTACGGGAAATATGCTTAATACCTTGGCTATCCTTGATGCCAGTTTTCGCATTCATGAAAATAATCTACAGGGCTCAAACCCAAACGCTGTTCCCGACTTTACCATTCGTGGTCGTGGAAGTTTTCAGAATGAGTCTACTCAGCCAATTTTCATAATTGATGGCTTTCAAAATACAGCTGAGTTTGTAATGGATATGGATCCTAACCGCATCAAATCCATGAGTATTTTAAAGGATGCCGCAGCAACTATTTTATATGGTTCGCGAGCAGCCAATGGGGTTGTTGTTATTGAAACCATAGCGCCACAACCAGGTGAATTAAGGGTTACCTACGACTTCCGACCAACCATTGCAATTCCTGATTTAACCGACTATAACCTAATGAATGCCGCTGAAAAATTGGAATTTGAGAAGTTGGCCGGTTTGTATAACGGAACAAGTCTGGAGGATCAGATTAAAAAGGATAAAGAGTATAATAGCAAATTTAAAGCCATATAAGAAGGTGTTGATACTTATTGGATATCAAAACCAGTGGAAAATACATTTTCGCAATCTCATTCGTTATATGTTGAAGGAGGCGTTGAAGATGTCCGTTATGGTATTGATGCAGCCTATAGTAATGTGAATGGCGTTATGAAAGAATCAGGAAACGATAAGTTTGACTTAGGATTCAAGTTAATCTATCGGATAGCCAATAAAATAACCATTCAAAACTATGCTTCTTTTTCGTACCGTAATAAATTCAATTCTCCTTACGGTAATTTTAGCCTATACACAAAGGCTAATCCATATGAGCGTATTTACGATGAGAAGGGCGAAATGCTACCTCGTTTATCCGACGGAAAAGTAAATCCATTATTTGATACACAGTTACCTTTTGAAGATAAGAGTGTAACCCAACATATGATTGAACGCTTTAATTTGGATTGGACCTTTAATGAAGCTTTACGATTAAAGGCGAATTTTCAGATTAAATACAGTGATTTGAGCAATGAGCAATATACATCACCATTTAGTTCAAAATACACAATTAGACAGGATAATGAGCAGGAAGATGGTACTTACTATTTACCGGTTGAGAAACGCGGGGAAATGACATTGAGTGATGGTAAGGAAACGGATATATCAACCAATGTAGTATTGAACTATAATAAAAGCATTGGTGTCCATACCTTATTCTTTGGTCTTGGAGGGGAATTAAATTATTATAACATGGCTATGCACGGATTCAGTGTGCAAGGTTTTCCTAACGATCAATACCAGGATGTGTCATTTGCCATGCAGTATGTAGAAAACTCTAAGCCAACAAGTAAAACTGAAATAGCCAAATCAGTAGGTACATTTGTAAATGGTAACTACATCTATAATGATAAGTACTTTGTTGACCTGTCTATCCGTTATGATGGTTCATCTAAATTCGGAACCAACAACAAGTTTGCACCATTCTGGTCAGCTGGTGGTGGCTGGAATATTCACAAAGAAAATTTCTTTCACAGTGATAAGATTGACGAATTAAAATTACGTTACAACTATGGTGTGACAGGAAATCAAGAGTTTTCGGCTTTTCAGGCTCTAACCATGTATAATTATAATACGGATTATTTATATTATAAAACCGTTTCGGCTACACTGTTGGGTTATGGTAATCCTGATTTGAGATGGCAGGAACAAAAGTCGCATAACCTGGGGCTTGATTTCACGATGGCTCGCAATCGCTTAAGAACAAGTTTTAACTATTATCAGAAACGCACATCTGGAATGCTGGCTGATATAACAGTGGCACCTTCGTTAGGTTTCCCTGGAAATAATGATAAGGGCATACTTGCAAATACTTATAAGGCTAACTTAGGTGAAATACTGAATACAGGATATGAAATGAACCTCAATGCGGTGGTAATCCGTGATATGGAAAAGGAATTGGAATGGGGTTTAGGTTTGCAGGCATCTCATAATACGAGTGAAATACTTGAGATTTCGGATGCACTTAAAGCCATCAATGATAAAAATAATGAAGAAAAGAAAATTCCGGGACTGATTTTTGAAGAAGGACAGTCACTTACAGCTTTAAGAGCAGTTAAATCTCTGGGCATTGATCCGGCCACGGGGGAAGAGTTATTTTTGAAAAAGGATGGTACGACTGTAACAAGTATCTGGGATGCTGATGATAAAATATTGGCTGGAGATACTGAACCTGTTGTGTTTGGAAATCTGAGCAATAACTTATATTACAAGGGCTGGAATTTAAATGCCGTTTTCTATTATTCAATTGGAGCCGACAGGTATAACCAAACTGTGGTTGATAAAGTTGAAAATATAGATCCTACGGAAAATCAAGATAAAAGAGCATTAAATAACCGATGGAAAGAACCTGGTGATATCAGTTCTTATAAGGCTATTAGTAAAAGTGATAATACATACATTTCAACACGCTTTATTCAGACCGAAAATATCCTGCAACTCAAAAGTTTAACATTATCCTATCAGTTTAAAACTGAAAAACTGGAGAAGTTCAAAGTTGATGCAATGCGACTTAGTTTTTATGCAAATGATGTTTTCCGATGGTCAAATGTTGAGGTAGAACGGGGTACAAACTATCCGTTTGCACGCAGCTTTGGTATGGGGCTAAATATTAGGTTTTAACGCTAACTATTAAAAAGTTGAACAATGAAACAAATAACAAATATATTAGCATGTTTATTCATCGGATTACTAATGAGCAGTTGTAATGACTGGTTGGATGTGACGCCACAAGGCGAAGCTCGTGCCGATGATATTTTATCAAATACTCCAGGGGTTAACTCGGCGCTAGCCGGAATTTATTATCGCCTGATTGATTCAAAGCTACATGGCAGTGATCTTAGTTATGGTACGATAGATGCAATGGCACAGTATTATACTGTTGATAATAATGTGCATGAAGACTATTATCTGGTTCAGTTTGATTATGAGAATCTGACTGCCAGAGCCCGTATCGATGATTGGTGGAGTGGGTATTATGTCGCTATTGGACAGTGTAACCAAGTGTATGATGGCATACAAAATTACCGTTCCAATATTGACCGTGCTGATCTTTTTGAAGGTGAATTACTTGCACTTCGTGCGTTTATGCATATGCAGGTATATCAGCTATTCGGGCCTGTTGTTCAGTCTGATGCAGATCTGGATCAGAAAGCAATACCTTACCGAATTAAGTTTGATAATGTGACCACACCATTTTTAAGCTGTAGAGAAGTATTGCAGAATGCAAAAGAAGATTTGACAAAGGCACTGGAGCTATTAGAAAATGATCCGATTAAGGGCGGACATAAACGTGATAATTTCAACCTGAGTGATGTGTCGTATAATAATATCCTGGATAACCGAGTTTCTCGTGTTAATTATTATGCTGTAATGGGCTTGTTGATGCGAGTTAATCAGCTAATGCTGAATCAAAGTGAAGCAGACGGCTCATTTTATTGGGCAAACCAACTTGTTACTGAATTAGAGGATTCACCGGCGAGAATTTTTCTTGCAGAACAAGAAGACGTATCCAGCGGTGATGATGATGCCAATGACTTAAATTACAGCTCAGAGGTTATTTTTGCCTTATTCGATAACAATCTTTTTAAAAATGCTGGTGATAAATTTTCTTTACCTGGATTTAATAGCAGCTCAAAAAAAAGCTACACTATTAACGAAAGCGACTTTAATAATTTTGTCACCTATGTTTATGGTCGTGAACCGGATGGTGCAGGAACCGATTATCGCTTAAAATATTGGTTTAATCAGAATACTGGCACAACCTTGTATCCTTTCCAGAAATACAGAGAGCCGGTAGATAGAGGAACTGTATACGAGATATCTTATCCAGAGGTGGCGGTGTTGCGCTTATCTGAAGTGTACTATGCCATGTGTGAAGCTAAAGTAGATGTTGATAATGTTAAGGCTCTAGAGTACCTGAATACATTACGCTCACACCGAGGATTGCCAGATCTAGAAGAGACCGAAGCTGTTAATGTAGCAACTTATTTGATGCGTGAACGTCGAAAAGAGTTTATGGGTGATGGTCGCACTTTTTTTATTAATAAGCGTATGTACGCTGATATAGAGGCGTCTTCGGCAGTCACTATTCCGGCATCAAAGGCCATTTTTGAGCTACCTATACCGGAAGATGAATTTGTATACGGGCCGGAAGATAAATCCACTGATAACAATTAAAATGTTGGACAATGAGAATAATTTTTAAATATATAGTAGGCTTGATATGGATAATTTCAGCCTGTACAAGCGAAAATGAATTCCAAAATTTCGATACCAATACGAGCTATATCTATTTTGATATGCCAAAAGAACTGGGCCAGTACGGAAAAGAAACAAATGAGCGAATAGATAGTATCGAATACTCATTTGCTATGGAGCTGGCTGAGGTTACCACCTATGATCTTAAAATACCAATGGCAATTTCTGGTATTGCAGCTCAAACAGATCGTTACTATACAGTTGAGCTTGTAGGGGACGAGAGTACTGTAAGCGCTGAAGATTGGGATATTAGTTCAATAGACAAGCCGGTTTTTAAGAAGGGGGTGATGTTTGATACTCTGAAGGTCAAACTAAACCGTACATCGGTATTGAAAGAAGAGAAGAAGATAATGGTTTTGCAGTTAAAAGCAAATGATCAATTTGAATTAGGACGCGAAGACTTGTTAAAAATAAAGATCATTATTTCTGATATTTTAATTGCACCCGTATGGTGGGAGGATTGGAAAGATGTGTTTGGTCCTTTCTACCTTGAAACATACCTAAAATGGCAAGAGATTTATTACGAAGGTGCTGATCCTAATTATCCGCCTTCATACATTGATGTCAGCAATGATTCGAACAAACCTTATTATTGGGATAACATGCCAATTGGGTGGGCTGCTAATTATGAGCCTTATACACCATCTGTTTTTATATTCATTGCTCAGTTGCGAACTTATTTTGAAGAAAATGAGGTGTATGGGACCAATCCGGACGGGAGTAAAACCAGGATTAAAATCTACTAAAATTACAGACATGAAACTTATAAAATATATATTAATAATTGCAGTCGCGGGAGTGGTTAGCTGTTCTGAAGATTTAGGAAATTATGATTATAAACAGTTGAATGATGTTTCCATAACTGGCTTACCTACCGATACAACCGTACAGATATTGGAGCAGTTCGTACTAAAGCCGGTTATAGAACAAGCATTGGCTGAAAAAGAAGCTGATTTAAGTTTTGTATGGCGAATAGAAAATGATACAGTATCCACCAGTAAAGAATTGGATTATGTAATTCCGGGTTCTATTAAATTCGGTAGTAATGTCTGTTATTTTAGTGTAACCGATAATACAACTGGAGTACAGTATTATGCTGATTTTAAAATGAAAGTGACTTCTGCTTTTGAATTTGGATATTATATTCTTTCAGAAAAGGAAGATGAATCATCAATAATATCATACTTGCCATCAGTTTACGAAGAAGATACACCTTGGAAGATGACCGATATGATTGGTACGATTCAATTAGGGAAGAAACCAGCTCAAATGACTAGCAAGTTTTCTTACATGAGTGAATTCAGTGATTACGGCTGGACCTTTTATTTTATGACAGAAGAGGGCGAATACCAGGTTATTGAAACCAACTCTTTTACTTTTCAGCCAACATCATTAGTGAACAATGAATCATACGTTGGAGGTAGTGGTGGCAGAGCCTTTGCACCAACATCACTAGTTAGTGGAAATGCAGCTACTTATTATCAAACAGGCGATGGTTTTGCAATCTATTCAAATGGATTACTAAATCCACCTGCTGATTTTACTACAGATTATGAATGGGTAGCTACCGGTTTATGGGAAATGGGTCAAACGATTGATAAGTTATGGGCTTTTGATAAGTTATCGAATCAATTGTATACTGTTTATTATACAGAAAGTGATCCGGTGAATGGTATTGTGGGTAACAAGTATTTATTTGATAATATTGAGGCTGTTGAGGGTTTTCCTTCTTTTGATGGTCTGTCATTTTTAACAGCTAATATTGCTTCTAACTGGAGTAGTGATAAAAGCTCTAATACCCAAAGCCTGGATATAGTGTTGTTTAATAGTTCCTCAATTGTTATTCACACAAAAAAGACCGTGCAGGAATGCGAAAACTGGGTACCTAAAGGAGATCCTGTAATAACATTCGAACAATTGGAGCTTCCAATATTTGGTGCCGATGAAAACAGTGTTTGTAAAATCATTGATGGTGATTATTACTTCCTGATCGGTAACAGTATTTATTTTTCACCGGCACTTAACCCTAAATTGACAAAGGTAGTCGATATTCCTTCCGAAATTGGAGTTCCAGTGCAACTCGAAATGTCTGTTAAAGGTTCAAAGTTATGGGTAGCAACTTACAATGATGGTGATTCAAATGATTTAAAAGGTTCTGTTATTGTGATCGATCCTACTAATAAAGTAATTGAACATACCTTTAAGAATGTATGTGGAAAAGCTGCTGATATTATGACGGCTGATGGAAATCCTTGGTGGTAGTTGGTAAGTTCAATACCGCTTTTGAGAATAAGCAGTTTGAGTGAATTTGAGTTTGACAATACTGTTGTTGAAGAATAACAGTATTGTAAACTCGATTCTACTCATAGTTATATAAACATGTTTACAAGATTTAATATCTGATTTTAATGGTAATCGGATTTGAATTCTGATGCCATCAACTTAACTATATTATTTATGAAGAATAAATTATTATTGGCGATCATGGTGATCGTATTGACATCGTGTGGAAAAAAAACGATGACACTAAAGGTAGATTGTTCTGTATATGAAAGTACCAATGCAGCCATTATGGTTAAATCATCAGAGGGTTATGATACTCTTGCTCGATACGACGATTTTGTAGGGTATTTTGAATATTCAACAGAAGTTAAATCTCCGCGATATGTTTACGTGGCAGTTGAGAATGCCCGTTATCCATTAGGTTTGGTAACAGAACCTGGAGAATACGAATTGAAATTTTCGCAGGGAGGTGCTTTTGAATACGAAGGTGGACCTCTTTATCAATCTTTTCGCCGGCTTTATAAGCATCCAACCTACGCAAAACTATATAAGGCATATTTATCAGAGGCAGAGAATGTAGATTGGAAAAATGCTGATAGTCGGGAAAAAGAACGTGTTTACTCTATAAGTGATAAGGCAGATGAGGTTCTTCGAGGTTTGTATGATAGTATCAGGTCGATTGATCCTGTCCAAGCTCTGTTAGCAGCTGAGTTCTCCCGTGAGTTAGGGAGTAATCCTAAGCAAGCCATAAAAATGATCAATCAGTTGGATAGAACTATCTATGATACTGAAGTAAAACGATGGAACAAGGAATATACTGAGAAAGAATCGTTAAAGGCTATTCAGAACAAGTTATCAGTAGGAAAAACATTCTACGATTTCAGAATAAAGGATAAAGATGGTAATGAAGTTACTTTAAAAGATGTACTTCGTGGCAATAAGCTTATAATGGTAGAATTTTGGGCAAGCTGGTGTCATCCTTGTCGGGCTGAAATACCATACTTAAAAAAGGATTATAAGGCTTTTCACGATCAAGGCTTTGAGATTATTTCTATTTCGGTGGATCGAAAAAAGGAACAGTGGTTAAAAGCTCTTAATGAGGAAAATCTTCCTTGGTATAATGTAAGGGATGATATTAAATTGTCAGATAAATGCGGGATAAAAGGTATTCCTGCCAATTGGCTTTTAGATGAGAATGGTGTAATAGTAGCTAAAGACTTAAGAGGCCATCATGTGGAAGAATATTTGAAAGAACATTTGTAAATCAATACATTAAATAAATAAAGGCCGCCTTCAATACTTGAAAGCGGCCTTTGTTATGGTTAAGAATAGGTTGGAGAAGGTTAAAACTTCCAACCAAAGGTAAAGCTGGCTTGGTGGTTAAGGTATTCAAGTGATACCGGATCGGCAAAATACAGACCTTCGAGCATTGACCCCTGATTTGTATTTAGGTAATGATTGGCTTCATTAAATTTGTAAGCATAGGCTACGTCAAAGAAGAAGTTCTTATTACGTACACCAATACCGCCTGTCGCCATCCATTTTGTTAATTCAACATCAACAAATTCATCTTTAATAGGAGAATCAAAATAAGCTGCACCTGCACGCAAGGCAAAATAAGGAACTGGTTTTATTTCAACACCTGCTCTTAGGTTATGCGTTTCTTTCATTTGTAATCGAATGTCATCATTGATTTGATTAAATAAGGTTTCATAACCATCCTGTGATTTGAATTTGGATGTAGTATGATCGGTATATTCGTAATCAACTGATAATAATGCAAATTTACCTAATACTAAAGCTGCACTTGCCTGCGCCCTGTAAGGTGTTCGGTAACTGTAATTGAACTCACTGGCAAGCGACTTTGAATTATGATTTTTATAATCGACCATATACGATTCAATGCCTGAATAATACTCTTCTTCAATCTCAATAAAAGTAGGGGTATGAAATGAAGCACCAATTCGCAATGGGTGAAGATTTACGATAATACCAAACTTACCATTTGCTCCTAAACCTTTTTGACTAATTTTATTATAAGCATCAAAATAGTCAACATCTTTAGGTCCCGATGGATCGAAGCTATTTTCATTAATTTCTCTGAAACTATCAGTTTGGTCATAATGAAAGGACTGAAGGTTAACTGAAGCTCCTAATAGAAAGACGTGACTAATGTTTGCACCAAAGGTAAAACCATATTCTCCACTGTAACCACTTCGTTCAATTAGGTTGTATTGGGTAATACCATTCACGTTTCGGTTGTAAATTTCGCTTGTTCCGTCATCGTAATCTATTACATCTTCATATTGACTAAAATGCTGTGTACTGCCTTCAAATAGGGGGTCTAATAAATAAGCATTATAGGCCCAGGATGTTCTGCCTTTAAAATCTTTAACTGTTGCATTCGCAGGTACAAAAACACCATCTTTATCGTAATATCCATGTGCTTCATTTCTGATAGCACTCAATAAGGTGCGTACATTGGTAACCTGTCCATCCAGGTTATAGTCACCATCTTTTACACCTCGTCCAAGAAGCATTGAGGTACTTTCATTAAAATCAGCTGTTCGATTATACGTAAAACCAAAATGCGTGCTGATCAATCCTTTTTCTTTCTCTCTTAAAGGCCGATTGCTTGCTACAAAACCAATTTGGTTGAGAGGAAATGAGTATTTATCATCTTCACTCTTTAGTCCCATATAGCTGGCTGTAGAGTGATTAAGCGAAATGGATGGGGTAAAAGCAAATTCTGATGCTCGGTACACTGCTATACCTGCCGGATTAATGCTAAGTGAACTTAAATCGCCACCCAATGCTCCAAAAGCATTCGCCATACCTAGTGAGCGTGATGTTCCTGTTATTTCGCGTTTATTAAAACGAAGCGCATCGTCTATATTTTGTGCCTTAGCTAAGCCTGTCAGGCAAAGGCATATGATTAATAAATAACTTAACTTTTTCATGATAGTAAAAATATTAGGGTAAATAGTTAGGTTGATTATCTTCTTCCACTACTGCTTCGACTACTGCCACCACTTCTTGATGAACCTCCTGAACTGCTGGAACCCGAGCTTCTTGATGAACTGCCAGAACTACGATAGCTACTTCCTGAAGAGCTACTTGAACTGGAACTTCTATAACTACTGCCAGAACTACTTGAGCTGCTCGATGAGCGACTAGGACTATATGAACTTCTGCTTGAGCTACCCGAAGAGCGACTTGGTGAATAGCTTGAAGAAGAACGGGTACTTGATCCTGAACTGCGATAAGAAGAACTTCTTCCGGATGAATTACCTGAATAACTTCTGCTAGTACTCTTGGTGGCGCTACTTCGACTCGAAGAACCAGAGCCCGAACTTCGTGTTGTTGAAGGACGTGTATAAGTTGATGAGCGATTATAGCTTGATCGGTTCGATGAACTTCTCGATCTGGAGTAGCTAGGTGTATATCCGCGTCTGCTGGTTCCTACTCTTTGTGTTGTAGAGCTGTTTGTACCAGATTTTTGATTAACGGTACTTGAAGTATTATTGTTTTGACGGTTTATATAGGTGTAGGTTCTTCCGGTATTGGTGTTTGTAATTGTTCTGCCTTTTTTGTTATCAAATGTAACACTGCTATTACCAACAGTATAGGATTCTCTGTTCGGAGTAGTATTGGTATAGCTGTTGCTTTTGGTACCTGTTCGACCATTTGTACTACGATTTACGATATTGGTACTGCTACCACCCGGGCGAACAGATGACGCCTGACCACCTCTGGGCTTGTATTCTCTTCTAACAGCTAAACCACCAGTTCCACCACCGTAATATGGGGGATAATATCCACCGCCGCCATGCCATGGGTTACAATATCCATAATAAGGTGAACACCATGGATCGCACCATGAATTCCAAGGAGAGTACCAAGGATCACAGTAGCCAAACCCGTAGTATGAGCCCCATCCCCAGCGCCATGGATTTCTGTACCCATAGCTGAAACGATAATCATTGTACCAAGGGTTTGTCCACGTTGGGAATGCGTAGGCGTAGTTTCCGTCTACATATACATTCCAGTCCCAACTATTAAAATAAATCATGTCGGTATACAATGGCGACCAATATGGAATGCCATTGAAAGGTCCATGGAATCTTATCAGTCGTTCGGCATAATCCTGATCCATTCGTGAACCATCGAAACCATCCACCCAATATCCTGTTTCTTCATTAAAATAAAGCAGGGAATCTACTTGAGCAATGGAATCATTGGCCAACAAATCCAGATACTCAGTTTGAATTTGAGAAAAATTGCGATTGTCTTCAACCGCCAGTTCTGTTTTCTGGTATTCACTTTTTAATTGAGCCAGGTCTTGCTTGTCTTCTTTTTGAATGCTCTTCTCCTGCTGAATAGGAGCGTAAGTGTCATCCACTGTTACGGGTTGACTTTTAGGGCGGTAATATAAGTCATCGTCGTAATAACTGTTGTCTGCCCATTGAGTGGAGCTACAGCCACTAACAATAAGAAGAATCAATAAGCCGAAAAATGTATAGGTTTTCATCACGAATCCTCCGGATTTAAATGGTTTATTTTCTAACTAAAAACTAGCAAAAAACATGCCGTAATATTAAAAAATGTAAATTTTTTTCAAAAAAATATTAAGGCGCTCTTAAGATTGGCTTCAATTCAATGTGTTTTTGGAATTAATCCATGCTTGAGGCTTGCAATATTATTAAAATACGCGATTAAGGTCGAATGAATTGCTTTAAATTTTCTTATTTTTGTGCCTCTTGTAAAGAAACGGATACAAAATTAAGAATAAGGAAAATGGCAAAAGCATTAACGCCGAGAAGTGAAAGTTATTCACAATGGTACAACGACCTTGTAATTAAAGCAGATTTAGCTGAGAATTCAGCAGTACGTGGATGTATGGTAATTAAGCCTTATGGATATGCCATATGGGAAAAAATGCAAAGTGTTTTAGACCGTATGTTTAAAGATACAGGTCATGAAAATGCTTATTTTCCGATTTTTATTCCGAAATCTTTTTTTAGTAAAGAAGCCGATCATGTTGAGGGATTTGCTAAAGAATGTGCCGTTGTAACGCACTATCGATTGATGAATGATCCGGATGGTAATGGTGTGGTGGTTGATCCAGATGCAAAATTGGAGGAAGAGTTGATTGTTCGCCCAACGTCAGAAACAATTATCTGGAATACTTATAAAAACTGGATTCAATCGTATCGTGACCTGCCAATTAAATGTAATCAATGGGCAAATGTGGTTCGCTGGGAAATGCGTACACGTTTATTCCTGCGCACTGCTGAGTTTTTATGGCAAGAGGGGCATACAGCTCACTCAACAAAGGAAGAGGCTCTGGAAGAGACAGAAACAATGATTAATATATATGCTGATTTTGCTGAAAAATACATGGGAGTACCTGTGTTAAAGGGTTTCAAATCAGCCAATGAGCGATTTGCAGGTGCTTTGGAAACCTTATGTATAGAGGCATTAATGCAGGATGGTAAAGCGTTACAAGCAGGTACATCACACTTTCTGGGACAGAATTTTGCGAAGGCATTCGACGTAAAGTTTGCGAATAAAGAAGGTAAAGAAGACTTTGTTTGGGCTACATCATGGGGCGTTTCAACACGTTTGATGGGGGCACTGATTATGGCTCACTCCGATGATAATGGGTTGGTATTGCCTCCAAAGTTGGCACCAATTCAGGTGGTAATTGTACCAATATTCCGAAAGCCAGAAGAATTAGCAAAAATTAAAGAAGCGGCCAGCGGATTGATTTCGAAGTTGCGTGACAAAGGCATCGACGTGAAATTTGATGACAACGATAATAAAAAGCCAGGCTGGAAATTTGCAGAATACGAATTAAAAGGTGTACCTGTGCGTTTAGCCATGGGTCCTCGTGATTTAGAGAACGGAACTGTTGAGTTGGCTCGTCGTGATACTTTGTCGAAAGAAGTATTGCCACTTGAAGGAATCGATGAGGAAATTGTAAGTCTGTTGGATGAAATTCAGGAGAATATCTTCCAGAAAGCATTAGACTTTAGAGCGGAAAGTACTGTTTCGGTTGATACCTACGAAGAGTTTAAAGCGCAATTGGATAAAGGTGGTTTCATTATGGCTCACTGGGATGGAACACCAGAAACAGAGCAGAAAATTAAAGACGAAACGAAAGCAACCATTCGTTGTATTCTAATGGATCAGACGGAGGAAGAAGGCGTATGTATTTACTCAGGTCAACCATCGAAGAAGCGGGTTGTATTTGCCAGAGCATACTAGTGTCAAGTCATGTGTGAAATGACGGGTAAGTCGCCATTGCTTTTTGAATTTTTCGATATTAGAAAAAGTAAGCATAGCCTTAGCTACGTGAGTCTTTTTTGTAATGAGAAAAAGCAAAAATGAATAAAACTTGGCGTGTGAGAGCAAGCTTGACCTGACACTAAAAACAACAAAGAAAAATATAGGAGAAAGGGAGACCATGATAAAGGTTTCCCTTTTTTTATGCGAAAAAAAACTAAATTAGCCAATCTGTAAGTTTAACTAAAATCTCACCTTATGAACAATGAAGAAATAAAAAATGGCATCGTTGGAATTTTGCAAAGTAAAGCCGTCGTAAAGCAAGATGTATTTGAGTCAACAAAAAGGAATTTTGATCTGTTAAAAGAGGTGTTGGTAAATGTTGAGAAAGAATATAACTCAGAATTGGGTGACGATGATAAACGTATACATTTGCTTTTTGAAGATAAAGGTGAATTTGTTGCGCAGTTAAAGGTGGCCGGTGATGTGTTGGTTTTTCACATGCATACCAATACATTTGAGTTTGATCGTGATCATGAAGTGTGGAAAAGCGAATATGTCAAAGGCAATGAAAATAATTCATATTGTGGCGTCATTAATATTTATAATTTTCTACACGATTCATTCAGATATAAGCGCGAGAATGATGCGGGATATTTGATTGCCCGCATATTTATTAATAAAGAAGGGCATTATTTTGTAGAAGGTAAACGGCAAAAGGGAACTGGCATTAATAATTTTGGTACATCAATTATAAATGCCACCAACTGGCAGAAGATTGTTGAAACGGCCATTTTGTACTCGTTGGAGTTTGATCTGTTGGTGCCGCCTTATGATGATGTAAAGATTATTTCGATGATGCAGATGAATGGGGAGATAATGAGTTCGAAAATGCAAACCGGCAAACGCCTGGGCTTTGTGTATAATGCCGATGATGTGAAACAATAGAATTAAAGGAATTAGAACGCTTCGCTTTTGGAGTTTAGAAAAAGGATAAATACAATTTAGCTAGCGGCTAACAGTCGATAGCTATCAGCTTTAATTATATGGAACAAGTATTAGATAGATTTTTGAAATACGTGGTGATTGATACGCAGTCGGATACGGATACTGGTCTGACGCCTTCAACGCCCGGTCAAATGGAGTTTGCTAAGCAATTGGCAGAAGAATTAAAATCGATTGGATTAGAAGAGGTGAGCCTGGACGAAAATGGTTACGTGATGGCGACCATTCCGGCAACTACGGATGAATCATTACCTGTAATTGGTTTTGTGGCCCATATGGACACCAGCCCTGATTTTTCAGGTAAGCACGTAAAGCCGCGTGTTATTGCTAATTATCAAGGTGGCGATGTAGTTTTAAATGAAGGCGAAAACATCATCCTGAAGGTGGCTGATTTTCCTGAGATTGAGCATTACTTAGGACAGGATATTGTTGTTACAGATGGTACAACCCTTTTAGGGGCCGATGATAAGGCTGGTGTTGCTGAAATTGTTACGGCAGCCGAATACCTGATTCAACACCCGGAGATTAAGCACGGTAAAATCCGTATTGGTTTCACACCCGATGAAGAGATTGGTGCAGGAGCTGATCATTTTAATGTGGAACAGTTTGGTGCTGACTTTGCTTACACCCTCGATGGATCTCAAATTGGAGAATTGGAATACGAGAATTTTAATGCGGCTGGTGCTAAAGTAACAGTCAATGGTCGAATGGTACATCCGGGTTATGCTAAAAATAAAATGCGCAATTCCATTCGAATAGCCAACCAAATAATGACCATGTTACCCCGCCACGAAACGCCTGAGCATACCGATGGCTACGAAGGATTCTATCATTTGATGTCTTTCAATGGCGACGTGGAAAAGACAGAGATGGTTTATATTATTCGTGACTTTAAGCGCGATCGTTTTGAAGATCGCAAAAAAGAAATGCAGCACCTGATCAATAAAATCAATGCTGAATATGGCGAAAGAACAGCGAGCGTAGAGATCAATGATCAGTATTATAACATGCGCGAAAAGGTAGAGCCTGTTATGCATGTGGTGGATTACGCCAAGGAAGCTATGGAAGAAGTTGGCGTAACCCCGATTGTGAAACCAATCCGTGGTGGAACTGATGGATCCCGTTTATCATACATGGGTTTGCCATGTCCGAATATTTTTGCCGGTGGACACAATTTCCACGGACGATTTGAATTTGTGCCTGTACAAAGCATGCAAAAAGCCGTAGAGGTAATCCTTAAAATTTCAGAGTTGGTTGCCGATAAAAACTAATTTTTAAATAAGGGTTTATCCTGCTAATCTTATAGTAATGTGACTATTGTCTTTCTGTAAGATAAGCAGGATTTTTTTTGTCGAAAAAAAATCAAGTCATTGTTGAACATCCTCCATTTATCTTTGTTTGAAGGGTGGATTATCAATTAAAGGAAATAAGTTTAACTGAATTAAAAAATAAAATTATGGCTGTATTAGTAGGAAAACAAGCCCCTTCGTTTAGTGCAAGCGCTGTTGTTAATGGTGGAGAAATTGTTGAGAATTTCTCATTGGAGCAATATAAAGGTAAGAAGTATGTGATTCTTTATTTTTACCCGGCTGATTTCACTTTTGTTTGTCCAACGGAGATTATTGCTTTCCAGGACAAGATGAAGGAATTTGAAGCTCGTAACGTTGAGGTGGTTGGTGTTTCTGTTGATTCAGAATTCTCTCACTGGAAGTGGTTACAAACAGAACCAAAAGATGGTGGTATTAAAGGGGTAAAATATCCTTTGGTAGCTGATAACAGCAAAACCATTTCTGAAAACTACGATGTTTTGGCAGGTGAGTATGATTATAATGACGATGGTCAGATTGTATTTAATGGAACGCCAATGGCTTACCGCGGATTGTTCCTGATCGATAAAGAAGGAATGGTACGTCACCAGGTTGTAAATGATATGCCACTTGGTCGTAGCGTAGAAGAAGCAATTCGCATTGTTGATGCATTGCAGTTCTTCGAAGAAAATGGTGAGGTTTGCCCGGCTGACTGGCACAAGGGTGACAAAGGTTTAACAGCTACGCAAGACGGTATTGCTGATTACCTTGGAAGTAAGTAATTGATACTTTATACTGAGTTTTAAAAGCACTTTCTCCGGAAGGTGCTTTTTTTCTGTAAATCCCTTATCTTTTCTAAAGCTTCAAACTTTTGAAAAGTTATATTTATAGCTCTTGGTATTTCCCTAAATAATGAATGTTTTGCTCGAAGTAGCTTGTTATTGTGTGCAAGAAAATACTATGCACATGATAATTGCTTCAATACTGGCAGGCGAATTTTTCTTACTTTTGCAAAATGCGCAAATACATTGACATCCACCCGGGGGATCATACACTTTTTAAGCAGCAGGTTTGTCAGGCTTCGGTTAATGAAGGTACTGGCGTTATATTGGATGGCAACGGTTTTGCATCGCCCCATTGCATCAACAGTACACGTTCATACGATTTTATTGCAGGCTTGCAAAGTGCAGGTGAGTGTAGTAACGATTTGGATCAGCTTTATCCGTTTTACGAAACACAGCGCGACTGGCTTTTGGGTTTCTTGTCTTACGATTTGAAAAATCAGTTGGAAGATCTGTCATCGAATAATCCCGATCGTATCGAAATGCCGGAAATGCTGTTTTTCAGGCCCCGTTATCTGTTTTTGTTCGATGGGCAGTTTTGGAAAGTAGGCTACCTGGACGAGTATGATACCGAAGCTTCGGTAAAGGAATATATCGACGATTTTAAAAGCATTAACATTGCCGAAGGGGAGCTGGGCGAGGTGAAATTAAATCATCAATTATCGCACAAAGAGTATCTTGAAGCCATCGAAAAAGTATTGTGGCACATTCAGCGTGGCGATATTTACGAGCTCAATTACTGCATGGAATTCTTCATTCAGGACATTGATTTGACACCCCAATGCGTTTACCATCGCCTAAAAGCCATTTCGCCTACACCATTTGCTTCGTTTATAAAGCATCACGACAAGTATTTGATGGGCGCATCGCCCGAGCGTTACATAAAAAAGGAAGATCAGCGATTAATATCGCAGCCTATTAAAGGAACCTCGCCGCGCGATAAAAATCCCTTTATCGATAAGGCCAATAAGCAATACTTGTGCAATTCAGAAAAGGAGCAGGCCGAAAATATCATGATTACCGATTTGGTGCGCAACGATTTATCGCGGGTGGCACAACGTGGTTCGGTGCAGGTTGATGAGCTTTGTGGCATTTATTCCTTTAAGCAGGTTCATCAGATGATATCAACTGTTTCGGCGCAACTAAAGCCCGGGTTAAACTGGATGGATGCCATTAAATCATCATTCCCGATGGGCTCGATGACTGGAGCTCCTAAAATAAGTGCCATGCAATTAATTGAGAAGTACGAACGCAGTAGGCGAGGTGTTTACAGCGGCGCGGTGGGGTATATAACACCCGAAGGCGATTTTGATTTTAATGTGGTCATTCGAAGTATTCTCTATAATCAAAAAAAGCAATGTGCTTCATTTATGGTTGGTGGTGCTATTACCAATCAATCCGATCCGCAGAAAGAGTACGATGAGTGCTTGCTGAAGGCATCGGCCATAATGAAAGTATTTAATATAGAACGGTAGCCATGGAATTAAAACAACTAAATCCACAATACATCAGTCATGTTCTGGAAAGCAAATGTTTGGTTCAGAAACAAGATAAGCTTTTGGTGGCTGTAAGTGGAGGTGCCGATTCGCTGGCTGTGCTTCAACTGCTGCAGCATGCGGGTTATGATATAGCCGCTGCCCATTGTAATTTCCGTTTACGTGCAGAAGCATCGGATGCTGATGAAGCTTTGGTGGGAGAGTTTTGCAAGGATAAAGATATACACCTGTATAAAATGTCATTTGATACCAAATCTTTTGCAAGGGCAAATAAGTTATCGATAGAAATGGCCGCGCGTGAGTTGCGTTATAACTGGTTTAATGATTTGCTAACGGCCAATCGCTTCAGTGCTGTTGTAACCGGTCATCATGGCAACGATTCCATCGAAACCTTCTTCCTTAACCTCGTTAGGGGAACCGGACTCAAAGGCTTAAGTGGCATTAGTTACCGGAATGAGAATGTGGTGAGGCCACTGCTGGATTTCTCGCGGGAGGAGATCGAAGCCTATTGCCGGCAGCAGAGTATAGTTTATTGTCACGATGCTTCCAACGACGATTGCCAGTTTACCCGAAATAAAATTCGTCACGAGGTAATTCCTGTTTTGCAAACCATTAATCCATCCTTTTTTGATACCATGCAAAGCAACCTGGAGCATTTGCAGGATGCTGAACGCATGCTGGAAAGTGAGGTGCAACGATTTTTAGATACCGATGTGGTGAATGAAGCGGGGCAGGTAATTATACCAATATCACGGTTAGCCAATTATCCCCATTATGCTTCTCTGCTTTTTGAAGTGCTTCGCCCGTATGGATTTAATTCAGCAGTGGTGGGCGAGGTGATAAAGCACTTACATGGTGAATCGGGTAAGCAGTTTTTTACTGAAACCCATCGTTTGATTAAAGATCGGCATAACTTGCTCATATTGCCTGTTGAAGAAATTGGCGTGCAACATTTTTGGGTGGAAGAAGGCGATCAGGCAGAAGTATGTCCGATGAGCGTATGTGTTTGCACGCGTCCGGATAATTTTCAGTTTTCAAGAGATGCCAAGCTGGTGCATTTTGATGCCGATTTGGTTGAACTTCCGCTTTTGGTTCGCAGATGGAAGCAGGGAGATGCATTTATGCCTTTGGGGATGAAAGGATTTAAAAAGATCAGTGATTTTTTTATCGATCAAAAGTATAGCCTGAAAGATAAGGAAGATGCCTGGCTGATGATTAGTGGTGAAGATATTATTTGGATCGTTGGTAAGCGTCTGGATGATCGTTTTAAAGTAACGAATCGTACGAAACGAATTTTGGAGATAGCATTAAAATAGCTCTCTGTTCCTATCAACAGAGAGCTCACCTCACTAAAGTTCCCGATTTAGTATAGGATATTTATTTAATAATTGTTCCATTTCCTTTACAAGCTCTTTCTTCTTCTCCTTGAACAACTCCGTATAGTAATTTACTCCTTCCGTAATATTTTTCTGGAAGGCAGATAATTGCTTTTTCTCTTTGGCATCCTCAGGATTCGATATGAAATTATCAACACGCTTCTTGAAGATATCCAGGTACATGCCTAATTCTTTCATAAACATATGAGGACGAGGACGATTATCCAACAGGTTAATGCGGCCATAGATATGATCCACCATTTCTTTCAGGCTCGAAACCTTAGAAAAATAAGCTAAGTTCGGTCCCGGACAAACGGTTACTTTATCGGTTGGTCCAACTGCAATGTTCTTCGACTCCAGTAATGAAACCCCCAAGCCTACACACAAGCATTCTTTTTCAACGATTGTATCGTATTCTTTTTTATAAGCTTCTTGTGGTAAATCTTTCGCCTTTAGTTCTTCCAGTTTTTGCTTTTGGTATTGCTTCGAGGCTGTACAAATTGGCTTTTCGGTATACTCGGTGTTGTACTTTAAGAATTGTTTGGTACATGGCATACCATGTTTGCCTGCTGAAGCATTGGCCAGTCGTTGCTCGCTCATCGATGCCCATTTAACACTGTTAAAAGGAACGCCAAGCGGCGATAGGCCACTAAAATACAGGTCGTCTTCTTTGGCATTTCGAAGTAACTCCAAAGTTTTGGTATCGATGCTGATTGCTTCAGGTACCAACATAAAAGGTGTTCCCCAGCCTATGCCATCCATCTGGTAATGATCCAGTAAGAAGTTGTGTTCTTCGTTGGTGCCAACACCGCCCTGAGCTGTTACCTTAATTTCAGGTGTAGTTGCCGGATGAGTTATTTCTTTCTTAGTCAAAGCTGTTTCGTATACGCCACGGCATGTTTCCAGCAGTTTATCACGATTCTTTCTGAATTCGTCCAGAATAGGACCAAAAAGTACACCATTGGTAGGGAAGGCATGGCCTCCGCAGTTAACGCCACTTTCAATACGATATTCCGATACCCAAAGGCCTTTGGCTGCAAGCATTTTGCCTTGAACCAGTGCCGATCTGAAGTCGCTCACTTTTAAAATGATCTTCTTTTTCAGCTCGCCGTTGATATCCGGGAAAAAGTCTTTGAATTTCTCCAGGTAGCTATAGAGGCGAGGGCTCATGCCTGCTGACAATACCAATGATGAGCTTAGGTTGCTATTGGCAAAACCGCGCAAAGCCGCATGAGCATCATTGTATTCTATTGGCAATTCCTCACCGTCTTTCGAATTCACCTTGTCCAGTTTGGTCATGATGTTAACATCAATATCACCAACGGGCAGGTGTTCTTGAACCCAGTTATAAAGATCTTCTTTAAACTGACGGCTTTTTTCTCCAAGCTTAAACTTTTCTTTAATCGATGAAAAGTCCGGAAGCATATCGAAGTACTTTTCCAGCTCCTCACTTTTATCCATGGCTGTTTTTTTAAGATCGTTAACCTTGGTGCTAACAATCTCATCAACCAGATTTAAGTAGGAAGTTATGCGCTTAGCCCTGAAATCTTCAACTTTTTCAGAAATGGCTTTGAACGGCAAATCAAATTTTTGGCAATAAAACTCACGCATTTGTTCCATTAACTTATCATCTACCAATGAAATAACAGAGGAGATGCCATAAGGAGCAACATTAATGGGCGTGTCCAGAGTGTAACCCAATCCTAACACAGGAATGTGAAACTTGTGTTTGTTCAATAGATCCATCAAATTGTATGGTTAATTTGTCTGCCGAAGATACGCTAATAAAGAATATAAAAAAAACGACCAATTGGTCGTTTTGTATTTATTTTCAGATGTTTAGAATATTATCTTCGAATATTCGAATTATTGATTAAGCTCTTTTTTGATTAATTGCTGAATATCAGCTACCAACTGTTCCACCTCTTGGCCTTTGGGTTCGATGGGTTCCAAAGCGGTATAGCTTATTTTTTCGCCAAATTTCAATGGGAACATACCTTTTGCCATCATTCGGTTGTGTCCGTCAATTACAAAAGGTACGATTATGGCATCCGGAGCGGCTCTTAATAAAGTACTGATACCGGCTTCTCTGAATTTTTTGACACGTCCCGTTTTGCTGCGTGTGCCTTCGGGGAATATGCAGGCGGCATAATTGTTGGCTTGTATGAGGCGACCAAGTTTAAAGATTTCTTTAACTGCTTGCGAACCGTTTTTTCGATCAATCAATGCCGACTTGCCGTGTTTTAGGTTGTATGAAATACTTGGCAGGTTTTTTCCAAGTTCGATTTTTGATATAAACTTGGGGTAATGTTTTTTAAAACCATGAACAACCGCCGGTATGTCATATAAACTCTGATGGTTGGCTACGATAATAATGGGGCGATTGCTTGGTAAATTTTCCAAACCTTTAAATTTGATGCTGCACCCCATCAAGTATAATCCTTTTACAAGGAAGAAGTTAAGGGCATCAACTACTGAGCGTCTGGCATTGTCACCAAAGATTTTGTGTCCCAATACCTGGAATGGGTGGAAAATCACTAAAACCATACCAAAATAAAGGTGAAAAACCGGCGTTAAAAGGTACCCTAAGAATGTTCTCATCGACTAAATATTTACAAAAATAAATTTTGCACAAAAAAAACAAAAATCAATTGAATAATAGCTGTTGAGTATAAAAAAAATAATAGCAAGCAATTGAGTGTGTAATTATTTGATTAATCGCGATTTGCTTTGAAATGATTGGAGAGTCTGGCCAAATAGAATATTTGGAGCGATATGCGATTATAAGAATGGGATTGGATAAAAAGAAAGGGGCAAAATTTTTGCCCCATTAAATATGTTTATTTCTTCAATCGCTCAATGCTTTCGGTCAGCGTTTTAATCTTAGCTTCAGCATCTGCTTGCTTTTGGCGCTCTTTGGCAACAACAGCCTCAGGTGCACTGCTCACAAAGCGCTCATTGCCTAACTTCTTCATCACCCCTTTTAAGAAACCTTGCTGGTGAGCTAAGTCTTTTTCCAGTTTGGCAATTTCGGCTTCGGCATCAATTAAACCATCCATTGGTACAAAGAATTCGCTGGTACGCACCATAAACGAAACGGCACCTTCTACCTTTTCATTAACCTGGTTTAGCTCATCAATGTTAGCCAATTTGGTTAGGATAGCGTTAAAGTCAGCTGAAAACTCTTCGCCTGCTAAAATGCTTAACGAAAGCGCATCTTTCATTGGAATGTTCTTTTCTTTGCGAATGGTACGAACACCACCAACAGCGTCTTTTAATATTTCGAACTTATCCAACAAGTCGGCATTAGCACCTGTTACGGTAGGCATATCAACCATCATAATGCTTTCACCTTCCTTGCGCTCTTCGAGTGCCTGCCATAATTCTTCAGTTAAGAACGGCATAAACGGATGAAGTAAACGCAGCATCTTATCGAAGAATTGGCATGTTGCTTTAAAAGTAGCTGCATCCAATGGCTTTTGATACGCTGGTTTGATAGCTTCCAGGTACCACGATGAGAACTCTTGCCAGAAAACAGTATAAACAGTCATCAAAGCATCAGAAATACGATACTTGCTGAAGTGATCGTCTAAGGTGTTGATGGTCTCGTCCAGCTTGGCATCAAACCAGGCAATGGCTTGTTTGGCCGATTCTGGCTGCTCTATATTTTCATCAATTTCCCAACCTTTTACCAATCGGAAAGCATTCCATATTTTGTTAGCAAAGTTACGTCCTTGCTCTGGCTGACTTTCATCAAACAACAAGTCACCACCGGCAGGCGAACAGAATAGCATACCAATACGCACACTATCGGCACCGTATTTATCAATCAAATCCAATGGATCGGGTGAATTACCAAGCGACTTAGACATTTTGCGTCGTTGCTTGTCGCGCACCATACCGGTAAAGTACACATTTTTGAATGGTAAACCACCTTTGAATTCGTAACCGGCAATAATCATACGAGCTACCCAGAAGAAGATAATGTCGTGACCAGTTACCAAATCAGAAGTCGGATAGTAATAGGCTAAATCTTCAGGTTTCTCAAAGCCTGTAAATGGCAATAACCATGATGATGCCCATGTATCCAATACATCATCGTCCTGACGAAGATCTTCAACGGTTAAATTAGCATTACCCGTTTTTTCTTTGGCCATAGCCAAAGCTTTTTCCTTTGTTTCGGCAACTACAAAAGTATTGTCCTCAAGGTAATAAACCGGAATTTGGTGGCCCCAGTACAATTGACGCGATACACACCAATCTTTCACATTCTCCATCCAGTGACGGAAAACATTTTTGAATTTTGGCGGATGAAACTGAACCGTGTCGTTCATTACATTTTCTAAGGCAGGCTTAGAAATCTCATCCATCTTAAGGTACCATTGTGCCGATAGCTTAGGTTCGATAGCGACATGTGTGCGCTCCGAATAACCTACTTTGTTATTATAGTCCTCTATTTTAACAATGTTACCAGCTTCTTCCAATACCGGAATAATGCTTTTACGAACATCAAAACGATCTTCGCCAACAAATAATTCGGCAGCTTCGCTTAAGGTACCATTGTCGTTGAAAATGTCAATCACTTTAAGATTGTGTTTCATTCCAATCTCATAGTCATTTACGTCGTGAGCCGGTGTTATTTTCAGACATCCTGTACCAAACTCCATGTCCACATATTCGTCTTGAATAATTGGAATAACACGGTTAACTAATGGTACGATAACGTTTTTACCTTTAAGGTGTGTAAAACGTTCGTCATCTGGGTGAACACAAACAGCCGTATCACCTAAAATTGTTTCAGGACGGGTAGTGGCAATAGTAACATACTCGTCACTGTTTTCTATTTTATAGCGTAGGTAATATAATTTACCTTGTTTTTCTTTATAAATTACCTCTTCATCAGAAAGAGCCGTTAAAGCGGCAGGATCCCAATTTACCATGCGAACGCCGCGATAAATCAATCCTTTATTATACAACTCAACAAACGACTTAATGACACCTTCTGAACGGTCATCATCCATAGTAAAGTAGCTACGATCCCAATCGGCAGAGGCGCCCATCTTTTGTAGTTGCTTAAGAATAATGCCACCGTATTCATCGGTCCAGTCATAAGCGTGTTTTAAAAATTCTTCACGACTAAGGTCTTTTTTATCAATGCCTCGCTCTTTAAGTCGATTAACCACTTTCGCTTCCGTGGCAATGGAGGCATGGTCAGTTCCGGGAACCCAGCAAGCATTTTTCCCCATCATACGGGCACGACGAATCAATATATCTTGAATCGTATTGTTTAGCATATGACCCATGTGCAAGACGCCGGTGACGTTTGGTGGCGGCATTAATATTGTATAAGGTTCGCGCTCATCTGGTTCTGAATGGAATAATTTCTGATCCATCCAGTACTTATACCACTTATCTTCGGATGCAGACGGGTTGTACTTGCTTGCAATTTCCATAATTGTAATTGTCTTTCTTCGTTTTTACATTATCACCTTTGGAATAAAACCTTTGGTGTGTTCATATAAGTGTGCAAAAATAAGAAAAAAAACAGTGTGCGCTGAGTGTTTTTTATCATTAGTGAGGAGTAAACGCATTGGTCTGGGAAATGAGCTGAAAACCTTTTGATTCTTAATTTGTTCCGAATTGAGCAGCTTGATGTCGTATTTGAATGGACCTTGAATTACGTCGAATGTTCAGAGGTGATTGAATTAAATAATGCGTTCTATTTGGCTGTTCTGATCTTAAGTGTTGTTCAGAGTTTTAAGGGGAACGAGCAAATGTTGTAATCGGATTTGTAGCTTTATCAGAATTGATCCAATTAATATTTCGGACTAAAGCATTATTTTTGTGGCATGATGGACGAGGTAAGTATTAAGAATTATTTAAGAGAGCGCAAGCTTAAGGCAACTCCTATACGTGTTGATTTATTAATGCTTATGTCTCAAAGTGATTCAGCACTTCCATATTCTGAAATTCAAAAGCACCTTAAGGATTTTGACCGGGTGACTTTGTATCGAACAATTAATGTATTGATTGATAGTGGTATTGTTCATAAGGCCTCTACATCGGGTGAGGAGATTTATTATGCCTTATGCACACGTCAATGTTCGCGAAGTTGCCACAAACACGAGCACATTCATTTTAGATGTACAGAATGTAAAGAGGTATCATGTCTTCATGTCGAGCAAGCTTTAAAGGTTAGTATCCCTGATTATAGCATACAAGAAGTATCGGTTGAAGTAAAGGGGATTTGTAAAAAATGTCTGGAAAACTAATGCTGAGTGTCAACAAAATGATGGATCAATCATTTTGCTAATATCATAGGTTTATGCGGAAGCAGAATCACAGATGCAGTTTTTCTATCGTTTTTGATTTGTGATCGGTGTATTTTTCTAATTTCTAAAGCATAAAAAAGCGCAACCTAAGTAGATTGCGCTTTTCAGTATTGTAATTAACCCTATGATCTTGGATGGAACTGGATTAATGTGTTCTTCAAATATTCCTTGTCGAGATGCGTGTAAATCTCAGTAGTAATAATTGATTCGTGTCCTAACATTTCCTGAACAGCTCTTAAGTTAGCACCACCATCAATAAGGTGAGTAGCAAATGAGTGACGGAAAGTGTGTGGGCTGATGTTCTTCTCAAAACCTAACTTCATTGTTAAGTTCTTGATAATAGTGAAAATCATTACACGTGATAATTTACGACCACGACGGTTTAAGAATAAGATATCCTCGTCGTCTTTATTAATTTTAAGAGTACGACGATACTCACTAAGGTAAAGGTTAATTTCCTTAATTGCCTTCGAACTAATAGGCACTAATCTTTCTTTGTTTCCTTTACCTTCAATCTTAATAAAACCTGATTCAAAGAAAAGATTAGAAATTTTCAACTCAATAAGCTCTGAAACGCGTAAGCCACAGCTGTAAAGTGTTTCAAGAATAGCTTTGTTGCGCTGACCTTCTGATTTCTTTAAGTCAACAGAATTGATGATTGCATCAATTTCCTCCACCGAAAGAATATCCGGTAACTTACGCCCGATTTTTGGAGATTCAAGCAAAGCTGTAGGATCTTTTTCTACTTTTTCTTCAATCAACAAGAATTTGTAGAATGATTTGATACCACTGATTACTCGTGCTTGAGTTCTGGGACTAATGCCTCGCTCACCAATCCACTGCATCATCTCTTTTAAATCAGCAAGAATAATGTCTTCCGGCCCTTTTTTGATACCTTTATCCTCAATAAAAGTAACCAACTTTGTTAGGTCCGTAATGTAGGCATGAATAGAATTTTCAGACAATCCTTTTTCAACCTTCAGATAATTTCTGAATTCTTTAATTTCTGATTCCCAATTCATAATTAAAATTTTTAAATGTTTCCCGATTGTTAACAAGAGTAAAAATAAAAAATGATCTGATTACAAGCAAGAAAAGTGAAGAAAAATTTAAGATAATGTTTATTTTTCCTATCATTACCTAATGAAATACTAGGATAATTTCATGAAAAGTTCAGCGCTGCTAACATTGGTGTCAGTGATTTTTGTGGAACAACGGAATATTGTAGATGAATATTCGTGTTTAATATTTTAAGGATTATCAATATTAAATAGACTATCAGAAAATCATTAATTGTGGCGGAAAATTAGTTGAGATTCCTTTACCTTTATTCAGTCTAGATAAGGCTTTACAATTTATTAACGTAATTTTTCTGTAAAAAATAGCCCTTGTTTTTTTATTCCAACAAACTATCGTAATTTTGCAGCGAAAAATAGAATCGGTACATGAACTTGTTAATAATTAATGGCCCTAACTTAAATTTATTAGGAAAACGAGAAACTTCCATATATGGAAGCGAATCATTTGAGGATTATTTTAACAAGCTTGTTGAAGAGTTTAAAGCGGATAATCTGGTTTATTATCAGTCGAATAGTGAAGGCGATTTAATTGATAAACTTCACAGCGAAGGGTATAAAACCGACGGTATAATTATAAATGCCGGAGCCTATACGCATACTTCTTTGGCCATTGCCGATGCCATTTCAGCTATTGAAAGTCCGGTTATTGAAGTTCATATTAGTAATGTGCATAAGCGCGAAGAATTCAGGCATAAATCATTTTTATCAGCCGTTTGCAAAGGTGTAATAGCTGGTTTTGGTTTGGATTCCTATCGTTTAGCCATTGAAGCTTTAAAAAGGTCGTAAAATCTCAAAAAGAATATAAGTTGAAAAAAATCCGAATAAAGTAGGGGAAGAACTTTATTTGGAATTATTAATTGTTGCATACCACCAAGAAAAATTTAGTTATGAAGAAGTTTACCAAAATTGTTGCTACAATTTCGGATCGCAATTGTGATGTTGATTTTCTTAAAAAGCTTTACAAAGCCGGAATGAACGTGGTTCGTTTGAATACGGCACACCAGGATTTTGAAGGCGTACTTAAGGTGCTTAGTAATGTAAGAGCGGTATCTGATAAGATCGCTATCTTGATTGACACAAAAGGGCCAGAAATCAGAACTACTAAATGTGAGGAAGATATTGTTCTGGCAACTGGTGATGTATTGAAGGTGAAAGGTGATATTGATTGCATATCGTCGAAAGAGTGCATTTGCGTGAGTTACCAGGATTTTGTGAAAGACATGCCTGTTGGTGGTCAGATTTTGATCGATGATGGTGAAGTAGCCATGGAGGTAACTGCAAAAGAAGAGGATCACTTGGTTTGTCAGGTATTGAACGATGGTATTGTGGGTAGCCGCAAGAGTGTAAACGTACCAGGTGTTCGTATCAACCTGCCATCAGTTACCGAGAAGGATCGCAACTTCATTAAGTTTGCAGCTCAGAATAACATCGATTTTGTAGCGCATTCATTCGTAAGAAATAAAGAAGACGTTCAGGAAGTTCAGCAGATTTTGAATGAGATGGAAAGCCCAATGAAGATTGTGGCTAAAATCGAAAACGAAGAAGGTGTTGCTAACCTGGATGAGATTTTAGAACACGTTCATGGTGTAATGGTAGCCCGTGGTGATTTAGGTATTGAAATACCACAGGAAAAAATTCCTGGTATCCAGCGTCGCATGATCCGTAAGTGTGTTGAAGCTAAAAAGCCTGTTATTGTGGCAACACAAATGTTGCACACCATGATTAAGAACCCACGCCCAACACGTGCAGAGGTGACAGATGTGGCTAATGCTATTTATTACCGTACCGATGCCATTATGCTTAGTGGAGAAACGGCTTATGGTAACTATCCGGTTGAGGCAGTTAAAACAATGGCTAAGATTGCTAAGGAAGTAGAAGCTTCAAAAGACAGCCGTTACGATATTCCTGTTTTAACCGATAAAAACGATATTACTTCGTATTTAGCCGATACAGCTGTTAGTGCAAGTAAAAACCTTGACATTAAAGCCGTATTGACTGATAGTTTAACAGGAAAAACAGCACGCTACCTGGCTGCATTCAGAGGTGGATGTCCGGTATACGCTTTGTGTTATAACGCTAATGTTGGTCGTCAGTTAGCACTATCTTATGGTGTAGTACCACGATTGATGGAAGATGGTAGCTCGAAGAAAGAAATCTTGAAAAAGACCCTTAAGAAGCTTCTTAAGAAAGATGTGTTGGTAGATGATGATTTAGTAGCCTATTTGGGTGGTAGCTTCGGTATTGGCGGAGGTACAACTTACCTGGAGGTAATCACCGTTAAAGCACTTCTTAAAAAAGTAGAGAAGGAGTAGGGTAAGAAATATTCTATACAACTAAAGAGCGCTATCGTTTGATGGCGCTCTTTTTTTGTATGTCGGGCATGGTAATATGCTACCAAGATGAAACGTTCTTGGGTTCGCCAAGTTGACAGGAAGAACTAGCAATTGGCAAGGGTGTTGGGGGTGACTCCAAATCTGAAGGAAGCCATTAGCAAAGTCAAGGT
>JAOARW010000066.1 GCA_025210475.1 Carboxylicivirga sp. | reverse complement strand
TACGTTCGACATGATGCGATACAAAACTCATATGTAACTCCTTTTTAATCACATCTTTAAGTTAATGAAAATTCAAAACAAAACCAACTTAAATAACTATTAATCTGAGACTTAATGGTACTTTTGCCTTGCAAAGGTTTCACTGCATTAATGCGGGTATTGCCCGTTTCAATGCTTGCTCGCTGACCTTCAAAAATAACACTGCCCATTTCATTACCTTGATGGTAGACTTTGAATAGTTGACTGTGTTTCGATTTTACCTCAAAAGGATTGGTCATCTCATTGTCGACTGCTACCTTGAGCTTACTTTCATAGGTTTTAACCTTATATAGCAATTCTCCATTTTCCTTTTTGAGTTTAATGGCATCGTCATAAACATTTATTTTTGCTAGTACCTTACCTTGTTTGTTAATGTATTTGGCCTTACCTGAGCTTCCGATTTTACGATAGATATGAGTGTCTTTAAGGTTGATAAATACATCGGTACCAATGGTAATTTCACCAAGTGATACATTATTGGCATCGTTCAGGTAAATGGTGGTTTTATTAGTGGTTTGACTTGATGCTATTGCAGAGGCATTCAGTTTAAGGTTTGTCTCTTCATGCTTTTTATTTCCCAAACCACATGCAGCAATAAATACAGATAGTAGTAGAAGATAACTTAATTTGGTCATGGTAATGGATTTAAATTGTTTGCAACTCGTGTTGTGATCTTATTCGGCTTAGCAATGTACGGTCATGATTACCTGAGAAAAAACAATCGTATAACATAGCTTCCTGATCGGCCGTGTAATGGATTGTTATCTCATCCTTGAGCATATTTCCCAACCGAAGCCTTTCATTCTCATTCATCTTAACGGCTTTAAAAATTTGCTGTGCACATGCTTCTTTATCCGCCGGATGAAAAGTTAGCCCGTTTTCATTATTGATTAACAGGTCTTTCATGCCATCAACATTACTGGCAATAATGGGGATGCCTAATATTCCGGCTTCCATTAAAACATTGGGCATGCCTTCGTAAAAAGAAGGGATCGCAATCCAGTCGCATGCTGTGTAGTATTTCAATAACTCATTTCGATCCATGAAGGGTAATAGTGTGGTTTGGATCTGATGCTTCTCAATAAGTTGCACGACTTTGTCGTCATCAATGTTGCCCGTTAAAATCAGGTGAACCTGCTCTTTTAGTCCTGATTTGAGTAATGATTCGAGGAAAAACCGAATCCCTTTTTTCTCCTTCAATACCCCAAATAGACCAATGGTTACGGTGTTGGGTTTTGTGTTGTTCTTTCTCCACAAATGCATGTTTTCAATTTCACTTTTAAGTGGTAGCCAATCGTAACTGTCTATGCCATTTGGTATGTAATGCACCTTGGTGTCCGGATAAAGCAGCTGTATTCTTTTTGCTTTGTCGTGGCTATTGGCACAAACTTCTTTGGAGCAGGCAAAGGCTTGATCGAGGTAGTATTTTCGTTTTGGAGAGAAAACCGAAATGTCAAAATCGTTGCCTCTGATAAAGGTATACAATTGCTTATTCATCAAGCGGGCATAAACCGGTGCACCATTCATTGGCAGAAGGCCGCCAAAAGCAACAATAGCTTCATAATCCAGTTTGGTAGCGGGATTGCTTAAAAAGTTTAAGCCCAGATTAAGTGTGTGGGCAATATCATGGTGTTTTGGAATGGCTGTATAGCTGCCATTAATCTTTTGCTCGGTAAAAAATGGCTTCTTACGATTACTGAAATGAAAAACATGAATCACATACCCCAGTTTTCGCAACGAGGCAACGATCCGGTTGCACGACTCGGCCATACCACCTTTATTGGGCGGATAGTTTTCGGTTATCCAAAGGAGTTTTTTTACTGTCATTAGCTATCTAAAAAATCATCATCATTGGCATCCGACATATCATACATTTCGTCGCTTGTGTCTTCAAAACCAGAATAGTCTGACTCATCAAATCCATAGTCGTCGTATTCATTATAATAATTTGATCGCATGGCCCAATAGCTCATATAAAAATAACGATCATCATCATAATACCTGTCGGACATTGCTGCCTTCGATGCATTTTTTGATTTAGTAAAGCATTTAATGCAAACGGTTTTACCATCCAGTTGCTCGGCGTGGGTGCTACAAATATTTATGCCACAATCCGAACAACGTTGGGTTGAAAGGTTTTTGCAACTAATTTGTCGGAATATTCCTTTTTTTATATCGCATCTCATATTTCAAATTTTTCTTGTGGATTGTAATTGGGTTCGTCTGTTATGCCAGCAACGTTTTTTTTTGAAACGATTAAAACTATTGCCAGTTATCATTAACGAACCAAAGTAATCTATTAGTAGGTTTAAATCGGTTTTACAACTTTGTAAAGTTGCTGAATGGCACGAATTGAAGTATTTAACGGGGCAGTCGACTCTTTTTCCAAACCTTTAAACACAACCTTCCCCTTTACCTTAATGGCTTGTTCGGTTTCACTTATAACCACTGGTATGCCGGTGTTATGTACTCCGTTGAGAGTATAAGTAGATTTAGGAAAGCTTAGGCTTATATTGAGTCGAATCGCCTTTTTGTATTTGGTTTTGTATTTGGTTTTTCGACTGGTTACTTTCTTAACATAAACTTCCTGGCCTAGGTTAATTATTTCGAATGCTAAATCCGTATTGTCTGACAGAGTGACATTACCTTTGAATGGTGTCTGTTTGTAATATGAAATAGTTCGTGTATCCGTTACAAAACCATTGCTTCGAGGAGGCAGTTGCTTTTTGTCGAACAGGTAGGTTTTGTCGAACAGGTTTTTGGCCGATAACGAAAGGTTAATCTTCGCCTTGTTGTGCATTTCTTCTCTTAGAACACCTAAAAACGGGATAATGAATAAGCGTAAGTTATTATCTAAATCACCTTTTTTCAGCACAAAGAACAAAACAATAGAGGCGATTGCAACTGGCAGAAAAATTGCTTCGATGATCACTAATAGTGTATTTGAATTGTCTATCAGGATAAAGATCGAAGCGAAGGCAATCAGCAGACTGATGGCTATAATAATCCCTAGTACTTTTCTTGATTTATCGCCGGCCGTATCCATTTTTCCGAGGTTAGCCAGTTCTTTAAGCAGGTGCGAAATCTTAAAACTACCTTCCAGTTCGAGCGACTGAAGGAATTTTTTTTGCGAAGGAGAGAGCGCGGCTCTCATTTTAAAATACCTTAAAAGCATCTTGTTATAATTTGGTTGAGTATACTGTTTCTAATTTATTTTTTATTTGATCCCAGTTGGCCACCGTTTGGATATAGTTTAAACCATTATCTGCCAGTTTTTGCCTTAGCTTAGGGTATTCTATTAATATGCGAATGGCGCGGCTTAACTCCTGAGGACGATCGGGAGGAACCAGTTTCCCGCTTAGGTTATCGTCAAGTATCTCTCGGCTTACGGGCAAGTCGGAAGCGATAACCGCAGTGCCACAAGCCATCGACTCGTAAATCTTTAAGGGCGAGCAGCCTTGCCGGATATTTCTGCTGCATTCGCGTAAGGGGGCAATGCTAAGCAATGCATTTTTAATCCAGGTATTTAATACCGGTTTATCCAGTTGATGCTGCCAAATAATATTGTCGGCAATACCTAATTTAAGAGCAAGCTTCATATAAGGTTGACTAACTTTTTGCCGGTTGGAGCTGCAAATTACCAACTTTAAATCTGTCATGTCTTTGAGTCCGGCAAAGGCTTTGAGTAAGGTGTCGATGCCTTGCCAGCTTTGTAAGGCTCCAAAATAGAGGATGTAGTTTTCGGGTAAGTTGTCCTGATCTTCAAACTTTGGATTGGCATCGGCCGCGTTGGGTATAATATCAATTTTATACTGGCTCACCCCCCTCGACATTAACATGGATTGAATAACTCCTGATGGAGCAATGATATGGCTTGAGCGTGACAAGCACAAATCTTCCAGCTTTTCGATTTTCGCCAGAGTTGCCCGGGTTAAATTGGGGTAGCGATAGGGCAATTCGATGGACGGTAAGCCATTTACTTCGAAGAGAGTTTTGGCTGTTGTGTCGGAGTTAAAAATACCCAGTCCACTCCATATATCCCGAAAGTGAATGTGTTTTATTTCATGATGATCCCTCAAAGTCTGTTCCAGGTGATGGCTGTATTCAAAAGCCCTGTTAAGATAGTGAGGGATACGTTTAGAAAAGCGAATGATATCGGTATTGCCTTCCGATTCGAAATCGGGGTAGGTTTCATTGCCAAGTGTGTAAAGAAGACCGTTTCCGTAAAAATCGAACAGGTACCTGGCCATATGCGAAATATGGGTAGAAGCACCTTTAGAAGTTGGAAATAAGTCAAAAGCAGCGTATAATGCTTTGTAGTGTTTTTGATTGACCATATGGCCTACTAAGATATGTTTTTTGAATGATGATTGTAAATGCTCTTGGTCTATTTCGCGACATTATTTGAGGTTGATTTCATATTCTTATTAATACATTCAGAAACCTCAATTATTTAAAAGGTATTACAATGGCTTATGGATTTTTTCTTAGTTCTTGAATCATTCTTTCCTTATCTGTTGGAATGATTTTGCTCCATGAAACAATTATTAAGTCATAGCCGCCAGATTCTATTTTTTCTTCATTTGTTAACGCTATTATATAATCTTGAGATGCATGATTGCATCCCCCCAATCGATTTTTTACTGAATCAAAATAGTCCTTTTTTGAGCGAATGCGATCACCACTTGGTCCAGAAAAGAATCCGATTTTCATCTTGGTGAAATCGATAGTAGCATTATGGTTCTTAAACTCATTATTAAAGTATTCTGATTCCAGTTTTGTTAAAATCGGATTGCTATCCAATCCTAGTTGATATAAGTAAGGAGGTTTTGCTTTTTCACATTCAGCTAACTTGTGGATTATTTTTTCGATTTTTCTGTCATCAATTTTCTTTTTTCGTGAGTCAAAAACAACGACGACATCAAATCCATTTGTTTCTCGTTTTTGTTTCGAGTCTAAAACAATCAATTTAATGTTTCTATTGTCTGCTGAGTCTGTCTTATTGCAATAATACTTAAAGTAGGAATTTTTACTTTTTAGGTTTATGCCCGTGTTAAGAGAGATGAAGGCAGTTTTCTTTTTATTGAAATCAAAATTCTGACGCTGATTTGCTAAAGATGTATTTAAATAGTATGATTCTGCTTTATTTAATACCGGATTATTATCCAGTCCCATATCCGTCTCTTGACCAACAGCAATCCAGATAGCCGAGTGCAATATCAAAAAAGTCCAAGTTGAAATTTTTGTCAACTTTTTAAGCTTAAAGAGCTGTATACCTATAATGCTATGCATTTTTTTTAGAAACTTTTATTAGTAAATCTTGTGTATGGCGACTTTGTTTTGGTTTCATCGATGTGCAATTATTTTATGCAATTGAAGAATCAAATTTTATTTTTCAAACTCTTCAATATCGTTTAAAGACTCCAATGCTTTCATTGTTTTAGTTCCAGTAAGCAATCTTATGGTTTTTCTTACCCATTTTATATGTAAGTTTTTATAGGTTAGTTTATTAAAAAGCCAAACCAGTGGAATAATCAATAGGAAGTTAATTACTAAATATCTTATTACAAAATCCGGATCTAAATGAAGATATAGATCAACTTCAAGGAGAGCATCAATTGCTACAATTGCATAGGACCACCAAACTGGGGCCGAAAGAAAAACTAATTTTACGAATAATAATCCGTGCGAGTTTACCAGTTCCATTTTTTTCCTGATTTCAACAACCGGTTTTGAAAAATCAATTTGTTGCAATAACACAATCTGTCCAATACTCCCCACCAAAGCAACCAGGGCAAAAACATGAACAATAGTACCACTTATTGCCAGATGTGTTTGTTCCCAATTATTAGCTATATACCAGCCTAAAAATATGACCAATAAACTAAATGTTACCGTTTCAAAAATTCTGTATTTAAGAATTTTCTTTGTGCTTTTTTGTGATTTATCGAAATGCAGCTCATTCACTGACGATTTATTTAAACGGAGTGTTTTGTCCAGTTTATTATCGTATGCTTCCATTAATTTTTTTAATTCAAGTGCTTCCATCACGATATGTTTTTTTGAAATTCTGTTTTTAATTTTAATTTAAGTCTGCTGATTTTTGTAGCCACATTTGTTTTTGAGATCCCTAATATTTCTGCGATCTCATGGTAAGGTTTTTCTTCTAGATACAATAACATCAGAGCTTTATTTAATTCATTTAAGTTGTTGATGAATTTTTGTAACAACTTAATATTGTCGTCTAACTCTGTGCCGTTTTCGTTCTCATCGTCTATAGTATAAATCGACTCTACTTTATAAAAATCATTTCTTACCAACCATTTTTTCTCTTTACGGTAAAAGGATATGGCAACATTGAGGGCTATACGATACATCCAGGTAGAATATTTGAAATCAGGATTGTATTTGTCGAATGAGTTCCACAACTGAATAATAATCTCTTGCTCTAAATCTTTTCGATCTTCTATATTCCTGCAATATGAATTCACAATCTTATAGATCACCTTTTTATGTGTATCTATTGTCTTTATAAATTTGTCTTTTTTGTTTACTTCCATTCGTTTCCCTTTACGTTAATGTGAATTTTATTGATCTCATTGTCCGAACTTTTGAATGTTTAGCTTATTATTCGCAGAGATTATTAAAAATCACACTTTTCTGGCACTAATATTATTTTTACCTGAATTATTATCTGAAACGAAATGCTATGAATGACATTAGTATCGACTATTCATCTTCTTTATACCCCAACGATATATGAAATGTATAAAGCATATCAAATTTATATTAAATACGATGGATTCCAAAATGTTGCATTTATAAAGCAAATCAGAGATACATCTTTGGCTTGTTTTAAAACTTCCCTTTAATTCTGATCTTAAAATTTAAAGTGCGATGCTTTATTATTTTCATCCGAAATGCAAAATTTATATTGAATTCGGCTTAATTGAGTATCTTTGCAATCCTTATTGGTTAAACGATAAGCTAATAGACTGAAAGTAATTGTAAATGAAACCAGCACGTGGAGTTTTATCATGATAATTACTTATCGCTTGAAGTGAGGATGTTGGATAAGTAAGGATAAAATTTTGCTGGAGTTCTATGCTGTAATGGCGGAACCATAATGACCTTTGAAAGAAAGAATATACATATGAAAAATATACGTAATTTTTGCATTATTGCTCATATTGATCATGGTAAGAGTACCTTAGCCGACAGGCTGTTGGGTTACACAGGAACTGTAACCGGTAAGGATGCCCAGGCGCAAGTACTCGATGATATGGATTTGGAGCGCGAGCGAGGCATTACCATTAAGAGTCATGCCATCCAGATGGATTATGGGTTTGAGGGTGAAAACTATGTTTTGAACCTGATAGACACACCGGGACACGTTGACTTCTCTTACGAGGTGTCGCGATCAATTGCCGCCTGCGAAGGTGCTTTGCTTATTGTGGATGCCACACAGGGTATTCAGGCACAAACCATTTCCAATCTGTACCAGGCCATCGAAAATGATCTGACCATAATTCCGGTATTGAATAAAATGGATTTGCCCAATGCCATGCCCGAAGAGGTAGAAGATCAGATTATCGACCTGATTGGTTGCGAACGCGATGAAATTATCCGTGCCAGTGGTAAAACCGGTGAGGGTGTTGACAATATATTGGAGGCACTGATTAATCGCGTACCGGCACCTGAGGGCGATAAAGATGCTCCCTTGCAGTGTTTGATTTTCGATTCAGTGTTTAACTCATTCCGGGGTATTATTGCCTACTTTAAGGTGGTGAATGGCTCCATCAAAAAAGGTGATCACGTTAAGTTCTTCAATACCGAAAAGGATTATTATGCCGATGAGGTGGGAGTACTCCGTTTGGATATGGAGCCGCGCAAAGAGCTTAAAACGGGCGATGTGGGTTACATTATTTCCGGTATCAAAACCAGTAAGGAAGTAAAAGTGGGTGATACCATTACCCATGTAAAAGGTGGTTGTGCCGAGGCGATTGGTGGTTTCGAAGAAGTAAAACCAATGGTATTTGCTGGTGTGTACCCCATCGATGCTGAGGATTACGAAGATTTACGTGCGGCCATGGAAAAGCTGCAGTTGAATGATGCTTCGCTGACCTACGAGCCGGAATCGTCGGCCGCTTTAGGTTTTGGTTTCCGATGTGGTTTCCTTGGTTTATTACACATGGAAATTATTCAGGAGCGTTTAGATCGCGAATTTGATATGGCGGTGATTACCACTGTGCCTAACGTACCGTATATTGCTCACACTAAAAAAAGCGAGCGCATTGACGTACACACGCCATCTGAATTGCCGGAACCAACCGTATTGGAACGGGTAGAGGAACCATACATTCGAGCTTCGGTGATTACCAAGAGCGAATACATCGGTCAGATTATGACATTGTGTTTGGGTAAGCGTGGAGTGTTAATGAAGCAGCATTACCTGACTTCAGACCGTGTTGATTTAGAATTTGAATTGCCATTGGCCGAGATTGTATTTGATTTCTACGATAAATTAAAGAGTATATCAAAAGGATATGCATCTTTCGATTACCACCCGATTGAATTCCGCGCAGCCAAGTTGGTGCGTTTGGACATTCTGTTGAATGGCGAAAGTGTGGATGCCTTATCTTCATTAATTCACTTCGACAACGCGCAGGTATTCGGACGCCGTATGTGTGAAAAGCTGAAGGAACTGATCCCACGCCAGCAGTTTGATATTGCTATTCAGGCCGCTGTAGGTGCCAAGGTAATTGCCCGCGAAACCGTTAAGGCCGTTCGAAAAGACGTGACAGCCAAGTGTTATGGTGGTGATATCTCGCGTAAGCGTAAGCTGTTGGAAAAACAGAAAAAAGGTAAGAAGCGTATGAAGCAGGTTGGTAACGTTGAGGTACCACAAAAAGCTTTCTTAGCGGTTCTTAAACTGGACTAGTACAAATTGATCCCTGTTGGGATGTTGGAAATAACTCGGGCTCGTCTAACTTCGGTTGGGCGAGCTTTTTTTTATGAATTCTTCAAAACATAATTAGTCGAATTCAAACGTCTGCTTATTTTTTCCTAAACCGATGCTTATCGCTTTGCCAACTGATAGTTATGTTTTTGTCAAGCGATAACTATATTTTGCTCAACCGATAATTATTGGTTTTAATACGGATAGCTATCTTTTTACAAAAGCTACGGAGAATTAAAATTTTGTGATTGAGATGTACCATCAGAAATTAAAAGAGAACCGGCTGAGTAAGTAGATGAAGGTTTCAGAAAAAAAAGCGGAGCCAGAATGGTATTACCCATCCTGACTCCGCCTGATCAATGTGTACTTGAGATAAGTTTTTTTAAAAAAGCTGATAGCCACTAGCTAATGGCCAAAAGCTGCTCCCTGAGCTCAGACGAAGAGAGTTAAATTGTTAGAATATTGGATATTCTTCATCTGCACATAGGATACTGAGTTCGATTTAAATTTTAGAACTCAGGTTTTTAATTCGATCGTTGTGCCGGACCAATCATGTTTTCCGGCTTTAGTATTTCTTTTAATTGTTCTTCAGAAAGTATGCCTTCTTCCAAAACAATTTCGTAAACACCTTTGCCCGATTTCAACGCTTCTTTGGCAATGCGCGTGCTGTTCTTGTAACCGATATGCGGGTTAAGAGCTGTAACAATACCAATGCTTTTCAATACCATGTTTTCGCATACATCTTCGTTGGCAGTAATACCATCCACACATTTGCTGCGAAGGGTATCCATCCCACGCATCAAAAACTGCATCGACTCCAAAATGCTGTGACACAGCACCGGCTCCATCACATTTAATTGCAATTGTCCGGCTTCAGCAGCAAAGGTTACTGTTAAGTCATTGCCAATAACCTTATAACAAATCTGGTTCATCACCTCGGGTATAACCGGATTCACTTTACCAGGCATAATGGACGATCCGGGTTGCATGGCCGGAAGGTTGATTTCGTTGAATCCCGCTCGTGGGCCCGATGATAAAATGCGAAGGTCGTTACAGATTTTTGAAATCTTAACAGCCATTCGTTTCAGGGCCGATGAATAAATCACGTATGAACCAGTGTCGGGCGTTGCTTCCACAAGGTCGCTGGCTAATACGATAGGGTAACCGGTAATGTCGCAAAGGTGTTTTACACAAGCTTCGGAATAACCTTCTACTGAATTAATGCCGGTACCAATTGCGGTGGCTCCCATGTTCACTTCCCTGAACAAGTTGGCATTCTGCGTCAGGCGCTCTATTTCTTCGCTTAAGGTAATGGCAAATGCGCAAAATTCCTGACCCAGGGTCATTGGCACGGCATCCTGCAATTGCGTGCGCCCCATTTTAATAATGTCAGCAAATTCATCACCTTTCTTTTTAAATGCATCTACCAGTTGCTGAAGGTGTTCAATCAGGATGTAGTTCATCTTAATTAAGGACAACTTGATGGCAGTTGGATAGGCATCATTGGTTGATTGCGATAAGTTAACAATGTCGTTGGGCGAGCAATGTTCGTACTGACCACGCTGGTAGCCCATCAGCTCCAAAGCACGGTTGGCAATCACCTCATTGGCATTCATGTTTGTACTGGTGCCGGCACCTCCCTGAATCATGTCAATCGGAAATTCCTTATCGAATTTTCCATCCATCACTTCCTTACAGGCTTGCACGACAGCATTTTTGACTTTATCCTCTACCAGACCCATCTCATGATTAGCTTTGATAGCAGCCATTTTCACCACCCCAAGTGCCCATATAAAATGGCGGTATTGACTTAATCGGGCAGTAGATATATTAAAATTTTCAACGGCACGTTGTGTTTGTACCCCATAATAGGCATTAACCGGAACTTGTAATTCTCCGATCAAATCACTTTCGATACGAGTTGACATAGTTGATTGGTATTTGTTAATTATTTGGCAAATTTTGACCTTTTTTCAATCGCGAAATATGTCATTCGTCACTTTATAAAATGGGGGGTGCAGTGTTGAAAATACAGTTTGTAAGTTCTTAACCCTTACTTTTTAAAAATAGCTTATAAGTGTTTTGATATTTTTATTGAAATAAGATGTAATGTTGAAGGAGACTTATAAATCGTAAGTAGTAACAAATATCTAATAATCCTTTATTTAGATTGATTATAATGTGTATATATTTCTTTTGGCTTTTAATGTGAAAGTTGTGATGGTAAGAAGTGTAATTTTAAGTGTGATAATAGTGCTTGGTATGATTTCAGTAACACTTCTGAAAAGAAATACAAATCTTAAAAATGCATATTCAGTGCTAACTAGAGAATATTATTCAAGTCTTGCATTCCAACAATAGCCATAATTTCAACGGTCTCGTTATTGATTCTGTAGTAAATACTATCTGAGCCACAAACGCACCTTCTGTATCCTGATTTTATGTAATCAACAGATTCAAAAGTATATGGCCTTTCTGCAATTATTTCGAAGTACGCAAAAAATGTTTTAAAATATTTGTCAGCTTGAGCCTCACCGAATTTTTCAACACCAAAATGATGAATCCGGATCAAATCCTGTTTAGCAGAATTACTTAATTTATAATTCGCCATTAAGTAACGATTTTGATTGTTTCAATATTTCATCTTTGCAGTCATTTGTGAAACCGCTATTCTCTGCTTTATCTAATTTGGCTCTTAACCAATCAACTTGAGTTTGTTGTTTTCTGGCCTGACGAATTAAATCATTGACAAGTTCACTTTTACTCGAATACTCTTCGCTTTCTACCTGAGCTTTTAACCATTCATCATTAGGTTTTGAAAAAGATATACTTTGTCTTGGCATAATTTTTAGTTTTTAAGTGTGGTGTAAAATTACACCAAAATCGATTCGTTTACAAATGTTGTTTTTCTATAGTTGCTTATGATGGATATAATACCTGAATCTGATTATACACTTAATATTCTTGATTTAGAACAGCGTACCATTGAGCGAAATATTGACCATAAAAAAGAGCTTGCTATGGATTTACAGCAAGCTCTTCTAATGCTTTTATAGGAATTCTTAATTCTTAATCCTTTTGCTCTAATTCATTAATATCGTATGATTTTAATGGATTCTTAGATAATTCCTGATTCATCTGGCGGTTGCGGCATACATCTACGGCCAGGTAAACGGCTTGTTTAAATGAATCGGCATTGGCTTTATCCTGTCCGGCAATTTCAAAGGCTGTACCATGATCGGGCGAAGTGCGAATAAATGGCAAGCCAGCCGTGTAATTCACACCCTTAGAAAATGTCAATGCTTTGAATGGTGCCAGTCCCTGATCGTGATACATAGCCAGAATACCATCAAAGTTTCTAAACTGATCGCTGCCAAATAAACCATCGGCAGGGTAGGGCCCCAAGGCAATAATTCCTTCAGCTTTGGCTTTTTCCAATGCAGGAATAATAATGTCCTGTTCTTCGTTACCTAAAACACCGCCATCGCCGGCATGGGGATTTAAACCCAAGACAGCAATTCGAGGTTTACGGATGGAGAAATCCTGCTGTAATGTTGTGTTTAAAGTACGCAACTTAGCCAGAATACTTTCTTCGGTAACTTTGCTGGCCACTTCTTTAATTGGTACATGACCGGCAACAACTCCCACTTTCATATGCTCCGAAACCATCAGCATCAATGCTTCGCCTTCACCGGCAACCTGGTGCAAGTATTCGGTATGACCAGGGAAGTTGAACGTTTCCGATTGTATGTTTTCCTTGTTAATAGGAGCAGTGACCAAAACATTAATGCTTCCGTTTTTAAGATCGGTAACGGCTCGCTCCAGGGCTTTAAAAGCCGATTCGCCACCAATGGATGTTGATTTACCCAGTTCAACGCGGATGTTATCATCGAGGCAGTTGATGATGTTAACACGTTTCTGATGAGCATCTTCCACACTGTTAATGCTGTTCAGACTAAAGTTTGGAATATTAAGGGCTTTACGGTGATAGGCCGCCACTTTTGACGAACCATAGATAACCGGTACAAAAGAATCAAAAATACGTGCATCAGACAGGGTTTTAAAGATTACCTCGTATCCAATGCCATTAATGTCTCCTTGGGTGATTCCCACTTTTATTTTTTTCGAACTCATAGTTTCACTTTTTCTGCAAACAAAATTGTTTCAGCTATTGGCACTAAATTAATACAATTTACAAAACTAACACCTGCTTCGGATAAACTCATAAAGCATGCGTACGCCAACGCCCGAAGCACCATAACCTCGGTAACTATCCTCTTTTTTAACAAAAGCAGGACCTGCAATGTCGAGGTGAATCCATGGTGTATCAACAAAGTGAGCCAGAAACTTACCGGCAGTAATGGCTCCTGCTTCGCGGCCTCCAATGTTTTTTATATCGGCAACTTCTGATTTAATTAAGTCATCAAAATCATCCCAGAAAGGAAAGCGTACCACTCTTTCGTGTACACAATCGCCGGCTTTTTCCAATGCTTTAAAATCCTTGTCGCTGGCAGTTCCCATTCCAACCGTGGCGTAATGACCAAGTGCCATGACTGCACTTCCGGTTAAGGTCGCCAGGTCGATGACCAATTCCGGATCGTATTGTTTCGAGTACGACAAGGCATCGGCCATGATCAAACGTCCTTCGGCATCGGTATTTAATACCTCCACGGTTTTACCATTGTGCATGGTTAACACGTCGCCCGGTACAATGGCATTTCCGCCCGGACGGTTATCGGTGGCAGGAATAAGCCCAATCATATATACAGGAAGCTTGTTGGTTGCAACCGCCATAAACGTACCAACTACCGAAGCGGCACCTCCCATATCGGCTTTCATATCATCCAGACTGCCGGCCGGTGTTTTCAGGTTAATACCACCTGTATCAAACATCACACCCTTACCAACCAGTACGAGTGGTTTTTTATTTTTTGCGTTTTCTGGTTTCCATTCCAAAATGTGAAATAGTGGCGGATCGATACTTCCTTTGTTAACACCCAGCAAGCCTCCGAACTTAAGTGTTTCGAGTTTGGCTTTGTTGAGCACATCCACATCAAAACCATGAACGGCACCCAACTCACTAATGGTGTATGATAACTCTTCAACATTTAAGGTTGATACTGGTTCATTTACCAGGTTACGAGTTACAAAAACAGCATGTGCCAAACGGTTCAGCTCATCCAAATCGCCCTGATTAACTTCTGAAGAAGCTACAAAAATCTCCGGTTTATCACCTGATTCTTTCTTCTCGGTTTTGTATTTATTAAACTCGTATGTGGATAGGGCGATTCCTTCTGTCAGTGCCAGGCTGAAGGCTTTATCACCCACCAGGTCGTAGACACACACTTTGTTTTGTTGATCGCCTTTCAGGCTTTTGTAAATGGTTGATCCGTCTTTACGCAGGTTTTCATAACCTTTAAAGTTGGCATCGTCGTTGTTAACAATACGCACGTAATAAACGATGTTGTAGTTTTGAATGGTAATTAGCTTGTCCTTGGCTTGCACCTTGCTTTCAACATAGGCCAAAGCATCGTTGTTGAAGCCAAAATCTTTTAATACACTGGTATCTTTCACCAGGAATATATTTCTTACGCCTTCAGGGCGTTCTCCCGTATGTTTAATCGATAATTGCATCATAGTACCTATTCGTTTAATTCGGTTAAATTATTCTGCTGGCTATTTTGCTGAGCTTTAAAGTATTCTCTGATCATAACCTTTTTCATCTCACGATGAATAATCAGTTCAGTAAGTGCATCCTCATAAGAAACATCCCCCATTTCTCGTTGGTAAACAGCAACCTGTTCTTCTGTAACATCTATTCGATATAGAAAGTTAAGAAATTGTGAGTAATGTTCCCCCATAATTACAACGATATGTTCTTTCATTTGTGCGAAAACTTCGTTGTAAAAACCTTCAACATCACCAGAGAAGCTTACTTCAAATCCAAATTCGGCAAAATCTTTTATAATCTGAGCTGCTGTTTTTCGTATCAGATCTTCCCGTCCGCATGCTTGTTGCAAGGCCTGACGGTTTAGTTGCGGCATCATGCTCTATTTGAATTGAAGGGTGTGCATAATTGCTTCCATCTGTCTGATTTTATCTCTTTTATCAGGCTTCTCAGGCGAATAAACAAAACCATCGGTAACGATAACACGGTTGTTCTTTTTGTCGTGATGTGCCTGCAGCACAAAGGGACCACCCATTAAATCGTTCTGAACTTTCCACAAACCTCTCAATTCCACCACATCGTTATTGTTGATAGTGGTTTTCTTATAAATAATCGGAAAGTTATGCTCAGTGGTCATGTACGATCCTTCCGACGGACCGGGAACATTTCTGTGCAGAATCGAATCTCTTTTATTTAAAAGGTATTCTTTCGAAAAGGTGCCTTCGCCCACATATGGTACTTCATACATAAAAAGACCTTGAAAGCCCCAGTTGGCAGCCTCATTCATCCAGATAAATGAATTGCTTGATTTTTTATCAACCAAACTGACAGGTATGCTCATGTTAACATCAAACAACGAATTAACTTTGGTAATCAACTCGTTACTTGGTTGCTTTTTAAAGGTGGTGATGTAACGGTCTCTTTCAGCTTTGTTTAAATAGCTAAGTATGGTAAGTTGATGTTCTTCAATTAGTTCTTTTAAAGTAGTTGTATCTTTTGCAGTAATATTAACAAGAGCTTGCGGACGGGCCCAACGATCTTTAAAGTACTTTACTGCATTTTCCTTCACATTTTTAGTAACAGTTACCATTACAATGTTGCGTGTAGTTTTCATGAAGGATGTAAAGTTGCGATGCGGCGCAATATTAACTTTGAAATAAGGTTCAGTCTGCGGTAAGCCAAGGTAAACCTCATTTAAGACATCTTGTAAGGCAACGCCACCTGATGATGCTTTAATTTTGTTGTCCATCACCACCAATAGTTCGCCGGCCTTGCCACCTACATTGGGTTTGTATCCTGTTTGTTTGTCTTTACAGGCAAAAGCTACTGCTATAATTGAAATGACAAGTAAATATCTGAAGTGTTTCATAACTGTATAATTAATTACTGATATAGTTTATTGACTTGGTTATTACTCAATAGTCGGTTTATTTTAACAACCAGCTTACTTGGTTTTAATGATTCTTCGGTGACAAAATAATAGCCGTCTTTCTTTTTGGGGCGCCACACCACTAATTTTTGATCGACGTATAAATTGCGGTTGGGCATTTTATTCCAATGCATAATGTCGCTGATGCGGCAATGATTATCAATGGCTATTTTATGAAAGAACTCGCCTTTACTTACACGGTGAATAATCTTCTCGCGTCCTTTGGTATCGCCGATGGGAGCTGATTTACTCATTGGAGGAGTTGATTCGTCAAGTGATTTCTGCGCACGAACAAAATGAATCATGCCTTTTTTAGGTAAGAAAAGACAAACCGGTTCGGTGGTTACGGGTATAAAACTTTTTTTGTACGAAGGGTTTAACCATTCGATGGTTTCCAAGGCTGTTTGTGATGCTTTTTCAATTTGATTAAATGAAAGTGACTTGTGGATGTACACCGTATCCACTTCATTGAACTTTAATTTGGCAGCCTGTGGTGTTATATCGTGTCGCTGGTAATTATTCATCACGTAGTTAACAGCAATAAATGCAGGCACATAACTTTGTACCGCCTTGGGCAGATAGGGTTGAAGTTCCCAAAAATTGGTTTTACCACCTGAGCGTTCGATGGCTTTTTGAACAACGCCAATGCCACCATTATAGGCTGCTAAAGCCAATTGCCAGTCGTTTAAATTACGGTAGAGGTATTTTAAATAACGACAGGCCGCTTCGGTGCTTTTTACCGGATCGCAGCGTTCATCCACATAGTTATCCACTTTGAGCTCAAACATGCGCGAGGCATGAAACAGGAACTGCCACAGTCCCATAGCCCCTGAGCTGGATACGGCCTTGGGCTCCAGTGCCGACTCAACAATTGCCAGGTATTTTAATTCGATTGGTAAATCGTACTTGGTGAGGTATTCCTCAAAAAGCGGAAAATAGTATTCCGATTTACCAATGATACTGGCCAGATGGTCGCGGCGTTTAATGGTATAAACATCAATAAAAGCCTGAACTTTGCTATTATAATCCAGCTTAACCATTGATGTTTTATCCAGTTCCTGCAATCGTTTCTCATACATCCAGGTAGGATAAAGCGGGTAGGAGTCGCTCTTGGTGTTTTGTGCCACCAATTGCTTACTGATTATTAAGATGAAAGCAATAATTAATAATCGCATCATTAATCAACTTTTAGTTCGCCGGAATATATACGAAAGGCCGACCCTCATTTGAGGATTGGCCTACGTGTAATTATTTACAAAGTGTTTTCTTACTTTGAAGAATCGTCGATGGCCTCGTTTTTAGAGTCACCATCTGACTTTTTATCATCTTCGTTACGTGCTTTTTTGAATTCTTTCATTCCCTGTCCTAATCCTTTCATTAATTCAGGAATTTTACGACCTCCAAATAAAAGTAACAAAGCTAAAATTATCAGAATCCATTCTGGTCCACCAGGCAACGCCCAAAGTATTACGTAACTGTTCATATCATATAGATTTTAATATACAAATTTAATAAACTCGCTTATTTAAAGAAAGCTTTAAAGATATCATTTCCATTAGCAAAAAGAAGCAAGCCTAATAACAAAATCATACCGGTAATCTGGGCATACTCCATAAACTTGTCTCCGGGCTTTCGGCCGGTTACTATTTCATACATCAAAAATAGTACGTGACCACCATCCAGTGCTGGTATTGGCAGGATGTTCATAAAGGCCAGGATCATTGAAATTAATGCTGTGTTTGACCAGAAAATATACCAATTCCAGTTGCCCGGAAATAGTTTACCCATGGTTCCAAAACCACCTACCTGTTTTGCACCTTCCTTTGTGAAAATCAAACGTAATTGTTTTACATAGCCAACCAAGGTGTCTACACCCTTTATGATGCCCTTAGGGAAAGCTTCCCAAAAACCATATTTATGGCGCTGTATTTCAGCATAATTCTCGATCGTTTTTAAATAGAAACCAATCTTACCCGATTCAGGAACTGTCAGACTTAATGTCATTGGTGCGTTATCGCGAACTACACCTATCTCAATATCTTTTTCAATATTTTGATTCAGTTTATCGGTGAATTCGTTAAAAAATGCAGTAGACTCTCCATTGATGCTAACAATACTGTCACCAACAAGCAGGCCTGCTTCATCGGCTTTTGATCCACTCATCAATTCCCTTACAACAACCGGAAAGCGAACTCCGGCATATTCTTTAACTTCGGCAGCAATCAGCTTTTGGTCATATTCTTCGGGAATCGTTAAAGTAATTTGTTTCGATCCGCGCAGAACCGTTAGTTCTTTGGCATCTTCAAGCAAAATAAAACGAGCAATGTCGTTACTTGCTTCAACAATATGCTCATCTACCTTAATAACAATGTCGCCATCTTGTAATCCCAAATCTTTAGCTACCTGGTGGTAGTGCAAACCGAACTGGGCCGATTTAACCGGAATGTACTGCTCGCCCCAGGCGAAAAGAACCATCCAGTAGATAAAAAAGGCAGTAATGAAATTTACCAATACACCGCCGATCATGATCATCAGACGTTGCCAGGCTGGTTTCGAGCGAAACTCCCATGGTTTTGCAGGCTGAGCCATGGCCTCTTTATCCATCGACTCATCAATCATACCGGATATTTTTACATATCCACCCAAAGGCAACCATCCAACACCATATTCTGTTTCTCCCTTTTTATATTTAAATAAGGTAAACCATGGGTTAAAGAATAAATAAAATTTCTCGACCCTGGTTTTAAACAAGCGTGCAAAAAAGAAATGACCAAATTCGTGCAGAATTACCAGCAACGAAAGGCTGAGTAATAACTGTACTATTTTTATAAATATTTCCATTAAAGTTTAATTTTCAAATTTCAAGCAACAAATATATTCTTTTCAATCAAATTAGTGAGTCAGATTTAATGTAAGTGATGAAGCTTTACAGTATAATAATAACACAAATTACATTTTGGCTCATTAATCGATTATTATTTAATAATGATTTCTTCGGCAATGGCACGGGCTTCGGTGTTACTTTGGATGTAATCATCAAGAGTGGGTTGGGCGATAAATGAAGCCTTCATCATGGTTTTTTCAATAATATCTGACATTTCCACAAAACCTATTTTTTGTTTCAGAAATCCGTCAACAGCTACTTCATTGGCGGCATTGAGGATACATGGCATGTTTCCTTCTTTGCCCATCGCCTGGTAAGCCAGATCCAGGTTTCGAAACGCTTTAGGGTCTGCTTTTTCAAATGTCAGCTCTGGATAATCCAAAAAGCTGAAACGAGGAAAGTCAGTTTTATAGCGTTCCGGGAATGTCATGGCATATTGAATAGGGATGCGCATATCGGGCAAGCCCAACTGTGCTTTTAAAGAGCCATCTTCGAATTGGATTAGTGAGTGAACAATCGATTGGGGATGTACAACCACTTCAATGTCCTGTGGTTTGACATTGAATAACCAACGGGCTTCAATTGCTTCGAGGCCTTTGTTCATCATCGAAGCACTGTCAATGGTAATTTTATCGCCCATCGACCAGTTAGGATGATTCAGTGCCTGACAACGTGTTACCTTTCTGAGGAACTCCACATTCTTGCCGCGAAAAGGACCACCTGATGCTGTCAAGATCAGTTTCTCAATGGGATTGTGGAACTCACCGGCCAGACATTGAAAAATGGCTGAATGCTCAGAGTCAACCGGAAGAATGCTCACCTTGTTTTCAAGTGCTAAGCGGGTAATAATATCACCTGCCACCACCAGCGTTTCCTTATTGGCCAAAGCAATCTGTTTTCCTGCTTTAATGGCATTAACAGTAGGCAAAAGTCCGGAGAAACCAACCATTGCAGTTAATACGATGTCGATTGAGTCGTTTTGCACAACCTGAGCAATCGCTTCTTCACCTGCATATACTTTGATGTCTGTGTTGGCAAGAGCTTCCGATAGTTCGCTGTACTTTTCCTTGTTGGCAATCACAACTATATTCGGATCGTATTTGATTGCCTGTTCAGCTAATAAATCAACATTGTTATTGGCAGTAATTACTTCAACTTCGAAGCGATCAGGATGGGCATCGACCACCTCTAAGGCCTGTGTTCCTATTGAGCCTGTAGAGCCCAATATTGCTATTTTTTTTGACATTAAATATTCTGTTGTGTATTGTATCGTTATTCAAACGACATGTATTGTTCTGCGTCCAATGGTACTCCATTATACCACAATTCGAAATGTAAATGCGGGCCGGTAGTTAGCTCACCAGAGTTACCAACACTGGCAATGGCTTCGCCTGCCTGCACTTTTTCACCCATTTCTTTGAGTATGTTTTCGTTATGTTTGTATAATGAAATTAAGTTATTTGAGTGTTGAATCTGAATGACATAGCCGGTTTCAACGGTCCAGCCGGTAAAAATAACTGTTCCGTCCAGTACTGCACTAACACGGCTCCCGGGCTTTGCAACTATATCCACACCGTAATGACCTTGTGTTTCTCCAAATTTATTAACCACAACTCCTTTTAATGGTGTAAAAAGGAAGCTATGTTCCAATTCGAATTGCTTACTGCGGTTATCAAATACAGCAAGGTTAAATTTCTCTTCTTTTTCAACCTGCTCCCTGAAAATTGAATCTTCTTCTGATTTTTTGAAGGTCACATTGCTATTGCTTCCTTCGTTGCCGGCATCCTTAACCTCTTCGGGCGATGCTCCTTCAGGAATTTCACCTGACATAATCGTGCGAATGTCTTTAAAAAATCGATCGCGTCGTTCGATTTCTACAATCAGGCTATCAACGCGCTGGGCATTTTGAAAAATCAATCGTCGTTGCTGACCATCAGGATAGCCAGGGATGTATTCTCTGAGTCCGGTAAAAGCAATAAGGAAAATAACACCTACAATCAGCAGGGTAAAGCTAACGCCAACAATTGTAAAGACATTCAGGCGGGACAGGCGCATCCCAAAAACTTCCTCAAATGTTTGTTCATTAAAAATCGCTAAGCGATACTTGTGTCTTAGTTTATCAACTATCTTTTTTCCTTTTTCTTCTTTTGCCATGAACCCATTTATTCAGATGAAGCAAAGGTAAAAAAACTGATTAGAATACCTTAAAAAAGCTTTATTTAACTCTGTAAATACAGTTTCTGTTGATTAAAAAATCGTGATTCTTTTTGTTGGATGTTTATTTGTCAGGTATTCAGGAGTATACTGGTGGTTTGCCTGAAATCAAAATCATTCGTCATAAAAAACAGTCCTTTCGTGGAAGTGTTTTTTATTCATCGTAACGAAAAAACACATTAACCATCGAAAAGTACCACTTTGTGTAATACGATCTGAATCCTTTGGTGAACAAGAGAAACACACCTACTTTTACCATTGGAAACGAAACACCCGGGGGAGTATAAATTAGGTATAAATAGGGAAACGACATGATTATTAAATTAATTACTGCATTAGGAGAAATCCGTATGCATAGTAAAGTTGCCGGAATTGAATTTCCGCGTAAAAACGAAGTTCAGGTGATTTTTAAAGATACTTATGCAGATCTGATTATTCCGGTTACACAGGACATGGATACACAACTGATGGTTGGGATTTTTTATGACTACATTAGTCAACCAGAAAGTAAATTGGCAATAGCATAATAATAGATTGCTTATTCTTAATGTTCAGCTAGCCAAATTGTTGATGTATTTTCTTATATTTAGGTTTCATAATTGTTTGAACCCTTCAAGATATGAGAAAAATACTACCAACGGTCTTTTTAATATGTAGCATATCTGTTGCTTTTTCGCAAGATAGAATTACTGGTTTTAATCATGCAAGCCGCAGTGAGGTTATCGCTCAAAACGGAATGGCATGCACCAGTCAGCCTTTAGCTACACAAATTGCAATTGATATTTTAAAGCAAGGCGGTAATGCCATTGATGCTGCCATAGCTGCCAATGCTGCTCTAGGGCTTATGGAACCCACAGGTTGCGGCATCGGAGGTGATTTATTTGCCATCATTTGGGATGCAGAATCAAAGAAGCTATACGGATTAAATGGCAGTGGACGGTCTCCTCAAGACCTTAGTATCGATTATTTTTCTCAGAATAATATCAGTAAAATACCTTCGTATGGGCCTTTGCCGGTAAGTGTGCCAGGTTGTGTTGATGCCTGGTTTGCCTTAAATGAGCGCTTTGGCCGGATTGAGATGTCAAGAATTTTGGCACCAGCCGTTTATTATGCCGAACATGGCTTTCCATTGAGTGAGTTAATTGCGTATTACTGGAGGCGATCAGTTAATTTTCATGCCAAATATCCTAATGTAAAAGATACCTATACCCTTAATGGGGAATTACCGCATAAGGGTGATATTTTTAAGAATCAATACCTGGCTAATACATACCGTCAGTTAGCCGAAAAAGGACGCGACTATTTCTACGAAGGAGCCATAGCTGAAAAGATCACTGGCTTTATAAAAACGCAGGGCGGTTTTTTGAGTATGGATGATATGGCTATGCACCAATCAGAATGGGTGGAGCCCGTTTCTGTTAATTATCGGGGCTTTGATGTGTGGGAGTTGCCGCCTAACGGACAGGGAATTGCTGCCTTGCAGATGTTGAATATTCTAAAAGCTTATCGTTTTAACCCAAAAGAATTTGGTAGCGCCCGGCACTTGCATTTGGTAACGGAGGCGAAGAAGCTTGTTTTTGAAGATCGGGCAGCTTATTATGCGGATATGGCCATGCAAAATGTTCCGGTCAATGTTTTGCTGTCGGATGAATATGCTGAAAAGCGAAGAGAGGAAATAGATGAGCTTCGTGCTGGCTTTTATAATGCAGGGCAGATTAGTCATGGTGAAACGATATATTTAACGGTCGCCGATAAATGGGGTAATATGGTATCGCTAATTCAGAGTAATTATCGGGGGATGGGATCTGGCATGGTTCCGCCTAAACTTGGTTTTATGTTGCAAAACCGGGGCGAACTCTTTTCCCTTGACCCTGAAGATGCCAATGCTTTTGAACCAGGTAAAAGACCTTTTCATACGATCATTCCTGCCTTTGTAACAAAGAATGGTCAGCCTGTTATGAGTTTTGGAGTAATGGGTGGCGATTTTCAACCCCAAGGACATGTTCAGGTGTTGATGAATATCATTGATTTTAAAATGAATGTGCAGGAGGCGGGTGATGCGCCAAGGTTTAGTCATTCCGGATCCTCTCAACCAACCGGAAGTAAGGCGATGGATAAAGGTCAGATAAATATTGAAAGTGGCTTTGATGCCGAAACCATTTTAAAGCTTAATAAAATGGGGCATAAGGTGGGTTATAGTCCTGGAGGATATGGCGGTTATCAGGCAATTTGGTACGATGCCGAACGAAAGATTTATATTGGTGCTTCGGAAAGCAGGAAGGATGGGATGGCGGCCGGCTACTAGCAATGGAAAGGAAATAAAAAGGAAATCGGCCATAATCATTCGTAAGCTATATATTGACATCAAACCTAAAAACAGCACCATTAATCAAAAAAACTTTATGACCTTATAGTTTTTAAGTACATTAAAACTCTCATAAGGTTAGGTAGAAATGAATTGGAAAAACCTCTTTGGTAGGAAAAAAACTGTACTTCAGCGATTTAAAAAAGTTGAGCCAACTATATACGATTTGATAACACCTGTTAATCGTTATATTGGTCAACAATACTTTGATACCATAGCGCTTCATCTTAGCAAATTAATTGAAGCTGATTATGTTATTATAGGCAAATATTCTGCCACAGATAATTGTGTTGATTCAATTGCATTTACCGATGGAAAAGGCAAATTACCAAACATCAATTATAGCCTCGAAAATACACCTTGTGATAATGTTATTGGTAAAAACACCTGTCGTATCCTTTCAGGTGCATGGGAAAAGTTTCCAGATGATAGTTTTTTAGCCGATAAAAAAATCGAAGGTTATATTGGTATTCCTTTGTTTAATTCCGGATATCAGCCAAATGGTATTTTTATCGCTTTGTTTAATGATCCTATTAAGCAAGCTGAAGTCATTGAGTCCTTGGTGTATATTTTTACACCGCGAATGAGTAGTGAGATTGAGCATCAAAAAGCACAGGATGAACTAAATCTTCGCAATAAAGAGCTGGAGATTACGCATCTGGAGTTAAAGAAGAAAAATAGTGAACTCGATGTTTCTCTGCAGCAACTCAATGAGGCGCAAAAGAAATCAAAAGAAAATGATCACCTTAAATCAACTTTCCTTGCCAATTTAAGTCACGAGATTCGTACACCGATGAACGTGATATTAGGGTTTTCGGAATTACTTCGTACGGATTCATTGGATTCGGAGGAAAGAGACGAATACATTAGTATTATTAACTTAAATGGTCTGCAGCTCCTAAAGGTTATGGACAATTTAATTGATATCTCTAAACTTCAAACCCGATTGATTCAGGAAGGTCCAAGGTTAATTAAGCTGAACGAGTTATTGGAAAATATGCTCAAGCATTATATGCGTGAGGTGAAACTAATGCAAAAACCTCTTAAATTATATTTAGAAAAGGGGCTGGAAGAACAAAGTGACCAAGTTGTAACCGATCAGCAAGGTTTGTTGAAAGTGTTAAATCACCTGCTTGATAATGCTGTTAAGTTTACAATGGAAGGCTGGATTAAGTTTGGTTATACCATTGTGGATGATCAGTTGCTGTTTTCGGTTAAAGACACTGGTATTGGCGTGCCGGAAGGAAAAGAAGAGGTTATTTTCGATATGTTCAGACAGGTGTCTACTAAGCATACACGTGAGTTTGGTGGCAATGGCCTGGGATTGGCAATCTCACAAAAATACATTACCACACTTGGCGGGAAAATTTGGTTGGATAAATCATATAAAGAAGGGGCGCATTTCTGCTTTACAATCCCTTTCGAGAAAACCAGGCGCATCTCAAATGAAATGCCCAAAACCAGTTTAATGTAAGTTATACCAAATGTATTACAAAATCAGCTGAAAGCTATTTTGTTATTAGAAAGCTGCCATTAATAATCCAATGTCTTTATAAGGAATATTAAAATGACGACCAATGTAACTGTTGGTGAGTATGCCTTTGTATAAATACATGCCATGGCTTAAGCCAACATCTTCTTTTATCAGGTGATGTACGCCACCAGCTTCGCCTAATCTTAAAATTATTGGTGCGAAAATATTACTTAAGGCGATGGAAGCCGTTCGTGACACCCTTGAAGCTACATTTGGTACACAATAATGAATAACGCCATGCTTGGTAAATACCGGATGGTCAAAATTGGTACATTGACTGGTTTCAAAGCAACCACCCTGATCCATGCTAAGGTCAATTATTATCGAGCCTTTCTTCATTTTGGATACCTGTTCTTCAGTCACCATAAACGAATGACCAGTCTGCAGGTAGCGCAAACTGCCAAGTACAGCATCTGCACTTTGCAAAGCTTTTTCCAACGCCTGTGGATGAAGAACAGAAGTGAAGATTCGCTGACCAATATGGCGTTCTAACTCACGAAGGCTATGATATGAATTGTCAAAGACTTTGACCGAAGCTCCCAGCCCCAATGCGGCTCGTGCAGCAAACTCGCCAGCAGTGCCGGCACCCAGTATCACCAGGTCAGAAGGTGAAATGCCTGTGACGCCTCCCAGCAATACGCCCTTGCCATTATGTGCCTTGCTAAGGTATTCGCTGGCAATCATTACAGATGCGGTACCTTCTATTTCGCTCATGCTACGAATCACAGGGTAACAACCATTCTCGTCTTTCAGCAGTTCAAAAGCAATGGCGTTTAGCCGCCTGTCAAGCATCTGTTGAATGGATTCGCGGGATTGATTGTAAAGGTTTAATAAGGAAATAACCAGTTGGTTGGCATCGAGCAATTTAATTTCTTCGCTCGTTAAAGCAGAAACTTTAAGGACTATGTCGGCCTTGAAAACTTTGGTTTTTTCCTTGACGATTTGTGCGCCCGACTCGGCAAAGTCGTGATCGAAGTAATGAGCTTTATCTCCGGCACCTGATTCGAAAACAACAGTATGACCATTGGCAACCAACAACTCCACTCCTTGTGGGGTAAGTGCCACCCGATTTTCAAAAGAAGAACTCTCTTTAGGTATTCCTATTAGTAATTTTTTCTTTTGCCTTCCAACCTCAAGCATTTCTTCCTGTGGAAGTAAATTTGCCTGACCAAGCGGAAAATATGAAGTTTTATCGCCCATCATAAGCCTGTCATTTTCCTGTATAATTAGGTATCAAGATAATAAAAGTGCCTGACAAACACTTAAGTTTGATCCTTAAAGATAATCACTTGTTAATTGCTTGTCACGACTTACAGGTCATTTCTTTGCAACCGAAATTTTTCTTCTGCCGTCGCCCAGCTCTTCCAGGGTCAATTCCAATCGTCCATCAGGTAATAGTGAGGCAATTTTCTCTGGCCACTCAATCATGCAATAGCTGCCCGAATAAAGGTAATCTTCATACCCCATATCGTAAGCTTCTTCTTCTTCCTTCAATCGATAAAAGTCGAAGTGGAACACGATGTCTTCTTCGGGCGTGTGGTATTCGTTTACAATAGCAAAGCTGGGACTGTTAACTGTATCTTCAACTCTTAGCTGCTCGCATAAGGCTTTTACAAATGTGGTTTTGCCAACGCCCATTGGGCCGTAAAACGCCAATACGCGTTCGTTTTTATATATTGATAAAAAGTCCGCTGCTACTTCTTCTATCTTCTCCAGCGAATCAATGTAAAATGTATCCATCGTATCACAATTAATATATCGACAAAAATAAGCGAAGTCTTTGAATAAGCAATAGGAGAATGGGTTGAGCTCTGTGGTTTAAGCTCATTTTGTTTATTCTTAAAATTGCCATCCGCCGGGGAACTTTAATTTTTTATATTTGTTAATACTACATATTCCTATACCCTAAATGCCGATTATATGAGCAAACACACATCAAAAGCAGGATTTGGAACTGCTCCCGTTTTTTTTACAGCAATATCAACCATACTAGGAGCCATACTCTTTCTTCGCTTTGGGATGGCCGTTGGTAATCTTGGGTTTTATGGTGCAGTAGGAATTATCTTGCTGGGGCATATGATTACCATTCCTACTGCTTTGGCCATTTCTGAAATAGCAACTAATAAACGGGTGGAAGGTGGAGGCGAATATTTTATTATTTCCCGATCCTTTGGGCTCAATATTGGTGCAACAATTGGTATGGCGCTATATTTTTCACAAGCCATCAGTGTTGCATTTTACATTATCGCATTTACCGAGGCTTTCGAACCATTGTTTACATGGTTGTCATCAAGCTTTAATGTTGAGCTGCCAAAGCAAGTGATTAGTATTCCGGCCTTATTTTTATTGGCATATATAGTATTGAAGAAAGGTTCAGATATGGGCGTGAAAACATTGTATGCTGTAGTGGCTGTCTTGTTTGTTTCGCTTACCATGTTTTTCATCGGGCAAACGGGTTTTGAAGAAACCGGAAACCAATCTGCTAATTTTGTATTTAGTAACAGAAATCAATTCTTTGTGTGGTTTGCAATTTGTTTTCCGGCTTTTACCGGTATGACAGCAGGTGTAGGTCTTAGTGGCGATCTAAAGAACCCTAAGAAATCAATACCCACGGGAACAATGTGGGGCACCATTATCGGAATGTTGATTTATATTTTTATTGTTTATAAGTTCTCCATCTCATTATCTGCTGATGAAATGACGCAATCGCAATTGGCCATGGCAAATGTGGCCATATTGGGAGCGATCATTATTCCACTAGGACTTGGAGCGTCAACTATTTCGTCAGCCATTGGCTCTGTTTTGGTTGCCCCCAGAACGATTCAGGCCTTAGCAGTTGATCGAAGTTTCCCGGGACGCAAGCTGAATCGTTGGCTGGCAAAAGGAAAGGGTGAAAATAACGAGCCATATAATGCCACTGTTATTACAATGATCATTGCCTTGGTATTTGTTTCGATGGGTGACGTTGATTTTGTGGCTCAGATTATATCCATGTTCTTTATGATAACTTATGGATCATTGTGTCTGATTTCATTTCTGAATCATTTTGGGGCATCACCATCGTATCGTCCGCAGTTTAAATCGCATTGGTTGATATCATTAACCGGGTTTTTATTGTCGGTATGGGTGATGTTTAAAATTAGTGCCATTTATACCATTGTTGCTTATCTGGTAATCACCTTGTTGTATGTTTATTTGAATCATGTTCATAAGGAACGGGGCGGACTTCAAAAGATATTTGTGGGAGCTTTGTTTCAATTGAGCAGACGTATACAGCTTTATATGCAGAAGAATAGAAGTAGGCATCCGGATGATACGGAATGGCGCCCATCTGCCATTTGTATTTCGTCCAACTCATTTAGTCATAGCAAGATTTTCGATGTAATGAAGTGGATATCCTATAAGCATGGTTTTGGTACATATTTCCATTTTCTAAAGGGGTATTATTCAAAAAATACAAAAACAGAAGCAAATCAGATCGTTGAAAAAATGATTCGTGAACATCACGATGAAGAAAGTAGCTTATACGTTGATTGCATGATTTCGCCATCGTACACAACGGCTATCGCACAAGCTATACAAAGTCCGAGTATCAGCGGAATGGAAAATAATATGATTGTTTTCGAATACCTGAAAAGTGATCCTGAAGCCATCGAATCCATCCTGGATAATATAAGCTTGACCAGGGCAGGTAATTACGATGTTTGTGTTTTCTCGGATGCCAATCGAAATACCGTTTTTAAAAATGGTATTCATATTTGGATTCGTTCAATAGATGTGCTAAATGCCAACCTGATGATTTTATTGGGATTCATCATTCTTTCGCATCCCGATTGGAGAAAAGGACAAGTGAAGATTTTCAGTATCTGCAATAAGGAAGAAATCCAAACGACTCGTTCACAATTGCAGGAATTGGTTCAGACGGGACGCTTGCCGATTACGCTTTCAAATATTGAAATTATTCCACACGACGAAGATACATCGTCCAAACAATTGATTAATGAAAAATCAGCATCGGCCGGATTAACCATTATTGGTTTCAGAGAAGAACAAATTAAACACGCCGGAGCCGAAACATTTAAAGGCTTTGATGAGATTGGGGATGTTTTATTTGTCAATGCTAATCAGGAGCAAATTATAGAGTAATCATATTTTTAGCGATAAGAATGTCTATTCAATAATCCCCCAGGCGGCAAATCGAGTGTCGGGATTAAAGTAGGTAAGAGGAAAGAACCCTTTTGTAATCTTCATGTTTTTTATTTCCACAGGATGAAGTTTTATCTGTTTTTTGAGAAATTTGGGAGCTTCCCCGGGATTAAAAGAGCTAATTTGCCAGGTTCCACAACAGCCTGCTGCGAATAGCTTTTTAAGGTGCAGGTTTATCAATCCCATGTTGCAGCGTAAATTAGCTTCCACCAAAGGATAGAATTTTATTTGATCACTAATTTTAACAAACATGGCATCAATACCAATGGGGCCTTGGTAGTTCTTGTGGATGTTTAACTCCTGCATGCTTTTAATAATCGCATCGGCAGTTTGCTGAATCCATTGTTCATCAGTAGGCAAGGATTCGCGAATTGAATCGGGGATGTGAAAAAATTCTTTTGAGAAATGCCCCTGGTCATCAGCTTCAAAGTAATTGATACCGTAAAAGTGGTATTTGCCATTTTGTGTAATCATAAACTGAAGCGAGGCATCCTGAACTTTTGTGTAAATCGGTTCAGCAATTAGTGCTTTGTGTTTTTTGAGTTGCGAATCTATCCAGGCTTTTCCTTGCTGAAGTTGTGATTGGTTTCGGATAAATAATAACCCTCGTCCTGATGAGCTCCACATAGTTTTTACGACAATACCATCGGGAAAGCTCTCAAAACAATTTTTTAAATGATCAAAGTTTCGAATGACTTGAGGAAGGTGAGGAATTGAAATAAAATCAGGTAAAGCCTTACTTTTTAGGTTTGTTGTTAATTTAACGCTGGTTAGGCGACTAAAAAAATCTTTCTGAATAGCTTGTTTAAAAGGATATGGCTGGCCGTAAATCTGTGCCGGGGCATATTTTTGTGCCACAATCGGACTCCAGCCCCAGGGAATAATCTGCTTATACGACCGATGGAAGGTGTTTTCTTTGTTAACGAAAGAAGGCAATCCTATGCCAAGTTGATTCCAAAAATTGAGAAATACTTCATTGTCACCATTTTCTGAAATCAATTCATCTTCACCCGTGGCCATAAATGCCATCAAAGGGCTTATGTCCTGTTCGAATTTGGCCAGTAGTTTAGGTGGCATGTAACTAAAGGTGCCATTTTCAACCGCCATATCACAGGTCGGATTATATAAATATAAGTCTGCCATTATGGCTCAAAAGTAAATTGAAGAGTTGACAAATTAAAGGTTGAGATCGTATTTTATGAGATGAATAAAAGTGGGCGTGATGTAAATCACTTGTTAAAATTTTGTCTGTGAATGGTAAAATTAGTTTTTTTGTAGCGATGAATATTGCAAAACTAAAATATAAGTTAGCTAGTGTACTTGTGTTGGTGGCTATCCTGCCATCCATACTAGGTGTGCATATATTTCATCATCACTGCTTTGGCTGCGAAGAGGATGAGGCTTATGCCCGAATCATAACAACTTCCCATTCGCACGAACACGCATGTTCAGATTGTGAATGTAACGAAGTGTGTGAATCGTGTCAAACACACAGTCATTGTCATGGAGCAACTTGTGAACACCAATTTAAAAAAGCTTCTTTCGATGGCAAAACACCAATTGTAAAGTATAAGTTTCAGGCAAATGTGATTGAATTATTCTTTTCAGATAATTTGATGGCTGATGTTGAAACGATCAATCAATTACCTACCAGATTAGTTTACGATGCAATTCTTAAAGTTCCCGATGATCCATCGCCGGAAGAGAATTGTGTTTTTCTTTTATGATTTCATCTTACTTTTAATTTGAACAATCGTTCGAATTATCCAACTATTCATTGCAATAGTTTCAAACCATACCCATGTAAATATAAAACTAACCGTGGATAATGATATTGGTATTGAGCTGTGTTCATATCAATTCTGGATAAATAAAGTAAAGATGAATCGAATTATAATCGTATTTCTATTATTGATTTACGTCGTGTCACCTTCTTTTTCTCAGGCGAGTAAAGAAGTAACAGGCCTTGTGAAAGCTAATGAAAAAGATAAATTAATCAGTCTTGTTGGGGCAAATGTATATTGGGCCAATACTCAGGAGGGTACTGTAACCGATTTCAATGGCAAGTTTGCTATTCAACAAAAGGAGGGAAATAGTCTTTTGGTAGTGAGTTATATTGGTTACCAACCCGACACTATCAAAATCGAGAATAATAAATTCATTGAGGTCGTTCTTAAGAGTGATGAGCTTGATGAAGTATTGGTGGCCGGTAAAAAAGCGGGTTCGCATATGTCGAGGCTCGACCCGATGACCAAAGTAAATATAACCGGAGCCGAGTTGTGTAAGGCGGCCTGTTGTAATCTGAGTGAAAGTTTTGAGACGAATGCCTCGGTTGATGTAGCTTATTCCGATGCTGCAACAGGAGCTAAACAAATTCAATTGTTAGGTCTTTCGGGTAACTATGTGCAGATGATGACCGAGAATATTCCTAATTTCAGAGGTTTGGCTACCCTTTACGGATTAAATTATATTCCTGGAGCATGGATGTCTTCCATCCAGATATCGAAAGGAACGTCAACTGTTATAAATGGTTACGAAGCCTTGACGGGTCAAATTAATGTTGATTATAAAAAGCCCGAGAATTCGGAGAAGTTTTTTGTTAATGTGATGGGAAACCATACCGGGCGTTGGGAGAATAATATCAATGGTTCCATTCACTTAAATGATAAATGGTCGACAGCAATATTGGCTCACTATTCGCAGGATCAAAACGAAACCGATGGTAATGATGATGGTTTTCGCGACGAACCTTTGTTAAAGCAATTAAACCTGATGAATCGTTGGAGTTATAATAATCACAATGGTTTTACAACTCAATTTGGCTTCAAAATATTGGATGAAAATCGTTTAGGAGGTCAGATGGGTTTTGATGGAAGCAAGCCAAAAGATCAAAATCTGGGAACAATCGATAATCCTACCGATAAGGAGGATCAGATATATGGTATTAATATTGATACGCACAGGTACGAAGGTTTCTTTAAAGCTGGTTATGTCTTTGATGATGATTATACCAGTTTGGCATTGGTGGCTAATTATGCATACCACGAGCAGAATTCATTTTATGGCAAGAAGGTTTATGATGCCACCCAGAACTCCTTATATGCAAATCTGATATTTCAGTCATATTTAGGAAATGAGAATAATAAATATAGTGCGGGAGTTAGTTTGCAGACCGATGAGTTTGATGAAAGTTTAATGACAAATTTTCTGATGCCGGAAAACGGTCAGTTATTAAAACGCGACGAAGTGGTGCCCGGTGCTTTTTTTCAGTACACTTATAATCTGCCAGAGAAATTAACCATTATAACAGGCTTGCGGGTTGATCATCACAATATGTATGGTACATTGGTAACGCCGCGTATTCATGCAAAGTACAATATAAGTAAGAATACAATTTTGAGAGCCTCGGCTGGGAAAGGTTATCGTACCCCCAATGTACTGGCTGAGAACAGTTATTTATTGGCAAGCTCCCGTGATATAATCATTGCGGATGATCTGGATCAGGAGGAAGCATGGAATTATGGTGCAAACATTACACAATATATAAATGTAGCCGGACGAGAATTAACTTTGAATGCCGAGTATTACCGAACCGATTTTCAAAATCAGTTGGTAGTTGATGCTGATCATAGCGTTGATGCGGTTTATTTCTATAATCTCGATGGTAAATCTTATGCCAATAATTTCCAGATTGAAGGAAAGTATGAATTGTTGCGTGGTTTGGATATGGTTGCAGCCTGGCGTTTTAACGATGTCAAAACAACTTATAAAGGAGGACTCGATGAGCGTCCATTGATAAGTCGCTCTAAAGGATTGTTAAACTTTTCTTATTCCACACCTTTAAAAAAGTGGCAATTTGATTTTACAACACAGTTTAATGGTAAAGGACGTGTGCCTTCAACGAGCGATAATCCCATCGAATATCAACGACCCGCATCATTTGATGCTTATCAGGTTGTAAATACGCAGGTAACTAAATATTTCAGAAAATGGAATGTGTATGCAGGTGTTGAGAACCTTGGGAATTTTAAACAGGATAATCCAATTATTGCAGGTAAAGAACCGTTTGGTAAATACTTTGATAGTTCGTTAATATGGGGACCAATTATGGGACGTCGCTATTATTTCGGACTGCGTTTTTCAATAGATAGAGAATAATAACCAATTTAAATTATAAGAAATGAGAAAAATACTTGTATTAGTCGTGATGGCATTAATGGTAGTAAATATTTATGCCGATAATAGTAAGAAGAAGGTGGCTGAGGTTACCTATAAAGTAGAGATGGATTGCCAGAGCTGTGTTAATAAAATCACTAAGAACATTCCTTTCGAAAAAGGTATTAAGGATTTAGAGGTTGATTTTAAAGCACAAACTGTAACAGTAAAGTATCGTGAAGACAAAACGAATAAAGAAAACATAGTTAAAGCTTTTAAAAAACTAGACTTCGAAGTGGACGAACTAAAGGAGGGCGAATGCACAACGAAGAAAAAATGCTGCAGTGGATGTGGTAAGAATTAATAAGAGAAGGCTCCTAAATTGGAGCCTTTCTTATTTCGTCAATACTTTGACTATTCTTTCCTAGTTCTATTGCCTCCTTTAATACATACTAAATCCACATTAAATACAAATCAAACTCATTTCTAATCGAATTTAATATGAGTTTACTTTGAGTTTAGTATGACTTTAATATGAGTTTAACTCAAATCAGGAACGACAAAATGCCGGTTTATATAGTTCATAAGGCAGGTATTAATCTTTTGTCGGATACCATTTGGAATCTTTCGTGTTTTTTGTGAAAAAGTTTTTCTAGTGCAACCCGCACCAAATCAATAGCTAAGTTCTCATGCGTGCAATTATCTTTCAAAAAACATCAAATAAGATTTGGAGATGCGGAAAAAACACCGTTATTTTGCACCCGCTTTTGAGAACAATGGTTCACATGAAAGGCACAGCTGGTAAGGGATAGCGCTTTATTAGTGACATATTGAAAAGGAAAAACAGGGGTATCTTGACAGGAGATTAAAGAGGCATTAAATTGCTCATTCAGTCAGGAAAAAATAAACTTCAAAAATTTCTGAAAATTTCTTTTGGAAATTAAAAATAAAAAACCTTATCTTTGCAGTCGCAAAACAACAAGGGTTGCAGCTTGCAGAAGTGTATTGAGAGGTTTTAAAACAAGAAGTTAGAATGAGTTTTGAGCTTTAAATTTTAAAAAAAAATAATTCTCAAAAAAACATTTGGAAAATACCTTTAAAAGTTTTTACCTTTGCAGCCGCTTCTCGAACGAGGGAAGGGAGATAGATACTGAAAGAAGAGTGGTGAAGCACTTGATTTTGCACTGAGCAAAAGGCTCAATAAGATCTTTGAAAATATTGGATAGTACCTAATTTGAAATGAATTAGAAAAGGTAAAAGTGAAACCTGAAGTCAATAAGAGTTATTAAAATTTCTAGAGACATTTAAAAATTTTAATACAACGAAGAGTTTGATCCTGGC
>JAOARW010000065.1 GCA_025210475.1 Carboxylicivirga sp. | reverse complement strand
GCCTACGATTCATGCCAGAATCTCTGATGACTATGCAAGACTCGCTTCTGGTGTCTGACCAAACTTTCCAGATAGGATTGGATACCTATAGGCACGCTAAAAGGTGTTTCATCTTATTTAATACGCTCAAATCCCCCCCCTTATGGACTTGCACGGCGCAATAACCCACAATATGCATTAGAAAATCTATTACACATTGGAATTGCTTCAAAACAAGTCACTTCGTTGCTTCATCTCAACTCACCAGAACGGTGCTATGTCTCGTCTCGATAAAGCCCTGTTTTATTATACTTTCAATGTTCATGACGATGTTCTAATACATATCCGGGTGTAAATTTTATTTTAAGAGTTGATTTAAGATCGAAATTTAATGTCAAACTCAGGTTATTACTACCTTTAGGCCTCAATTTTCAATATTATGACAGATTTACGCATTGAAAACCTTAACGTATTTGCAGAAGAAGCCATCATCACGCCCGATGCCTTAAAGCAATTATACCCGCTTACGGATGAAACAACTAAAACAATTCTGGACGGACAAAATACAGTCAAGCGTATTCTTCATAAAAAAGATCAGCGCCTATTGGTGGTGGTTGGCCCCTGCTCCATTCATGATATTGAAGCCGCTAAAGAATATGCCCGCAAACTGAAGAAACTGGCCGATGAAGTGAGTGATACATTATACCTGGTAATGCGTGTCTATTTCGAAAAACCTCGGACAACAGTGGGATGGCAAGGACTAATGAATGATCCTTATCTGGATGGAAGCTGCCAGGTAGAAGATGGATTAAAAATGGCTCGTGAACTCCTTTTATATATTGCCGAAATTGGATTGCCAGCAGCAGGCGAAGCTCTCGATATTGTTACGCCCCAATACATTCAGGATATGTTTTCCTGGACTGCCATTGGTGCCCGCACGACCGAATCACAGAGCCACCGCAATATGGCCAGTGGTTTATCTTCAGTGGTAGGGTTTAAAAATGGCACCAAAGGCAGTATCGACATTGCTATTAATGCACGAGAGTCAGTGGCTGCTCCGCACAATTTTGTCAGCATTAACCCCGAGGGTAAAGTGGCGGTAGTCAAGACAAAAGGCAATCCCAACTCACATATTATTTTAAGAGGTGGCAAAGAACCCAACTACTCTGCTCAGCACGTTGCCGAATATGAAGCTGAGCTTAAAAAAGCTGGTCTGGAACCTCGAATTATGATTGACTGCAGCCATGCCAACAGTGGTAAAAAAGCAGAAAACCAAGGAGCAGTACTAAATGACATTACTCAACAAATCAAAAATGGCAATCAGTCCATTATGGGTGTGATGATTGAAAGTAATTTGAATTTTGGCAATCAAAAACTAACGGAAGATACTGGTAAATTGGACTACGGTGTATCCATCACTGACGAGTGCATTGGCTGGGATGAAACAGAACGATTATTAAATGAGTTAAGAATTAAGCTCAAGTCTTGATTTAATCAACCTATTTAAAATCGCTTGTTTCGAGCAACAAACCAAACAAATCTTAGTCCGATAGGTATGTGTTTAAGGATGGTTGAAAATAAGCCGAAATAACGGCGCATAATATCAAATCGCTCCCTTAGCCCCGGAACTATATTTTGTTTGGTTAAACCACCATCCAAAAAGCGTGAAAGGATCAATTCTGAATTATGAACCAAGCGGGCTTCTTTTAAAGCTTGCAGACACCACTCAAAATCGGCAGAAAAGCGATACCTGGTATTATATCTTTTTGCAATTTTTGTAGATACTAAAATCGATTGATGGCTCACTAACATCCCATTACGAAAATCTTTCCAAGATAAGGCCTGGGGAGGTTGCAAACGCCTTTCACCAATCTCATTACCATCCGCGTCAATCATAACGGTATCGCCATAGATAACATCCGGCCATTCATCCTGAAAACCAGCCACCATTTTACTTACTGTCGTTGAATCATATATTTCATCACCAGAATTGATAAACCAAACATATTCTCCAGTTGCCATAGCAAGCCCTTTATTCATGGCATCATACAAGCCATCATCAACTTCACTAACCCACTTTGATACAACACTTTCATTTGCTTCTATTAAAGCAATTGTACCATCACTTGAGGCTCCATCAATAATAATATATTCAATGTGATTGTAGCTTTGGTTTTTAACACTATTAATTGTTTTATCAAGCGTTTCAATTCCATTATAAACAATTGTAACAATGCTAATAACAGGCTCCCTCATTAACTTCTACTTTAATAAAGATTCATAAACCACCTTATACTGCCTGGCCACCACCTCTTCGGAATAGCATTCCAAGGCTTTCTTCCGCGCATTTTGACTTAAAATCTTAGTATCCCTCACGAAAAGTGTATCATAAATACCGGTGGCCAAACTAAGTGAGTTCTTTACTTCGGCCAGATAACCCGATACGCCGTGAGTCACCATTTCGGGCACACCCCCAATACTAAAACCAACCACCGGCAAACCGCACGCCAGCGACTCCATCACGGTATTGGGCAGGTTATCCTGCAAAGACGGCAAAACGTAGGCATCGGCTGAGCTGTACAAATCAACCAGCACATCTGGATCGGATACAAACTTGAAAGTATTGGTTTTAAAAGGAAACAACTTAACCGTTTCGGCATTCATCTTTCCAAACACCACCAATTCTGTATTTTCCTTCACCACCGGAAAATTTTCAGCCAATATACTCAGTGCCTCAATAAAATAACGCATTCCTTTGCGGGGATCATTTACATTAGCAGCACCAAATAAGAGCAACTTCTTGTCAGTTGGTAAGTTTAATCTCTGCCGTGCCGCTTGTTTACCCCTCGGCTCGTAAAAGTTAGTATCAATTGGATTTGGTATATTATAAAAATCTTTTCGCCTTAACAACTTACTTTCCTGAGATAAAGTTCGCAACCACTTACTACATGTAACAATACTTAAAGGTGATTCATTGTATATTTTACGCTTTTGAGCAAATAATCGTGCAGATAAATCTTTCTTGCCAGCTTTACGTAAAAACGGGCAATAGCAACAAAACTCCAGAAACTCCAAACAAGTGCCGGCATAATGACAACCACCTGTAAAGCTCCACATATCGTGTTGTGTCCAAACAATTGGTTTGCCACAGTTCAATAACTTCCCTAATGTTTCCAGCGAGAGAAATCCTTGGTTGATCCAATGAAGATGAATGATATCCGCCTCCTTTACCAAGGGATGTTCCGAAATATCGATACCTGTATTGGCTGGAGAAAAAGCATATCGAACCGATGCATTTCGCTCATAAGGTAAAAAGGTTAATCGCTCCCAAACAAAACGACCGAAAGCCTTTTTACGATACAGATAACCAGAATCAACAGCACTTATCCCTTCTGCCTTCTGCCTTAAGTCCTGAACTAACAATTTGGACTCAATACCATTTGCCAGCAAAGCGCGATGCAAACGATTAGCAGCTACCGCTGCTCCGCCCCCGGTATCGGTTTTGTTAATCTGAAGGATTTTCACTTTACTAACTGGTTGTTGTGGCTGTAAAAGTAATAATTCTGTTTATTTGGCAAAGCATTGTGTTACTTTAGCTTTCTAACTTATCCGGAAAATCGATGTTAAAATGCAAGCCACGGCTTTCTTTACGTTTCCGTGCCATTTTAATAATCAGATACCCCACATTAATCTTGTTGCGCAAATGACATATTTTCTCAGAAACCTTTGATCCCTGATACAAAGCCTCTGTTTCGCGATAAAGCACTTCCAAGCGGTCGTAAGCTCTGTTTAAACGAATATTGGATCGAACAATACCCACATACTTACTCATGATCTGCTGTACCTCCTTGTTCGATTGCGTGATCAGAATCATTTCTTCCGGATGTGAGGTTCCCTCATCGTTCCAATCGGGTATGCGCTGATTAATTTTAATATCGGCTATTTTACTGATCGCATCTTCTGAAGCTGCATTGGAGAACACCAATGCTTCAATCAAGGAATTACTTGCCAATCGGTTAGCCCCATGCAACCCTGTGGATGAACATTCACCTGCGGCATATAAATTAGCTATTGAACTACAGCCATTTAAATCAACTTTAATCCCTCCACACAAATAGTGTGCTGCCGGTACTACCGGAATATATTCTTTCGTAATATCAATTCCGAGCGATAAGCATTTTTTGTAAATATTAGGGAAATGCTCACGGGTTTCTTGCGCCTCTTTATGAGTTACATCTAAATAAACAAACTCTTCACCCCTGTTTTTCAATTCATTATCAATAGCCCGGGCAACAATATCGCGGGGTGCCAGGCAACCTCGCTCATCGTATTCATACATAAATTCCTCGCCATTCTGACGGCGCAATATTCCTCCATAGCCCCGCATCGCTTCCGTTATTAAAAACGACGGACGCTCTGATAAGTTATACAATGCGGTTGGGTGAAACTGCACAAACTCCATGTTTTCGATGATACCCTTAGCCCGAAAAACCATGGCAACACCATCGCCGGTTGAAATTAACGGGTTGGTAGTGGTTTGATAAACACTACCGATACCTCCTGTTGCCATCAGGGTTGTTTTGGCCAGAAAAGTATCAATCTCACCATTATTTTTATTGAGGATATAAGCACCATAGCACTCTATATCGCGCATCCAGGGCTCCGTTACACGTCCCAGATGGTGCTGGGTAATAACATCGACTGCAAAATGATTTTCAAAAGTTGTTATGGAAGGGTGATTACGCACCTCATCGACCAATGCACGTTGAATTTCGGCACCGGTATTATCTTTATGATGAAGAATACGAAACTCGGAATGGCCGCCTTCCCGGTGCAAATCAAATTTTCCGTCTTCTTTTTTATCAAAATTTGTTCCCCATGAGAGCAATTGCTGAATCTGTTCCGGTGCTTCTTCAACCACCTTTTTAACCGCCTCAACATCGCACACGCCATCACCTGCAATTAAAGTATCTTCGATGTGTTTTTCGAAAGAATCGGGCTCGTACATTACTGATGAAATACCCCCTTGGGCATAAGCCGTATTTGTTTCTTTCAGATCGGTTTTACTGACAACTGCCACGGAACCGTGCTTTGCTACCTTTAGTGCATAACTTAGCCCGGCAATACCAGAGCCTATCACTAAAAAATCGTATTCTCTTCTCATTAGGAATCTCTTTGAACAAGATTACAAATGTAGGAAGAAATAGAAACTATATGCTAAAAATGTAAATTTCCTATTCCACAACAAAGGTCTTGACGATTCTTTCAGCTTGTCCGTTTGCCTTATATCCTGTAATCACAAGCTCATAGGTAGCTTTGTCATCACCGGTTGTAAACTCAATAGTTTGTTGCTTATTATCATTGATCGGATCGGCGGAATAATATAACAAATTACGAAAATCGGCCGATCGGGATTCAGTATTAACAGCATCTGTATAATCAGGAGAATTGTAATGATAAAAATATAAACAACCTTTATGTGCCTGCCTGAAGATTCTTTGATCAAAATCCATATCTCCCATATCCCCATCTTTGGTATAAAACATCAGCAATCTTCCCAATCTTTCATCTTGCAAATAATAATCAAGATTTAGCAAATTGACTTTATCGAGATATGCGGGAGTAATATTTAATATTCGGTCGACATCATATATCGGCACACCATCGACAAAGGCCATTGTACTTCCTTCTTTTGGATAGATTGAGTTATCTTCAAAAACACGGAATACATACTTACCCTTCTTTCGTCTTAAGGAAGCAAAGGGAACCAACTCTCTGACCACTTCTTCTGTGGTTGGTAACTCGATATATTTATCAATTATAGTAGTTCTTTCGGGTTTACCATAAAATGCCTCACGCTTCTCAATTGAATCAGCAATTGCCATATCAGGCGTGTAATCGGCATAAATGGTATTAATCTGCATGCTTACAATCGCACTATTAATCTCCTTCAATTTTGCCGAATCCAATACTAATTCAGGAATATTCACATCCGAATAATCCGTCGAAAACTGTTCATCCAGCGTTACCTTATAATTTAATTTACTTGTGTCTTGAGAAAAGGGCTGTATAACCATTTCCTCTTCTCCAAATCTATTAACTTCAAAATTAAATCGCCCTGTAGAATCGGTGGTTGAAAACTTTAAAATTGTTGTTTCATCCACAAAGCTGATCATCATCTTTTCATTAATGACGGGTTCTGAATTTAAAGTACTTGAAATAGTTCCTGATATAATCTCCCCCTTAGGTTCGGGCAACCTTAAATCAGCACTAATTTTATATTCCTCATTGACGCTTATATCCTTTTTGCAATCCGCCATATTTAAGCCTGATCTGGCAACAGAAACTGCTGCATATTCCCAGTCGTATTTATAATTAAGATCGATACTTACTTTTTGCCTGGTTTTATAGCTTCCTTTAAATCCATAAAGATCAACTAAGGTTTGTTGGTCGTTTGTGCTTTTAAGAATGCCATCTTTAAGCTGTAGGTTCTTTAAAGCATTATCAGCAAACGGATTAACTATCGACACAATTCTCTTTGCAAAACACTGCGCCGGATAGTTGGTCATCCAGCTGGTGTAGGCTCTTAAAAAGTAATTTCCGGTTGAGATAGTATCCGGGATCGTAACTCGGGAACTTACCATGTGATTATTAAGAAACATCTTTTCCTGTATTACAGGAACATTTTCTTTGTTGATCAATTCGACATATACCACTTTGCTTATACTTGGCTGATCCTTATCTAAATTGATAATCGTTAACCAAAGGTCTTCTCCTCCGACATAAACATCACGATCTGTGTCTATGACTAGTTTTTCCTGTGAAACAACAAAGGGGGTGACCAATAGCATCACCATCAGGGTTAGTGTTAGTTTTTTCATAATGATATTATTAATCCTCCCAAAAATCAGGTTTTTGTGCTTCGCCAGATACAGTACAATCAGAACAAACACCTGAAGTTAATAACAAGCCAATAACAGCATTTGTAAACTCACCATAAACACCATCGTGAACTTTCATTGATCCAGATAAAACCAATTCTTTATATATATCATAAGTAGATTCAAAAGGTTGTCCATCTGCCAAAAAAGTATCTACCCTACAACCTTCTTTATACGAACGTAAAGGTAAACCAAAATTATCAGCGACACTTCGATTGATATAAATTCGCTTAGAAGAAACACTACCCGTTTGAAAATATCCTAATACTGGCTCTTTATCGTTACTTACATTTTGAATATTTCCTGAGATTGAAAATGGTTGTGTACCAAAGACATTTCCAACCTCCGCTGTTGAAATTTGAAGCTTATTCCAAAACTCATACTCTTCCTTAGAAATACTTAACTGCTTTACAAGCACACTATAGCGAACTGTTAACTTATCCGTTATTTCAGAAGGAACAAAACACACAATTTTATCTTTTAAATCTGCTGAACTCTGATTGGCAAAAGAATGGATCACTATACTATTTGAAACACTTGATTTCCAACATGTAACATTCGTTGGCCTTATTGACACCCAATTTTTAATTTGATAATCATACACTAAATGAGTCGGATATGGCACTCTAAATTTCCAATCTTCATCGTAAAGCCAACGAACATAGCCATCCTTTTCAGAACTTCCATCTACAAGAATATGTAATCCGTAATTCTCTGCCGTTTCATCTTTATTCCATTCTTTTCCTGCCTTGTAGTGAATTTTATCTATTTTCGATTGAGGTAATATGGTACATGGAGTTGATTTATATTCCTGTCCACCAGCCGTGCGAATTGATAAAATATAAGTTCCTCCAACTTTCGCCACAAATTGTAAATGATCAGTTTCATAAACCCCTGGTTCAACCTCATTTAAAACTTCTTCATTTCCATATTCATCCGTAATAACCACTAAAGCACCCGCTTCTGGCTGAGGCGTTTCGTTAAGGTTGGGAACTGAACGTGAAAGATAAATTCGATGGTCTTTTACTTCATCTGTTATTAAAGCATCAACAACCAATAAATCTTTATAATCTTTAATATTAACATCATACGTTTCTAAACAGGAAGATAAGCTCAAGAGCGTAAGAAAAAAGCAGATTGTTTTTCTGATCATGACGGGTATTAGATTAAGTCTTGGATTTGTGATTATTATGCCCAAAACTGCAAAAAAAAAATCATATTCTTATAATGAAGCATAAAATATGCTTGAATAAAATCGGTAAAATCATCTCTATCCCGATCCTTTTTATATTTTTGTTGCTGATCAACAAACTCATACCTAAATGCTACACATGCGCCTTAACCTTTTGTGCACTTTATGCACCCTCTTTGGTATTTCTATGCTGGTGAATTCACAAAACCATTCTAGCTCTGGTAGTGAATCAGATAAAACCAAAGCCATGTCTTTATATCATAAAACCTTTGATAATCCCTTAACTTATATCAATGGTCGTGAGTATAAGCCTTATCATTACCCAAAAAATCCAAATCCATATTTACACCACAGCAATGGAACCGGTTGTATATACATCGATGGAAAAAAGTATGATGAGAAACAATTAAAGTATGACATGAATACCGATGAATTAATTGTTATTCCTGATTACTTCAAATTTTCAAATGTCTATATCCAGATAAACAAAGCAATTGTCGATTCCTTTACCATTGAGTTCGACAAATTTGCCTATGCTTTTGTACATATTAATAAAGAAAATAAGAAGCCTGGGTTGGCAGATGGTTTTTACCAACCAATTTATAAATCCAATAAAACAGAACTTCTTTTAAAACATTACACTGTTACAAGCCTAACCGAAGGTGTGACGGATTATAAGCACGAATCAAAGCGCTACCTCCTACGCAGTGGCTATTATCAAGATATCACAACTAAACGGAAGTTGTTAAGTTTATTTCCCAGCAACAAAAAGGATATTAAAAAAGAGATGAGAACCTACTTTACCTCTTATAAAAATCTAAACTTCGAACAACTAGCTAACCTTATCCAATTCATAGATTCCCTTTAAGCCAATGAAACGCCTTATAATATTTTTCCTATTTACTTCTTTTATCAGTGCTTTTGGTCAGACAATTAGTTTGAAAAAAGATTCCATTTCCTTCGATGAAGTTGTTCTTCACTTTGAAAAAGAGATGAATTATCAGTTTTACTATTCTAAATCATGGACTGATAGTTTAATATTCAGTCCCCGATTACAAAAAGCAAACTACAACGAAGCTATTAATTGGCTCGCAAAAAAGAGTCAGCTTGAGTACACGATTCTAAACAAACAGGATGTTGTTTTTACAAAAGGTTACAAAATAAAAACTGACTTTGCCGACAGATACAAAAATTACCTAAACGACATGGCCGCCATTCAGGTTGATTCGGTAGTTTATGAGGCTCCTAAAAAGCATGAAGATGAAAAATCCACCATTAGTAAAGAGTACATGCTATTCACCATTGGTAATCCATCTTCAAACATGAATGTTTCAAATGCGACTCTTAGTGGTAAAATTACCGATAATGAAAGCGGAGAACCGCTTGTTGGAACCGTGGTTTATGTCGATGATTTAAAAAACGGAACAGTCACCAATTTATACGGGCACTACTCCTTCTCTTTACCCAAAGGAAGATATAAAGTTGAATACCGTTCGGTTGGAATGAAAACTACCTTCCGCAACATTGTTATTCATTCGGATGGAAGCCTGGATGTGGAACTAAAAAGCAAGCCAACTTCGTTAAAGGAGGTTACCATTACGGCCAAAACGGAGGATCCGGTTCGCAACCTTCGCATGGGAATGGAAAAAATAACCATGAAAACTCTTAAGCAACTACCCCTGGGAATGGGTGAAGCTGATGTGATTAAAACCACTCTTCTCCTGCCCGGCGTTCAGAGTGTAGGTGAAGCATCGAATGGTTTTAATGTAAGGGGTGGTAGTACAGATCAGAACTTGATTCTATTGAATGATGCTCCCATAATAAACACCTCCCATTTCTTTGGATTCTTCTCTGGATTTAATGCCGATATCATTAAGGACATCACATTGTATAAAAGTGGAATTCCGGCTAAATATGGTGGTCGCGTTTCTTCAGTTATGGACATGACTGTGAAAGAAGGTAATCGTAAAGAAACCAAGCTTAATGGAGGAATTAGCCCGGTTTCAGGTAGGCTAACGCTTGAATCGCCAATCAAAAAAGATAAGAGCTCCTTTATTCTGGCTGCCCGAAAAACCTATTCCGATTGGGTATTAAACCTTTTGGATGATGCCAAGTTAAAAAAGAGCTCAGCTAACTTTCACGATCTTCAAGGCAGTTTCTCTTGGGATATCGATGATAAAAACAGCCTTTACCTATCTGGTTATTATAGTCACGACGATTTTGATTATTATACCGAAGATGCTTTTGAATACAATACATTAGCATCTACCATAAAATGGAAACACGTTTTTAGTCCCAAACTATTCTCAACCTTTTCAGGCATTGTAAGTAATTACGATTACACAACTGAATCACGGGCCGATTCCAGCCTATTGCACGAAATTGATTATCGATTAAACCAGTATAGTTTTAAATCCGATTTCTCATACCTATCAAGTAAAAACCACAAAATTGATTTCGGATTGAATGCTACCTGGTACGACCTCTCGCCGGGCACCCAAAGGCCTTCTTCTACAGAGTCATTGATTGCCTATAAAAAACTCGAAAAAGAGCAGGCTCTTGAAGCTGCCTTATACATCAGTGATGAATTTGAACTAAGCCATTTTATGTCATTATCTGCCGGTTTAAGGTATTCCATGTACGCCAACTTTGGCCCCAAAACCCAATTCAATTATATAAATGGTCAACCTCGAAGTATCGGTAATATTACCGATACAACCTACCACGGCAATGGTGCTGTTTCGTTTTATTCCGGCCCGGAACTACGCCTTTCGTCCAATATTCGTTTAAATGGAACCAGCTCGCTTAAACTGGGCTACAACCGCATGTATCAATACATACAAATGATTTCCAATACAGCAGCAATGGCACCAACCGACATCTGGAAACTTAGTGATAAATACCTAAAACCACAGCGAGGCGATCAATACTCCATCGGTTTTTATAAAAAGCTCCGCAACAATAGCATCGAAGCATCGATCGAAACCTATTACAAACAACTGAAAAACATCATCGACTACAAAGGTGGTGCCCAGTTGGTAATGAACGAACACCTGGAAACAGATGTATTAAACGGTCGTGGTAGAGCTTATGGTGTCGAGCTTATGGTTCAAAAAAAGAGAGGCAAATTAACCGGCTGGGTAAATTATACCTATTCGCGAATTGAGCACAAAATAGACAGTGAGTTTGAAGAAGAGCAAGTTAATAACGGCGATTATTTTCCGGCCAATTACGACAAACCTCACGATTTCAAAGCTGTTGCCAACTATAAGTTTAGCCGACGCGTAAATATTTCATCCAATTTCTTTTACAGCACCGGCCGACCATTTACAGCTCCAGTGGCTTATTATGAATTCGGAGGTGCTCAAAAGGTATATTATTCCGATCGAAATTCGATGCGCATGCCGGATTATATTCGTTTGGATATAGCCGCTACCATCAACGGAAACCTGGTGGCTAAAAAAGCCAACCACAGTTCCTGGACATTTGCTGTTTACAACATTTTGGGGCGTCAGAATGCTTATAACATCTTCTTCCGCAGCGAAGGCGACAAAATCCAAGGCTACAAGATGTCCATTTTTGGAAAACCAATATTTACTGTCACCTATAACTTTAAATTACTGGGTAATGCCAAAGATGATTTTTAAAATATTAAACTGAGTTCTAAAATTTAAATCAGACTCACGATATTAAAACAATGAAGATATGTGCTTGTTACTAGATGTAACACACATATCTTTTTTATTGAAAAAAATCTTCATCATATTATTGGTTTTGGCCAGCCTGGTTGTAAGTTCGCAATACAGTTTTACCTGGTTAGCGTTTAAAATCAACCAGGATTATATAGCTAAAAACCTATGTGTTCAAAAAGACATTAAAAATAATTCCTGTAAAGGATGCTGCCAGTTGAAGAAACAAATGGAACAGCAAACAGAACAGGAAAACAAATCCAATCAAAATCAGCGTAAAATTACCATCGACGTATTTATTACTTGCAAGCTAAAACTACCATCTTCTGCACACTTTTTTGAAATATTATTTGGCGATAACCATCTTATTTACTGCAACATTCATCTAAGAAATTTATTTCGCCCACCGCAATTAGCTTGATTTTTTAACCCGAATTCGACTTTGAGATCACCATCTTACGATCTCTTATTTTGAACATTTTTTAGTTAATAATTCAAGTTATCAGCACATGAAGTATTTATTATTCATGCTGCTTTTGCTATGCATCAGTGTGATGGATTCATTGAGTCAATCCCTCAAACTGATCGACCAGCAAAGCCAGCAAGCAATTGTTAATGCCAGTTATCAATACGGTAACCAACAAGGCATTACCGATCGTAACGGACATATCTCTATCAAAACAAATGAGAAAGATGCGCTAAACATTTCACATCTTAATTATGGTTTTTGGCGCATTTCGGCAAGCGAACTAAAAACCTTTCTGAATACAGGAATCATCCCCTGGCAAAAACAAAATTTCCAATTGCAAACAGTAAGCATTATCGCTTTGCATCAAAATTCAATCGATTCAGTTTCGCTTACTTTTAATAATCAAAATCGGGTGTCGCACGATGCTTCTGCCATCCTGGCTCAATTACCCGAAGTAGCTTTAATTCGTAAAAGTGGCAATTATGGATTCGATCCGGTATTGCGCGGTTTTAAATACGACCAATTAAACATTGTGATGGACGGTGCACAAAGTGCCAATGCAGCCTGTCCCAATCGAATGGATCCGCCAACCAGTCAAATGCCCCTGAATATGCTTTCGCAGATAGCGGTACTAAAAGGCCCCTACTCTTTGCGCTATGGCAATGCATTTGGAGGCACCATTAATTTCCAAACCTCACCCCCTTCCTTCAGTTCAAAGCCCAAGGTCGATGGCCGCATGAGTGGCGTGTACGAAAGCAATGGCTCCATTTATCGCAGCGAAGCCATGCTTGATCTAGCGGGGCAATCGGCCAATTTGAAACTGTTTGGTTCAATTTCAACAGGCGATCATTACAATGATGGCGATGATAATGAAGTTCTTTCTTCTTTCTATCGCAATAATTTTGGCTCGTCATTGGCTTTGAAACTGAACGACCATCAGGATATTCGCTTACAAATCAGTCATAATTATGCCAAAGATGTCGATTTTCCGGCTCTCCCCATGGATCTGAGAAAAGATGACACCTGGCTGGGAAGCCTTAATCATTCCATCCGTTTTCGCTCAAAATTTAAAGAATGGAATACCAGCATTTATGGTACCTACGTAGATCATTTAATGGATAATTACGACAAAAAACTTGATCCCCGAAAAGTAGATGCCGAAACTCAGGCTAAAACCAACAACTATGGCGGACGAAGCGAATTACACTGGCAATTTAAGAACAGTCAACTATATGTCGGTATCGATTATAAAAATGAGTATGCCGAAGGTGAACGTAGTCGGCGCTTTCTGATGGGACCAAATGCCGGAAATACCATTTACGACAACGTCTGGCAGGATGCTTCAATTGTTAAAACGTCGGTGTTTGGGGAATATCAGCATCGTTACAATCAATGGCAGCTGGTCTATGCAGCCCGCTTGGAATACAACCAGGCCGATGCCGATAAACCCGATGCCCATTTCGCATCCTACTACGATGATTTGTCTTCGGAACAAATTAACAGCTCCTTAAGTCTGGGCATTAGTCGCCGGCTGAGTTCCCATTGGAGCTGCGAATTATGGCTGGGACACGCGGAAAGAAGTGCCAGTTTGAGTGAGCGATTTATCAACTTTCTTCCGGTTGGTGTCGATCCTTACGAAATGTTGGGCAATCCAGAATTATCATCGGAGAAAAACAGGCAAGTGGATCTCAACCTGAAATACAAAAACGCTTCAACACTTATTCAGCTGAGTGGATTTGTGGCATCGATGAAGGATTTCATATCTTCTGAAATACGGGACGACATTGATCCCAAAATGCCAGGTAGTCCAGGAGTACGCCAGTTCACCAATATCGATCAGGCTCGATTATCGGGTTTTGAAATTACCTGGTCGCAACTGCTATTAAAGCCATTGCAGCATAACTTAAGCCTGGCTTACACCTATGGTAAAAATGAGGACAGTGGCGAGGCATTGCCGGAAATTCCACCCCTGGATATGCGCTACACATTGATGGGTACCTTTTTTAAAAATCGTTTAAAGCCCGAACTCCGCCTTCGACATGTGTTGGAACAAAAGCGCATTGCCAAAAGTTATGGCGAAACCCAAACACCAGCATTTACGCTCGTTGATCTTTCTGTTAATTATCAAATAAGTAAACACATCGAACTCAATGCATCGATTCACAATCTGTTTGATGAAACCTACTACGAGCACCTGAATCGTTCGGTAAAAGGCAGTCTGAAGCCAATTTACGCACCCGGAAGAAGTACCGTTTTAACCCTTGTAGCCAAATTATAATACAAGCTATTCCCCTGCAGCTTTGGCAAAGCTGTGGGGTTTATTAATTTTGGTTTTCATGAAGCTGGCACTATCCAAGAATAAAAAAAGACTATTGGGGTTAATCCTGATCACCCTTCTCATCGCTTACTATTTTTGTTTGCCTGCTAAGCTTTTTACAAGCCCTTATTCCACAAGGGTCAACTCCTCTTCGGATGACTTATTATCGGCTCACATAGCCAGCGACGGACAATGGCGTTTTGAAGCCACTGATTCGGTGCCGGATAAATTCAAGCAATCCATTATTCTGTTTGAAGACGAATATTTTCATTACCATCCGGGGTTTAACCCTGTTTCCATGGGACGTGCCTTGTTACAGAACATCAAAGCCGGTAAAGTAAAGAGTGGTGGCAGTACCTTATCGATGCAGGTCATACGCATGGCTTATAACCGCCCCCGAACGATTATTAATAAGCTCATTGAAACTATTCAGGCTACCAGACTGGAATGGCGATACAGTAAAGAAGAGATTCTTCAACTATATGCCGGACAAGCTCCCTTTGGTGGCAATGTGGTAGGTATCGAAGCTGCTTCGTGGCGTTACTTTGGGCGCTCACCCCGCGAATTATCCTGGAGCGAAGCTGCTTTACTGGCAGTTCTGCCCAATGCCCCAGCCTTAATTCACCCGGGAAGAAATCGGGATGCTTTGGTTAGAAAACGCAATTTTCTACTTTCGAAACTATTGAGCAAAGGATTGATCGATTCCACCGAACATTACCTCGCCTGCGCCGAACCCCTGCCCGATAAACCTTTGCCTCTGCCTCAATTAACGCCTCACCTACTCACCTCTTTATCTAAAAAAAGTGAACAATCCACTTTTAATACCACCTTGCATTCAGACGTTCAAAAAAGAGCCAATCAAATCGTAGAGAATTATTACAGTATCTATCGACACAATGAAATTCATAATCTGGCTTGCATCGTTATCGAAAATAAAAGTGGAAATGTTCTGGCTTATGTAGGTAACTCCCGCTCCCAATCAATGGATAAAGGTCAGAATGTGGATGTTATACCGGCCCTACGCAGCAGTGGCAGCACCCTGAAGCCGTTTCTGTATGCGGCGGCTCTCGACGATGGTTTAATTTTGCCCGAAATGCTTTTGGTAGATATCCCCACATTCTATAGTGATTTCTCGCCCAAGAACTACAGTAAACAGTTTGATGGTGCGGTGGCAGCTCATACAGCTCTTTCGCGCTCCCTCAATGTTCCTTTTGTGCGTTTGCTGCGCGAATACGGAACCGGCAAACTGCAGAATAAACTGCAAAAGGCAGGATTAAGCAGCATTAACAAACCGGCTTCCCACTACGGATTGTCATTGATATTGGGAGGAGCCGAAGTATCGTTGTGGGAATTGAGTTCGAGTTATTCATCCATGGCACGATGCCTCAATACATTTTCAAAAGAATCGAGCCGTTACAATGCCGATGATTACCGCATAGCATCGCTTCTTAAAAAGAAGGAAAATAAACAGCCCCAATTTTCCTTTCAGCCATCTGTTTTTTCGGCCGCTGCTGTCTACCATACCTTTGAGGCTTTAACCAATGTGCAACGCCCCGAAGAAGAAACCGGTTGGGAGAATTTTTCATCTGGGAGGAAAATCGCCTGGAAAACAGGTACCAGTTTTGGTTTTAGAGATGCCTGGGCCATTGGCGTAACACCAGAATATACCGTTGGAATCTGGGTTGGCAATGCCAGTGGCGAAGGCCGGCCGGGCATTATTGGCGGAAGCGCAGCAGCACCACTTATGTTTGATCTTTACCGCTACCTGCCCTCCACTTCCTGGTTCGAGACACCTTACGATGATTTACAAGCCGTTAGTATCTGCCAATCAAGTGGCTATAAAGCCTCGCAACATTGCCACCAGGTGGATACAGTTTATGTACCGGCTGCCCAACACGATTTACCCGTTTGTCCTTATCATCAGCTCATTCATCTATCAGCCGATAATAAATACCGCGTTAATGCCGATTGTTATCCGCCCCACCAGATGAACCACAAAAGTTGGTTTGTATTGCCACCGGTGATGGCCTGGTATTACCAGTCGCGACATCCCCTATACAAAGCATTGCCACCTTTTAGGCCGGGTTGCTATGAACAGCAAGAAGCCATTGAAATTATTTATCCCCGGAAAAATGCACAGCTATATGTGCCATTGGAGATGGATGGCTCTTTGGGACGGATTATTTGCAAGGCGGCTCATCGTAAATCCAACTCCCGTCTATTCTGGCATCTGGACGATCATTACCTGGGCGAAACAGTTCATCATCACCAAATGGAAATGATGCCCGAAAAAGGCAGCCACACCCTTATTGTAACCGATGAAAATGGTAATTCTGCGAGTTGCCGGTTCGAATGCCTGGGGAAAGGAGAGTAAAGAAAGAGAGGGGTAAGATTTTCGATCAAAGACAGAAAACAGGAAACCGGAAACGGAAGAAAGTATACAATCCACTGTCTGAAGCTAAGGTGATTTGCAATCCGGGAACTAAACAAACCATCTTTCAACTCTTCAACTCCTTAACCCTCCAACTTGTAAACTCTTACTTTTGAACCTTCTCCCCTCCTATTTGGTTAATAATAAGTTAAAGTCCCGCTCCTCATACGGCTAACAGCTTGATTCTTTTGTATGAAATATTAACTTTGTGAACCACGCTATGGTAAGGTCTTTGTAAGTTGCCTTATAAGACTGCTTAACTCAGGTAAAAAATAATAACTACTGAATATGAATAACTTTTTGAGAACACGTAAAGTAAGATGGATTGCAAGTCTTTCGCTTGTAATGGTGATGTTGCTGGGACTTTATAGTTTTAACGATGATAAGCGTAACTTCGAAGTCATTAAAAACCTCGATATTTTCTATACCCTCTTTCGCGAAGTTAACAGCTACTATGTGGATGAAACAAATCCTGAGAAGCTGATAACCGAAGGAATAAACAACATGTTGGAATCTTTGGATCCTTATACCACTTACATTCCGGAGTCGGATATGGAAGATTTTCGTTTTATGACAACCGGCGAATATGCAGGAATCGGATCCCTAATTTCAAAGCGTGGCAACCATGTGGTAATAGCTGAACCTTACGAAGGTTTTCCGGCTGCCCTGGCTGGCCTTAAAGCAGGTGATAAAATTCTGGAGATCGATGGTAAAAACATGGTGGGTAAAAGCACACCTGATGTAAGCGACAAACTGAAAGGACGTGCCAATACTTCGTTGAAGATTAAGGTAGAGCGTCCGGGCGAAAAGAAACCCATCAACATTGAGTTGGAACGTCAAAAGATATCAATCAACCCCGTTCCGTATTATGGCATGGTAAATGACCAAACAGGTATCATTCAGTTAAATAACTTCACACAGGACTGTAGTCGCGAGGTAGAAAAAGCATTTTTGGATTTGCGCGATAAGCAAGGTGCCAAAAGCATTGTGATTGACCTGCGTGCCAACCCGGGTGGATTACTGGATGAAGCAGTTAAGATTGTCAATCTATTTGTGCCCTCCGGATCAGAAGTTGTTAGCACACGCGGAAAAGTTAAGCAGTGGGACAAAACCTATAAAGCCATGCGCCAGCCAATTGATACAGTCATGCCCTTGGCCGTATTAATTAGTCGTGGTTCGGCATCTGCATCAGAAATTGTATCGGGTGCTTTACAGGATCTGGATCGTGCCGTTGTAATCGGACAGCGCTCGTTCGGAAAAGGTTTGGTGCAAACAACCCGCAACCTCTCCTATAATGCCAAGCTAAAAGTAACAACCGCTAAATATTACATTCCTTCGGGCCGATGCATTCAGGCATTGGATTACACCCATCGCGATGAAGATGGTGCTGTTGGTTTAGTGGCCGATTCTTTAATTACCGAGTACAAAACCCTTAACGGTCGTTCTGTTTTTGATGGCGGTGGTATTTCACCTGATATCCTCGTTAAAACACCAAAATATGCCAATGTAACATTTGCTTTGGTGGTGCAACAAATGATATTTGATTTTGCTACCGAATTTGTTTTGCGTAATAAGAGTATTGCAGCTCCTGAGGAGTTTACCATTAGCGATGATGAATACAAGCAATTTATCGACTTTGTAAAAGCAAAAGAAGACTTTAGATACGAATCACTTTCGCAAGAGAAATTTAAAGACCTGGTAAAAACTGCCAAGCGTGAAGGTTATTACGAAAAAGCCAAGGATGACTTTTCGGCTATGGAAACTTTACTTAAGCTTGACGTAGAAAAGGATATGCGCCAGTTTAAGGACGAAATTGCCGAGTTAATGGTGTTGGAGATAACCAAGCGTTACTATTACCAAAAAGGTTCCATTAAAGCCAGCCTGCAAAACGATAAGGAATTGGATAAAGCAAGCGAACTATTAGAGGATATGAGCGAATACAATGGCTTACTTGATGGCACCATTGCCAGCCATGCCGGCGATCGCCGTGCAGCTTCTAAGAAAAGCTAGGTTAAGACCGATAGAGGTGAGAAATGAGCAATGATTAATTGATATTTCTCTCTTCAATAAGAAAAAACAAAAATGAAAAGCGCTTGCCGATTGGTAAGCGCTTTTTTTAGCTCTTTAAATGTAGTTTTAACTAATTGATAATTTAATGAGTTAAACGCGACCATTTTTTTCCTTAATTTCGAATCTGTATAATTAAAACCTTTTCAATCTTTTGCAGATGACATCACCAACCGCCCCCTCTTATTCCACCTTACCACAGGATCGTATTATATCCATAGACATGCTGCGAGGCCTGGCCGTTCTGGGAATTCTGATTTTAAATATCCAAAGCTTTTCGATGCCTTTTACGGCTTATATCAATCCCACAGCATTTGGCGATTTGTCGGGTATCAACAAATGGGTTTGGATCGTCAGTCATATGGTGGGTAGTGAAAAGTTTATGAGCATTTTCTCCATCCTGTTCGGAGCTGGCATTATACTGCTTTACGAACGAAAAAAGGAACAAGGTAAAAATCCGGGAAGAATTCATTATTACCGCAATTTCTGGTTATTAATATTTGGTTTACTGCATGCCTATCTGCTATGGTTTGGCGATATATTGGTTGCCTATAGTTTATGTGCTTTTTTGGTGTATTTGTTTCGGAAAATGAAACCCAAAGGACTGATTATTGTTGCATCATTCTTCTTTATTATTCCGGTTTTACTCAACCTTTTATCGGGCTTATCCCTACCCTACTGGCCCGAAGAATCAGTAAAAGAATCCATGAAAATGTGGTTGCCAGCCCGGGAATCCATCAACACAGAGATTACTGCCATGCGCGGATCATTTTCAGAACAAATGGCTTTTCGGGGTGAGTATGCTCTCTTTATGCAAACCTTCTTATTCTTTTTTGGCGTATTTTGGCGCGTTACAGCCCTTATGCTTTTAGGAATTGCACTATTTAAGAGCGGCGTTCTATCAGGCCAAAAATCAAGAGCCTTTTATCGTCGCATGGCTATAATCGGTTTAGTATCCGGCTACTCACTCTGCGCCTATGGAGTATATCAATTATTCGAACACCAATGGTCGTTTGAGTATGGCATGTTCTTGGGCCACATGCCCAACTATTTTGCCAGTGTTGCGGTGGCCTTTGGCTACATAGGCATTATCCTGCTAATTGCTAAAAGCAATGCATGTTCAAGAATTAAGAAGCTATTCTCATCGATTGGCAAAATGGCTTTTAGCAATTACATTCTAATGTCAATCATTGGTAGCTTTCTTTTTTACGGTCATGGACTGGGCTTATTTGGTCAGGTAGAACGAATTGAGCAAGTATTAATAGTCTTTGTCATTTGGTTGATTATTTTGTTAGTTTCACCCCTCTGGCTAAAAAACTTTAACTACGGCCCAATTGAATGGTTATGGCGAACCCTCACTTACAGCAAAGCTCTACCCTTTAAAAAGTCGTTAGATAAGTAAAGTCAGTCGATGGCATTGATTGGAATTTCCACGTGAAACACTGAACCCTTTGGGTTATTGGCTTCGTGCCAAATGCGTCCTTGTAACACTTCGACAATGCGTTTGGCAGTGGCTAAACCCAATCCGGCTCCACTGGCAATTTGCGTTCGGTGTTTTACTTGACGGAAAGGCTTAAATATTGACTCTTTATCAACGTCATCAATGCCCACACCGGTATCAGTTACAGAGAATTTTAAATCATTCGTTTGGCAAGAAGCAGTTAATATTACTTCCCCATCGGGTGTATATTTGATAGCATTACTAACCAGGTTATTTAGCACTTGCTGAAGTAACAATCGATCCATTTTAATCATCTTCGACGAGGAATCATCATCAATCCTTAACTTTAATTGCAAACCGGCAACATCGGCCATTGGCAACATTAATTCATACGTTTCGCGCATCAGCAAATAAATATCAATCTCATCATCCACCGGTTTAACCACTCCCGATTCCATTTTTGCCAGATGAATGATACTGTCGAGAATCGATAACAATTGTTGTCCACCCTTTATCATTAATGAAGCATAACGAATACGATCTTCCTTTGGTGCTTCATCCAATTCAAGCAATTGAGCAAATCCAATGATGCTATTCATCGGTGTTCTTACTTCATGACTAATATTGGTAAGAAAGGCTTTTGTTAACCGTTCGCTTTCTGTGGCTTTATCACGTGCAATTATCAATTCTTCATTTAATTGAATTAGTTTATAATGTTCATTATTCAACTCTTGAGTTCTCTCTTTAACTAACTTATTAAGCCGTTTATTAAAGATAAAAAGACTAATAATTACAAATAAAATAACTCCCAATGTAATATATAAAACTAGGCGTAGTCGCTTACTTATAAAAGCCTGATTATTTTGGTGGTGAAACCATCGGTTATGAATAGCTTCATGTTCCTCAATGCTTATCTTATCAATTCCTTTATTTAAAATTGATAAAAGTTCAGGCCAATCCTTCCTTACCCCAATGGCAAAATCAACAGAATAACCTGTCTCCCCGACAACTTTCAAATTTGTAAAATTCTCTTCCTCTATATAATACGAAGCAGAAGCCATCCCTAAAATCATAGCATCACAAACCCCAAAAGAAACTTTTCTCATTCCAACGAGTGGGTCAGGTACATAATCAATATCCAGATCAGGATATTCCTGAGAAATTAAATCATCCCAAACATAATCCTTTACAATACATACCCGCATACCTTTTAAATCGCTTAACTCTAATTGCTTGTTTACGTTTACCCGGGTTATAATTACAGCGCTGGTACTCAAATAAGGAGTTGTAAAACTCATATATTCTTTCCGTTTGGTAGTCTCAGCTGCAATGCCAAATACATCAACCTCTTTCTTTGACGCAGCGCTAACAATACTTTCCCAATTGTTTTTTCGAATTATATTAAACCTTACGCCAGTTTTAGATTCTAACAACCTAATATAATCAGCCCCAATTCCATGATATTGACCTTCTTCTGTGAAAAATTCATATGGAGCAAACTTAGGATCTGGTGCGAGCATAATCGATCCATTATGCTGATTAAGCCATTCTTGTTCGTCATTGGACAGATTAACAACTGCATCATTTTGACTACGAACTTCCCTCGTATGCAAAAATACAAGTAACAGGAATAAAACTAATTGACAGGCTATTTTCAAGATGATTTAATTTTCCACCCTAAAATAATAATAAGTTTCAAATAAGTCGATTACCAAGCTTCTCAACCTTATTCAACCACTTCTTCCTTATCTCCCCGGTAGACGTTTTAACAGGTGAAAAGCTACTGATCTTAACAGGATCTATGCCACAAAATTGCAAAACGCCCTTTCGCATGGCATTGTGTCCCGGTTGTTTATATACCATTCTATAGAACCATTGAGGTGTATCCATGGTCACAATTAGTCGGGCGCTTTTTCCGGTTAATAGCTTATCCCAAAGCATGGAGCGTTTTCGGTAACTAAAAGCAAAATCAGGTAAAAACACGCGCTCAATAAAGCCCTTCAGTAAAGCGGGTTGCGTTCCCCACCACGTCGGATAAACAAAAACCAGGTGATCAGCTTCTTGAATGGCCGCCTGCATTTTAACAAGGTCGGGTTCCAATTCCATTTTTTGGCGATAACCGTGTTGCAGGATCGCAGAAAATTCCAAATCAATTAAATGGATCAATTGGCAAGTAGCACCAGCAGATTGCCCACCAAGTTGATAACGCTTTGCCAATTCTGAACACAAACTTTCCCGATCAGGATGCCCGTTAATAATGAGTACTTTCTTCATGTATCAGATCACCAATAAAAACAATATTTGCTACATAGTGCAAGTAATTTACACCTGAAAACTAATATCGGTAAAAATTAATTAGCTCTTGCATTATTTCCTTATTTTTGATAGAAAATTAAACTAAAAATGAGAATGTTATGATTTTAGGAGTATCTGAATGGTTGAGTGATAAATTAGGATGGAGTGTTTCATTTATTCGAATTGCATTTGTGGTGTCTGTATTACTATTTGGTGTGGGCATTGGTTTGTACCTGATTCTATGGCTGGTTAAGCTTCTTTCGAAATAACGAATCGTCTAGTTCCCTGCTAACTAAGAGGCTGATACTCTATCTGTACAGACTTTTAATTGCTCTTCATTTGATTCTTTTATTTGAACATTGGCTTTAATGATTGGCTTCATACCAAATAAAATTCTCATAAAATCAAATGGCCGCACTACATAAAGGTAAATCAAAACTGTTAGAGTAAATGATGATGTGGTAATAAGTATCACTTTCCAGATCAAGGATATATTCAATCCCACAACATAAAAAGCCATAAGCACAATTATGGGCTGATGAATAAGGTAAAAAGGATATATCGCCTCATTGGCTATTTTACGGTATTTTGAATCAAAATTTAAATACTTACGTGCATACCCAAGTGCCGAGAGACCGCAGGCCCATGCCATCAAATAACTGGATATTCGCCATACCAAAGTAGCTATTGCATCCGATTCAATCAACGAGGGAATGGTAAACATGAAAAGAGTTGCAATGACTGACTGAAGCAGATAATAACGTCGGTTCTTCTGAATACTTTCCATTATTTGTTTTTTCGAAACAATTATATATCCCAACAGAAAGTATAAGAAATAATAAGCGATGGCCGCCCAATCGTTAATAAAATCATGCGTATTATCCGGAAAATAAGGTCTCAGGAACAATTGCGAAAGGATAATGGGAACGACTAAATAATTAAGTCCCAGTTTTTGGCATATCATTGGAGTTAAACGTTTAATAAAATTACTAAATCGCCTACTTATCAACACACTATGAAAGGAAGAAATAATTAAAGCAATAAAAAACAGATAAGCAATAAACCACAAGTGGTGCCAGCTAAAATTCCCAACAGGATAAACACCTTCAAACATATGAGGATAATAATCCCAAAGCGAAGAGAATTGATCTGCGCGTTCGAGATAAACCTGTATGGGTACCAGGATAAATATGCCAGCTACAAGTGGTATTAATAAACGTTTGCAGCGCTCCAATAAATATTGTAGACCAGTTCGCTTACCTAAGGCCAGGTAGGTACCTGCTCCCGAAACCAATATCAGCAAAGGCATGCGCCACTGTCCCAGATACACCATAATGTACCATAAGGCACTTCTATCGGGAAAAGTCTGATCGTTTTTGATGTGCCAATCCCAAGAGTTAAAGACCATACCAACATGAAAAAGAAAGACAGTTAATATGAGGATGATTCGTAGCCAATCGATGTAATAAAGACGTTGCCTGGAGTTGATGTTTTGCGTTTCCATTTTGATTCGTTTTAAGTTGATGAAACAAATCTAAAACAGAAGTCAAATAACTAACGACTGAGCCGTTCGACCCGACGTACGAGATGATCGGCACGAACACCATCACATTCGTACCTCCTTATCTAAGTGCACATTAACGATCTGCGATTAATTTTCTAAAATCAGAGGGTGTATGACCTACATAACGCTTAAACGCCGTATTAAAAGAGGATTTTGAATTATAACCAACCAACTCTGCTAATTCTTCAATCGTTATATTCTTCCCTTTTTCACTGCGCAATATTTCCGATGCTTCCTGAACACGATAATAAGCCATCAATTCAAAAAAATTCTTTTCATACATTTCGTTAATAACTTGCGACACATGATGCTTGTTTTCATGAATAACACTCGCCAATCCTGCTAATGAAATCAGGTTATTTTTGAAATATTTATCTTCTTCCAATTGCTTCTTAATCTTCTCTAAAATCCGATGCTTATCAGCTGATTCCAGCGAAGACCGTCGATACTTCATGCCTGGAAGTTCAGGCAATAATTGCGGTGCTGAAAAATAACTGGATTTATTCATCACCAGATAACTGGTAATAAAAAACATCAACGAAATATAGCTTGCAATAAAATAACTCCCTACATCGCTATCCATTCCAAAATAAAACTTCGTTGCCATAAAAATACCCACTATAACCAGAAAATGCATTAATGTATTGCGCAACATCGCCAATGCTTCATTTTGAACATTTAATAAAGATTGCCTAACCTCTTTTAATTTCCTAACCAACAAGATAATTGATAAGCTTATATAGACTATAAAATGAATTAAGGTTAGTTCATTCACATAGTTTCTGATGCCTAAAGGATCATCCGTATATGGTCGTATCACATTCAAATATTTCCAGTCAGGATGTTTCGTTTCCAGATAAGAGTTATATTTTGCGGCATCGGGCTGGGTAAAGTAAAAAAACATATAAAGCAACCAAAATACAGCCGGCAATAAATGCCACCAGTTTCTGCGTTTACAATCGCGATAAATCACCTCATGACAATACATAAAAAAGAGTGGGCCAAAGGTAAAATTCAAGGGCTCGGAAAAATCAGATATGGGAAGTAACTGAACTATGTACCCGGTGTTATTTAAAAGCTCTTCGAAGATAGTGAGGGCCAAAAATAAGTACAACAGGCCCTGAATGACATTAACTCTATTATCACTTCTTCCTTTTTTAAGTAAAATGAACGACAGGAAGATTCCTTGCCCAACGCCGAGAAAGATGATGAAATCAAAGACACCTATATTGATCGATTCGTTCATGAACAATGTATTAGTTTCCAAGTACAAAGCTAATATCGGGATTTTTTAGATAGTACAATACAATCTAAATAGCCACTCTGATCCTTTAAACGAAAGCAGACAGTACTAACATTAGTTCGGATTTAGACAGCAACCCCTAACTAATTGTATAGCTAATAGTTTGCTCTACTTTGATGACTATGCTGTTTTTATAAGCTTCATTTAATTTTTAGGCTCTTACCCTCAATAAACAATTAGATAATACACAAGTATTTCGATCTATACGACTTCTATTTTAATTCGACTAAATCGGCTGACTAAAGCAAGCAATAGGTATATTCCGCCTATCATCAGCATTGGTGAATAAATGTGTACATTCGAAAAGCTAAGCATATGGTTTACGGTGGTATAAATGGTGATTGCTGCAGTACCCATAACAATTAAAACAGGCCAGTACCACCTTTTTCGGTTTAAATTCCAGCAGTTATAAGCTGATAGAGATATACAAGCCAATTGTATGCCTGTCCAGAATTTATGCATCATAAAATTGCGGTACCAAATCACCTTGTCAGTCGTTTCAAACAACACCACAAAAACCACAATAATGGAAATAATCGCCAGGAAAATTTCTGCATAGGCATCGACCCGATCCCTGTTTATGCCCATTATTATCAAACCGGTTAATACCGCATCGGCTATTAAAACAAAGCTAATTGTTAATCCATCAATGGAATGAGTTTTAATCAAAAAGGCGATAAACAGTAGAACTAATCCCCGAATCAAGTTAAATTTTGCTGACATCGATATTTCTTAATTAGATTCCTTGATTTTAAAATGAGAAAAATGCTGGTAATTAATAACCGTACCTTCAATACCAAAAAGAAGTTGTTGAACCGAGTCATTTAGGTTTGGTGTATAATACAATTCATGCCTAACCATCAAGGTATCGTACTTCATCAGTGAGTCATTTAAATGGTGGTAGCACACTTCCATTTCGTGCTTAAAATGAGCTTTAGAAAAATCCTTGTTTTGAGTAACATAGGTTCTAACTATTTCTTTGTTATTCCTTCCAACCCGCTTTTGTACATTTTCTTTGGCAAAGTACATATCACGCTTAAATGCCTCATAATCGATTAAGGTTGTGGATGGTTTGGAATCCAGTGCACCACTTATTTTAATCACTTTAAAAATAATGTAGAGCACCAAGGCAAGCGAAGCAACTTTTTTAACTGTACCTTTTGATTCCGATTTGGGTTCCTCAATTACATCGGGTAGCTCAAACAATTCACACGAATCCTTAAAATCGACTTGTAAATTAGTGAGAGCACAATGTTGGTATTGGTAATCTTTCACAACAAAATGCTTGCAATTAGAGCAATAAGGGTTTTGGTTCATTGATTTAAATTTAGTAGAATTCACTTCTTTACGCTACGGCCATTCATTTGTTTCACCCACAAGTGTATTCAACAAAAAATGCCCCATCCAACAGACAGGGCATTTAGTTTATTTATTTGGTTATAATCAATGTGCCTCTAACCAATTCACTCCCTGTCCCATATCTACTTCAAACGGAACAGAAAGTTGAATGGCATTTTCCATTTCTTCCTTAACGATTGTTTTGACCTTTTCCTCCTCTGATTTTAGCACATCGAAGTTCAATTCATCGTGCACCTGCAGAATCATTTTAGAGGCGATATTTTCGCTCGCAAAGCGTTTTTGAATATTCACCATAGCCTGCTTAATAACATCAGCAGCAGTGCCCTGAATTGGGGCATTGATAGCATTACGTTCGGCCATGCCGCGAACAACACCATTTCTCGAATTGATGTCGCTCAAATTGCGCTTACGGCCAAACAAGGTTTCCACATAATTCTTTTCGCGCGCCTGGGCAATACTGCCATCCATAAATGCCTTCACACCTGGGAAACTCTCAAAATAGCCGTCAATAATGGCTTTGGCTTCTTTGCGTGGAATCGTTAAACGTTCTGCCAAACCAAAGGCCGAAATGCCGTAGATAATCCCAAAGTTGGCTGTTTTAGCCTTGCGTCGCATATCGCTGTCCACTTCTTCCAGGGGCACTTTAAAAATCTTAGCCGCCGTTGCCGCATGAATGTCTTCTCCCCGATTAAAGGCTTCAATCAAATGCTGATCTTTACTGAAGTGAGCCATCAAACGCAATTCAACCTGCGAGTAATCCGCCGACAGGAATACATGTTCATCATCCGATGCCGTAAAGGCCTTACGAATCTCCTTCCCGTTCTCATCGCGTATAGGAATATTCTGAAGGTTTGGATTATTGGAGCTTAAACGTCCCGTTACCACCGTTGCCTGACTGTAGCTGGTGTGAATCTTGCCGGTTTTTTCATTAATCAGCTTTGGCAATGCTTCAACGTAGGTATTCAGTAATTTCACCAAACCACGATATTCGAGTATGGCCGGAATAATCTCATGATGCTCCTTTAGTTTTTGCAATGTCTCTTCATTGGTACTATACTGACCACTCTTTGTTTTCTTTGCCTTATCATCAATTTTCAGATGCTCAAACAAGACCTCACCTACCTGCTTTGGACTGGCAATATTAAACGGCATACCAGCCAGGTCTTCAATTGTCTTCTCCAAGGCGATAATCTGCTCACGTAGCTTTTCGGCAAACTCTTTTAAAGCGGCGTCATCCAGTTTAACACCTTCAAATTCCATGTTGGCCAATACCTCAATCAAAGGCATTTCTATGTCAAACAACAACTTCTCAATGGCATTGCCTTTTACTTCTTCCTGGAACTTTTCAGCCAATTGTAAAGTAATATCGGCATCTTCAGCTGCATAATCCAACACATTTTCAGGTGCTATATCACGCATGTTCTTTTGCTTCTTACCCTTTGGACCAACAACCGACTCATAGGAAATTGGCGTATAATTCAGGTAAGTTTCGGCCATAAAATCCATGCCATTTTTTAGTCCCGGATACAAAAGGTGATGCGCGACCATGGTATCGAAATAAGGCCCTTTAACATCGATGCCATAATTCTTCAACACCAACATGTCGTACTTCAGGTTTTGAGCAATCTTAATGCTTTTATCATCTTCAAATACAGCCTTGAAGGATTGAACAAGTTCGGTATTCACAACACCATCAATCATCACTGGCACATAGTAGGCTTCATTGGCCTTCCAGGCAAAGGACATACCCACCAAATCAGCTTCCATGGCATTAACCGATGTGGTTTCGGTATCGAAACAAAATTGCTTTATTGTACTTAATTCAGCCCTTAAAGAAGCCAGCTTTTGTTCATTATCAACCAGGTAATAATGGTGAACAACATCTTTCAAGGTCTGACGCGATGAATAGCTTTCCTCCACAGGTGTTTCCTGTGGTGCTGCAGCCATACCAAACAAATCGCCCTGAACCGGAGAAGTACCATATAATTGATTAATTCGTGAAGCCAGATTCTTAAACTCCAACTCATCAAAAAGCTTATTGATGGCATCCATATTGGGCTTTTCCTTTTTCAGGGCATTGGCATCCAAATCAACTGGCACATCCAAACGAATGGTTGCCAAACGATAGGACAACTCTACCTGCTCGCGGAAGTTGATCATGTTCTCCTTTTGCTTGCCTTTCAATTCTTCAACATGCTCATAAATGCCGTTGATGCTTCCGTAGGCTTTAATCAGATCTTTAGCCCGCTTTTCGCCCACTCCGGGACAGCCAGGAATGTTATCGGCAGCATCGCCCCACAAAGCAAGAATATCAATCACCTGCAATGGATGCTCAACCGAGAATTTTTCCTTTATATCATCAACGCCCCACACATCAATTCCACCGCCTTTACTGCGCGGTTTGTACATAAACACATTATCTTTTACCAGCTGGGCATAATCCTTATCCGGTGTCACCATGTAGGTATTGAAACCTGCCTCAGAAGCCTTTGCCGACAGTGTACCAATCACGTCATCGGCCTCAAAACCATCTTTTACAATTACCGGAATATTCATTGCCTCGATAAACTGCTTGATATAAGGCACCGAAAGCTTGATGTCCTCAGGTGTGGCATCACGATTCGCTTTATATTCAGGATATTCCTCATGACGAAAAGTAGGCCCTGAAGGATCGAAAACCACAGCAATGTGCGAAGGATTTTCTTTGGTAAGTATCTCCAATAATGAGTTGGTAAATCCGAAAACAGCGGATGTATTAAATCCTTTTGAGTTAATGCGTGGGTTGCGAATAAAGGCATAATAGGCCCTGAAAATTAATGCATAAGCATCCAGCAAATACAAATCCTTCTTTTCTTCTGCCATGATTTATTGTGTTTTTTTTGATAAAGATAGTAATTAGCTACTAGAGGCTTGTCGATAGAAGCTAGCTTATTTACAACTTGGCTAAAAAGAAAAAAAGGATAACATCGTTATTTCAATTTTAAAATAACAATGTTATCCCTTACTAAAAGCTAATCCCTACCTTCTAGTGACTAGGGGCTAAATATTATCACTGGCATACCATTCGGCATAGCTGGTGGCTGTTTCGTTCAATTTTAAGCTAAACAATTCAATATTGGCCGGCAGTCGTTTCTTTATCCGTTCGGCGAAATCGACCAACATATTCTCACAAGTTGGCTGATAATCGACTATTTCGTGGCGCTCGCCCATTTGAGGCAGGGCCAGCAATTGTTCTGTTGGAGCATTTTTACTTAATACCACCGCATGATCGAGTTGATCTATAATCTCCTCGTTGACAATCTTTTTCAGATCACCAAAATCCATAACCATACCTAACTTCGGATTACTCTCATCCTCAATCGGATCGCCAATTACCGTAACATTTAAAATATATGAATGCCCATGAAGGTTTTTGCAAAGCCCATCGTAATTCCAAAGGGCATGAGCCATTTCAAAGCGAAATTCTTTCGTTAATCGTATTTTTGCCATCTCCACAAAATAAAAAAGACTGAATTTATCAGCCTTTATATCTCAACTTCTAATTTTTTACTTAACAATTGTACATTTACTTACACAATCCACAATATTTCGTAAACTATTGTGTTTGAGATAATAAAATGTATTTTTTCCTTGACGCTCACTTGCCAGCACTCCTTTGTCTTTCAATATTCCCAAGTGATGAGAAGTAGTTGATTGCTCAATATCCAGTAACTTATGAATTTCGGTTACTGTTAACTTATTACCATCTTCCAAATGACTTAAAATGGCAATGCGCATTGGGTGAGCAATGGCCTTAAGCATTCCGGCTGCCCTATCCAACATCTCCGTATCTAAATCTTTTATCTTCATCTTTAAAGGGTGATTTTTAAAATACTTACAAATGCAAATATATAACTATCTTGCTATATTATCGTTACGAATGTGCAAAAATATTTAAATATTTAGATTATATCAATATGATGAACTAAAAATAGGCTAGAATCGTTAAATTTGACGCTTTCCATTATTTTTGTGAAAGTTGCGCATTGAATAGAAAACTATATGTCAGATACTGCACTTATTAAAGCTCCTATAGAGAAGGAGATGAAAGAATTTGAACCCTACTTTAAGGAACAGCTTAAATCGAAGATTCCGTTACTTGATATAATTACCAATTATGTACTCCGACGTAAAGGGAAACAAATGCGCCCGATGCTGGTCTTTCTTTCGGCCAAATTAAATGGCGAAATCAGTGAAGCCAGTTACATCTCAGCAGCATTAATTGAGTTGCTGCACACCGCTACATTAATTCACGATGACGTGGTAGACGAAACCTACCAGAGACGTGGATTCTTCAGTATCAATGCCTTATGGAAATCTAAAGTTGCGGTATTGGTTGGCGACTTCTTTTTATCGAAAGGATTGAGTCTGTCGTTGGATACGGGACAAATTGATGTTTTGAAAGTCGTATCGAATGCAGTTAGTGAAATGGCCGAAGGCGAGCTCTTGCAGATTGAAAAATCGCGTAAATTAGACATTACAGAGGAAGTTTATTACCAAATCATACGGAAAAAAACTGCTACTTTGATTGCCGCCTGTACCAAAGCTGGTGCCTTATCGGTAGGAACCAATGGCGATAAGCTAAATAACATGGCCGAATTTGGAGAAAACCTGGGTATTGCTTTTCAGATACGTGATGATTTATTTGATTACGAAAAAACGGGCTTAATCGGTAAGCCAACGGGTAACGACATTAAGGAAAAGAAACTTACCCTACCGCTGATATACGCTCTTAATCAAGCTAACAAAAAAGAGCAACGTCGTATATTAAGATTGATACGACGACACCATAAAAATGAGAAAAAGGTAGAAGAGATTATTGAATTTGTTAAGGCCAATGGTGGCATTGAGTACGCCAAAGAACAAATGGAATTATTTGCTCAGAAAGCCAAGGATAACATTGGAGGTTACGAAGACTCTGAGACTAAAACAGCGTTACTTACAATGGTCGATTACACATTAAAGAGAAAGAAATAATACCACAATACTAACGTAAAAACAAAGGGTTGCAAATAATTGCAACCCTTTGTTTTATTAGATATATAGGTTATTCAGACCTAAAATGTAAATTACTTATACAACCGATATCTGATTGATTTAAAAATATTTAATCTCTTTACGATAACCATTTTCCAACTCCGCAACATCTGTCAATAAGTTATTTGCCAAACGGCTCGCTCCTATTCTGAACAGTTTATTATTCAACCATTCGTCGCCACAAATATTTTTTACCAGGTTATAATACACCAAAGCATCTTCGGCTGTAGAAATGCCTCCAGCTGGCTTAAATCCAATCTTAACACCTGTTTCATCATAATACTTCTTGATCGCAGTCAGCATCACAAAAGCCGCCTCAAAGGTAGCCGCAGGTTGCTGTTTACCGGTGGAAGTTTTAATAAAATCAGCTCCATTAGCCATTGAAATCATACTGGCCGTCCATATATCCTCCATCTTCTCAAGCGTTCCCGATTCCAGGATCACTTTTAAATGGGCCTCTCCCATTACACCTTTAATGGCATGAATTTCTTCCCCCACAAACTCGTAATTACCCTCTAAAAACTCACCAACTGACATTACTATGTCAATTTCTGTAGCACCAAAATCAACCGCTCGTTGTGTTTCAAGCTTTTTAACGTCTAAAAATGTTTGCGACGATGGAAAACCTGCCGAAACAACAGCGCGTCCAATATTCTGATCTTTAAGACCACTTTTTAACACAGGTGCAAAAACAGGGTATACACACATAGCTGCCACCTGAGGAACAAAATTAAAGTGCTCAGGAAGTTCGTTTACCTTCTCAACAAAATCGCGGATACTATCAGCTGAATCTTCAGTATACAAAGATGTTAGATCAATACAGTTAAATAGTAATTTTAATACTTCTTTGTCGGCTTTGTTGGCTTCTACCCCTTTTTGAGCCGATTTAATTCCTTTTGCAATAGCTTCATCTGTAATAGTAAAAGGAAACTTATCCATCAATCCTTCCATAATAATAAACTTACTGCCATTAGTTTCTGACAACCTGGCGATTAATATATCATTTTAATTTTTCATTATTTAAATGTCGTGAATGATCACGTTGGGTCTTCTTCTCCATATTTTTACGAAAAGCTTCCTCCAGATCAATTCCTGTTTGATTGGCCAAGCAAATCAATACCCATAACACATCCGCCATTTCATCACCAAGATTAGCTTCGAGATCCTTCTTTTTAAACGATTGATCGCCATAGGTACGGGCCATTATTCTGGCCAGTTCACCAACTTCTTCAGTTAAAATTGCCAAATTAGTCAGCTCACTGAAGTACCTTACACCATAAGTTTTAATCCACTTATCAACTTGTTCCTGTGCTTCCGATAATTTCATTATTCTCTTCTTTTAGAATCAATTAAAATTGTCACAGGTCCATCATTAATTAAATGTACCTGCATATTGGCACCAAACTCACCGGTTCCTACATTTAAACCACTTTCCTGCTGCAATCGTTTTACAAAATCCCTGTAAAGAGGAATGGCCAAATCAGGCCCGGCGGCGTTTACATACGAGGGTCGATTACCTTTTTTGGTTCTGGCATGTAGAGTAAACTGACTAATTACCAAAAACTCTCCTTTAAGGTCCATAACCGATTTATTCATCACCCCATTTTCATCATCGAAAATACGAAGATTACAAGTCTTTTTAACCAACCATTCAATATCTTCCGAATTGTCCTCAGCTTCAATCCCTACCAGTATCATCAGCCCCTTATTAATAGCGGATTTAACTTTCTGATTAATTGAAACAGAAGCCTCACTTACCCTTTGAATCACTAATCGCATAAACAATTTTTTTACTTACCGAAAATACAATTTATCTTTCGATAGTTAATAAGCAAGCGAATTCACTAGACCATTTGGTCGGTTTTGATCACAAAAATAAACAAAATCAGCTAAATATGGTTTAGATTAAACTTTATGAACAAATAAAGTGAAGGTAACAACCTAAATAAGTATGTTAAAAAAAGCTGTGTAAATAAAAGATATGAAAGGAATTATAAGCACTACGAACGAACCTTCGTTTAACCTGGCAACCGAAGAGTATTTACTTCGACACACCAACGAAGATGTATTTTTTCTTTATACCAATTCTCCATCGATAATTGTAGGTAAACACCAAAATACACTGGCTGAAATCAATTATGATTACATCAACCAAAATAACATACCTGTTTACCGTCGCTTATCGGGAGGTGGAACTGTTTACCATGACTTATATAACTTAAACTTTTGCTTTATTCAATCGGGTAAAAAAGGTGAATTAGTGAATTTTGCAAAATACTCTGAACCTATATTATTAGCTTTAAAAGAATTAGGAATCGATGCAACTTTCGGTAAGCGTCATGATATTCAGATCAATGGTAAAAAAGTATCAGGTAATGCCTCTCATGTTTACAAAAGTCGAGTGATGCACCATGGAACACTGCTCTTTAAATCCGATTTAGTAGTTTTAAACCAAGCCTTAAAAAACAACCCATTAGCAATTAAAGATAAAGCAGTTAAATCGGTACGCAGTGAAGTTACCAACATATCCAAGCAACTCAAAGAACCAATTTCTTACAACGCTTTTGTCAAGTATATTTTCGATTTCCTACTCTCCTTCTACAACACAGCAAGTGCATACAAACTAGAAGCTGCTGAAATTAGCCAAATAGAGACCATTTTAAAGGATAAATATATTAATTGGGAATGGAACTATGGCTATAGCCCCAACTTTGAATTAAACCGTCGCTATAAGCTAAAAAATGACATCCATATTAAATCTTCAATACGCATTGAAAAGGGAATCATTAGCGAATGTAAAATTCGTTGCTCAGATCAATCTTTAAAAACTTCCATTAATAAAATCATAGAAGTGGTGATTGGGAAGCAACATAACTACATATTAATATATAATATATTATCAAAACTATATTTTCAAAATTTGAACGAAGAGGCTATTCAAATGATTACAAAAGGCTTTTTTAGCTAATCTTCCTCATTTTACATATCATCGATAACAATCCTATAACTCTATATATGTGACACTTAAACTTCTTTACCTGAATTAAAATATGAATATATTCGTTTAGCCTTATCCTTCCCTACAACAGACACTAAATTTTGAATTGTAGCTTCTTTTATTTTGTTAAATGATTTAAAATTCCTGTATAATTGTTCAATTGTTTTATCTCCCACACCAGGAATATTGTTTAGCTCAGAATTGATAAAATTAATGGATCGTTTCTGACGATGAAAGGTAATACCAAATCGGTGGGCTTCATTTCTTAAATGCTGAATAATTTTTAGCGTCTCCGAATTTTTATCCAGGTATAATGGAACCGGATCTCCAGGATAGAAAATTTCTTCCAAACGCTTCGCAATTCCAATAACAGATATCTGGTCAGTTAATTCAAGATCTCTTAATATTTTCACAGCCGCTCCTAATTGCCCTTTTCCACCATCAATAACAACTAACTGAGGTAAGCCTTGTCCTTCATCTTTTAATCGCTTATAACGTCGATAAACAACTTCTTCCATCGATGCAAAATCATTCGGCCCTTCTACTGTTTTGATATTAAAATGTCGATAATCCTTTTTAAAGGGCTTAGCATTTCGGAAAACCACACAAGCAGCAACAGGATTTGTTCCCTGAATATTTGAGTTGTCGAAACATTCAATATGTCTTGGTAACACTTTTAATCGAAGATCGGATTGCATAACTTTAAGCAATCGTTCTTCTCTTGGTTCTTTTTTATGAAGCGATTGTTGCTTCAATTTATCCAGTCGATAATACTTAACATTTCGTTCCGATAAATCCATTAACTTCCTCTTATCCCCTATTTTAGGAACAACCAAATTAGTTCTTTCAAAGTCAATATCAAGTTTCAAAGGCACTAAAACTTCGCGCGCAAGTAACTTAAGTCGGTTCTGAATTTCAGAAATTGCAAGTAATAAAATCTCCTGAGAACTCTCATTTAGCTTCTTTTTAAACTCCATAGTGTGTGATTGAATGATCGCTCCATTCACAACACGAATAAAATTAACGTATCCAGCCTTCTCATCTTCGATAATACTAAACACATCAACATTAGTAATTTTAGGATTTACAACTGTTGATTTGCTTTGATATCCCTTTAAAAGATCAATTTTAGCTTTAATTTCACCTGCTTTTTCAAACTCTAAATCATCGGAAAATTGCATCATTACACCATGCATATACTTTAAAACCGACGAAATATTACCATTTAAAATCTCTTTTATCGCATCAATATTTGCCCGATATACCTCTTCTTCGTACTTACCTATACATGGCGCTTTACATTTTCCAATGTGAAATTCAAGGCATTCACGAAATTTTCCATCCTTAATATTCTCATCATTTAACTTATGCTTACAGGTTCGAATGGGATAAATTTGCCTAAATAGCTCAATTAAAGTACGCACCATCCCTACCGAAGTATAGGGACCAAAATATATACTTCCGTCTCTGACAAAATTTCTAGTTTGAAAAACACGCGGAAATGGCTCGTTTTTTATTACAATGTAAGGGAAAGATTTATCGTCCTTTAGCAGAATATTATAGCGAGGTTGATACTTCTTTATTAAGTTATTTTCGAGCAGTAAAGCATCCTCTTCTGTATCAACAACAATGTGTTTTATATCATAAATTTTACGAACTAAAATTCGTGTTTTACCATCATCATGTTGCTTACTAAAATATGAAGCTACCCTTTTTTTCAGGTTTTTAGCCTTACCTATATATATGATTTTACCATCTTCGCTAAAGTATTGATAGACGCCCGGCGAAGATGGTAAAGCCTGAACTAGTAGTTTTATTCGATTTTCCTGTTCTATTTTGCTGCTATTCATTCACAAATAAACTAGTAAAACTAAATGTATTAACATCAAATAAACCTTTATCCCCGATCTTCAAAGATGGAATAACAAGCAATGACATAAAGGCAAGAGTCATAAAAGGAGCCTTCATTTTGCACCCCATTTCACTTACGAAGTCGTTAATTTGAGCGTATTTTTCGGCAACAATTCTTCCATTTTCGGTTGTCATTAGCCCCGCAACAGGTAAATTTAAGAGCCTCTTTTCTCCATTATTAACTGCAATTATCCCTCCTTTTTCCTCGATTATTCCATTAATTGCTAATAATAAATCTTCATCATTTTTACCAATTGCTACCACATTATGACTATCGTGAGCAACAGAACTAGCCAATGCACCTTGTTTTAATCCGAAATTTTTAATGTAACCAACCACAGGTTTTGTGTCTTTATAGCGATTAACTACTACAATTTTGGAAATATCATCGGAGTTTTCATGATGAATTTTCTCACCTTTTTTACATGAATAATTCCAAATATACTCACCGGTTAACAATTCTCCATCTTCAGAAACAATGGTTTTTATGCTAGGATTATCATTTGGTGCTATTATATGAAGATCATTTAAAGTAATGCTTGAACAAGAAAAATTATTAATAGCCCGTGTAACAGGCATTTCAAAAAGTGCTAAATCATGCTCTCCTACTTTTTTACCATCAATATATGTACTCAGAATATTGAATTTTTCGAGATTATCAACTACAATAAAATCAGCCTGATCTCCTTCTTTTAGTAGACCAACCGGCAAATTATAGTGCTGAATTGGGTTGACAACTGCTACCTGAAACAACTCAAAAATGGTATATCCTTTTGATAACCCAAGTCGAATCAGACGATCAATATGTCCTTTTTCAATGATTAAATCCGGGTGACTGTCATCCGTACACAACATTGTATTAGTTGGTTCTTCTCGAATAAGTGTGTGTAATGCTTCAAAATTCCTTGCAGCACTTCCCTCTCGAATTTGAGTTTTGATGCCAACTTTGATTTTCTCCACTGCTTCTTCAACTGAAAAAGACTCGTGATCTGTTGTAATTCCACCTTCTGCATACTTTATAATATCACCTCCTTTTACACCCGGAGCATGACCATCAATTGGAACATTGTATTTTTTTGCCAGTTCTAATTTTTCAACAACCCCTTTTTCACCATTAATTACACCTGGAAAATTCATCATTTCCGCTAAAAAAGGAGCGCCTTGCTTTAATAAATATTCAACTTCATCCTTAGCAATAACATGTCCCGATGTTTCAAAATTAGTTGCCGGCACACACGAAGGCACTCCAAAAAAACACTTTAATGGTACTTTGGCTGCGTCATCAATCATATACTCAACCCCCTTCACTCCCATTACATTTGCAATTTCATGTGGATCAGAAACCACTGCTACCGTTCCACGTGGAACAACCAACTCAGCAAATCTTGATGGAACTAACATACTACTTTCTACATGAACATGACTATCTATTAATCCAGGAAGAATGAATTTATCGAATTCACCTTCAACTTTTTTAATTTTTTCAATTCTACTTTTGTTGATATGAATTTCACCTGGAAATATTTGTTTAGAAACTACATCAACTATATTACCTTTTATTACCATAAAATTGTTTCACGTGGAACATTATCGTCCCATTAATACTAATAGTACATTTATATCACTCGGTGATACACCAGATATCCTACTTGCCTGACCGATCGTTTCTGGATTAATTTTTTCTAATTTTTGACGAGCTTCTGTTGACAAAGATTTTATTTCACTATAATCAAACTTTCCTGTAATTTTAAGATTTTCCAATCTTTTTAATTTATCTGCCAATAAACGTTCTCTATTTATATAGCCTGAATATTTCAAAATAATTTCAGCAGATTCGAGAATTTCATCAATTCTAGTACAATCTAAATCAACAACGAACTTTTTAAACGGTTCTACCCCTTCTAATAAATTTGTGATCGAAATTTGCGGACGCATTAAAATATCAACTAATTTTACGCCTTGTTTAAGAGGTGTCGTCCCTTGTTGAATCAACCACTCATTAATCAAGGATGTCTTAACACTAAAGTTCTTTAAGAAATCGATAACCTGATCCCTTAAGGCAATTTTATTCTTTAAATACTCATAACGGCTTTTGGTAGCTAATCCTAATTCATAACTCTTAGGTGTCAGTCTCGCATCGGCATCATCCTGACGTAATAGAATACGAAATTCTGCACGAGAAGTAAACATACGATATGGCTCATCTACCCCTTTGGTTACAAGATCATCTATAAGAACACCAATGTAAGCCTCATCTCTTGATAAAATAAATTCATCTAAATCATTAATTTTTTGATGGGCATTAATTCCAGCTATTAAGCCTTGAGCTGCCGCTTCTTCATAGCCAGTAGTTCCGTTAATTTGCCCCGCAAAAAATAAATTATTGACAGCTTTAGTTTCCAGAGAATGTTTTAATTGAGTGGGTTCAAAAAAATCATATTCGATTGCGTATCCAGGTCTAAAAACATTAACATCCTCTAAACCAGGTACTAATTTTAAAGCTTCAATTTGCACCTTTAAAGGTAAAGAAGAACTAAACCCGTTTAAATAATACTCAATCGTATCCTCTCCCTCGGGTTCTAAAAATAATTGGTGACGATCTTTATCAGCAAACGTTACAATCTTTGTTTCAATACTCGGACAATACCTTGGACCAATACTTTGTATTGTGCCATTATACATAGGTGACTGGTCGAGGCCAGTTTCTAACATTTTATGAACATTCGGATTTGTATAGGTTATATAACAACTTCGCTTTCGTAAGTTATTAACATCAGATGGTAGATAACTAAAGGTGTAGTTAATATCATCACCCTTTTGCTCCTCTAATTTATCAAAATTAATACTTCTTTCATCAATACGTACAGGTGTCCCTGTTTTCATTCTTCCAACAGAGAAACCTCTACTTAAAAGCTGTTCAGAAATTCCTTTTGAAGCTGGTTCAGAAACCCGGCCACCTTCGGATTGCACTGATCCTATGTGCATTAGGCCATTCAAGAAGGTTCCCGTTGTTAAAACAACGGCATCTGTATAGAACTCAACCTTATTTGCCGTTCTGACTCCTTTAATTATGTTATCTTGGAAGATAAATTCTGTAACAGCGTCCTGCCAGAAAAATACATTAGGAATATTCTCTAAGGTTTTTCGCCATTCAGATGAAAAAACCATCCGATCACATTGAGCTCTTGGACTCCACATAGCAGGTCCTTTTGATCGGTTTAACATTCTAAACTGAATTGAAGATTTATCTGTAATAATTCCTGTATAACCACCAAGAGCATCTATCTCACGGACTATCTGACCTTTAGCAATTCCACCAATAGCAGGATTACAAGACATTTGAGCGAAACGTCCCATATCCATAGTTATAAGCAAAACCTTACTTCCCAGGTTTGCAGCAGCAGCAGCAGCTTCACAACCGGCATGCCCCCCACCTACGACAATGACATCGTATTTAAAATCCATATGTAAAAAATTATTGACTTACTGTTAGATAAACAGCAAAATTAATGAAAAGTTGATAAGATACTCAATGCCTTATCCTCTTGATAACGCATTTCAGTTTTTTCTGAATCGGTAGCGTCTTTAAAACCAAGTAAATGTAGAATTCCATGAATGACAACACGATGTAGTTCATCTTTAAATTCTTTGTTGAACTTTAGCGCATTGCTTCTTACAGTATCGGTGCTTATAACTAAATCACCAGATACAATATTTTTCTTACAATAATCGAACGTTATTATATCAGTATAATAATCGTGTTTTAGAAAATCGTTATTGACTTTTAAAATGTGTTTATCAGAACAAAACACAAAGATTATTTCACCAATTTTTTTATCAAATGAATTAATTATATTAATTATCCATTTTTTTGATACTTCAGATAATTCTATTGGAAGGTCAACATCTTCAGCGAAAAATTCAATCATCCAGTTGTATTAAATGTCATTTTTACAATACTTCCTTCATCATCAAATTCAATTTCATCAGCTAAATGATGCATTAAGAATATTCCACGACCATGAGTTTTTTCAAGATTTTCAGGCTTAGTAGGATCGGGAACATTTGTGTAATCAAATCCACTGCCTTCATCGGTAATGGTAAACTCAACTTTTTTAGTATCAATAAGATAATCAACAATAACTATCTTTTCCTTATCAAGTTTATTTCCATGAACAATGGCATTATTAACGCCTTCCACAACAGCTAATAATAACTTTCCATAAATGTCATTGTGCAAATCAAATTCATTACACAAATCATCTATCAATTTTTCAACGATATTTATATTTTTAGTATCGGAGTTGAATTCTATTTTGTTCACGGTCAATTCCATTTTATATACCTTAAAATTAGATAGATACCTATATTATTATCCTGATTTACTTTTTACCTCGAACCTTTTTACGCAAACTATAACAAATAGTTTTAAAAAAAGCAAAATTATTTAATTAACCAATTCACGGGGTTTAATTTCTCACTTTCTTCCCAGATTTCAAAATGAAGAACACCAGAATTTTTTCCCTCGCCATTATATATTGTACCAATTACGCTATTTTTAGTTACATTATCCCCGGAATTTACACGAACCTTATCTAAATTGGCGTAAACAGTTAGAAAACGTCCATGTCGGATTAATATTGCCTTGTTGTAACCAGGAATCGGAACAATACGAGTCACCTTTCCGGCGAATACAGACTTGGCTTCCAGCGATTCACTACTTTGAATATCTATTCCATTATTATTGACCTTAACGTACTTTAGTACAGGATGTTTATGTTCGCCAAAATGACTAATTATAACACCTTTATCGACTGGCCAAATAAGTTTACCTTTTGCCAAATGAAAATCAGTGTCGTCCACTTTTTCCGATGACATTTCAGCTATAATTTTAATAATGGTATCTTCTAGTTTCTTTAGATTACGCTTTTGTTGGCGAATATCCTTTTTTAATGAACTTTCCTTTTGTTGTAAATTTTTAACATTATTGGAAACAGAACGTTTATCCTGCAACAACCTTTCATATTGTGAATTAACCTTATTTAAGGCGTTGTTTTGAACTTTTAGCTTTGCCTGTAAAAGATGATTGCTTTGCTCAAGTTCATCAGATTTTTGAGTGATTAAAATACCTTGATTATGACGAAATCGATTGTATTCTTTTAACATGGTATAACGACGATAAGCTTCGTTAAAGCTCTTGGCACCAAAGAAAAAGGACAACTCATTGTATCGCTTTTTATTGGCATAGGTCTCTTTGATCAAACGGGCATACTGAGTTTTTAATTCCTCTAATTTTTCTTCAGTATTTTTAATTTCTGTTTTTAATTCAAGAATATCTTTCTTTATTAATCCAATCTCACTTTTATAAACGGAAATTAATTTTTCGCGATCAACTATTTGTTGATTTAAAACATTGATATTCTTTAAACCTGATTGCCGTTGTTTACTATATTTTGCCAATAGTTTTGAGGAATTTTCGAGCTTATTATTGAGTTGCTTCTTTTGCTCTTCAAGTTCACTAAGCGATTGTGATAAAGCACTTAGTGAAAACAAAAACAAGGTGAAAAGACATATAAATAAGCTCTTATTTGGCATTATTCAGGTTTAAGGTTTTGTACTTATCAGAAACTTTAAATCCGATGGAATTTTGACTGTTTACATCAATATTTTCAAAAATAATACTCAAACTGAAATTATCCAATCCTCGTTTACCATCTATTTTTAATGATGTAGGTACCAAAGTATTATCTTTTTCAATGAAATTACTGTATTTAATTGTTATTTCACTATTTGCAGAAAAATCCTTTATATACACGTCACTAATTTTGAAAATCTCAGGTAAAATTGAGAATTGGTGAAAAATGATATTTTCAGTCTTTTCCTTTTTATACTTGCGACTAAACTTTCCTTCCTTAAGCGATTGCAATTGATATTTACCGTCGCTACAATAATGTTTGTAACGCTTTAAATAGTCATTATCAGCCAACGGATAAACGAACAACTTATTCGTTAAAATACTTTGTAAACTATTGTAGTTTAGCTCAATTAGAAATTTATCCCACAGTAATTTATAATCTCCATAAGAATACCTTTTCTTTGGTCGATCAATAATTTCAACTACATCCTTCGAAAGCTTAACCCGAAATAATTCAACACCCATTAAGGGAATGATTGACACAACGATAGAATTATCCTTTTGTATATAAAGATTACCTTTAAAAGAATCCGTTTTACCATTGAAACTTACTTTTGCCTTAAATTTTTTATAAAACACAGCATTATATTCAAGATAATTCTTCGAAACTCCGGAAATAAGCTTCGCATCAGGTATATTTCTTAATTCACCTTTACTATTGTAGAAATCTTTACTTGTTTTACATGATACTGCAAAACCAAGTAAGGCAATCAGAATTAAATATTTCACACTCCCTCTAATCAATGTAAGTTCTTGTTTCAATCTTTTTCTTAAGCTTCTCACTATCCTTATCTAATTCCAGGGCTTTATTCCATTGTTCAACAGCTTTATCCACATCGCCATTTTTAAACAAAATATCGCCGTAATGTTCTATTATTACTGCACTACTGTCACCACCATTATCAATGGCTCTTTCGATTATATATTTAGCTTCAAAATATCGGCCCCGTTTGAATAAAACCCATGCATAAGTATCAAGATATGTTGAATTGCCAGGCTCCATCTCAATACATTTACTGCTCATTCTTTCGGCTTTATCCAAATCCTTGTTTTCAAGAGTGAGATAATAGCTGTAGTTATTGAGAACAACTATATTTAAGTCATCTATTTTAAGCGACTTCTCATACGAATTAAAGGCCTTTTCAACATCGTTTAAGGCATAAGCTATATCGCCAATATTAGCTAAAATTTGAGCCTCTAAGGCCTTATTTTCACCAACCTTTGTTAAACCTAATTCCAATAATCGAATTGCTTCTTCGTAATCATCCAGTTGACCGGCTGCACTTCCTCCTAACAAATAGAAAAAAGCATTATTTGGAAAGGTATTAATTGCAATCTTCGCATTACCATAAATTTTTGAGAAATCCTGCGTATCGAGCATTAACAATAGATAATCCTGCCAGACTAGTTCATTTGAATTTTCAATACCAACGGCATTTTTATAGGCTTCCAAGGCTTTTTCGGAATTATTAATTGCGCGGTAGAAGTTTCCCTGATAAACATAAGCCATACCTTCATAAGGATGCACATTGGTTAGAATATCAAAGAATACAGCAATAAAACTTTTATTATTATCGATATTCTTACTATCCATTAAAAAAGGAAGAATACGTTGAAATTTTAATTCGAAGGGAGCCTTTTTTGATTCAAGTGCCTTTTTGTAATAATTCAGAAACTGAGTTGTATCTTTCTCCTGATAAGCCAAATTTCCCAAACTGAAATAAGCCATAATATTGCCCGGATCTTTTTCCAGAACAATATTAAAATATTCTCTGGCCTTAGGTTTATCCTCTATATATAAATAATAATCAGCTATTAAACCATAATAACGAGCTTCATCAGGATATTTATTAACCAGTTTATTTAACTCATTGAGTGCCGATTTATTCTTACCAAGCTCAAGTAGTATTTTTTCCTTTTCAAGAATCACCACTTCATTTAAACCGATACGTTTTTCAAGCTTATCATAGGTTGATAAAGCTTTATCACTTTCACCATTTCTTTGATACAATTGCGCCAGACCGTACAAATACTCATCATTACCGGGATGATCATTTACAATGCCTTCATACAATTGAACAGCTTGAAAACCCAGTTTATTTTGCTGGTAAAGTTCGGCCAACATAAGCTTATACCAGATATTTTCAGGTTCAATAGTAATTGCCCGTTCCAATAATCCCTGAGCTTTTACAATTTCTTTGCCGGCCACTAAAATGTTTGCAAGCTCATACATCGTAGCACAACTGGTAGCATCTATTTTAAGACATTCACTTAAGTACATAGCCGACTTTTCGTAATTACCTTTCATCTTTTCACGACTGGCCTCGTAAAAAAAGTAATCGAACTTTCGTTTTTGTAAGTCAGTTAATTGAACTTTTTGGATCTGCTCTTTGCTAATCTCAGGTGTTGCCGTTTTTTTAATTGTACCACAACTAATTAAACTAACAACCAGAGTAATAAGGTATAAATAACGTAAGTACATTCGATGTATTTAATTGTAAGCCAATGAATAATTAATTAGTTCCGGTATGACCAAAACCACCACTTCCCCTCACAGACTCTTCCAGCACTTCAACTTCTTGCAGCTTTACTTTAGCATACTCTGCAATTACCATTTGACAAATACGTTCCCCATCATTGATTGTGAAATCATCATTTGATAAATTAACCAGTATTACTTTGATTTCGCCACGGTAATCAGCATCTATTGTTCCTGGTGTATTTAAAACAGTTACACCAAATTTAGCAGCCAAACCACTTCGTGGTCTTATCTGCGCTTCATGTCCCTCAGGCAACTGAATGTACAAACCGGTAGGTATTAAAACTCTTTGCAAAGGCTTAAGTAAAACCGGTCCTTCAACATTTGCTCTAAGATCCATTCCTGCAGAATGTTCAGTACTATAGGCGGGTAATTGGTGTTTACTTTTATTAATGATTTGAACTGTTGTCATGATAAAATTTTAATTAAATCTTTCCTTTGTGTGATATAAAGAAAAGCAAAATAGCTAACAAATATAGTGCCTTTGATGGCGAAATGAAATAATTGATTCTCTGAATGAAGATATTGACTTAAGTACACAACTATTATGGCGATCAATATATGCATAATAATGTATCCAACCGGATAATTAATTGGGTAATATTTCTGCCCTAAAAAGAAGGAAATTACCATCATCAGGAAGAAACAAAACATAGACGTAATGGCAGCACCAATATAACCAAGCATTGGCACCAAAAGTACATTGCCAGCAATGGCAAATAAAGCACCAACTCCACTAATAACTGCTCCGTAATTGGTTCGATCTGTTAATTTATACCATAAGGACAATGAATAGTAAATACCAAAAAATAACTGACCCAATAAAATAAAGGGGATTATTTGGTTACCTTCATAATATTCAGGCAATAGCAATAAATTAACAACATCAATCAGAGTTAAAACACCAACGTAAATAATCAAACCAAAAATCACAAAGTATTTTAATACGATGGCATATAAATCCTTTGATGCTTTCTCCTTTCCTTCTTTAAAAAAGAACGGCTCAAAAGCTAAACGATAGGACTGAATAAAGAGGGCCATTAGGACTCCAATCTTATAATTGGCTCCATAGATAGCCAGTGCTTCCATTGCATTCTCATTAATCAGATGCGGCATTAAAATCTTATCGATGTTTTGTATCAACATCCCAAATAAACCTACAATCATAATTGGGTAGGAATATTTAACAATGGGTAGCAATTGCTTAAAAGCTAATTTGGCTTTGGTTTTGAAAACGCCGGGAACCAAATAAACTCCGATTATAATCGAACTAATTAAATTAGATACGAAAACGTAATACGGCTTTATATTTGGATTATAAATGTATTCGACATACTTCACCTCATTTTCCAAAAGATATGGGCATAAAAGAAGGAAAAAGGTAAGAAAAACGATATTCAGTAATACTGAAACAAACTTTAGAAAAGCATATTTGACCGTACGGTTTTGCAATCTTAAATCTGCGAAAGGAATACTTGTGATGGCATCCAAAGACACTATTAAAGCACCGATTACAAAATAATCAGCCACCAAATACTCATTTCCCAGGTAAAATTCAATGTTAGTTTTGAATAAATAAACCAGAATACAAAATATACTTGATCCGATAATCATCAGACTTCCCAGATTCTTTAGCAATGATGCCCGGTTATCTTTATTGGCAAATCGAAAATATCCGGTTTCAAACCCGAATGTTAAAACAACTAACATAACAGCAATGTAACTGTAAATGTTAAAAACACCGCCCACTTCGGCCTGATCCATAATACGAATATAGAATGGCATAAGCAGCCAGTTTAGCAAGCGACTAACGATTGTACTGGTTCCGTAAATAATGGTCTCTCCAGCGAGTTTCTTAATTTTACTCAAAATACTAAGAGAATAAAGATCCTTGATTTAAGTTCGTTTCTTTTCCTAAGTGTGTATAGGCATGAGACGTGGCCATTCGACCACGAGGAGTTCGTTTAATAAAACCTTCCATAATCAAAAAAGGCTCGTAAACTTCCTCAATGGTTCCGGCATCTTCGCCAACTGCAGTGGCAATGGTACCAACACCAACCGGGCCTCCATTAAACTTATCGATTAGAGTCAGTAAGATTTTATGATCCATTGTATCCAGGCCAAACATATCAATGTTCAGAGCATTTAATGCAATGCGGCTAATTTCCAAATCAATGATACCATTGCCTTTTACCTGAGCAAAATCACGTACACGACGCAATAATGCGTTTGCAATACGAGGCGTACCACGGCTTCGTCGGGCAATTTCATTGGCGGCATTTTCATGTATTCTTACTTCCAGAATATCGGCTGAGCGTTCAATGATGTGTGCAATAGTCTGAGAATTATAATATTCAAGATGACTATTGATACCGAAACGTGCGCGTAAAGGTGCTGTCAATAAACCGCTCCGTGTAGTGGCGCCAATCAAGGTAAAAGGATTTAAATCAATCTGTATGCTTCTCGCTCCCGGTCCTTTATCAATAACAATGTCAATCCTGAAATCTTCCATGGCACTGTATAAGTACTCTTCAATAACGGGACTTAAGCGATGGATCTCATCGATAAAAAGCACATCGTTTTCTTCCAAACTGGTTAAAATACCTGCTAAATCGCCAGGTTTATCTAATACAGGACCGCTGGTTAATTTAAAACCAACCCCTAATTGATTGGCAATAATATTCGAAAGAGTTGTTTTACCTAATCCTGGAGGGCCATGCAAAAGTACATGGTCAAGTGCCTCACCGCGCATTTTTGCGGCCTGAACAAATATCTCGAGATTTTCGACAATTTTATCCTGCCCCTTAAAATCATCAAACGAAAGCGGTCGTAATGCCTTGTCTAAATCTTTTTCGGTTTCACCATTCCCCCTAATGTCGAAAGTCATATCGCAATCAGATTATGTTTAATTTTTTAAGATTTCTAAAGAATTCCTGAAGATCGAATGGTTTCGTCATGTATTCATCCATTCCGAATGACAAACACTTTTCCCTGTCAGCATCGTAAGTATTAGCTGTTAAACCTACAATTGGTATGTGTTCGTGACTGACTTTTTCCTTTTCTCGAATTGCAACAGTGGTTTCAAGGCCATCCATTATGGGCATCATCAGATCCATTAATACCAAATCATAGCTTCCGACATTTAGTTTTTCCAAAGCTTCCTTTCCGTGGTTAGCAATGTCAATTTTAAAACCATACTTTGAAAGGTTTAAAAAAATCAGCTTTTGGTTTAATACATTGTCTTCAACTAATAATACAGATACAGGATGTTCAAGTTTTTCCATCAGGAATCAGGTTATTCATTATTTAAAGGCCGGCTTTCTTAGAAATATCCAGCATTCGATTAATTGGTTTAACGGCTTTAACTCTTATATCTTCTTTAACTTCGATATTTGGCCACTCAAATTTCAGACAATTATACAACTTTTGAAGCGTATTTAACTTCATATATTCACAATCATTGCAGGCACAAGTCGAATCATTTGGCGGAGCAGGGATGAATTCTTTATCAGGATTAGCCTTTTGCATTTGATGAATAATACCCGATTCAGTTGCCACAATAAATTTCTTGTTTTCGTTACTTGTCGAATAATTCAACAAGGCAGCTGTACTACCAACGTAATCGGCCAATAAAAGTAAAGGCTTTTTACATTCAGGATGTGCTAAAATCAGCGCATCAGGGTGCTCCTTTTTTAATTCAACAATTTTTTCAACAGAGAACTTTTCGTGTACATGACAAGCCCCATCCCAAAGTACCATTTCTCTTCCGGTAATACTATTAAGGTAATTACCAAGATTTCGATCGGGACCAAAAATGATTTTTTCATCCTTAGGTAAACTATCAACAACGTTTTTAGCATTAGTTGATGTAACCACAATGTCAGATAAGGCCTTTATATCTGCTGTAGTATTTACATAGGTTAATACAGTATGGTCGGGATGACTGTTAACAAACTGTTGAAACTCTTCCGGAGGACAACTATCGGCTAAACTACACCCGGCATTTAAGTCAGGAACTAATACCTTTTTATCTGGCGATAGTATTTTAGCAGTTTCACCCATAAAATGCACTCCTGCCAAAATAATGATTTTAGCGTCTGTTTTAGCCGCTTTTTGTGCCAAGGCTAAACTATCCCCAACAAAGTCTGCGATGTCCTGTATTTCGTTCTTTTGATAGAAATGAGCCATTATAATAGCATCCTTCTCTTCTTTTAAACGAATAATCTCCTTTTTGATATCGATATTAGTTGGAACCTGTTCGTCCACATATCCACTTTTCAACCAACTATCCTTTATATTCATATTTATATAATAGAAAGAAATTTAAAAAATATAGTAATGATAATATCCTGTTAGCAAGGTTAGCATTTTTATTCAATAATCGTTGGATGTATAGTTATCAGATTTAGAGAATCGAATACTAACGGCTTATTAACATGTTTAAAGCTTGTTAATTTATTGATATTAATTAGATTTTAAACGATTTTAACAAAGTGTTAATAGGCTTCAAATTTAATAATTTCTTTGTTTGTTAATGTTTAAAGTGAAGTTAAAAACCGTTCAAAAGTCACATTAAAATAAAATGCTTACCAACATCAGAAATCAAAACCAATGTTTGTATTGAAAAATAAATGTAAATTATCAACTCAATTTTTCATTTTTTAATTCAAGATGGTTCACAAGTTCTTAACATTAAAGAACAGGTTTTTTAACATGTTTTTAAATGGCATCAGCATGCTTATCTTTGTAAAAAAAACAAACCATGAATTTCAAAACAATTGCCTTGGCAGCCGATCATGCAGGTTACCCTGTAAAGGAAGCAATTAAAGCATTTTTAATCGAAAAAGGAATAGAAGTTAAAGACTTCGGAACTCATTCTGAGGAAAGTACGGACTATGCTGACTATGCCCATCCCATGGCCAGTGCCGTGGAATCGAAGGAATATGAACTGGGTATTGCCATTTGTGGCAGTGGAAACGGAATTAACATGACTGTTAATAAGCACCAGGGTATTCGTGCTGCTTTATGTTGGAGTGTTGAAATCTCAGAAATGGCACGCCTGCATAATGATGCTAATATTTGCACTGTTCCAGGTCGTTATGTGTCGGTTGAAGAGGCCATTGCTATTGTTGATAAATTTGTTAATACAGCGTTTGAAGGTGGAAGACATCAGAAACGCATCGATAAAATACCTGTTTAAAACCTTATAATTTGAGCAAAGTTCAGGATTTTAAAAAAGAGGCTGCCCGTATTGCCAGCGATCAGAATCATCGGCGAACCATTCAGTTCAATATGTCGAAATATGATTTAGCTGTAGCGAATGGGCGAAAGCGTTATAAAAATCTTGAGCTCGCCAAAGAACAAGCTTCTATAATAAAAAATCAGGTAATAAATCAATTACCTGATTTACTTATGGAATTTGAAACCAAGGTTTTAAATAATGGCGCTGAAGTTTATTGGGCAGAAAATCAGGAACAGTTAATAGATCAACTATCGGAGCTATTAAAAGCTGAACAGGTAAAGATGCTTGTTAAAAGCAAATCGATGGTGACAGAAGAAATTGAGCTGAACCATCATGTTAACAACTTGTGTATAGAATCGGTAGAGACTGATCTTGGGGAGTTTATTGTTCAAACTGCCGGTGAAAAACCCTATCACATTGTTACTCCTGCCATGCATAAATCCAAACAGGATATTGCCGAGCTGTTCAATAAAGAGTTTGGAACTGATAAAAACTTGAGTGCCGAGGAATTAACAGCCTTTGTTAGAAAGTTGCTTCGTAAAAAGTTTATAAAGGCTGATGTTGGTATTACAGGTGCCAACTTTCTGTGTGCCAAAGAAGGAGCTGTGGCTGTTACCGAAAATGAAGGTAACGCCTTGTTAACGGCTTCTTATCCCAAAACGCACATTGTTATTGCCGGAATTGAAAAACTAATCCCCTCCATTGAAAATTTACCATTGTTTTGGCCCTTACTGGCGTCGCATGGTACAGGTCAACAACTGACTGTTTACAGTAATTTGTTTTTCGGTCCTAAGAAATCAACAGAAGTTGATGGGCCGGAACAAATGGTGATTTTTTTACTGGATAACAAGCGTAGTGAAATCTATTCAGATAAAACACTGCAGTCTTCTTTAAAATGTATCCGTTGCGGAGCTTGCCTAAATGCATGTCCTGTTTATAAAAATATTGGGGGATATACTTATAGCACAACTTATAGTGGTCCCATTGGTTCTGTATTGTCACCACATTTTAAAGATTTTGGTGATTATAACCATCTGAGTTTTGCTTCATCTTTATGTGGGAGTTGTGAAGAAGTATGTCCGGTTAAAATTCCTTTGACAAAATTGTTGCTTTACAATCGACAGAAAGCTATCGTTGTCCAGTCAGGATTTGACCGTTTTCTCAATAAATCGTTATATACTTCGTTATCGAATCGAAGTTTGATGAATGCTTTTAATTCATTCTTTAAAAATCTAGCTACGTCTTTATTTGGTAATAATCTTGTCGGAAAAGATAAGGATTTACCATCTTTTAGTCGAAAAACTTTTAATCAGCAATGGAAAAAGCATATAAAGAGATAAAGGTTTTTTAATGATTTTCTTACCTTAGCCGCAAACTCAATAAAAATGTTATCAAACACTTGCAAATATGCCATTCGTGCGGTTATCTATTTGGCCGTAAATGATGAGGATGGTAAAAAAATAGGTATCAAACAAATTTCCAAGGATTTAGATATACCAACACCTTTTTTAGGAAAGATACTTCAGAGTCTGGCTAAGCAGAAATTACTAAAAAGTACCAAGGGGCCTCATGGTGGATTTAGTATTGGTCGTCCTGCAGATGATATTACCTTGTATGATATTGTTTCAATAATTGATGGTAGTGATGTATTTACCAATTGCCTGATTGGAATGCATTCATGCAAAACTAATAACGACGAAGGTTATGCTTGTCCTGTACACGAGCAGTACAGTTCTATTCGTAAGCAAATGTTTGAATTTTTCTCAACCGAAACAATTGCGAAAATTCTTTCAAACATGGAAGAAAAATCAGATTACATTAAGCTTTAAATAGCGGTTGTTTTAATGGGAATAACATCAACTTTTTCACAAAGATGTTATTCCTTAATATTAAAACAGCAAAAAAAGCAGCTAATATTCCACTGGTATTAGCCAACATATCCCACCAGTTTCCGCAACGATAAGAAGTGAGTGTTAATTGCAACAATTCCATTAAACCTCCATACATCAGTGGAAGAATAAGAATTTTTGTGATGTTGCGAATGGTTTTATGATGATGAATGTAATATTCAAACATAAATACGAACGCCAAACCGAAATACATCAGAAAATGAACAATTTTGTCCATATGTGGTATTCTTGGTAAATCAATTGGTGAAAGATTTTTGGTATTTATTAAACTTAGAATGGTAATCGCTACAATCACGCAAAGGGTCTTATGGTATTTTTTGAAATAATACATTTATTAATTATTTGTTGAAAACTACACCAATATTTGTTTATAAACTGTTAATAACTCGTTAATAATGCACTGTTTTTCAGTGTTTCACGTGAAACAATCCCAGTAATGGCCGGCATTTACATTCATGTTCCGTTTTGTTACTCACGATGTTCATATTGTGATTTTTACAAAACCACCAATCAACAATTCAAAGACGAATATATTAAAGCTCTTTGTAAAGAAATAAAATTATATCAATCTTTTCTTCAAAAAGAGAAGATTGAAACTTTATATTTTGGCGGGGGTACACCTTCGACTTTAACTATTTCGGAATTAAAAGAAATAATAGATCTGATTAATCAGTTTACCCCTGTTAATTCCATTAAAGAGTTAACCTTAGAAGTTAATCCCGATGATATAAATGACAAATATATCAGCGATTTGGTTCATCTGGGTGTGAACCGATTAAGCATGGGCATTCAAAGTTTTTTTGACGAGCACCTAAGGAAAATGAATCGGCGACATAATTCTCGACAGGCACTGCAGGCCATTGAAATAGCTAAAAAAAATGGTATTGATAATATGAGCATTGACCTGATTTATGGCTTACCTTATATGTCGTTCGAAGAGTGGAATACCAATGTTCAGCTAGCCATTGAAAGCAATGTACAACATATATCAGCCTATCATTTAACTTTTGAAAAAGGAACGCTTTATTACGATTACTTAAAAAAGGGAAAACTCGTTGAAGTGCCTGAAGAATCAAGTGTTCAGCAATTTGATTATTTGAGAGATGAGTTAACGAAAGCTGGCTTTGATCATTACGAAATTTCAAATTTTTCGCTACCAGGTTTTGAATCTCAACACAATAGTAATTACTGGACCGGTGAAAAATATTTGGGACTGGGGCCATCGGCTCATTCATTTGATGGATCAAACAGAAGGTGGAATGTAAGAGATGTGAAACGTTACATTGATAACATTGAAAAGAATGAGTGTTTCTATGAAACCGAAGAACTTTCAAGTATCGATCGATATAATGAGTTAATAATGTTGGGATTGCGAACGCAAAAAGGTTTTAAATTGTCATTGATTGAAAGCTTTAGCGAAACCATTAGGCAATTTTTTGCAAGAGAATTGAAAAAACAGCAGGAACAAGCTAAGGTTATTATTATAGATGGGTTTTGCCGGGTGAGTGCTGATAGTAAAATGATCACGGATCGAATTATTTCAGATTTCTTTTTTGTAGAGGATGATTAAAGAAGCTTTCATACCAGGGCTAACTAGTTAGTTGTTTATCCCTAATATATTGACTTTTACTTTCACATGAAATGAGGATTTTTAAACAAAGCGATTGGTAATTTGTCATATTCGATAAATGATGCTTTAATTATATGGAAAACAAAACAGGGATAATGGCCACCTACGGTTCCATTTTCTTAAATATATTTCTTTTTGCCATTAAACTTTGGGCCGGATTAGTGAGTTCATCGGTAGCGATTATTGCCGATGCCTGGCATACTTTGAGCGATAGCATTTCATCAGTGGCTGTTTTAATTGGTTTAAAAATTTCTGCCAAACCTGCGGACGAAGAACATCCTTATGGTCATGGACGTGCTGAAGTAATAGCTTCTATCGTTGTTGGAATGCTGCTGGCCATTATCGGCTTTAGCTTTTTAAAAGAATCCATCTTAAAACTTCGTAGCCAAAGTGAGGTAGAGTATGGAACACTGGCCATTGTTGTTACGATTATTTCGTTGGTTGTTAAAGAATTTATGGCTCAATATTCCATTATAATTGGTAAACGAACGAAATCAAAATCCATGGTGGCTGATGGCTGGCATCATCGTTCCGATGCCATTTCATCATTTGTAATTTTAATAGGAATTTTTATTGGCCAGTATTATTGGTGGATCGATGGTGTGTTGGGGATATTGGTTTCATTGTTATTGTTTTACACGACTTATAGCATCATGAAAGACAACATCAGTCATCTCTTGGGTGAAGGCATTGATGATGATTTACGCGAAGATATAATTAAGTTGGCTCATGAAGTGGCTGAATTTGAGATCTATCCTCATCATTTTTTGGTGCACCAATATGGTAATCATACCGAAATGACACTGCACATTCGACTGCCTGCCGATTATACCATCCACAATGCCCACGAAATTGCTACTAATTATGAGATATTGATAAAAGAAAGAACCAATATTCAGGCAACTGTACACATTGATTCTTTGCAAAAAGAAAAAGCGAAGCAATAGTAATTACCTCGCTTCAAGTGTTTTATAATTTATGCCAATTGTTAATAATTAAGGGATTTTCCTGTTATTGCCATAAAAATATCCATTCCTCTTAGTTGATCTTTAATTTGCAGTAAATCGGCCAATTTGATAAAGCCAATTTTGTAACTGTATTCAGGACCTTTGTATTGTTCTGTAATCGATTCAAAATTGAATTTTTCCAGTATGGCTTCGTTCGAATATCTGAGGTACAGTTCAACCTGGTGTTCTTTCGAATAATTAAAATCATCGGCATAATTCATTTTTTTATACTCGTAAGCATAGTTATGAGCCAATGCTGTTATGTCTGATAAAACTGCCGAACCGGTAGGATGTGCCCCTGCCCCTTTTCCAAACATAAATTGTTTGTCGTAGGCTTTTCCTTTTATAACAACTCCATTAAATTCGTCTTCAACGCTATAGATATATTTGTCTTTACGAACAAAACGAGGCAATACAAACAAAGTGATGTTATTGCCTTCGAGACGTTCTACCTGACCCACCAGTTTTATTTTGTAACGCTTTTCGCGTGCATACTGAATATCAAAATCCGAGATGTTGGATATACCGTAGGTCAGTACATCGTCGGGATCAATCACCGATCCAAAACTGTGAAGGGTTAGTATAATCAGCTTGTAAAGTGAGTCAAAACCTTCCACATCAAATGTTGGATCACTCTCGGCAAAACCCAGATCCTGCGCATCTTTTAAGGCAGATTCGTAGGATTGGTTATGATCAAATATTTTTGAAAGAATGTAGTTCGACGAACCATTCAATATCCCCGTAACCGACAGAAGCAGGTCATTATCGTAATACTCTTCCAGGTTACGAATAACTGGTATACTGCCACATGCCGATGCTTCATATAATAAAGAAACCTTGTTTTCTTTTTGAAGCTGAATCATTTCAGCCATGTTTTCAGCCAGCATCTTTTTATTGGCCGATACCACGTGTTTTCCTTTTTGCAATGCTTTTTTAACAATGTGATATGCTTCATCAGCATTGTCAATTAACTCAACAACAGTGTTTATGTTCGGATCGTCCAATATTTCATCTGCCTCGTAGCAGAAAAAATTCTCGGGCAATGATCTTTCCTTTTTATTTTTAACACAGATTTTAGAAATCTCAGAATCGAAGGCCGGACTGGTTTTTAGTACTTCGTAGAGGCCTTGTCCGACCACACCAAAGCCAAACAGGCCGATGTTTAATTTTTGTTTCATGGTTAATTTTTTTGACTCATTATTTATTAATGAAGTCCTTGGTTTTTGTTTTGCATCGCAAAATTAAGGTAATTAACTAACCATCCAATACTTAAATATTATTGGATGGTCAGAATATTTTTAAAGCTTATCAAAAGCCGCGCTTAAGTCGGCTTTAATATCATCGATGTGCTCGATACCAACTGACAAGCGAAGTAATCCCGGTTCAACGCCTGAGGCCTTTTGTTCTTCGAGACTTAATTGCTCATGCGTGGTTGAACTAGGGTGAATAATCAAGGACTTGGCATCGCCAATATTGGCCAGGTGACTTATTAATGAAAGGTTGTTAATAAACTGGTCACCCGCTTGGGCATCGCCCTTAATCTTAAAGCTCATTACCCCTCCAAAGCCTCTTTTCAGATATTTTTTAGCCAGTGAGTGATACGGGCTGGATTCCAATCCCGGATATTTTACAAATTCCACTTGTGGATGGTTTTCGAGCCAGGTGGCAATTTCCAGTGCATTGCTTACATGTCTGTCAACGCGTAATGATAGCGTTTCTAATCCCTGAATCAGTTGAAATGCATTAAATGGGCTTAAGGCCGATCCGTAATCGCGCAAACCTTCAACACGGGCCCGCGTGATAAAAGCGATGTTTCCGAAAGGACTTTCACTGCCAAACACTTCCCAGTATTTTAAACCATGGTAACCTTCTGAAGGTTCGGTAAAAGAAGGAAATTTACCATTGCCCCAATTAAAATTACCACCATCAACAATTACGCCGCCAATAGATGTTCCATGGCCACCAATCCATTTAGTGGCTGATTCAACAACGATATTTGCACCGTGTTCCAATGGACGAAACAGGTAGCCACCTGTGCCAAATGTATTGTCGACCACTAAAGGAATTTCGTGTTTTTGTGCTATGGCAGCAATGGCTTCAAAATCGGGCACATTAAATTGTGGATTTCCAATGGTTTCGATGTATATGGCTTTGGTATTGGCATCAACAGCTGCATCAAAATCAGCTGGGTTATCACCTTCTACAAATTTGGTTGTAATACCTAAACGCTTAAACTGAACTTTAAACTGGTTGTAGGTGCCACCATACAAGTAAGAGGTTGATACGAAATTGTCGCCCGCCTCCAGAAAATTTGTTAAAGCAATAAATTGTGCAGCCTGCCCCGAAGATACAGCCAAGGCACCTACGCCACCTTCCAATGCTGCAATGCGTTTTTCAAACACATCGGTGGTTGGATTCATGATGCGTGTGTAAATATTTCCAAACTCTTTTAGTCCGAAAAGGTTAGCTGCGTGCTCCGAATCTTTAAACAGATAAGAACTGGTTTGATAAATAGGCACGGCGCGTGATAAAGTGGTTTCATCAACATCGTGGCCGGCATGTAACTGCAGTGTTTCGAATCGAAAATCAGACATAGTATTCAATTTTTATGGTTAATGTTTTCTTGCTTTAACCTCTACCTGTGCCTAACGCACCGGTCTGTACTATTTTTTTTGTTGATTTTCAGATACGATGCGTTGTGACACTTAGCGTGTCATCATCATACACATCATCATATGTGAAGATTCATTCAAAAGGTTAATCCCTTTGAAGCCTGTAGAAGTAATATGAATCAATTTTTTATTCATGAAATACAAATAAAGAGAAATTACTCCTAAATTCAAATGTATTTTATGGAGATTTTTATTAATTTCGTACAATAATGTTAAAACCAGTACGTTATAAGTGAGAAATAAAAAAATATTGAAAGTGAAGCAACTTTCTTGTTTTTTTTTCGTCTAGTGTTATGAATCGGGAGTTGGAGTAGTAAAATGGTCTAATTGAAGGCAATAAAACCCGATGAGCTATGAAAACTCGAAACTTAACAATGGTTAAAGATTGGTACAAGGGTATTGATATTCCGATCAGATTTCTGATTTTACAGGTTTTTATCCTGTCAGTCATTACCTTAGTAATCATTCTTTAAAAGAAAGCAAAGTGCAACAGTTGTCGTTTAACTGCCGCACTTTGCTTTTTTTAGTTCTTGTCTGATGGAGGATAGGAACTCTGTTCCGTCCATAATTCTTTGTTTGGTTTAGCTGACATTTCAAATTCCAGGTGACCACCTTTCATTATTTCATCGTGATAGATAAATGAGCGATCAAGAGCTTTGCCATTTAATTTTACCGAATTGATATATAAGTTCTCGGTTGAGGCATGCTTACAAGTTATTTTAAAACTTTTACCATCCTTTAATTCGATGCTGGCACTTTCCCATAATGGTGTTCCGATCACATAAAGGCCTTCGGCTGCATTAACCGGGTAAAAACCCAATGAGCTAAAAATATACCAGGATGACATTTGTCCGCAGTCTTCGTTTCCACAATGACCGTATGGTATTGGCTTGTATTGAGTTTCCATAATTTGTCTCACACGCTCCTGTGTTTTCCATGGTTTACCAAGGTAATTATATAAATATGCCACATGGTGACTTGGTTCATTTCCGTGGGCATACTGACCAATCATACCTGTGCTGAAGATTGGTAATTTATCATCTTCCTTGGGATGATAGGTAAACATGCTATCCAGTTTTTCTTCAAAACGATTGTAGCCACCGGTTGCATCAATCAGACCTTTAATGTTATGTGGAACAAACCAGAAATAATGCCAGGCATTGCTTTCGCAAAAATGATCGGTATAATCTTTAGCTGTAAAGTCCTCGATAAAGGCCCCGTTGGCAAGTTTTGGTCTCAGAAACGATGATTCGGTATCGTAATGATTGCGCCAGTTGTTGGCACGCTTCATAAAATAATTGTAATCATTAGTTTTATTTAAATCTTTTGCCAGTTGAGCAATACACCAATCATCGTAGGCGTATTCAACGGTTTTAGAAACCGACCAGTTTTCATGATCGTACGATACGGGTACATAACCTAATTCGCGATATTCCTTAATACCATGTGCATCGTCCATCGCGTTTGATTTACAGGCTTCATACAGAAGTTCGGCATCAAATTCGTTTAGTAATCCTTTAAAATAGGCATCAACAATTACCGGAACGGCATGATAGCCAATCATCATATTGGTTTCATTCCCTTGCATCGACCAAACGGGTGTTAAACCTGTTTGGTTGTAATGGCTGATCATACTGCTTACAAAATCTTTAACCCGTTCCGGATGCATCACGGTGTATAAAGGATGAGCAGCTCTAAATGTGTCCCAAAGTGAAAAGGTATCGTATTTATCGTAGCCTGTGGTTTGGTGGTATTCGCCATCGGCACCTTTGTACCTGTGATCGGTATCGCTAAGCAAGGTTGGAGCCAGCATCGACTGATACAAAGTGGTGTAAAAGGTCTTTTTCCAGGTTTCGTTAGAGCTTTCTATTTTAATCTTTGAAAGCTCATTCTCCCAATTATTGGAAGCATCGATTCGGTATTTCTCAAAATCATTGTGCGAAGCTTCTTTTTTAAGAGAGGCTAATGAACCCCCATTACTCGCTGTAGATAAACCAAATTTTACCAATATCTTTTCATCATCCTTGGTTGCAAAGCGAATAATTACTTTGGTGTTTTTGCCTTTTGTGGCGTTAACATCAACTTTATCACCATTCTTATACAATTGGGTTGAAACAAATGGTTTGGAGAATTTAGCCGTGAAATAAACACGTTGATCTTTAGCCCAACCAGTTGAAAAACGATAACCTTCGATGGTTGTATTATCCACTATTTTTAAGTAGGTATCGGTTGGAGCATCCCAGTTGAGGGAATAGCCCAAATCAATAATAAAACCGGAATTATCATCTTTCGGAAAGGTATATTGATGAATACCAGTACGACGGGTAGTGGTTAATTCAGCATTGATACCATAATCCTGCAAATAAACCTGGTAATAACCGGGCTCTGCTTTTTCCTGGTCATGTGTAAATGTGCTATACGGACAATTACCATTTTCCTTAATGGTTTTGGTTGCTTTGGAGTTGATGGGGCTCAGTAAAATATCATACAAATCGCCCGCTCCTGTTCCTGTCAGGTGCATATGACTAAAACCAGTGATGATGGTGTCCGGATAAAAATAGCCGGCAATTCGGTCCCATCCTGGTATGCCATGATCGGGGCTTAGCTGTACCATGCCAAATGGAACAGTTGCTCCCGGATAGGTGTTTCCCGGACCATCGGTGCCCATAAAAGGATTGACGTAATCGGTTAATCGATCAACTTTTTTCTTTGCCGCTTGCTGACAACCCAGTGTTAATAAACACAATAAACAGGTGGTGAAAATCAATTGCTTATTCATATTTGTATTTTTAAATGTCTTCTAAAGTGCTGGAATACAAAATAAACTAAGAAGTTTTTTATTGGTGGTAGTCGCAGGTTCAAATAGGTATAATTATCAACTTTATTTGTTTTGGAGTTGATGAAAAGAATCATTTTAATTAGAAATATTCTAAAGAGCAGTTTTTCGTGTTAAAAAATCATTATTAGAAGGTTAATGCAATGTTATTAGTTCAAAAAAAATTACATCTTTGGGCGTTCAAATTTGAGATGTAGAATCTATATTATTATTGCAAAGGTTTAGGCCTTTACATTATTGCAAATTATGAGTTATTCAATTTTTGATTTTTTAACCCTGATTGGATCGTTGGGGTTATTTCTCTTCGGAATGAAGATGATGAGTGAAGCCTTGCAAAAGGTGGCCGGCGCACGAATGCGTAAGATCCTGTCAGCCATGACATCGAATCGCTTTTTAGGCGTGTTAACCGGCTTTTTGGTAACTACCATTATTCAATCATCTTCGGCAACAACTGTAATGGTCGTTAGTTTTGTGAATGCCGGTTTGATGTCACTGGTTGAGTCCATTGGCGTTATTATGGGGGCCAATATCGGAACCACCATTACCGGATGGATGATTACCTTGCTTGGTTTTAAGGTAAAAATTAGTGCCTATGCCTTACCAATGATTGGTTTGGGACTTCCATTAATCTTTTCTAAAAACTCTACACGACGTTCGTGGGGTGAATTCCTGGTTGGTTTTGCTTTACTGTTCTTAGGTTTAGAGTACCTGAAAGGATCGGTTCCGAATATTAAAGAAAGTCCGGAAGTATTAAGCTTCTTGCAACATTATACCAACTTAGGTTTTGGCTCAACTTTAATTTTCCTGTTTATAGGAGCCATTTTAACCGTTGTCATTCAATCTTCCAGTGCAACGATGGCACTTACATTTGTGATGTGTAACCAGGGATGGATTCCTTTCCACCTTGCGGCAGCTATGGTGATGGGTGAAAACATTGGTACAACCATTACTGCGAATATTGCAGCTGCTGTGGGAAATGTTTCCGCCAAGCGTGCAGCACGTGTTCACTTATTATTTAACCTGATGGGTGTAACCTGGATGTTGATGGTTTTTCCTTGGTTTGTGGATGCCATCGATCAGATTGTATCGCGTAGTAATGGCGTATCGCCAAGCGAATCTGTAGCAGCTATTCCAACGGCATTATCCATATTCCATACCTCCTTTAATGTACTCAATGTATTGATATTTATATGGTTTGTGCCTTTATTTAACAAGGTGGTTGTTAGGATGGTACCGTCATCAGAAATTGAAGACGAAGAGTTCAGGCTTAAGTTTATTACAACAGGCATGCTCTCTACTTCCGAGTTATCAATTTTGCAGGCTCGTAAAGAAGTGCATTCATTTGGTAAGCACAGCCAAAAAATGTTCGGTTTTATCCGTAAACTGATCAATCAGAATAAGGATAGCAAGTTTAGTAAGCAGTATGCCCGTATTGAGAAGTACGAAGGAATTTGTGATAATATCGAAGTCGAAATTGCCAACTATCTATCGCAAGTTAACCAGGGAAAATTAAGTGATTTAGGCCGTAAGAGGGTTCGCTCCATGCTGAAACTGGTTGATGATTTAGAGAGCATTGGCGACTGCAATTATAACCTGGCAAAAACCATCAATCGCATGCGTAATGCCAAGGTTAAATTCAGTGATGATATTATGAACAAGCTGGAGTTAATGTTCAACCTTGTTGATGCCTCTCTGGAAGTGATGATTTCGAACCTGGATGATACCGATGAAGATATTCATTTGACAAAGGCCAAGCAGTTGGAAGACGAGATTAACAACTACAGAAATCAATTGAAGATTGAGCACTTGGATAATCTTAAAAACGAGGTTTATACCTACGAGGCAGGTATCATCTTTAATGATTTGTTCTCAGAATGTGAAAAACTGGCGGATTATGCCATTAATGTTACCGAAGCATTAGCTGAAGTAAATCCACAATAAACGATTTAAAGTATTACCCCGAAGGCCTGTTAGTTATTAGCAGGCCTTTTTTAGTGCTCAACAAATACGACTATTTGGTGCAGCATCCAGAGTTTTTACCTTAATGTTTATGCTATTGATTAGTTATAATAAGTGATAATACCAATATTGGATAAAAATAAGTTGATATCAAATGGTATTTTGCCAATCCAAGGATAAATTACACGATATCAAATAGTAATTATTAAAATAAGGGCTAAAAAGTGCGGATACTAAATGGTATTTACAAAACTTATAACTTAAATGCTCAAATACTAAATAGTATTGGCTTGTAAAAGGAGAAAAATGGGTTTTTACATTTGGTATTGAGAAGAAAATAAAAAGGCAACGATACCAATTGTTATTTGTTTTAATTAGTAATTATATCACCATCAATCAAAACAAGATTGTCATTTGTCAATTTTCTGGATTGTTTTATCCATTATCAATCAGCTCATTCAACCAACAGCGGACTATTTTGTTATTTTTGAGCGACCAAAGGACTAACTGATAATGATAAGCAGACGCATACTTATACCCTTTTTGCTTTTTATTCCCCTGTTTTTGCACGGGCAATCCATTGTAGACATTATTAATACAACGGAGAAGGCTGTTTTTGAAGCAAGGGCTTATGGCAGCAATAAGCTTCTGGCCGGTAAAGCATCTGGTTTTTTTATCAGTGCCGATGGATTGGCCATTACCATGGGCTATATTTTTGAGCACGCCGATTCAGCTGTTGTTAGCATCCGAAGTGGAAAAACTTTTAAAGTAGATAAAGTCGTTTCCTTCCACCCCTATACCAATATTGCTCTGATTAAGGTGGAGCAAAGCAGGCAAAAGTCCTTTGATTTTTTGTTGCCAGCCAAGCAATCCTACAAGCAAGGCGAGGAACTACTTTTTTTTACTCACGAACAGGAATCGGAAGATGGTATGACACTGGCTCCTGTTAACGATGTTGTACACTTTCCCTATCTTTCCAGAACCGGAATTATAGAGGGCAGTTATGGGCGGTATTCTGCTGGTGCACCCGCCATAAATAGCAATGGTCAGTTATGTGGTATTGTGAATGTTTCCAAAAATGGACAGCATAAAATTCTCTACAATACCTATCTGTTAAACGATAGCAACTGGGTTAACATCCCTTTAAGTGATGCAAAGGATAAAAAAGTAAACCCGGGCGAATTAAGTGATTTGTTTAGTTTGTCGTTTCTGAATGTCATTTGTGATCAACACATCGAAGCGGCTAAAAGTCTGAGTCGTTATATCAGAAAACATCCCGAGTCGGAGCTGGCCTATTGCATAAGAGCTTATGCACGCTATAATTACCAGAATTTGGTTGGTTGTCGCGAAGATTTAAAGAGTTGTGAGGAAATTAACCCAAATGGTTTTCTTCAATATTATTTTAAAGGGCTTTTTAAACTGAAGGAAAACAAAATTGATGAAGCGGGTATTAATTTCGATTTATGCCTCGATCGAAAACCTGATTTTGCTCCGGCCATCAGTGAGCTTGCGATTCTTAATTTTGCCAAATACAAAGATATCAAGGCAGCATATAGGTGGCATAGTGAAGCCATTAATTCCGATTCTTTATTGGCACAATCCTATTACGAGCGTTCAAAGCTTCGCATGCAGCATTCTTCCGATCAGGATGCTACCCTCGATGATATCAACAAAACCATTTATCTCGATCCGGATTTGTCAGGAAGTTATTCCATTCGTGGAACAATTTACTTCTCCAGAAAGGATTATTTACTGGCCATTCGTGATTTTGATCAGGCCATAGAGAAAGACATTAACGATGTGCATGCCTGGTTTAACCGGGGTGTTTCTCACTACAACATTGGTCTGCACGAAAAAGCATGCTACGATTGGGATAAGGCCGGTAAGTTGGGGAATTTTGAAGCATACAAATACATTTCGCGCTATTGTAAAAATGTAAAACGAAATGTTTACGGGCGATAAGTTTTTAAACATTATTCTTCTATCAAAAAAGCTACTGGCCACTGGCTGATGGCTAATAGCCAATTTAACAATGTTACTCCCAGAACAGAGTCGATGGTGATTTTTATATTCTACTGCTCTTATTTTCTCTTCCTGCTCTAACTCATTAAACTAAGAAACTATTAGTACCTTTACCTCCTTAATTATTTACAATGATAACACAAGAAATACTTAAAGACTTAAATGGACGCGAGTTGGCGTTAAGGAGGTATCTTTGACATCGATCGTAAAAAGGTTGAAATAGAAGAAGAAGAAATGCGCTCGCAGGCGCCCGATTTCTGGGATGATGCCAAGAAGGCAGAGATTCAGATGAAGAAGTTGCGCGAGCTTAAAAGTTGGGTTAACGATTACCAGGAAGTGGCATCAGCAGTGGAAGATTTGCAGGTGCTGTTTGATTTTCATAAAGCCGGCGAAGCCGATGCCGAAGATGTGGATCAGCAATTTGAAATGTGCAAAGAGCTGCTAGAAAAGCTGGAGCTGAAAAACATGCTGCGCCGTGAAGAAGACAAAATGGGAGCTGTGCTGAAGATCAATGCCGGAGCTGGTGGTACCGAAAGCCAGGACTGGGCAGAAATGCTGATGCGTATGTACATTCGTTGGGGAGAAGCTCATGGCTATAAGGTAAAAGAGGTGAATTATCAGCCTGGAGATGATGCCGGTATTAAAACGGTTAGTTTGCAGTTTGAGGGCGATTTTGCCTATGGCTATCTGAAAAGTGAAAATGGTGTTCACCGCTTGGTGCGATTATCGCCATTTAATGCGGCTAATAAGCGCATGACATCCTTTACCTCTGTATTTGTTATTCCTCTTATTGATGACACCATCGATATTGAAATTAACCCAAGTGACATTACCTGGGAAACATTCCGTTCGGGTGGTGCCGGTGGACAGAATGTGAACAAGGTGGAAACAGGTGTTCGATTACGACATGCACCATCGGGCATTGTAATTGAGAATACCGAATCGCGTTCGCAGCTGGGTAACAAAGAAAATGCCATGCGATTGCTTAAGTCTCAGCTTTTTGAGATAGAGCTTCGCAAGCAGATGGAAGAACAAAATAAGGTTGAGTCGCAAAAGAAAAAGATCGAATGGGGCTCGCAGATTAGATCATACGTAATGCAGCCTTATAAACTGGTTAAAGATGTGCGTACAAACTTCGAAACTTCCAACGTTCAGGCTGTAATGGATGGTGACATTGATGGCTTTATTAAAGCTTACCTGATGGAATTTGGTGCCGAAGAGGTTTATTAACAAGCTACTAAAAACTTATTGCAATGATAAAAATATTACATAACCCAAGATGCTCCAAGAGTCGCGCGGCTGTGACGTTATTGGAAGAAAAAGGTGTAGAATTTGAAATCATCAAGTATTTGGATGATGTACTAACACCTGATGAGCTAACAACGGTAATTGATAAATTGGGAATTACCCCTTTGGAACTGATTCGTAAGAATGAAGAGGTTTACAAAATGGAATTCGAAGATAAAGAATTGTCAGATGAAGAGTGGGTATTGGCCATGTTGGAATATCCTCGTTTAATCGAGCGTCCAATTGTTATCAACGGCGATAAAGCAGTAATTGGCCGACCAACTGAAGCGATTGAAACGATATTATAAGAATATAAAACGGGTTGAACCATAAACATTCAACCCGTTTTTTGCAGCCAATATTGACTTTTTGCTATTTTAAAATCACCAGATGAATCCATTTTTATCTTTCATCATCCGGTGAAAGAACCGTTTCGTTATCTGTAAGACTGGCTTCCTGAGCTACTTGTACCAGTCACTCTTATCGGACCACGTTCAATAACCAAATTTTTTCGGCCACTGCTTCCTTTAGCGTTTAAGCTACCTGAAGATGCTCTTAAGGCAAAACTTAATTCTTCTGTGTCATTGGTCAAATCCATCGAAACACTACCCGATGATGATTTAAAGCTTGAATTACCAGTCAGTTTGATGTTTGATCCGCGTTGGCTACCACTTGTTGAAACCAGGTTAAGGGCTCCGGTTACATTACTCAAACTTAGTCCGCCCGATGAAGTATTGGCTTTTACATTGCCGCGCACGTCGCTTATTTTAATACTACCGGAAGAAGCCTGGGCATACAAATTACTGCCAATGGTATTGATTGACTGGCTACCAGAAGAGGTTTGAACTTCAGCTTCGCCTTCAACGCCATCAACCTTGATACTGCCCGAAGAAGCCTTTGCTTTTAAACTACCACCAATGCGTGCATGTTTTTGCCCACCGGATGAAGTATTTGCCCGTACATCGCCTGAAATATCCACAGTTGAGATACTACCCGAAGATGCCGATGCATTTACATTCGAATCAATGTTTTGAGCTTTGATGCTGCCACTTGATGCTTCCAGTTTAACTACCACTTGTCCGAGGTTGGAAACATAGATACTTCCGCTTGAATTATCCACATCAACATTGGTGTTTTGAGGAACATTTAATTCTAATTTACCTCGTACATTTCTTAATGAATTTGGACGATCGATCCAAACACGTAGGGTTCCTCCGCTGACGTTGTGACGAATTTTAACTTCGTATTTATTCGATCCGGTAATTTCACCAGTCAGAGTCACTTCCGATCCGGATCCTCCATTGATATTAACGGAGCAAAAAGATCCTTCGATCTCAACATCTTTAATATTTTTATACGACTCGTTGACCTGGTCAAGAACATCCTGTGCTTCTACACAAGCAATCATACTCACGGCAAAAAGCATCGTGAGAAAACTCATTCTTTTTAACTCTTTCATCATAGTATATTTTTGGTAATACAATCGATTGATTCAAAACTTAGTAACACTTGTTACCAAAATAGGACGCACACATTTACGAATAAGTTACAAGCAATAAACAAAAGTTTCCAACTTTTTAATTTTTATGCTGTTTGGTAGTTATACCAAAAGCATCATTCAATGAATGATTTTAATTTGGCATTAATCAGGCATACAACTTGTGCATTAAGCACGTTTAATTAATTTTGAATCATGGCAGAAATGACAACGAAAGAATTTGAGGAAGAATGGGATAAGCTGATACTAAAAGTCAGCAAACACTTTAAAGTAAGTGCTGAGTATGAGTTTATTCTTTTTGTATTGGGCATTCAGGAAATGGGATGGGGTTTTAGAGAATTTTCAAAAACCGAAAAAATGGATTTGATCAACGTAGCGCGCTGTCGTATTTTGGTTCGCCAGGGATACATCAAAGAAACAGGAATTGATGCCGATGGTTTTCCAATATTCGAAGCATCACCCAAGCTCAAGTCAATGATGCCATCTTATCAAAATCAACTAATTAAAAAGGGGCTGATCGAGTATTTTAAAGATGTTGAATTCGCATAATACAAAATAGAACACTAATCATATTAAAATGAAGATTTTATTAACGACTATTCTTGCCCTTGCTTTATTTGCGTCATGCAGTCAGCAATCCAAGGAAGGTGTGATGATTTTAATGGAAACGTCTAAAGGAAATATGAAAATTAAACTTTATGACGAAACCCCAAAGCATCGGGATAACTTTGTTAAACTTGCCGAAGAAGGCTTTTACGATTCATTGCTGTTTCACCGGGTGATTAACGATTTTATGATTCAAGGTGGTGATCCGGAGTCAAGAAGTGCCAAACCGGATGCTATGTTAGGAAATGGAGGACCAGGATATCAGGTTCCTGCGGAGATAAATTACCCTAAGTTTTTCCATAAAAAAGGTGCGTTGGCAGCTGCCCGAACAGGAGATAATGTTAACCCTGAAAAAAAATCATCAGGTTCGCAGTTTTATATTGTACAGGGTAAGCCTTTTACCGATGAAGGTTTTAAGGGCATTGAAAAGCGTTATGAAGATATGAAACGCCAGCAGGTGTTTTATAAAACGCTTGAGGAGTATAAAGATTCATTGCAAAAAATTCAGGAGAGTGGCGATAATGAGGCTTTTATGAATATGCGTGTTAGAATCGAAGAAGAAGTTGAAAAGAAGATGACGAAGGAGCCTAAGCAAACGATTCCTGAAGACATCAAAGAAGTGTACCGTACATTGGGCGGTGTTCCTCATTTGGATGATAACTATACTGTGTTTGGGGAAGTGGTTGAAGGACTGGAAGTAATTGATGCCATTGCAGGAGTTGAAACCGGAGCAGCTGATCGTCCTGTTGAAGACGTTTATATTATTAAAATGAAAGTACTTAACTAGGTTTTTGTCAGCTTAGATTAGGAAATAAAATAATTTAGCGGATGCTATTCTTTACCCAGGTAAATGGATTGCATCCGTTTTTTGTAAGTATATCATAATTTTGATAGCATTATGATCGAAGCTTAAAGACTATTACGGTGCCACCAATTTGGTCTTTTCTTAAAAATCCTAAGTAATACTTATCTTGCAGTTTCAAAACAAACGTTTATGCAACGATTTATATGCCTGGCCATCGCGCTGATGCTCTCGGCTGCAGCTCAGTCACAAGAGCCTGTTTACTATGTTAATATAACAACCAATATGGGAACGATGAAGGTGAAATTGTACAATGAAACACCTGATCATCGTGATCATTTTTTAAAATTAGTGGGCGAAAAGCATTTCGATGGAACCTTGTTTTACCGCGTGGTGAAAGGTTTTGTTATTCAGGGCGGGTCCTCCGACTCTCGCAATGCTGCACCAGGAAGAGCCATTGGTTATGGAAAGGCCATAAATATTGATGCTGAGTATCACGAAAACTGCTTCCATAAAAAAGGTGCGCTTTGTGCTCCGCGACAGCCAGAAGAAGTTAATCACTTTAAAATGTCGGATATATCGCAGTTTTATATTGTACAAGGACGAAAGTATACGAGCAATGAGCTGGATTTAATTGAAAAGGCAACCAATAATCCTATTAAGATTGAGTTAAAAAGGCAATATTATCTGCCCCACAAAGAAGAATTGGCAAAGCTTAAAACCGAGGATCCCAAGGCTTTCAATAAACTATTACGCGAAATAAAAGACAAGATCAATTTTCACTACAGCATATCAGATAAGATTGAATTCACTGAAAAACAGCGTCAGTTGTATTCTTCAATTGGAGGCACACCTGAACTGGATGGAGATTATACCGTATTTGGCGAGGTGGTGGAAGGTTTGGGTGTTTTAAGTAAAATAGCTGCTTTGCCAGTTGATAAAAACAATCGCCCCAGAACCGACGTGAAAATAAAGGTTAGCATCGTTACTCAATAACTCATATCAGCAGAAATTGTAAGCTTAAAAATATGGAATTAGAATTACTTATATCGTTTATTGGAGCATCGGTATTACTTACATTAATGCCAGGCCCTGACAATATTTTTGTATTAACGGAGAGCATTACAAAAGGTCAAAGAAATGGTATTGCGATTTCAATTGGCCTGTGTTCAGGAATATTGATTCATACATTTGCGGCAGCAACAGGTCTTTCTATAATCATACAAAAATCGGCAATCGCCTTTTCTGTTATTAAATATCTTGGAGCTGCTTATCTTTTTTACCTGGCTATTCTTGCAACAAAGGATAAAAAGCCGATTATTGCCTTGAGTTCAGATCAATCCTTTAAACCATCGAGTTTTATGAAGTTGATTCGCAAAGGCTTTTTTATGAACGTCTTGAATCCCAAAGTGTCTTTGTTTTTTATTGCATTCTTGCCGCAGTTTATAAGCAAATCAGGCATCGATCAATCATACCAGATGCTGGCACTGGGAACTGTTTTTATGATTCAGGCCATATTTATTTTCTTGCTTATTGCAATATTAGCTGGTCGTTTAACCGATGTGCTGAATAATGCACGTTTCTGGAAATTCACCAAGTGGAGTAAAGTGAGTGTTTTAGCCCTGTTGGGATTAACCTTGGCCATTTCAAAGAAGTGATATTTTTACTATTAGAACGTAGGAAACGACCATGCAAATTCAATTTACACTCATAGAATGATTGAAACTATTGGGAGTTCCATCCCGCCAGGCGTGACAAGTTATGACCAATGAAAATAAATTTAGACAGATGAATAAGCTTTTTACCATTCTCATTTTAACGACTTGTTTATTAGCTTGCCAAAAGCCACAAAAACAGCAAGTTGTTGTTGATGCCTTTAAAGGATCATACAAGGACAATGTAAAGGGAATTGTGAGTTTACGTACGTTTGATCATTATACCCGTCGTTTGAATGATGGTTATGGTTTCTATGTTGCATCAAACCTGGTGGTAACCAATCTGAGTTATATTAAGGGTGCCTACAAAGTAAAAGCTTCGCCTATGGGGCTTGAGGATTTTACAACGGTTCAGGGTTTTGTGGCATATGATGTTGATTTGGATCTGGTTTTGTTAAAAGTTAATCGCCGAAATCTAAAATTTCTGAGCATTAAAGATGCCACGTTTAAAGCAGATTCCATTTATCAGTTGTTTCGGAAGAACCGTAAACTTTATGTTGATGAAGGTTTGGGAGGTAATTTAGTGGCAAGCGATACGCTTTCTTATAAAACCTATGAAGGTGATTTTAAGGTTGGAAAACCCGTTTTTGCCAATAGCCATAGACTTGCCGGATTGGTTCAGGAAGTTGATGGTAATAAAAGAATTTTAGAAGCCAGATGGATTAATCAGTTGCTTAAAAATCAAAAGAAAAGGCCACAATCTATTTATGATCTTCGCAACAAAAGCAATAAGGTTTATATCTCGCATACCAAGGTGAAAGGGTTTCGCATCATTACTAATAAAGGTAATATCGAATTAGCTCTTTCGGATAAAACGCCTAAATACCGCGATAATTTTATCAAGCTGGTAAGCGATAATTTTTACGACAGCCTTTTGGTGCATCGGGTTATTAATAATTTTCTGATTCAAACAGGAGCTGCCGATACCAAATATGCCAGGAAAGATGATGTTGTAGGCTGGCAGGGACCAGGCTATACGCTTAAGATGAACATACAGCCTGATTTGTTTCATAAAAGAGGAATGATTGCCGCATCGAAACTGCCTGAAGATCGAAACAAACATAACCGCAGTGATGGATCGCAGTTTTATATTGTGGCCGGACGCCTTTTTAATAATACCGAACTGGATGAATTACAAGTTGAAAAAGGCATCAAATATACAGCAGCTCAGCGTAAAGCTTATACAACCGTTGGTGGTGCCCCATACCTCGATGGCGATTATACGGTATTTGCCTGGGTGACCAAAGGAATGGATGTGGTAGATCAAATCGCATCGGTTAAAACCTATGCAGTGGACCGGCCAGTGAATGAAATTCGTATCAAAACGATCGAGATCATAAGAAAATAAGTATTTGCGCGCTCTTTCTGTTTAAAAAAAGAAATCGAATATTCATCTCTCATCCCAATCGTTTTATTACTTTTGCAAGTCGCTATATTAAAGTAATTAAACAATCATGTTAGATAGAATTAATCAATTAGTTGAAGAAATTAAAAGCCTGGCAGCTTCATCGGCTGAAGAGGCTGAACAGTTGCGGATTAAATATTTAAGTAAAAAGGGTTTGGTTTCACAGCTATTTGATGAGTTTAAAACCATACCTAACGAACAAAAGCGCGAAGTTGGTAAAGTATTAAATGTTCTAAAAACACAGGCGCTTGATAAAATCAACGAGATTAAGGATGGCTTTGCATCCAGTTCGCAAGGAGAAGTGGGAACCGATTTAACTTTACCCGGAACTTCATTTGAGCTAGGAAGTCGTCACCCATTATCGATTGTTAAGAATGAGATTGTTGAGATTTTCTCTCGTTTGGGCTTTAATGTTGCTGATGGTCCTGAAATTGAGGATGATCACCACGTTTTTGAAGCGCTAAACTTTCCGCCAGAACACCCGGCTCGCGATATGCAGGATACTTTCTTTATCGCTACCAATCCGGATGTTTTACTTCGTACCCATACTTCATCGGTACAGGTTCGTGTAATGGAAAAGCAGGCACCTCCTATTCGTGCCATTTTCCCAGGACGTGTGTTCCGTAACGAAGCAATTTCGGCTCGTGCTCATTGTATTTTCCACCAGGTAGAAGGACTTTACATCGATAAAAACGTTTCGTTTGCCGACTTAAAGCAAACACTTTTATATTTCTCAAAAGAACTATTTGGGGCTGATACAAAGATTCGTTTGCGTCCATCCTACTTCCCATTTACTGAGCCTTCAGCTGAGATGGATATCTCTTGTTCGCTTTGTGGTGGTAAGGGCTGCAATGTTTGTAAATATACCGGTTGGGTAGAAATTCTTGGTTGTGGTATGGTTGATCCGGCTGTACTCGAAGCAAGTGGCATCAACAGCAAAGAATATACTGGTTTTGCCTTTGGTATGGGTATCGAACGAATTACCATGCTGAAATATCAGATAAAAGACATTCGATTATTCTTTGAAAACGATAAACGCTTTCTTGACCAATTTAAGGCGGCAGGTAAGTAAATATTGAAATAATATATAAGAAAGAGGCTGATTCAATTTTTAGAATCAGCCTCTTTTCTTTTATTCAAAGGTCTGTAGTTTATTACTTGCCAAATATCTGAATCTTGTTCAAATGCAATGCTTGTGCTTTTTTATTGACGGTACCAATTTTAATGTAGCGTGTTTTGGCACCCGGAACGGTTGCTCCCATACTATTGGTTGTTAAAGTTACATCCCATTCGTCTTTTAGGTTTTTAGCACGCCAATATTCTTTCCAGTTCTTACCATCGTTTGATAACCAAATCGTGAGGTTTTTCGCTCGTTCCTGGCAACATCCTGTACGGTTCTTAATAAGGATGCCGTGTATTTCTTTTTCGCTTCCTAAGTCGATTTTAATAAAAGGTTGCTTCTCACTTTCTGTATGAAAGCTGTGGTTATCCACTTCTTTTTCATCAAATATATGGTGCTCTTTCTCTGAATTGTGCCATTGCTTGTCTTTCGAACTCAACTCGTATGTAATGCCTTCCACTATTAAATTGGCACCGGCTTGCTCATACTTGTTCGGAAGTTCTTTTACTGTTGACATTTCTACGTTTTCATCAAAGTTTAATTCAATAACACGCATTGGTTCACCTTCTTTTTTGGCAGGTAAATCAATCATTAGAAGGTCATCCTTGGTAGTGTAGACAACCTTATTTTTAGACTTAAATACTTTAGCCGATTTGATTTCCTGAGGCAGTTTAGGAAGTGTTAGCTTTGTAGCTTCATTGTCAAGTACAAAAATCCAGGCTTTTTTTCCTTTACGTGTGCTTACACCTTCCGGGAATGGGTAAAATGGACCACCTCTGGTTCCATAAACAGTTTCGGCGTGCTCTTTGAGCCAGGCACCCATTTGATCCATCAAAGCAATTTGCTCAGGTTCGAAACTACCATCAGGACGAGGCCCAAGGTTGATCATATAATTACCGTTATTTCCAATAACACTAACCAAATCAGCAATTAATTCTTCAAAACTCATTAATACAGGATCAAGGTTATAAGCCCATTGCGTTTTGTCGATGGTTACCCATGCTTGCCAAGGATGATCGAGCCACGATACCACGTTATTACCATGGTTCACCAATCGTTCACGTTCCTGATAATCGCCCGCATATTTTAGACCATCCATGTCAAGGTGGTTGCTCATACCAGCGCTTCGTCGGCCAATATCAATACGTGAACTTAAAAGTACATCTGGCTTTACCTCATGAAAACGGCGGTATAATCTTGAGCCAACCTCATGGGTATATGTGCTATCCCATTCGCCATCAAACTGAAAAAAGTCGATGTCGTATTTCTCAATCAGTTCCACTACCTGATTTTCAAAAAACTTATAGTAGCGCTCGAGGTTTGGAGTATCGTCATATCTTTCAAATAATTCCCCCGGACCGCCATATAGGTATGGGTACCAGTCGGGATGATACCAATCCAGGTTTGAATAATAGGAGCCAAACATGATGTTGTGTTTTTTACATGCCTTGGCCAACTCAGCCATGATGTCAATCTTTAGTTTGGCATTTTCCATGTCATACTCGGTATAATCAGAAAACCAAAGACAAAATCCATCATGATGCTTTCCCGTTGGCGCCATGTATTTAATGCCCCAACGTTTCATTAATTTGGCCCATTCGTTGGCATCGAATTTGTCGGGATTGAACTCTTTGTAATAGTTATCGTAAGTTTCCTTTGGAATTTTGGAATGTCGTGACCAACTAATTTCTTCTGCTCCCAGAGCTGATGGTCCCCAATGTACACTTAATCCAATTCTCAAATCCATCCATTTCTCCTGGGCTTCCTTTGGTGCTTTGAGGTCGGGATTTAAATCTCCGCCTCCACTTAACTGTGCATTTACACTAATTGAAATAAGTGCAAATAATACCACTCCTATTATTCTAATTTTCATGATTTAAATGTTGTAGTCGATAAATATTTCTGGGTCAATTATTTGTTTGTATCTCTCTTGTCAATCGATAAACCAATCAGATCTCAAAAATAGAGAGTCAGCATAGCTTATAATTGAATTATCTCTGCATATATTTGTACGATATCGATATGTTGACAATTAATTGTTATTTGTCATTTTATAAAACAAATTCACTTATTACCCGAAATATGAGTAGATTCGTTTCTGATAACTTAATAAAAATAGAACTTAAGAATATTGCACTATCACGCTTTGATCGGGATAGTAAGTATGATTATGTGATAAGTGCATTTTCCAGAATCTATTTCATAACTGAAGGAAAAGGGTGGTTGCAAATTGGTGATAAGAGGATAACTCTTAAACCTGGTTTTCTTTACCTGGTGCCAAGTTTTGTACCATGTTCGTATTATTTCGAGAAACAATTAGAACATTATTACATACACTTTAGTGCGCATTTATTAAATGGACTCAATATCTATAGTTTGTTTAAAACCAGTTCGAAAGTATCGGTTAATAAATTAGATAAAGAACTCTTTGAACGCTTGTTGGAACTAAATCCCGGGATGAAATTACCTTCTCTCGATCCGGATATCTATCAAAAGAAGGATTGGTTAAGTAAATCAGTACATAACCAACCTTTATCGCATATCTACGAAACACGAGCAATTATTGAACAATTACTTTCGCGTTTTATAATGCAAAAGCAAAATTCAGCACAAGATGAGATTGTCAGACATCGCCTTAATCCAATTTTCAGTTACATACAGAGCCACTTAACGGAAGTTATTCACATTGAAAAACTCGCCAAAATGACCTTTTTGTCACCTGATCATTTTATCAGAGTATTTAAGAAGGTTGTTGGTATTCCTCCTGGTGAGTTTATTATATCCAAACGTGTAGAGAAGGCAAAACTTTTGCTTCTTACCACCAACAAGCCTATTAAACTGGTGTTTGAAGAGTCAGGATTTAAGAGCCAGCAATACTTTTCACGAGTATTTAAAAAGCACACATCTTTGTCACCAACCGAATATCGAAAAATGAAAGCCTAAGGATTCGTTATATCAATTATAATCAGAATATAAACCTTGTAGTAAGTTGATTTTATTTGAGTAAGTGAATGATAATATTCCCGGTTATTCCGCACAAATAAAAACCCCTGTCCTGCGGACAGAGGCCGAATAAAAAATAATGTTTAACAACATTTTTTAAGCTAGTCAATAACTCTGATTTCAGTTGTAACTGGAATGGCTTTTTTATAGAGAGCCGATACCCCGCAATATCGCTCCTCCGATAAACTCACGGCTTTTTCAAGTTTTTCCATTGGCAGATTGTTGCCTTTAAACTGATAAATCACATGCATTTTTTCGTAATACTTCGGATGTTCTTCGGTCAAATCACCTTCTACAAATATTTGAATATCTTCCACTTCCACTCGCATTTTCTTAAGGATTGAAACCACATCCATACCTGTACACCCGGCAAGTGCTGTTAACATAAGTATCTTTGGTCGTGGCCCTTTATTTTCCCCTCCGTTTTCTTCTCCGGCATCTAAAATCAGCTTGTGACCGAATAATTCTGTTTCCCATGACATGTTACCTGTCCATTGAATTTTTGTTGATGTTTTCATATATCGAACTATTTAAATATTTGTGATAATGTAAATATCTGTCCTTTTTATATCTTTGTTATCAAATTATGACATTTATCACTTTTTTATTCATTCAGTTGTTAGTCAAGTTATGAAAAATATTCAAAGTGTCCCTTTCAGCGATGAAGTAGATTTGCTGTCTTACGAAATTTTCAGCGGTTTGACTGAAGAGGAATTGGATTCTCTTACACAGTCGATGAGCTGCACCCTTCACAAGCGTGGCAATATTTTATACCATGAAGGTAGCCGTATTAATGGCGCTTATGTTGTGATCAAAGGGATATTGAAAATTTATAAGACCGGCTTTGATGGGAAGGAGCAAATCATTCGGTTTGCCAAGGATGGTGATCTAATTGGTTTTAGATCGGTTGTAAGTGACGAGTTAGCTTGTACAACTTCCAAAGTTGTAAACGATGCGGTATTGTGCTATTTGCCTTCGGAGGTACTTACAAGTTTAATAAAGGTTAATCCTGAGTTCGCCATGTCATTAATGAAACTGACCTGTCGTGAATTGGGTGAATCCAATAAGTTTTTAACTGATATTGCACAAAAAACGGTTCGCGAACGTTTGGCGGAGGTATTATTGTTATTGATGGATACTTTTGATTTAGATGACGACAGTACGCTACAGATTTCATTAACACGCGAAGAGTTGGCCAATATGGTTGGAACGGCTACTGAATCAGTTATTCGTTTACTTTCTGAGTTCAAATCTGATAAGTTAATCGAATTAAACGGCCGGAAAATTAAACTGATCAACATTCCCAAACTCATTAAGATTGGTAATGTTTACATTTAATTGATTAAAAATCTGATTTTAAAATCAGAGCGAAAGAAATATTTAAGCCTGGGTTCATACGAGCCCGGGCTTTTTTGTTAGGTGCTGATAAATAAACAGATACAAATCATTTAATTTTCCTTTTTGAAGAGTAAGTCTGCCCGACTTTTGACTCATCTTGTAGTTAACTCATGTTTAATTAGTGGGTAAAAAATATCTCAAACATTTTAAGTTTCAGAATATTTTATACTTTTGCCCCTATTAGAAACAATGTTTCAAATATGGAATAACAATCATTGTATAGTCATAAAGTAATCATACAATGGGGAGAGATTAGGCTTTGCAATGGGATTTTATCAATACCAGGGGAAAACAATAAAAATGAAAAGACTAAATTTTACATTTCTGTTAATTATTATTTCAGCATTGAGTATTAATGCGCAAAAATCCAGCTCATTCAGTGCTGATTTAACTTTTGCAACACGATCGATATGGCATGGTTGGGATATCAACGGCAATAAACCAGCTGTACATCCATATGTCGATTACGCTATAGGAAATACCGGACTTAAAGTGGCGTTTTGGGCTTCTTTACCCATTGACAGGAATTTAAAAGAATTCGACGACATTGAATTTTTGCTTAAATACAACAAATCAGTTTTTAATGATAATGCTTATAAAATTGCTGTTAATAGTTTTATTGATTACATCGTTTGTCCCAATGTTCAAATGGATACAAATGATGGCGGTACCGACACAAAAATGTTGTGGAAATACAATTTAGGATTTACACTTCCTTCATTGATTAAAGTTGGTGAGCAAGCTATCGTTCCAGGTTATAATTTATATTACATATTTCCATTTGGTGATAGAAAATTCACCGATGGTTCGGTTCATGAATTATCGAGTTATTATACCATTCCTGTTTTATCAGGCATTAAGATTGGTGGTGCTGTTAACTATCATACCGGAGTTTTTGGTAAAGGATCGGGTTGGACGCATGCCACTTCAAGTATTTCAACATCTGTAAAAGCAGGAATTTTTAAAATTAATGGAGCCCTAAATAAACAGTGGAGCTTTGATGAGCGTAAGGATATTACTGATGAGTTTTGGGCCACTCTTGGAATTAGTACTAATTTTTAAATCGATAGCATGTTAAAGCAAATCACAATTCTCAGCTTTCTGCTGATTAGCTTAACTACCTTCGGACAGGAAGTTAAACACCGCTTTATTGCAAGTGGTAGTGGAATGAAAGAAATCGTTATCGTTGATGAAAATGGCGATATAGAATGGAGTTACCCTTCAGGTAAGGAATGTAATGATGTCAGTATGTTATCCGACAGCACCATTCTTTTTAGTTGCCGTACCGGCGCTAAGATGGTTAATTTAAACAAAGAAGTTCTGTGGGAGTATAAAGGTGAACCCAAAACAGAAGTGCAATCGGCTTCGATGCTAAAAAATGGTCGTATCTTGATTATTCAAAATGGTACACCCGCTAAATTAATGGAAATCAGTAAAAAAGGCAAGGTTAAAAAGCAGTTGATTATACCAACAGCCAAAGAAAATCCTCATGCCCAATTCAGGAATATTCGCAAAACAGGCAAAGGAACGTATCTAATTGGTTATTTTAGCGAAAATAAAGTGTGTGAGTTTGATAAGTCAGGTAAGATCATTCGCACCATACCAATGAAAGGGAATGCATTTTCGTCGGTAAGATTAGAAAATGGAAATACGTTAATCGCCTGTGGTGATGGTCATCGCTTAATTGAAGTGGATAAAAACAATAAGGAAGTATGGACCTTGGAAGAAAATGAAATCCCTGGTCATCCACTACGATTTGTTGCTAACATACATCGACTGCCCAATGGAAACACCGTGATCTGTAATTGGGGTGGTCATGGACATCGCAACGGACAGGCGCAAATATTTGAAATTACCCGTGATAAGAAAGTGGTGTGGGAAGTGAGTGACTGGGACAAATTCAAAACCATTTCTACCCTGCAAATACTCGATGTAGAAGGCCGGATGGAAAAGGGCGAATTATACAGATAGAAATCATGGATAAACAATTAAGTACTGTTCCGAATATCGAAAGAGCGATAACCATTATTGAGTTATTATCTTCTAACGAAGAAGGGTTTTCTTTACAGGCGCTTATTGATAAAACAGGATTGGCTAAAACAACAGTATTTCGAATTCTTAATACCTTTCTTAAACATGGTTACGTTTATAAGGAATCGAATAACAGTTTTGTTTTAACCAAGAAATTTTTGATGCTGGGACTGGCCGGCATGGGAGATGAAAACCTGATTGAGAAGTCAATAAGCATCATGCGCCAGTTAAAGGATGAACTTAATGAAACAGTACTGATTGGGGCATTGGTTGAGGAAAAAATTGTAATGTTGGAACAAGTTATAGGTAATCATCCATTTACCTTTTGCCTAAAACCCGGCAAGAAAGTTCAACTACATATTTCGGCTCCGGGAAAAGCATATTTAGCATTTTGTGACACAAATGAGCGTGATTTACTTATTGCTAATATGGAATTCACCCGATATAATGAAAATACAATAACGGATGAAGGAGTATTCAGAAAACACCTGCAAGAGATTCGCAAACAAGGTTATGCTATTGATTTTGCTGAGGAGTTGGAAGGTGTTCATTGTATTGGTGCTCCAATTTTTTCATCCAATGGTCAGGTAATTTCAATATTATGGGTTACCGGCCCATCCTCTCGACTACCGGAGAAGGATTTTGCTAAAAATGGTGAAATCATAAAAAACTACGCATTAAAAATTTCAGAACGCCTAGGCTATATAAAAAAATAAGACATGAACCAGGGAAAATACACATTCAGGATCATTTTAGTGGCATGTATGAGTCTGTTGATCCAGTTGAATATTGGGGCCGTAAATCCCAATAATGATGGTAAAAACAAACTAGACTCTTTAATTCAGGTTGAACTTAAGAAAGTGGAACAACCTGATTTTTTGAAGCAAAGAGCTGATAAAACGAAGAGTGATGCTGATAAGAAAGCTCTTTTGGCATCCATCAAAAATGTAATTGATATTCAAAAGCGCTTGAATCGTATTTCATTTGAAGGCACCCGTTTAAGCCTTCAAAATATTGCCAGTGAGCAACCGTCAATGAATGGCAATATTAAGTCTTTTTTAAAGCAGGTCGACAAGTTTGAAAACCGTGTAAAAGGATTAAAGCCCGAATTGTATAAGCTAAATCCCAAGGCCACCAAAGAAATTGTGACTTTCCTGGATAAGCATCGCTCGGTAATGCTTGATAATCCATATCTCAAAAATAAGGAGGTATTGGCACTTCGATATAAAGTTAAAAATGCACGAAAGGCCAGTGCCCAACAAATTGGTCGTAACAGAAACAACTGGACTACAGCTGCTGCCATACAGCGCAAAGGCTGGAGTAATGATATTTGTGTGTTAAGTGAACTACAAGGCGATATTAAAATCAAATCGTTACTTGAAAACTCTAATAAAGCACCAATTAAAGACATTGACCTTAACTGGGATGGCAACAGACTATTGTATGCCACAGTTGGTGAAAACGAAATGTGGGAGGTTCGCGAATTCAACATTCAGGATAATACCGATAAAGTAGTAACGCCAGCCGATTATGGCGACATCGATTATTTTGATCCTTGTTATTTACCAAATGGCAAAATTATCATGTCGACAACAGGTAACTATGTGGCTGTGCCCTGCGTGTCTGGTTCACAAAAAGTGAGTAGCCTGTTTTTATTGGAACCTGAAACAAAGAACCTTCGTCAGCTTAACTTTGGACAGGAAAGTGAGTGGAATCCTGTGATATTGAACAATGGTAAAGTGTCTTACCTGCGCTGGGAATATACCGACAACTCGCATTATTTTACTCGAATTTTGATGAGTATGAACCCAGATGGTACCACCAAAAAGGAACATTATGGTAGTGGATCCTATTTTCCTAATTCCTTGTTTGATGTGAAGCCTATTCCAAATCATCCTTCACAAATCGTGGGTATCGTTTCTGGTCACCATGGCGTGGCACGTGCCGGACGACTAATGATTTTCGACCCGACTCTTGGCCGTAAAGAAGCCGATGGTGTTGTGCAGGAGATTCCTGGTTATGGCAAAACAGTAGAGCCAATTATTAAAGATCGATTGGTTGATGGTGTTTGGCCTCAGTTTCTGACTCCGCAACCACTTAGCGAAGATTACTTCCTGGTAAGCGCTAAAATGAGTAAGGATGATTTATGGGGTATTTATTTGGTAGACCGCTTTGATAACATGACTCGCGTTTACGATGAAGATGGATATGCTTTTGTGGAACCAACATTACTGGAGAAGCGTGCTGTTCCTCCTGTGATACCTGAAAAAGTGAGGTTGCAAGATACCACTTCAACGGTATATATAATGGATATATATGAAGGTAAAGGATTGAAAGATGTTCCACGTGGTACAGTTAAAAGCCTGAGGTTATTTACCTACGAATACAGTTATAATAACCGGGGCAGTCATGATTTGATTGGTTTGGAAAGTAGTTGGGATGTAAAGCGCATTTTGGGTACTGTTCCTGTTGAAGAAGATGGTTCTGCAACGTTCAAGATTCCGGCAAATACGCCAATCTCCATTCAGCCGCTTGATGAAAATGGAAATGCGATGCAATTAATGCGAAGCTGGATGACGGCAATGCCTGGTGAGGTAGTGAGTTGTGTTGGTTGTCACGAAGATCAGAATTCGATGCCAGAGGCTAAGTTTACGATGGCAGCCCGAAAAAAACCGGCAAGTATTCAACCATGGTATGGTGATGCCCGTCCGATTAGTTATTACAATGAGGTGAAACCTATCATTGAAAAGCGTTGCGTCGCTTGTCACAACGGAAACGATATGGGTATTCCTGATTTCTCAAGCGATGAAAAAGCCGGTTACCGCGATTTCTCTAAATCATACATGGCGCTTCATCCATATGTGAGAAGACCCGGATGTGAATCGGACTTCTACACGCTAGAGCCAATGGATTATTACGTTAATACCAGTGATTTGGTTCAGATATTAAGCAAAGGGCACCATGGTGTTGAGCTGAGTCAAGAGGAATGGGATCGTTTATATACCTGGATTGATCTTAATGTACCATACAAAGGTGAATTGGCACCACCTGAGCATGGCGGTTTCGATCAGTACGAAAGAAGAAAAGAGTTTGCTAAAATATTTGCCAACGTTAACCTGAATAATAAGGAAGAGTACAAAAAGGCAAGCGAAAAGAGAAGCAGTCTTGGACCAATAAAACCTGTTTTACCAGAGTATACACGTGTTCCTTATCGTCCGTTGGAAGTAGAAGGATGGCCAATGAGCAGCGGTGAAGCCAGTCAGTTGCAAAAAGCTTCTGCGGTAAATAACTCCATTACCAAGAAGGTGGATTTAGGAGATGGCGTCGTACTGGAATTTGTAAGAATACCGGCTGGAAAATACATTATGGGTGACCGAAAAGGTCAGCCTGATCAGGTGGAGAAAGAGGTGGAAGTTAAGGAAGCTTTCTGGATGATGACCACCGAGGTGACTAACAAAGTGTTCAGAACCATCTTTAAAGATCATGACAGTAGAGTTATTGACCAGCAATGGAAAGATCACATTTTCCCTGGTTACCCTGCTAATGAAGATCAAATGCCGGTTATCCGCGTATCATGGAAGCAAGCAATGGAGTTCGCCTATTTAATAAGCCAGAAAACTGGATTGAATATCCAACTTCCAAGCGAGGAACAATGGGAATGGGCTGCCAGAGCAGGTAGTGATACCCGTATGTATTTTGGAAATGTAAGTGATGATTTTTCGGAGTACGAAAATCTGGCTGACATCACATTAAAGGATTTGGCTGTTGTTGGAGTAGATCCAAAACCAATGAAGGATAAAGACCGTCGTCGCAAACATTATGATTTTGTGCCGCGTAACAACGAGTTTAACGATGAAATATTGGTGCCACAGGGAACTGGTCAGTACAAGCCAAACCCTTGGGGACTGTACGATATGTTAGGTAATGTGGCTGAATGGACACGTTCTGATTACGATTTCCCGATTATGGGACAAACGGCTAACAACGGACAGCTTAAAACTGCTAAAGGAGGATCGTGGAGAGATCGTCCAAAATACGCTACTTCAGCTACTAAAGATGGTTATTTAAGCTTCCAGAAAGTATTTAATGTTGGTTTCCGATTAATTATTGAAGAATAAAATGAGAAGAGGAGTTTGTGTGATGAAACGATTGAATCTTATTTTCTTAAGTTTAGTATTGTGCTTAACAAGCAGCTTTGGCCAGTTGGCGGGTGATACGTCCCCGTTTTCACCAACGGCTATGGCGGTTAATAAACAAAAGAAACTATTGGCCATTGCAGGTAAAACGGCTAATTCAATAGTTGTGATGCGCCTGAGGGATGGTAAGATTCTAAATCAATTCAATACAGAACTCCCTCCTACTGGTTTGGCTTTCAAAAATGGTGATTTGTGGGCCACGACCAGTTATTCAAAAGGCTATTTACTTAAGCTCAACATAAAAAATGGTGTGGAGCAACAAATAGCAGTTGGTCATGGGGCTTGTGCCCCGGTTGCCCATCCTGTGAAGGACATCATTTATGTTGCCAACCAATACAACAACGATATCTCGGTTGTCGACATCGACAAAGGGGAAGAGATTAAGCGCATAGATGTATTGAGACAACCAATGACGGCTACCATTTCGAAAGATGGGCGCTATTTATTTGTGGCTAATCTACTTCCTGAAACGAGGGCAGATATCGACACTGTTGCTTCATCGGTATCTATCATTGACACGGAGACCAATGAAAAGATAAAAGATCTACAGTTGGCTAATGGTAGTAATGCCTTGAGAGATATTACTATTTCGCCGGATGGTAAATATGTTTTTGTAAGTCATAATCTGGGACGTTTTCAGGTGCCTACAACTCAGTTGGTACAAGGCTGGATGAATACCTCCGCTATTTCGGTGATTGATGCTCACAAGCTGGATTACCTTGCAACGGTAATGCTCGATCAGTCGGAAAAAGGTGCAGCAGGTTCGTGGGGAATTGATATTAATAACGATGAAATCATTGTGGCTCACTCAGGAACCCACGATTACAGTCGCATTGATTACCACAAGTTTATCAACAAACTTCAGAAAACGACTAACAAAGACAATCTATCTTACGATCTGCAGTTTATTCAGCCCCTTCGTCAGCGTTATGCTGCCAATGGTAATGGGCCGCGCGAAATTAAGATTGTTAATGATCAATTGTTGGTGGCCAACTATTTTTCTGATAACATCGAACTGGTTGATCTGAATCAATCGAAGAAAACAAAAATCGTTGAGCTAAATAAAGGCTATCTGCCCGATGACGTTCGAATGGGTGAGATGATTTTCAACGATGCTTCCCACTGTTTCCAAGGTTGGCAATCGTGTAATGGTTGTCACCCAAATGATGCCAGAGTTGATGGTTTAAACTGGGACTTGCTCAATGATGGCATTGGTAATCCTAAAAACTGTAAGAGCTTATTGCTAAGTCATGAAACGCCTCCGGCAATGATTTCAGGAATTCGTCCAACGGCAGAGATTGCGGTACGAGCAGGCTTTCGTCACATTCAATTTGCACAGGTTAGTGAAGAAGATGCCAAAAAGGTGGATGCTTATTTAAAGAGTCTGAAGCCCGTGCCAAGTCCTTATCTGGAAGCGGATGGACAGCTATCAGAAAAAGCAGAGAAGGGCAAGGTGATTTTTGAACGCGTAGGTTGTCATTTTTGTCACCTGGGCGATCATCATACCGACCTTAAACAGCATACAATGGGCGTAATGAGTGATTACGACCAACAAAATACCTGGGATACTCCTACTTTAACTGAAATATGGCGAACGGGCCCTTACATGCACGATGGGCGGTCTGCTACTTTGGAAGAGGTATTTACCAAAGAAAAGCATGGTTTAAAACACCATGAACTAAACAGTGAAGAAGTAGAGCAATTAGTAGAATACCTTAAATCTTTATAATGCTTAATTTTAAAGCCATTTGCAGTGATAAGCCAAACTTAACAGAAGCTGCATCTGATATTCTGATGCAATTATCAAAGCTTGATCAACTGATTAAGGTGACCGTATTTATTGGCGGGAAAACCGATGATGTATTAAAGAATCAAAGGCGATTGATCAATGATGTTTGGAATCAATTAGAAATACCCAATGGTTTAAACCTTAATTTTGTAGCTCAAAAGCCACTGAATTGCAATTTATCTGCAGAGTACATTACATATTCAGGAAATGGAACGCTACATTTTGCCGATAACAATGGAACCAACATTGTAGAAATAAAAGAGGCTGACAAACGGGCCATTATTCTAAGTGGTATTGAAGATTGCAACTCGAAGGATATAACAGGGCAAGCTCAAACAGTATTTGAAGAAATAAACGACTTGCTTCATCAGTATAATTACGCCTACAACAATATTATCCGCCAGTGGAACTATATTCCGGGTATATTATCAAGTGCGGATGGCATGCAACATTATCAGGCTTTTAACGATGTTCGCAGTCAGGCCTATGATGCGGTTGAGTGGATCAAAGGTTACCCGGCTGCCACAGGCATTGGTGTGGATGGTACGCGCCTTTGCATTGATCTGATAGCGGTTGACGGCTTTGAAATAAATGCTGTGACCAATCCGGATCAGATAGATGCACATATCTACTCTGATAAAGTACTTGAGTTTGGTTGCCAGCCGGTTAAAACAACCCCTAAATTCGAGAGGGCTAAATTACTTCATGCTGATAAACAACCCCTTTTATTTGTTTCTGGTACGGCCGCCATCGAAGGGGAAGATAGCATGGAAACGGGTGTTAATAAACAAACAGAATTAACGCTTCAACACATCGATTTACTTTGTCAATTGGCCATCTCCAACGCTAAACCTTTAACTTCTAAGTGTGATGTACAAGTACTAAGGGCATATGTGAAGCATCCTGCAGATCTTGAAAAGGTTGAGAAACTTTGTTCGGAGAAATATCCGAATGCAGCATTGGTTTGCGTTGAGGCCGACGTTTGTCGTGATGAGTTGCTGGTGGAGATTGAAGCCTTTGTAAGCTTAAGTTGAACAACAAATAATTGAGGCGTAATAAATATATTTTCATCCAAAAATAAAATCTATGATCAAAACCAACTTACTTCTAATCGCAATTGTATTGTTATCGGCCTGCCAGATGACAAACAAAGAAGAAAAAGATTCAAAGCCTAATATTATATACATCTTAGCAGATGATATGGGTTTTGGTGATATTGAAGCTTACAACAAGGAGTGTAAATTGCCTACACCAGCTTTAAATAAAATGGCCGATGAGGGAATGATTTTTACTGATGCTCACACCTCTTCTTCGGTTTGCACTCCTACACGCTATGGTATTTTAACTGGTCGATATAACTGGCGCTCACGTTTAAAGAAAGGCGTTTTATGGGGGAAAGATAAAGCCTTGATCCCAAACGAAAGAACTACCGTAGCTTCGTTGCTTAAAAAGAATGGTTACCAAACGGCCTTTATTGGTAAATGGCATTTGGGTTGGGACTGGGCTTTGGATGCTGAGGGCGAAATTGATTACTCAAAGCCCATCACAAATTCACCTAACGATATAGGTTTTGATTATGCATACGGACATGTGGCATCATTGGATATTCCTCCATATGTTTATGTTGAAAACAGAATGTCTACGGCTATTCCTGAGAAGGTAACCGAGAGTAAGCTACCCGATGGTAGATGGTGGCGCAAGGGTGATACAGCACCTGACTTTGTGCACGAAGATGTCACGCCTAACTTCTTCCGCCGTGCCATTAAGTATGTGCAAGAACATGCCAACGAAGAAAAGCCTTTCTTTTTATACCTGCCCCTGCCATCGCCTCATACACCAATTTTACCAACTGAAGAGTGGAAGGGTAAAAGTGGCATCAATGCCTATGGTGATTTTGTAATGATGGTAGATGACTATGTTGAGCAGTTAAATGAGGCGATTAAGAAGGCCGGCATTGAAGACAATACAATGATCATTTTCACAACTGATAATGGTTGTTCACCGGCTGCAAATATTAAGGCCCTGGAAGAAGCTAATCACTTCCCGGGAGGTCCTTTCCGTGGTCATAAAGCCGATATTTACGAAGCGGGTCATCGCGTTCCGTTCATTGTAAAGTGGCCAAAGGTTGTGGCACCTAAATCCAAAAGCGAAGAGATTATCTGCACCACTGACTTATTGGCGACGGTTGCTGATATTGTGAATCAAAAGCTGGCAGATAACCAGGGAGAAGACAGTTACAGTTTCTTACCAGTCCTTAAACAAGAAACAATGGATCAGCCATTGCGTGAAGCAACAATCCATCACTCTATTAATGGAAGTTTTGCCATTCGTCAGGGAGACTGGAAACTGGCCATGTGTCCCGGATCAGGTGGATGGAGCTACCCACGACCAGGTCGCGATAAAATGGATGATATGCCACCGGTGCAATTGTTTAATCTAAAGAACGATCCTGGTGAAAAAGTTAACTTATCGGAGCAAAATCCGGAGAAGGTGGCAGAACTTCAAAAACTGCTAACTAAGATAATTAACGACGGACGAAGCACAAAAGGTACGCCTCAAGCCAATGATGGTGGCAAAACCTGGAAACAGCTTTGGTGGATGTCAGAAGAATAATGTGTTAATCACATCAATTTAAAAGAAGAGGATGTTTAGAAATCACCTCTCCGGAAAGAGTCGAAATGAAAATTAATAACTCTTTATCTACAGTATAATCATTTCGGCACCATCCAGTGAGACAGGTATTTTTTGAACATCCTTTTCTTTATGCCAATTGAATTCTTAAAGGCGGTATCGGAAAATCTTTCCCACCCCTCGATGTTCCTTCTTTAATAACTTCCTGGCCATTTAAGGTACCTGGCTTGGCATTTAAAGCAGCTAAGATGGCAGAACCTGTTGGGGTGCATAATTCTTTCTCAATGGGGCCCATTTCACCGGGTAAATCATGTTTATCGAAAATGATTTTTGTGGCTGGTGCCGGCACAGGCAAATGACCGTGTGAGAAAGTGATGTGTCCTCCACCGAAACTAACCGGCGCCAACAGAAAAGCCTCGGTAGGCGCGTTCAGTAATTGCAATCCCATCACTGCCCCGGTAATGTCAATCAGTATATCCTGTGCCTCGTGCAAATAGGCGTCTTCGTGATGTTCGTGGTGGTGATCTGAGCCGTCATCATGATGGTGATGGTGTGCATGAATATGATCCGTAAGAAAGGTGTTTTCTTTGTGAGCTTTAATTTCGGCTTCAACCAATATCTGTAAGGCTTTAAAACCAAATTTCTGGTAAGCCTCTTCAATCTTCAGTTCGGCAAAAATATCCTCCAGTAAGTGGTAAGCCTTATGGCCCGATAAATGCCCGTCGTTGTGTTTGATATCAATGTGCAATCGGCAGGCCTTGTCGAGGGTTAATGAACTCCTAATTGTGGCCGTGCCAATCTTTTCAGCAGCCAGTTTCATGGCATTTAGCATGCGTGCTTCATCAGCTCCGGCCGATATCAAGGCAGCAGCAAACATATCTCCGGCAATACCGCCTGTTGGGTCAATATATAGTTTCATTTTTATCTTTTTAAGAGACTAGAAGCTAGAGACTAGCTTCTAGAAATGTTGATAATGTATCATTTGTGGCCTAACTTCCTATACACCTAATAACCTACAAAACTATTTCGTCTTCCTCAGTGGTAATACCGCGGTTGATAAAGGAGTTATGAGGCTCCAGTATTTTGATAATGTGTCGGACATTGTCCTCGGCCTTATCGCCTTGAAGTTCATCATCAGTGGCTGCATGCAATGGAGCGAAGGACTTGTATTTTAACAGTTCAATGTCTTCAAAGTCTTTGGGGAATCCTTTGGGGGCCATCTTTAGTTTATCTTCAAACTTCTCAGGAAACACCTTAACAAACTCTTTATCGTTAATAATGGCCTTGTACTCGTCAGCAAAATTATAAATTTCGCGACGGATGTTTTTTAGTACATCAGCTGGCGGACAATAGCTTCCTCCGGCAATCATGCAGGCTCCCGGCTCAACGTGCAAATAGTAACCCGCCATACTACTTTTACGACCGCCTTTAGCGACAAAACCACCCATGTTGGTTTTATAGGGCGTTTTATCCTTCGAAAAGCGGGTATCGCGGTAAATGCGGAAAACACATTCCTTGGACGTTAAATCACCAATGCCCGGGTCAACTTCATGCACAATATCGATAAACTGTTGCATCGATTTTTCGAAAGATGCTTTGGCCTCGTTAAAAAGAGCCTTGTTATCATTAAACCAATCGCGGTTGTTATTGGCTTTTAGCTTTGTCAGGAAGTCGAATACAATTGGGTCTATCATTTTACTCAGTTTTAATTAACAACATTGTATATTAAAAATATCACATAGCCACAATACGCTGAAATCGCCAGTGTAATCAATACTGTAATTCCCACGTCTATGCTTAGCTTTAATCTTTTAAATAACAACAATACGATGGTAAGATAACCAAGTAGGATTGCAGTGATTAATGCCGGTGTTTCAACATAGTTGCTTAATAATTGTTTCCATTGATCATTTTCAAAATCGGTTATTAACGCATTAAGTGCAATTGCGAGAATATATAATGCGATGGATGTTAATGGTATCAAGCGAATTGTTGGCATCGTCAGATATTTTTGTAAATGCAAAATACGAATTTTAGAATTAGAGTTATTCTGATGTAAGTCAAAAAAAGTGATGGTTGCTTATTTGGATGATTAGTTAGTAGAGATTACTCAGTAGTGATTAGTCAGTAGACAGTAGGCAGTAGACGGAAGACTGGAGGACAGAAGAAAGCACGAAGTCCATAGTCCGTAGTCCGGAGTTGGAACTAGCTGAAATTACAATTGCAATAAACTGTTCAACTTTTAAACTATTCAACACATTGAAATATGATTGTAGTGATTAGTCAGTAGTGAGTAGACAGAAGACGGAAGACAGAAGTCAGAAGACTGGAGGACGGAAGAAAGCAGGAAGTCCATAGTCCGGAGTCCGTAGTTGGAACCGGCTGAAATAGCATCTGCATAAACTGTTCAACTTTTAAACTATTCAACACATTGAAATAAGATTGTAGTCAGTAGTGATTAGTCAGTGGTCAGAAGACAGTAGATGGAAGACTGGAGACGGAGGACAGAAGAAAGCACGAAGTCCATAGTCCGTAGTTGGAATCAGATGAAATCGCATCTGCATAAACTGTTCAACTTTTAAACTATTCAACACATTGAAATAAGATTGTAGTCAGTAGTGATTAGTCAGTAGACAGAAGACGGAAGACTGGAGGACAGAAGAAAGCACGAAGTCCATAGTCCGTAGTCCGTAGTTGGAACCAGCTGAAATTACAACTACAATAAACTGTTCAACTTTTAAACTATTCAACACATTGAAATATGATTATATTCAGTAGAGATTAGTTGGTAGTGATTAGTCAGTAGTCAGTAGACTGAAGATTGGAGGCGGAGGACGTAAGAAAGCAGGAAGTCCATAGTCCGTAGTCCGTAGTTGGAACCAGATGAAATCGCATCTGCATAAACTGTTCAACAAATCAAAAAACAAATGCCTTGTGATATTAATTGAAGCGTCCTAAATTTGAGGCATGGGAAAAAAGTAATAACGATTTACCCGATGAACAAATGACAAACTATGCATTGATTGTTGCCGGAGGCAGCGGCACACGCATGGGAAGCGATATTCCCAAACAGTTTCTTCAGATTAAAGGCCTACCGGTCTTGATGCACACCTTAAACACGTTTCATGCTTTTGATGCCACAATAAAGCTGGTATTGGTACTACCCGAAAGCCAGATAGATTATTGGCAGAAGCTTTGTCGCGAGCATCGCTTTAAGGTACCCCATGCCATTACCAAAGGAGGTAATACCCGCTTTGAGAGTGTGAAAAATGGTCTGTCCCTGGTAGATCAACCTGCTCTTATTGGTATACACGATGGTGTTCGTCCCTTTGTTTCGCCCGATACACTGAAACGCTGTTACCACCATGCCCGTGCTTTGGGTAATGCCATTCCGGTATTGGATGCTTACGAATCCATCCGCCAGGTTAACGAAGACAGCAGTGTGGCTTTGGATCGTTCAAGCATTAAACTGGTTCAAACACCACAGGTTTTTCATTCCGATCTGTTACTGCCGGCTTATGAGCAAGCCTACACCCCACTATTTACCGATGATGCCTCGGTTGTTGAAGCTTATGGGAAAACCATTCACCTGGTGGCGGGCAACCGCGAGAACATTAAAATTACTACACCTTTTGATATGGTATTGGCCGAAGCATTTATAGATGCGGGATTCGAAGAAAGTGACGAAGAAGAGGATTTAAATATTGAAATGGCATAGAAGCGGCTCTGCTAGCGCAGATTTGTAATCTGTGCTATATAAAATCAAATGCTTTATAATAATTGGCACGGATTGTAAATCCGCGCCAGCGTGGGGGCTATTTTAGTGGTTTTATACCTTGTTAGTCTATCAACTAAATTATAGAATGATTGAAGGCGGAGACTTTGTTCAGCACCGGTATTATCCATCTTTCTAAAATCGATTCATTTTAACTTTGCCTGATAAAGCAATAATTAGTCCGGTTACCACAGGGCCATAAGCAACAAGAAATTTATTACCCATATTGATTAGTCCAGTATAGGTTCCGATGGTGATAACTATTCCAACCAAAGCCAAAAGTAATCCACCATAGAATAAGTTTTTACCTAAAGCATGGGCAGCACGTAACTCAGTAGCTCTGATTAGTTGTTTGTCTACTTGTTTAACAATGATGCTTATTTCTTCTTTTTCAAAACCATCCATTTCGAGTTGTTTTCGAACGGACGAAAACTCCATTTCTTTAGCATCTACTTTTTCAAAAAAGTAATCAATTGCATTTCCTTTAGTGTATTCCATATTATTCGTCTATTGTTTTAACTTGCTCGATGAAGTCTTTAATTTCTCCCTTCAGCTAGCGCAGATTTGTAATCTGTGTTCATTAGTTCAATGGCTTTATAATCATTGGCACGGATTGTAAAGCCGCGCCAGCGGAGAGAGACCCGAATAGTGTTGACTTCCACATTGTGAATCAACACTATTACCTTCTCTCATTTAGGGCTTATGCGCCAAGCTAAAAATCAATGGTATATTTTGTACCTGTTGATAAAGTTGATCTATTTACCCTTGGTGTAACCTGTCCTTCGTATGCTTTTATGGCAAAAGGACTGCCATTCTTACTGACATCTATTTCGCTATAAATTTGCATAGCTTCTGTACCTTTTCTGTTCACAATATATATTTCGGCCGTAAAGCCTTTTTCAACCGGACCTATTGTTGTTTCCCAACTAGTATTGGGATTGATTAACACTTGTTCATCATTGCCTTTATCTGATGTGAAAACAACGCTTAATTCGCCACCGGTATATGGGGTTGAACTTTCCATTTTATATTTCACGTAATACACATCAGGTTCATCATCCTTATCACAGCTTATTGTGCTGAGACCGATTAATATTGTGCATAAAACAAGTTTAAAAGAGAAGCTTATAGCCTTCATTGTTGCTTGGTTAAAGTGTGTGTGTAAATTCATTACTATTATTGATTCTATTGTTTGTTTTGTAGCTATTAAATAAATGTTGCCCCTGCCATACCAATGCCGGAACCAAGTATAATTGAAAATACAATCATAGGTATGATTGCCTTTTTATCGCGTGGGTAAACAATGATCATGATAGGTATAGATGAAAGAAGAGCAATAAGTAAGCCAGTTAACCATGGTGTAATTCCCCAATTAACAAATGGTATAATAAGCCCGAGTGCAAAATAATGGATAAAGGCCGAGATGGTGTCTCGCTTATTTATTTTTTGAATAAGCATTGGTAAAATGTCAATCAATCCGGCTATTAATCCAATTGTTAAGGCTGTTAGGAGTTTGGTCATATTTGTTAAGTTTTTAGTTAAATTGTGAATATTTCGATTTGCATATCAGCGTCTATTTGGGGCGGTGTTATTGCTGTTTCTTATTAATCTTTTTAAGGCCTAATTCATCAGTATATTGGCACGGATTGAAAACCCGGTTCATTACGATTACTAGTTTTACTCTCTAAATCTCCCTTTAAAGGGAGACAAGAATAGTGCTGACTTCAAATTGTAAATCAACACTATTACCATCCCCTATATAGTGGATTATAGGGGTTATAGAATTGTAAATCGGCGCAAGCTTGGGATACGTATTTTCTACAATTTCAACTCAATACTTTCAGGAATTTCCTTAAATAATCTAGCGTATGTAGCTGAACCTTCTTTTTTCTCAGACCAAGTGTATTTTCCGTCTGATATATTAATTGGCTCCTTCGCTAGCGCAGATTTGTAATCTGTGCTATATAAAATCAAATGCTTTATAATAATTGGCACGGATTGTAAATCCTCGCCAGCGTGGGGATAAATTACAATTTTGTTCTTTTTTTAATTTCCCTCAAGTATTTCTTTCTCTCTTTTGAAGACATATTTGCGAGCATCTCTATCTCCTTAATTCGCTTTTCTTCTAATTCTTCACTAAAAAAAACCACCTCAACATTGCAAGATGGATATGCAACATACTTCTTATAGTCATGCAATATTATCTGTATTATAATATCTTCTGATTTATCTGAGTAGACACCAACATCATGATTACTTAAACTGCTTTTATTAAGATTAATGTCGTAGGTTTTTTCTAGTTTTTCCTTTAATTTATTAAAATCCCTCTTTAAAATTTTTCTAGTTTTTCCTTCTTTATATGGTTTTAAACTAATATAAGTTACAGTTAAATCTTTCATTCTCTTGAAAGAACCTAAATAGCTTTGGCCATTATATGTAATTACTTTATTAGTTTGACTAAGTTGGGTTCCAATAATACTTTTTGTATCAGATTGTGCGTGTGCAAAATTTGTAACAACCATCAAAATAATAGTTGTGCAATAATTAGCAAAGTACTTCATTATTTTTTCTTTAAAGATCTATTGTGTATTTATTATATTTCTAAGCATTGTGCAATCGTTATTTTGATTCAATAAATGTTTTTCTAGCAATATTTCCAATTGTATTTGTAGCAACACTATCAAAAGAACCTCCTATGATTCCACCTACTAAAGGAATTGCTTTTCCTAAATTTATGGCTCCTTTTTCGCCAAACTTTGTTAAAAGCCTGAATCCGACTTTCTGATTGATGGCTGTTATTGTTTTTCCTGAAATACTTTTCACTAATGAGGTTGTCAATTTTTGTCCAATTACTATTCCAATATCTTTTAAGATGTCTTTTGCTCCATTTCCTGCCATACACAGATAGACTAATGCCTTAACTCTGTCATCTCGCAAATCATGTCCACCCATGTGAGCTATTGCTGCAATCATTCTTATCTGAACATACATGACACTTGCTAAATTAGCAGGTATAGCAACGGGCATAGTAATCAAACCTCCCAATCCTGTTAAAAAACCACTTGTCCCAGCTTTAGATATTTGCCATCTTATTAAAGAGTTTGCATTTGCAACAGATTCTTTTCCGTTATTCATGTAATTCGCAGCCATTTCTTCTGCTGAGTCAATACCTGGTATCCCGTTTACAGCTTTCTCGTATCCATAATCTAAGGCTTTCATAATCATGCCTTGATTTAACTTCTTATTTTCTGTCATTCAATATTTAATTTTAGCTTATTATGTAAGCCGTTTATATTGTCGCCAACTACCCAAAATAGAGCCTCTTCTTCACTCCAATCGACTATACGGGCTTTATCGTTATTACATCCTCAAAATTAATCTTATTTGTTAAATACAATTCATCTTACACATAAATAATAATCAATTATATTATCCTATTGCATCAATGTATGCTTTAGCCGTTGGCAAACAGGCTCAGGATTGGGTGTTGTAGGTTACGATCCGCGTATTTAACTTTAATATTGTAATTTATTGCACTAACAAATGTGGCACTATAGTAATTAAGTCCTAAGTCCGAAGCTTGAAATTCGAAGTCTCATTTTTAATACAAGATTAATAATTAATGAACTACGGACTTAGTGCTACGGACTATTTAGTATTACTATAACATCGGTTGAATAGATTAAATATAACAGTTAATGTTAACAGCTACTTTTATCGAATTAGCCTTTTAAGAAATAATTTATATCAATATTTTTAGGCCAATTACTGAGCAGTTGTAGGTTTTTTGGGCAATCACTATTATTAAATAGAACTCAGCTACTAAATTTCATTTGAAATTGTTATTGTAAAGTAATAACTTAATTGGAACATATTAAAAAGGCCAAAACCCTAAGCTATGGCGAATTGTAAAATCCCCGTTTTTCAGCGCTTCAATGCGTGCTCCAATCTTGAAGAGTCAACTTTTGTGTTTTTTGAGTCTTCAATAAATCTTAAAGCCTTCACTTTTTGCTTTGGCAAGCTTTCAATATTTGTTGAAGCACTGTTTTTTTCACAGCGAGGCTTTCAAGGTTTGTTGAAGGGGCGACTTTTTCATTTTTTGAGCTTTCAAGGTTTGTTGAAGCCGTGTTTTTTTACCTGGATTAGCTTTCAACATTCATTGAAGGGTTGTTTTTTCTATATGAAGGCTTTCAACATTTGTTGAAGCGGTTTTATTAAAAAATATTGCCTATGTCAGCCTATGCATTGCACGATTTAGCAAATGATTATCCCTTATCAGTCCTAATATATTATTCAATGAGAGAAATCAATAAATTATCATGGAATCTACGTGTTAGTGAGGCTAACGATTCGGGTGGCAACCTGAAAAATGAGCTTCACAACACGAGTGTTAACGATCCTAATCTTACTTCGGTAAGAGACGCCCTCGATTCTATTATGCTTCGTTTTAACGAGGCTGTAAATAAAATTAAGGCTGAATCGGTACTCGATGAGGCCGATGTTAAACGCGATACCACTACCCGTTCGCTCTTGTACCTTAACCAGGGTTTCTTATTGCACCCCGATGAAAACATTCAAACGGCTGCTGAAACTGTTGATGGTGTGCTGAGCCGCTATGGTTTTGAAATAACAAGTTTAAATTATTCGAGCCAGTCGGTTGCAACTGTATCTTTAATCAGAGATTTGAGAGCACCCGAAATGCTGCCTAATGTGGAGCTATTGCCCGGTATGTTGGCCATTGTTGATCAGCTGGAAAAGGATCAGAATAATTTTAAAGAAGCGGAGATGAAGTGGAACGAAGCCACGGCTGAGGAAGGTAATTCGAAAAATGCCACCGCCATAAAGCACGAAATGGTTGACTTGATTAACAACAAGCTGGTAGTTTACCTGCGGGCCATGGTACAGTTCGATCCGGCCACCTATTCCGAGTTAGCAACGAACATAGGCACACACATCGACCGTGCCAATGAGGTGGTGAAACGTCGCCAAACGCTTAATGAAGAAGTTGAGAACTAATATTAACCAAACCGATAAAGGATAATAAATAAGATCAGGCAGTTTGTGATAAGCTGCCTGATTTTTTTGTGTAATGGAACTGCAAATGTTCCCTCTGCTAGCGCAGAATTGTAATCTGTGCTATAAAATCAAACGCTTTATAGTAATTGGCACGGATTGTAAATCCGCTCCAGCGGAGGAGGTATTAAGTAAAAAAGATCGCACCTAATTGACAAAATGTCTCATAAGATGCGATCTTTTTGGTTCTTAAATAATTGTGGGAATAATAAGCCCTTTATTTGCTTAATCCTTCAATGCGGATGCCGCCATATACGGTTCGAGGCATGGCAGGACCATAGATATAAGTTGGATCGCGCTCAACACCAACTTCAAAATCATCCTGGAAACTATTGAATAAGTTCTTAACACCTCCGAATAATTCGACGGGTAAGCCCGAGATTTTGATTTTATATTCGGCTTTTAAACCAAAATCAAAAAAGTCAGGTGTGTTTCTAAGCTCACCTTTGTCGCTTTCTTCGTCGTTATTTTGATCGTAATAGGCTATGGGCATGGTACCGGTATACTGGCTTGTGGCTATCAGGTTCAGTTTAGGTGTGGCCAGGTAGTCGAGCATAAAATAACCATAATGGTTGGGTGTTCGAAGAAAATCTTTTGAATCCAGTTCTTGTGGTTTTTTGTATCGGCTGCGCTGAATGGTGAAACCGGCATCGAAGGTAATTTTATTGAAATAGGCGATTTTAGCTTCCAGGTTAAGACCTTGCACATAGGCTCCGTCCCGAGCATTGGTTCGTTTATAAGTTACTACCCCATCAACAACATCACCTGGTGAAGAAACAAAGGCATTGTCGAGGTAAGTATAAAATCCTTCGGCCAGAAGTGAAAAATTAATGGCTCCCATTTGCTGATTATAATCCAGTGAAACCATGCTGCTATGACTGGTTTCAACATCCAGTCCTTCGGCATTTTCGTGTTTTACCTGTCGGGTTTTTGAAGCACTGATGTGCAGGTCTTCATCAAAAATCTGGGGAGCGCGGTATCCTTGCGAATATGAAGCGCGTGCCTGCAGGTTTGGCAATACATCCCACAATACATTAACTCGGGGGCTGAAAGCACTACCATTACAGTCGCCGGTGCCATGCACATTGTCTTTAATATCGTAAATATCATACCTTACACCAGCCGATAGTTTAACGCCGCCAATGCGACGATCGTATTGGACAAAAGCACCATAAATAAGTTTGTCCTGATTGGCCACTGTTGTATTAGGCTCCGGGTCAAATCCCACAATTTTACCATCTTCATATTGAGGTTTGTCAAAATTAGGATAGCCCAGCTTTTGATCGTGCAGCTCATCGCCAGTTAACTCAATTCCTGCCAGCAAAGTATTTTGGTCGAAATCGGTTTTAAACTGCGAACCAATGCTGTATGTTAACCCGTCGGTTTGTCCATAATCGCTAAGCGATTGATCCGCGCCATAATACGATGCCCGGTTAACATCTTGTGCCGAAGCAAAGACGCTTAAATGACTGCTTTGTCCCACAAAATATTCGTAGTTAATGGCTCCACTGGTAATTTTGTGTTTGGTTGCTTCGGTTAAATCAGCCTGGTGAAAAAGGGCATCAAAATCATTCCCTCCGCGTCGTTCTTCGTCGATTCTAAAGAAATCGAAAACTACTTTACTGCGATACGACAGGCGATGGAAAATACGGGATCCAAAGGCCAGGTTTTTTAATTTCATCAGTTCCGAAAATTCATCCCCATTGGCATCAAAAGGATCGCGTTCGCGCAAGCTGCCAAACAGAGCCATACCCGTTTTTTTATTATCAGATACCACGGAAGCATTGAATTTAAGGGCCGATTCATTCACCGCATCAGCACCTTTTAATCCTACACCGATTGCACCTGTTTGCGCTTCGGCTGTAAAGCTATTTTGTAAAGGATCCTGAGTAATAATGTTGATGGTACCGGCAATGGCATTGCTACCATATAATGCCGATCCTCCTCCCCTGGTTACTTCCACACGTTCGATCATGGCTGTAGGTAGTAATTCAAGACCATAGACACTCACCAGGCCACTAAAAATTGGACGACTGTTAATTAATATTTGCGAGTAATGACCTTCCAAACCATTCATTCGCACTTGTACCATACCACAGTTCTGGCAATTGGTTTCGGTGCGTAAGCCGGGTACATAGCTAAGTGCATCACTTACCACAATGGGCTGCACCTTTTTCATCGACTCGTTACTCAAGCGATTTACAATGGTCGATGCAGTTTTTCGGGTTTGCTCGTTTCGGTCGGCTGTTACCACCACCTGTTCCAGGCCTAACACATCTTCTTCAAGCTGAAAGTTGAGTGTTTTATTTTCTCCAGCATGGATAACTACCTGCTTTTCTATCGATTTATAGCCCATCGATTGCGCTTTGATGGTGAGTTGTCCGGCCGGAATGCCTGTTAATTCAAATTCGCCCAGCTCATTGGCAACAGTTCCAAGCGTTGTGTTACTAACAACAATAACTGCAAAGGGCAAAGCCTTATTGTTATGTGTTATTAAACCTTTGATACTCGCTTTTTGATCATTTTCTGCTGCCTTTACTTGCAGCGAAGTCAAAAGGATTGCAGTCAGTACTAGTCCAATTTTAAAGATTGAACAGCGTTTAGTTTGTTTCATTGTACAAATAATATCAGCAAGGGGTGTGTCTGTCACCACTTACCAGGTTAATAATATTTGTAGCATGATGGAATAAAAAATACAGGTTGACCTACTATGGGCTGTAGTTCCTTGTATTGCTTTAACTCCCGAAAGCTACATGAATAACATTTTGGCAGGTTTTCTGACTTTCCCAACTTTTACTTCCTTCCCATCGGCAACAGCCAAAAGTGGATATTGTAAAAGCATGTGTCACGCTAGTGACTTGGGATTACAGCAGCGGGTACTGTTCAGGATTTACACCTGATTCCCTTTTAATCAATTACCTCGAATGAGAAATCGATCACCAAAATCGCGGCAAAAATAATTAAAAATATGAATTCCGTAATAGCCTAAAAGATCCTTTCAGGGAAATTGCTTTAAAAATACCAATTGATAATTCTTTTTGTTTTTCAACCACTAATTGCACGAATTACTCAAGTTTTGGTTTCGCATAGCAGAACCTTTTGTGATAATAAATGGGGTTTGCAGTTCATCACTTACAATTAATATTAAAAGCGAAATCCATCAATTCCAAACCCTGAACTCCTGACTCTAAAACCCTTCTAACTCTAATTATTCCTGACTCTGAAATGTTCCAATACGCCTTTTAGTTTGATGGACTGTTCATTTAATTCGTGAACCGTGCTAATCATTTTTTCTGATGCGGCAGCATTTTCCTGGGTGATGTGGTTGATGTCTTGCAGAGTGGTGGTGATTAGCTGAACGCCATTGGATTGCTCGTTACTTGACAGGGCAATTTCTTCAATCAATTCGGCATTTTTCTTTACTGCCGGAATGAGTTTAAACAGACTGTCGGTTGTGAGCGTAGATACTTCCAGACTTTCCTGACTCATACCCACAATTGCCTGAGCTGCTTCACGGGTGCGTTCGGCCAGCTTTTTAACTTCTTGCGCTACTACTGCAAAACCTTTTCCATGTTCGCCGGCACGCGAAGCTTCAACAGCCGCATTTAAAGCCAGTATATTGGTTTGATCTGCAATTTCGGTAATAACACGAACCCGTTCACTAATGGTTTTAACGGTTTCGTAGGATGTTCCTGCTTTACTTTTTACACCTTCCAGCTCTTTACTGGCTTCGTGTGATGCCTGATAGGTGTTTTGTGAGTTAAGAGAGTTTTGCTGGGCATTGGCATTGATTTCCTCCATGGACGTAGCCACTTCCTCAAACGAAGAGGCCTGAGTTTGGGCTCCATGGGCTATTTTTTCAGAGGCCGATTCCAGTGATACACAGGTCTGGTTAAGTTGTTGCACCACATCCGATACTTCTTTCATCAACGATTCCAGCGTTTCTACCATAATAACGAAGGTATGCAGTACGCCTTTGGCATCTTGTTTTATTTCATCGTTAATAACCAGGTTTCCATCTGCCACCTGACTGGCAATTTGTGCCACAACATAGGGCTCTGCTCCCAACATCTTTCTAACGCCATTAAGAATAAAAACACTAAAGATTACCACCAGAGCCGCGCCCACCGTTATAAAGCCGATGATCCACCAACGAGCCGACGATGAACTTTTTCGCAAGCTATTAAGCAATACCGTTTCGGCCCGTTCAAAAATAGGTTCAACTATATGAACTTCATTTCTTAATTCACCCAATAAACCGCTCTTCTCATCGATTCCCAACTCCAGTTGCTTATCAACAACCGTTAAAAAGGTGGATTGATAGTTTTCCAGCAGGTTTAACATGTCACTTTTGGCACTTGCACTAAATTTCGATTGATCGATGGCAGCACGAAAAAGGCTGGCATTATCCAGGAACTTTTGTTTGTACTTCAGATCGTTTCGGAGTAAAAAATCCTTTTCGTGGCGGCGACTCATCAACATGAATACCATTAGTTGATTGTCCTGGTATTGTTTCAGAGTACTTTCGATGTTATGAATGGCCTGGCGCATATCGCCCACCAATCCATGGTCTTTAAATCCTTTTTGGAATTGCTTGTTTTTTATCTGCGTAAAAATATTCTTATAATTTACGAGCGAATGACTGATGGAATCAATCATGGGCACCATTTGATTTTTGATGATGACCTTCTCGTTTTTTAAATCATCGCAGATTTGGAGCGATGTCGCCATGTTTTTATTAAACCGATCGAGGTATTTGTGATTCTGGGATTGATAAAAAGCTGCATCAGTAATTGCCCTGGCCAGAAAATCCTTCTCATTACGCCGCAATTGCAGCATTAATGATTCCAGTTCGTAAATCTGGTTTTCGATTAAATTATTGGTTTCAATGCTTTTCAGAGAGAAGTGCGTGTATAATCCTATGGTACTAAACGTAGTTATCAATAGAATAGTTAACACTGCAAAACGAAAGCGCATAGTTCCTCGTTGCATGATTTTGTCTTTAGGTTGTTATTTTAATTCCTGTGTGGCCTAAAAATACATTGCCAAATAAAGACTTATGTAAACTTAATGTTAAGAATGCATATCGCAAGTGAATCAATTTTTTTTCATAGTATTTAAAAATTGCAATACTGCAGCGAAAGCAACGAACTTACAGCCCTTAATCGTCTGCGGTATCTTTCACATAGACTTTACCTGGCTGCGCAATAAACAAATTAATATCAGAGGCTGTAGTTGATGTCTTATCAAAGCATAAAAAAAAGAGGCTGCCCTAAAGCAACCTCTCTCTTGTTTGTGTATTGTAATGAATAACCTTGAAGGGCTTAGCCTCTGTAAATTACATCGGCACCAATTGTACCTTCCAGGTCTTTTAAATAAGCTTCTGACGACGCATAAGACAGTAACTCTTTCGCTTTAGTTAAACGAACATCAATGTCTAAGTCAGTCTTAATTTCACCATTTTCAGCCTGACCAGCGAAGTTCTCCAGGTAAGCAATCTGCTCCTTACGGAAAGTAACTTCTTTCTCCTGCTTAAGTGCTAAGCGCTCTTTGTACCAGTCGCTGTTTACAACGTAATCGCGATCGAAGTATTTACGTAATTCAGGATCACTGATTTCTTTACCTTCATAATGACCGTAAGCCATGATGTGAAGTAAGATTTTCAATGGAGGAATAGCTCCCTCAACAGATCCTTCTTCGAAATAACGAAGACCTACTTTCTGCTGTGCTTCAACGATGTTATTGATACCATCTACATAGTCTTCCATTCCCTGTAGTTCCGGCTTCAGCATTTGCTCGTTAAATACAGCCAATGGCTCATCAAATAAGCGGTTCATACAACGGAACGCAAAGTTCTCAGTAATACGGTAACCCAAACGGGATCCTAATACCTTTTTACCTTCGAATTCGAAATCTTCCAGTTTCTCTAATGATCCATTTTCGATCAACAACTTAGGATCGCGATCTTCAGGAACTAAACGTGCCCAAATCTCAGGAATCAGGATAGAGATATCGTGGTCGAAACGGCTCTGGCCTACATAACCTGCAGCAGAACTGAATCCTTGGTACTCAGTTAAGATGTATGATAATAATGCATTGTTCAAGTCAGTAGTTGGAACCAACATGTTGAAAGGCCCTTTTGTTAAGGCACCTTCAGTACCCGCACCTGTTGTTGATGGCGACTTACCGGTCAAACTACAGATGAAGTCCATGAATAATTCTGGTAACTCCTGGTAGTGAATTGGGTTGTAAACAGCCAATGGACGGATACCATTTTCTTTATCAACCGGGTTGTTACGACGACCTGGCAATACGGCATTTACAACATCAATAACTGGCTCTTCCGACTTAATCTTACGGAATAAACGTACACCAACTTCTCCTAAATAGTTGTCGATGATGTCATCTTTAAAGATGTTACGCTCCAGGTAACGAGGGTTGTTAGTAGGTGTTCCGTCAACAATACGAGTATGTGAAGGTACTACAAAGTAACCATCTTTATCGCTGTTAATCACCTTCATCAACATGTCTTTAACCGGCTGCGTATATTTGTCGAAGTTGATCGCATCTTCGTACAACTCAATGGCATCCTTTTTGGTTAAAGGCTCGTAGTTAGTTAAGAAAGTACCATCGGTTACGATGTCTTTTTCAGCACCTTTATCGTATCCACGAATAATCGCTTCATCCGGACGCTGGAATAAGTGACTCTCACAGTTAGTAACTACTTTGTAACTCTTATTCTTATACTCAGGGTTCAGGTTGCTTAACTGGCTGGCCGGTAAAACAATTGTTGCTGAGATATCATCTTCCATCTGGATTTTCTGGCTAGGAACAAAGTCAGAACGTAGCTTATGAAGCAACCAGTTACCATCTTTGTTAAAGCCGATACGAACATAACTGGCAGTAACTTTATTGTTCTTGTACTGAAGAGTTGTTCCTTCGCGACCGTTTATAAATTCAACTGACATGTAATCTTTCCAGTTTCCTTTTTCGCTTTCGTTGCGATACAAACGCTTGATAAATAATACCAATGAACGAATGTGCGAAGGAATACCGTTTAAGAATGCGTTGTACTCATCGCTATACTGATCCGATGGTGTTAATAACTTAACGGCTGAACCTAGCGTTCTTTGCGGGCTTAAGAAAGCGCGTGATGGATCTGCATCCGGACGAACATCTTTCCAACGGTTTGAGAAATCGTAGTTGATGATTTCATCAGCCGCTTTAAAGTCTTCCTCCAGGTTAACAATTTGGAAAGTACCATACTGAATGGCATTCTGCATCGACTTAGAAATCTCTGACTTACCACCACCTGAAACGGTACATGGCTTGTGACAGAAAACACCTTCTGGCTGCGTGTTAACGATGCGCCACATTGGTTGAGTCGGGTGTTTAGCCAACTGGAACTTATGACCCGATGGGTGGATATAAATCTTCTCAGGAGAAAGCTTTAAGGACTCTTCTTTTCCATTAACAGTCCAAACAACTTTACTGTTATCAATATCAATGGTAGCGTGCTCCTGGATATAGATAATATTAGAGAACTTCTTGTCAGTTGCATAACCTTCAGGACTAACAGTTACTCTGTCGCCTAATAAAGCCATTGCCTGATCAAAAGAATAGCTGTCTTCTAATTTACTTGAGAAGATTTCACCATATACATTATCACTCATGATTCCGCGTGGGTAAGCAATTGCACCACCTGCGTGCTCTTCTTCAACCAAACCAATCATGTTGGCCGAGTAGCTAATCTGAGTTTTAATTTCCTTTTTAGAATAGCCGTAGTAGTTATCAGCAATTAAGGTAACAACAACACCACGATCATCACGACAAGTAATTTTAAATGCACCACCGTCGTTGTATAATTCATTTTCGTCTTTCCAGCACATGCCATCGTTACGCTGACGCTCCGTAGCTTCGTCGTAGTGTGGAAGACCAATATCTTTTTTCTTTAGTTTAAGCAACTGAGGAGCCAGAATGATACATCCGGTTGTTCCTGTCCAGTGCTCAACATCTAATGCCGAATCATTTTCAGCCAGGTTATGATCACCTGCATTACCAAAAATGTTTTCAACGAAATCAAGGTTACTTACCAATGTACCTGGTGCAAAGAAGCGAATCTCCATGCTCTTTTCTGAAATAACACCTGGTACTTCAGGACACACGATTGGGCGGAGTAATAATGATACCATCGTCTTAGCCTTTTCTTCCTGTGTAGAAGTAAAAGGTAAGATGTTCATTTCTTCATCCGGATTTACAGCTGCTCTTAACATGTGAGCAAATGCAATTTTTGGTACCTGTTTTTTATCCAAAGGCACTGGCAAGCCACCGTCAACGATGTGGAATGTACCTTTAGTGGTACGTTTATCGTGTAATGGGTTATTAAGAACACCTTGCTTCAAACGGTAAGAGCTTACAAGACCACTCTTAAATTCATTTGCATCAGGTGGTAAACTAACCTCACGAGCCAATCCTTTTTGATTAAGAACGAATGTTTTATTTGGCAGGCGATATTCTGCATTGTTAAAGTCAACATCGCTCAAATAGCTGTTCAAGAAGTTTTGAATACGCGTATCAGCAGGAGACAGATGATCTGATAACAAACGTGATTTCTCTTTGAAACTATTAATTAAACCTTCAGTTAAAGAAAGGAATTTAGCGTTAGAGTATTTGGTGTCGGCGTCACATGCATCATAGTACAAAGGCTGACCAATAGAGGCCAGTTGCAGATTGATGTACTGGATCATATCCTTCCGGTCCTTCTTACTAAGTTTCTGCTTCTTTTGCATATCATCTTTCATTTTGGTACGCGTTTTAAGTTATGAATGAGCGACAAATTTAAATAATTCAAAGGTGTTTCAATAACATTTTAATAGATTTTGAATGTTAATATTTCTAAATTATTTCAATAAATAATTTCTTTGAAACATAATGATGTAATGAGATAGTATTACTTTAACGGTAATTAATCTTGCTCTTTAATTATTGCTATCCCTTATTTTACTGCGGTTTGTTTAGGGTTGAAGATAACAAGTCAGGATGCAGTGTTTGGATAAGATGATGTTAAATAAGAAAAAAGTGATAATTGTGAAGAAAAAATGATAACAATCGGGTTGGTTAAAATGACAATTGGTAATAGATTGATATTTTCAATGGTGTTTGGGCGATAATTTGACAAACGATTAGTAAAAAAATAGGAGTTCCTAAGAACTCCTACTTCTATTTGTATTTTAGTTTCCTACTTCCGAAAGGAACTTGATTCGAACAATTCTGACATCCTCTTCTGAGTACTGATCTTCGCCCAATTCCTCTAAAGCAGCCTGAATATCATCGGTTTCGGCATCTTCTTTAAAATAGTAGAAAATGTCATCGCGGTGATCTTCATCCATCACCTGATCGATGTAGTAATCAATGTTAACGCGGGTTCCCGAGTAAACAATTGATTCCAATTCTTTAATCAGTTCATCCATTTCCATCCCTTTGGACGAGGCGATGTCATCTAAAGGCATCTGTCTGTCAATGCTTTGGATGATGGCTATTTTGTTTTTCGATTTGTTAGCTACCGATTTAACAACCATGTCCATTGGCCGGTCAATCTCGTTTTCCTCAACGTGCTTTTTAATGAGCTTTACAAACTCTTTTCCAAAGCGTGAAGCTTTACCGGTTCCTACTCCGGGAATATTTTGCAACTCTTCAACTGAAATAGGATAATAAGTTGACATGGCTTCCAATGAGGGGTCCTGAAAAATAACAAAAGGTGGTAAATTCAGCTTTTTGGACAACTCTTTGCGTAAATCCTTAAGCATCGAAAACAATTGATTGTCTACAGCTGCTGTACCGCCAGTGTTGGTTTCCTCTTCTACCACATCAAAATCATGATCCTTGGTCATGGTAACCGAGTGCGGTTTCTTTAAAAACTCATGCCCTGATTTACTTACATGTAACAGACCATATGATTCGATGTCCTTTATTAATAAACCCTGAACCAGTGATTGACGCACTACGGCATTCCAGTGCTTATCGTCAAATTCATCTCCTGATCCGAATTCCTTTAGATCATTGTGCTTGTATGATTTGATGGCCGAATTGGCATGTCCGGTTAAGACATTAATAACATGATCGGATTTAAAACGCTCTTTAAGTAAAAGAACCGTATTTAGTAATTGAACAATGTTGTCTTTGGCTTCAAATTCTTCTTTCGGATTAACACAGTTATCACAGGTTTCGCAATCCTTTACTACATATTTTTCACCAAAATAATGCAACAGGGTTTTTCTTCGGCAAATAGAAGATTCGGCATATGCAACAGTTTCAAGAAGCAATTGCTTGCCAATTTCCTGCTCGGCCAATGGCTTGCCCTGCATAAATTTCTCCAGTTTCTGAATGTCTTTATAACTGTAGAAAGCAATGCATCGTCCTTCACCTCCATCACGTCCGGCACGTCCGGTTTCCTGATAGTAGCCTTCAAGACTTTTAGGGATGTCGTAGTGAACCACCAGGCGAACATCGGGCTTGTCGATTCCCATTCCAAAAGCAATTGTGGCTACAATCACGTCGGTTTCTTCCATTAGAAACTGATCCTGGTTCTTTGCCCTCGTGGATGCATCCATTCCGGCATGATAGGGCAATGCTTTTATGCCGTTTACCACAAGTGTTTCGGCCAACTCTTCAACCTTCTTTCGGCTAAGGCAATATATTATGGTTGACTTACCAACGTAGTTTTTAAGAATCTTAATAATCTCTTTGGAGGCATGCATCTTTGGCCTTACCTCGTAGTAGAGGTTGGGGCGGTTAAACGATGATTTAAAAACCATGGCATTGAGCATACCCAGGTTTTTTTGGATATCGTGCTGCACTTTAGGTGTCGCTGTGGCAGTTAGTGCAATCACAGGTGAGTCACCTATTTCGCTAATGATTGGGCGAATTCTTCTGTATTCGGGTCTGAAATCGTGCCCCCACTCAGAAATACAGTGCGCTTCATCAACGGCATAAAAGGAAATTTTAACCTGTTTCAGAAACTCAATGTTTTCTTCCTTGGTTAATGATTCCGGTGCTACATAAAGCAGCTTGGTTTTACCTGCCAGAATATCTTCCTTAACTTTATTAATTGCAGTTTTGGTTAATGATGAATTTAGAAAATGTGCGATACCATCATCTTCACTAAAATTGCGCATTGCATCAACCTGATTTTTCATCAGCGCAATAAGTGGAGAAATAACAATAGCTGTTCCTTCCATCATTAAAGCCGGAAGTTGGTAACAAAGTGACTTACCACCTCCTGTGGGCATTAACACAAATGTGTCGTTCCCATTTAATACGTTGTTGATGACCTCCTCTTGATTCCCCTTGAAGGTATCAAACCCAAAATGCCGCTTTAAGCTAGCACTCAGATCAACCTGCTTTGCCATAACAAAATCCCTATTTATACCACCTATACGTAAATATGCAGTACTTGTTATCCTCGATTATATAAGATTGCAACAAAAATAAAATAACCTTTTAATTTTCTAGCACTTTCGCGTTTCAATTATGTATACTGGTAATATATTACCATTTAATTTAGGTTGTTTTCGATGCAACGATCAATGAAGTTAGATAATATCTTTGGTATAACCAAAATTGTTTGAAGTTAGCATTAGGTATGTTATCTTCGCATGAAGCGAATAGCGCGGTTAAACACATTGATGTTAAATATTTTTAACATTTTGTTAATGGCTATTCTCCTACTTTTGCCTCAGGGTGTAATTATTAATAAAACTGTATGTCGGAAGAAACAAATAAAGAAATGTCATTTTTGGAACATCTTGAAGTTCTGAGGTGGCATTTAGTTAGGTCATTTGGAAGTGTTTTCGTGTTTGCCATTTTGGCATTTGTATTTAAAGGATTCGTTTTTGATACCATTATTTTGGCACCTTCAAGTCCTGAATTTTTCACAAATCGCTTATTATGTGAATTGGCTGATAAATTAAATATGCCTTTATTATGTATTAATCAGATGCCTTTAAATTTACAAAATATTAAAATGTCGGGGCAGTTTACAACCCATATTTGGGTGTCGTTTGTGGCGGGTATAGTGGTGGCCTTTCCATATATTTTCTTCGAATTTTGGCGATTCATTAGGCCGGCATTGTACCAAAATGAAATTAATAATTCGAGAGGTGCGATCTTTTTTGCATCCACTCTGTTCTCCATCGGTATCTTGTTTGCTTACTATATTATATGTCCTCTATCTGTTCACTTTTTAGGGACTTACCAGGTAAGTGATCAGGTTGAGAACATTGTCAACCTCGGATCGTACATTAGCACCATTACTTCAATTGTGTTGGCCGGAGGTATCATCTTTGAATTACCTATATTTATATACTTCCTGGCAAAGGTTGGCTTGGTTACTTCTTCATTTTTGATAAAATACCGGAAGCATTCAATAGTTGTTGCCTTGTTGTTAGCAGCAATTATTACACCTCCCGATGTCATAAGCCAGTTATTGGTGTGTTTTCCTCTAATCATATTATATGAGTCTGGCATATTAATTGCGAAGCGACTCGAAAAGAAAAAGAATCAAACATCCACACTGGCAAAAGCATAAGATTATGGAAAAAGCTCTTCGATTACATACCGATACATTAATAAAGAAATATAAGAGTCGAACCGTTGTAAAAGGCGTCTCGGTTGATGTTAAACAAGGCGAGATTGTGGGTTTGTTAGGGCCTAACGGAGCGGGTAAAACTACCTCTTTTTATATGATGGTAGGTTTAATAACGCCCAACAGTGGAAAGATATTTTTGGATGATGAAGAGATAACTGACGCTCCCGTTTATAAACGAGCCCAAAAGGGGATTGGTTATTTAGCCCAGGAAGCCAGTGTTTTTCGCCAGCTAAGTGTTGAGGACAATATTAAGGCTGTACTGCAAATGACCGATTTCTCAAAGGAGTATCAGAATGAACGATTGGAAGAATTATTGAAGGAATTTAGCTTAACTCATATTCGAAAAAGTTTGGGTATTCAGCTATCGGGTGGTGAGCGTCGACGAACAGAGATAGCCCGAGCATTAGCCATTAATCCCAAGTTTATTTTGTTGGATGAGCCGTTTGCCGGAGTAGATCCAATTGCCGTGCGCGATATTCAGGAAATTGTTGCCAAGCTGAAATACAAAAATATTGGCATCCTGATTACCGATCATAACGTGCACGAAACATTGGCTATTTGCGACCGTGCTTACCTGCTTTTTGAAGGTAAGATCCTGAAAGCCGGGACGGCAGAAGAATTAGCACTTGATGAAGATGTGAAGCGATTATACCTTGGTGACGATTTTGAATTGCGTAGGCGTGAATTTGAACCAGAAAAATAATTTCAAAAAATCTTAGAGAAAAATTTGGAGGCAAAGAAAAAGGATATATCTTTGCACCGCGAAACTAAGAAATGCGGATGTGGCGTAATTGGTAGCCGCGCTAGACTTAGGATCTAGTGCCTTCGGGCGTGGGGGTTCGAGTCCCTTCATCCGCACTAAAACCGCCTCACTTACGATTTAATTCGGTGGTGAGGCGGTTTTTTAAGTTTGTACAAATTGTGAAATTAAAATAGATTCCATCCTCGGTTGACTTCGAATGAGCAATGGAGGAGTGGTTCACTTTAAATCTTTAGGAAATGAATATTTCAAAGGAAAACATTGATGCATTAAACGCGGTTATCAAATTAACTGTTGAGAAAGAGGACTACGCAGGCCGAGTGGATAATGTTCTTAAAGACTACCGTAAGCGTGTTAACATGCCGGGTTTCCGTGCTGGTAAAGTGCCAATGGGTGTGGTTAAGAAAATGTACGGAAAAGCTGTTATTGCTGATGAAGTGAACAAGCTGGTTTCTGAAAAAATTCACAACTTCATCGTGGAAGAAAAGCTTGACTTGTTAGGTGAGCCACTTCCATCAGAATCACAAGAAATTATCGACTTTGACAACTCTGATAAGTTCGATTTTGCTTTTGACGTAGCTTTGGCGCCAGAGATTGAAATTAGCTTAAGCAAGCGCATCAAATTACCTTATTACAATGTTACCATCTCTGATGAGATGTATAAGCAGCAGAAGGATTCAGTTACCGGTCGTTTTGGTAAGTCTGAGGTCGTTGAGACAGTATCGGAGAAAGCCTTGGTGAAAGGTAATTTCGTTCAGCTTGAAAATGGTGAAGCAAAAGAAGATGGTATTGCTCCTGAAGATGTAGTATTGTCGATGGCCATTGTAAAAGATGAAGACGAGAAAGCTAAATTGATGGGTGCTAAAGCGGGTGATGTAATTGTATTTGATCCTAAGAAAGCATTCCCTAACGATACTGAAATTTCACACATGTTGAAGATCACCAAAGAAGAAGCAGAAGCTTTATCAGGTGATTTCCAGTATACCATCACTGAAGTAACAGAATTCGTAGAAGCAGAGATCAACCAGGAGTTGTATGATCAGGCTTTTGGCGAAGGTGTTGTTAACTCAGAAGAGGAGTTTGAAGCGCGTATTAAAGAAGACATCACTAAGAATTTAGCGATGGAAACTGAGTACCGTTTCTCAATGGATGCCAAGGAAAAATTAATGGGTAAGGTAAAAGTTGATTTCCCTGAAGCTTTCTTGAAGCGTTGGTTATTGGCAACTAACCGCGAAAACGAGAAGTTGGACGAAGCAACTTTGGAAACTGAAATGCCACGTTTCTTAGAAGATTTAAAATGGCAGTTGATCCGCAACAACATCATCAAAAACAACGAAATTAAAGTTGAAGAAGCTGATGTGATTGCTTTTGCTAAAAAATCGGCTAAGATGCAGTTTATGCAGTATGGTTTGGCTAGTGTGCCAGAAGAACACCTTGAAAACTATGCTCAGGAAATGATTAAGCAAGATGAGCAACGTCGTCAGATGGCTGAAGGAGCAATGCAGGAAAAAGTAATTGCTTTCATTAAAGAGGCTGTTAAGGTTGAAGAGAAAGAAATTTCTCGCGATGACTTCAATAAGTTGTTCGAAACAAAATAGTTCAGCATATAGCCGAACGGCACAAAAAAATGATAGCCTCGAATATTTCGGGGCTATTTTTTATATTCTGTTTTTTAGTGCCTGTCTAAACTAACAAAGTTTATATCTGTTAAGATAAGTGCATATCTTACAAGTTTATGAGATAGTTCGCGGTAATTTGTTAAATTAGCACATTCAAAACAAAAACTTTTGAAAATGATTGATCCAAAAGATTTTAAAAAATACGCAACAAAGCACTTGGGTATCAATAGCCTGGCTTTGGACCAATATACTTCGGTAACCAATAGTTATATTTCACCAACTATTATTGAAGAACGCCAATTGAACGTGGCCAGCATGGATGTCTTTTCACGATTAATGATGGATCGCATCATCTTTTTAGGCTTACCAATTGATGATTATGTAGCCAATGTTATTCAGGCACAGTTGTTATATCTTGAATCGGCTGATCCGTCAAAAGATATTTCAATTTACTTCAATACACCTGGAGGTTCGGTATATGCAGGTTTAGGTATTTATGATACTATGCAGTACATTACTTCTGATATTGCCACCATCTGTACAGGTATGGCAGCATCAATGGGAGCCGTACTGTTAACTGCCGGAACAAAAGGTAAGCGTACAGCATTAAAGCATTCGCGCATTATGATTCATCAGCCAATGGGAGGTGCACAAGGTCAGGCTTCTGACATTGAAATTACAGCGCGAGAGATTGGAAAATTAAAGAAGGAATTATATACTATTATTGCTGATCATTCAGGAAACACTTTTAAGAAAGTAGAGAAAGATTCTGATCGCGATTACTGGATGACAGCCGAAGAGGCTAAAGATTACGGCATGATTGATGAAGTTCTTGTTCGTAATTCAGGAAAATAAGTTTATTTAAACAAAATAAGCGATGCAGAATCAACCCCTGGTTGGCTCTGCATTTCGTGTTTTTTTACTAGGGAAAGAAATATGGATAAATGTTCATTTTGCGGTAGGGAAAGAAAAGATACTAACTTGCTGATAGCTGGTGTCTCCGGACATATATGTGACAGCTGTATTGAACAGGCGCATTCCATCTTAGATGAAGAAGTAAAGAAGAAGAATTCTTTTGATGTTGATGAGATTACGCTGCTAAAACCGTTAGAAATTAAGAACTTTCTCGATCAATATGTAATTGGTCAGGAAGCTGCAAAAAAATACTTGTCGGTAGCGGTATATAACCACTACAAGCGCTTGATGCAGAAAAGCAGTACGGATGAAGTTGAGATTGAAAAATCGAACATCATCTTGGTTGGCGAAACAGGTACCGGAAAAACTTTGCTGGCACGTACCATTGCTAAAATGCTACATGTTCCGTTCACCATTGTGGATGCAACTGTGTTGACTGAAGCCGGATATGTTGGTGAAGATATTGAAAGCATTCTGACACGCTTATTGCAGGCAGCCGATTACAATGTAGAAGCCGCTGAAAAGGGTATTGTTTTTATTGATGAGATCGATAAAATTGCCCGTAAGAGTGATAACCCATCTATTACACGTGATGTATCAGGAGAGGGTGTTCAGCAAGGCTTGTTAAAATTGCTCGAAGGATCGATTGTAAACGTTCCGCCGCAAGGTGGACGTAAGCATCCTGAGCAGAAGATGATACCTGTAAATACCAAAAATATACTATTTGTTTGTGGTGGTGCCTTTGATGGAATTGAACGCAAAATAGCCCAACGACTAAATACCAAAGTTGTAGGTTACATGGCCAGCAAATCCATTGAAAAAGTGGATACTGCTAACCTGCTTCAATACATTGCTCCACAGGATTTAAAATCTTTTGGTTTAATACCTGAGATTATTGGTCGATTGCCGGTACTTACCTATTTACAACCGCTTAACCGCGAAATTCTACGTCGTATTTTAACTGAGCCTAAAAACTCGATTATCAAACAATACGAAAAGCTATTCGAAATTGATGGCATTGAGTTGAAGTTTGAGGACGATGTTTTGGAGTACGTTGTAGATACAGCTGTTGAGTTTAAATTAGGTGCCCGTGGGCTTCGTTCAATCTGCGAAACCATTATGATGGATGCCATGTTTAATGCGCCTTCAGGTGATGAAAAGGAACTGGTTATTTCCCTTGATTTTGCCAAAAAGAAAATGGAACACGCTAACATGGCTCGCTTAAAAGCCAGCTGATGTTAAGCATGTTAATCATATTTAAAGCAGCCTTTGGGCTGCTTTTTTATTTCAGATAAATTAGATTTCTCTGGATTTCCATTGAAGCTTAAAAAACAAAGGATAGCATAAAACACTAAATGCATAGAGTGGATAAAGCAGTTGCCAGGCGATTATTTCCAATAGCCTTACGGACAATCCAAATATCTTTGATCCACCTTTTAAAAGCATGTAATCAATGAAACCTTTAGCTACTATAAGAAAAACAAATGCCTTCAGTAATTCTGGTTGCCAAAAACTCAATACAAAGCTTAGGATGAGAGTAAGATTACTTAATGCGACATATAAGCCGGATACAATTATATGACGGTCCTTATATTTTGATGCCTTGGCAGCCCAGCGTGCTCGTTGTTGCATAAATTTCTGAAGGGAATGAATGGCCTTTGTTTCAACCAGTGCTTTTGTCGATTTTATAAAGTGAATTTTCTTATTCTCTTTCTTCATCCACTCCAACAAAAACATATCGTCACCCGAAGCTATTTCAGGTTGTATATTGGCTTTAAGATAGTCTTCTTTACTGCATGCTAAATTTGCACCGTTGCACATAATAGCCCCTTGTTTTAAGGCAGCAGCACCACCACTCATTTGTAATGCTGTAAAATCAATTCTCTGAAAACGTGATAATAAACCCTTTTCTTTTCTAATGGCTACAGGACCGATAAGAAGATCTGGTGAATGCTGTTGGTAATAGCTTGCCATCGTTGACAACCAATCCGCATTAAAAGTACAATCTGCATCAGTAGTGATAATCACAGGATTTACGGCAACTTTTATGCCCTCTAAAAGGGCCGCTTTTTTGCCTTTGCCCGACGAATGAATGATCTTATATGGATGCTTAAAGTTTTCAAGTGCTTGTTCTACAATACTCAGACTTTCATCTTCCGAGTGATCATTAATTAATAGCAAATCCCAGTTGGAATAGGTTTGTTTATTAAGCGAAAGAATTAAATCCTTAAGATTTGGTGCTTCATCTTTAAATGGAATTATTACGGATAATGCAAGGTCAGAACTTTTCCGGGCAGTATAATCGGTTGTATTTATCCATGTTAGGTACCAGCTGACAATTTGCACGCAATAAGGAACAAATGGCAACAGAAATAATAGATACAGGATATTCATAAGTGAGAACTTGTCTGTAAACGACTATCTACAACAAAGCATATAAAAGCTAAATGTTCAACTCTTACAGAATTAAGATAATTGTTCTAAGGCTTTTCGGATCTGAATTAAATTGCTATCGCTTAGTCAAGATCCAACTTTCCATTCTGTCGCTATTCAGGATTTCTTCCTGTCGGGTCTGTGCTTTCGAAACCCGATCAAAGGACTCAAGGCTTACCATGTGACGATTATTATGGAAAAACACGAAAGCTTGCTCATAACCTTTTTTCTTCAGTTTATCCACCATACGATTGGCGTTGGTTTCCGAAGCAAAACTACCAACAATAAGTTGATGTGGTTTATTAATAACAGGCCTTGGTTCCGGTTCGACCGGTTTAACAAGCTCCTCCTCTACTGGTGCACTTTCTTCAATGGATGGTCCGGCATCTATTTGCCCTTCCGGTTCTGTTGTTTCTACAGGTATTTTCTGCGATTCTTCTTTGCTAACTAATTCGTTGTTTAACTTCTGCTGCGTATCAGCAGGCAAATTGTCTTTAAAAAAGAAAAAGTAGACAATGAAACCAATAAGTGGTACCAATATTACCAATAAAAATATAGCAACAGATCGGTTACGTTTGCTGTTGTCTGCTTCAAGGTACTTATTGGCAATGGAAACTGAATCAGGTTCATCTTTCAATAAATCTTCTTCGATTACCTCGTCTTTTTCTATTTCCTTTTCAAATACCGGCTGAGATACTGGCTGTTGGGGAGTTTCTTCAATAATTGGTTTATCTTCCTCAACCTCTGCAAAAGGCGTCGATTCATTTAAAGTTGAATCCGGTATTGATACTTCAGTAACATCGGTGTTTTCTTCAATGGGGCCTGATGAATCGATGTCAAGCAATGAATCTCCTTCATCGAGCTCTGTTGGTTCAGTGCTAATACTTCCGGCATCTTTTAATGCTTCTGATTGTTCGAAGCGAAGAATGCCTGTAGCATCTTTTGTGAAGGTTCCCAGGTTTGGAAAATGATAGGTGCCTTTTTCATCAAGTGTTGCCTTGACTCTTTCAACATATTCTTCAATCTGCTTTTCAGCCTCTTCTCTGCTTACACCATCTTTTTGTGTAATATAGTCAACTAAAAGACCATCGTTAAAGCTTAAAAAATTGTTGAAAAGGACAGAAAACCCGTTTTCTTTAGCTACAATAAAAGCGCCGAAATTTGGTACAATGACCCGGTTATTTTCTTTGATCAAAGAAAGAATATAGTTCTCCATTGCAAGGCTTGTTCTGATTAGCAATTAGTATCAAGCTTCTAAGATAAGCAGATTTATAAAAAAACGTAAATCTCTTTAAGCTCTTTTTCGTTAAATTGTTTATTTAACTACTTATTTTTCACTAATGTGTAGCTGCCTATGATTGTGGGAAACACCACATTAGTTACCCATAAGCTAAATATAGCTAAAAATATCAGCGGTGTTTCATTAGTGACTGTACTAAAGAGAAAAATAGCTACACTCCCCCGAATTCCTATATCTACCAGTATATGGGAAGGCAGAATGGTAATAAAAAGAAAGTACAATGGTGCCAGAGAAAGATAGTCTGATATAGAAATATTGAGGCCCCAAAATTTCATCCATAAGAATAGCTGGATGCAATAAACCAGGTACCGGGCAATTGTATAAAAAAATGACTGTGCCACCACAGGTGCTTGAAGATGCTTTAAAACTTTTGTGTAGTACCTTACTTTATTTTTAAAGAGGATAAAGATTATTGAGAAGACAATAATCAACAAAACAGGAAGGATTAGAAAAATAGAATAATTAATTCCTGCATGAAGTTGTAAATCTTTATGAGGCATATAAATTAAACATGCAACTCCCACCAATAGAATTACAATGTTTTGAAAGATGCCACCGATGGTTGTCATGATAGCGCCATTTACCCGTTGATCCTTATCCAACAGGGCCATTCTTCCTCCCATTTCGGCTATTCGTGAAGGTGAACCAACGGCTGTTGTGGTACCAGCCATTACCTGTCGCCAGGCATCGCGCAATGAAATTGAAGTAAAGGCTTGCATCAATATTTGCCACTTTTTGCTTTCAGCCAGTAAGTTGGCAAACCAAAGTAAAAGTAATAAGCTTAGATAAATCGCATTAAGAAGAGACAACGAAGTGTTTGCTATCAGAATGTCCCAGTACTCAAAATTAAAGAGGCGATAAGCTATAAAAGCATAGCCAATTAAAGACAAAGCAATAACAGCGCCTTTACCTATTTGTAGCCAAGGCAGCCTTTTCATGATTTGAGCGATTAATAACAGGTAATAAACCAAATGCCAGTAGCCCCGCTCCTATTATCATCAAGTTTTGTGCAGCATGAACCACCAAAGCAAATACGCCACCTTCTTCGGCCGGCACACCATATAGCTTTAGTGTAGCGATAACCATAAAATGCCAGGCACCAATACCTCCCTGAACCGGTGCGATCATTCCTAAACTTCCGGTTAGTAATATTGTGATTCCTGCATTGATGCCCAATGATGATGTCGAAGGCATACTGAAGAAACAAACATAAATCATCAGGAAGTACATAACCCAGATGAATAAGGTGTGGAATACAAAAAGTGGCTTGTTTTTAATTTTTTTGATAGAACTGACGCCTTCGGTAAACTTAACCATGAGGTTTTTTAGAAACATCAGGGCCTTGTATTGCTTGGCATATCGTTTAATCAGTAGAAGTGTTACTGGAATTAATAAGAGGATCCCATAAAACAAAGGCGACATAAAAATCTCGCTTACCGAATCCAGGTTAAGAGTCTTTAATAAGAATCCTCCCAGAAAATCAAACTGAATTGTTAATACAGCAATGGCAATGAGTATAAGTACAATTAAATCGGTTAAACGCTCAGCTACAACCGTACCCACAACACGAGTAAATGATAAGCGTTCGTACTTACTCAATACTCCGCAACGCGAGACTTCACCCATGCGAGGAAAAACCAGGTTAGCCAAATAACCTGTCATCACGGCACAAAAAGTATTTACCAGACCCGTCTTTTTTTCGATGGGCTCAATTAGCATTTGCCAGCGCAAAGCACGACTTACGTGACTTAATAAACCAAGACAAATTGAAAAGACTATCCAGCTATAGTTCACATCATTACGAAGGGCGCTGAGAATTTCTTCTCCATTTTGATCTTTATATAATTGATAAATGATGAATATACCAATAGCAGGAAATAGAATATATTGTATAAGCTTTGAAACGGATTTCTTCACAGATTGAACGAATTTAAATTTTTAGGTATCTTCATAACGGCTTTCAGGCTCGTTTTTTTACCTTTGCGCGCTGAAACAAGCGTCGAAGATACAAATTTGTATCTCTACGACCAAAGAAGGCTTAATTGAGGGGCTGATTTGACACTTTTAAATCGATTGGGATATGGTAAGAGCAAAAAAACATCTGGGACAGCATTTTCTTACAGATTTGGACATAGCCCGGCGTATTACAGAAGGATTGTCGCATAACTGCAATCGAATTATGGAGATTGGCCCGGGTACTGGCGTATTGACACAATACCTGGTTCAACGACCGGAGGTTGATCTTAAATTGATTGAGCTGGATGGTGAATCTGTTGAATATCTTACAGCCCATTATCCTGAGCTGAAAGGAAGAATTTTCTTCAAAGATTTCTTAAAGCTGGATCTCAAAGAGATTTTTCCTGAATCATTTTCTTTGATTGGTAACTTTCCATACAATATTTCAGGACCTATCTTTTTCAAGGTTTTTGAGTACCGTAACCAAATTCCTGAAGTGGTTGGCATGTTGCAAAAGGAAGTAGCTGAGCGTTTGGCTTCCGGTCCCGGCACCAAGGTTTACGGTGTTTTAAGTGTTCTGTTACAAGCTTTTTACGACATTGAATATCTTTTTACTGTAGGTGCACATGTATTTAATCCGCCTCCAAAAGTTCAGTCGGGTGTCATTCGTTTAACCCGCAATAATGTGGAAGCACTACCTTGCGATGAAAAGTTGTTTGTAAAAGTGGTAAAAGCCATTTTTAATCAGCGCCGTAAGGCCATACGAAATTCATTAAAAGCCATACCGTTTAACCGCGAAGCATTAGCTGATCATGACTTTTTGACCCGTCGTCCGGAGCAGATGAGTGTGAATGACTTTATTGAATTGACATGCCTGATCCAGGAAAATCCGATTACTAACCTCTAATTCTCTTAGCTATGGTGAATTTTGAATTAACAAGGGAGTACATTGATAATCTCCAGGAACTGATTGTAGCTAAAAATGAAAGCGCCATTTCGGAGCTGCTTGAGGAGTTACACCCTGCTGATATAGCTGAGATTTATGAGGAATTAAGCATCGATGAAGCGAAGTTCTTATACTTCCTCATGGATGACGATACGGCTGCTGATGTATTAACAGAGTTGGAGGAAGATGACCGGAAGAAATTTCTGGATAGCCTGCCAAGTGATGTTATTGCTAAGCGCTTTATCGACAACATGGATTCGGATGATGCGGCAGATATACTTGGTGAGCTGGATGATCAGCGTCAGCAGGAAGTACTATCGCACATCGACGATGTATCGACAGCAGGTGATATTGCCGATCTGTTAACTTACGATGAAGATACGGCTGGTGGTTTGATGGCCAAAGAGCTTATCAAGGTTAAAGAAAACTGGGGGATTCCAACCTGCCTGAGAAGTATGCGTCGTCAGGCCGAAGAGATCGACGAAGTGTACTACGTTTATGTGGTTGATAGTGATGGTATTCTGAAAGGAACCCTCTCCCTGAAACGTATGTTGCTTAGTCCAACCGATGTGTTAGTAAAAGATATTTATAACTCGGATGTGATATCGGTTAAGGTGGATGTTGATGCCGAAGATGTGAGTAACATCATGGATAAATACGATTTGGTGGCATTGCCCGTCATTGATTCTGTCGGACGATTGGTTGGGCGAATTACCATCGATGATGTGGTGGATGTTATGCGTGAAGAAGCTGAAAAAGATTATCAGTTGGCTTCAGGTATTACCGAAGATGTGGAAGCATCGGATAGTGTTTGGCAAAACACGCGCGCTCGTATTCCCTGGCTTTTTATAGGTATGGCCGGAGGAATTCTGGCATCCTGGGTAGCAAATGGACACATCGATTTAATCGATCGTTTTCCGAATGTTGCCTTGTTTATGCCTTTGATAGCCGCAATGGGTGGTAATGTGGGGATGCAATCATCGGCCATCGTGGTACAATCCTTGGCATCCGGATCTGTTGGTTTAGAAACCAACTGGTTAAAGCTACTTAAGGAACTGGGTATCGCCTTGTTAAATGCGAGTATCTTATCAATTCTGATTTTTGGTTACAGTATTATTTTTAAAGATGATCTGGCCTTGACATATACCTTGGCAGCAGCCATGTTCTCGGTTGTATTTATTGCCAGTTTATTCGGAACATTTGTGCCATTGCTACTCAATAAGCTAAAGATTGACCCGGCTGTTGCTACCGGTCCTTTCGTTACTACCATGAATGATATCATTGGTATGTTCCTGTACCTGACCATTGGAAATATGGTTTTTAATTTTATTACTTAGCAGGCAGTTAGATAATATTGGATAAAGTTTTATTTTAGCTTACAAAACTTTATCACTATGAAGCGTATTAAGCAAATAACTGTCTGGCTGGGCATAATATTGGCATTGGCTTTTATTACCCTTGGGTTTATACTATATCCATTGTTGCGGGGTGCAACAGGTTATTCTGCAAAGATGCTTTGTTCCGGAATTTTTGTTGAAGGCATGTCGCAAGAGCAAGTGGAGCAAATGGAGTTGACAGCCTTTCCTTTTAATAAGGTGGAGAATAAGGTAAATACAAAAATGGGGACTGTAAAAAGTACCTTATTTGGTCTTGTGTCTCAAACAGCAGTTTACCAACATCAAATAGGAGCAACACTTTATCCGGATGGTTTTAAGGAAATTGAAGGACGAATACCAGCAGCAGGTGTTGATAACGATACCATTGCCTGGCCAATGGGTAATCGCATGAGCGATACCATTCCGGCAGGTGTTGATATTAAATCACTGAATCAATTTATCGACCAACAGTTTACTGAAACATCCAAGGCCGTTGTGGTGGTTAAGGATGGTCAGTTAATAGCCGAAAAATACGCTAAGAATTTACACGCGAATTCACCGCTTTTAGGCTGGAGCATGACTAAAACAATTACGGCAGCTTTAACCGGGATAATGGTCAAGGAAGGTAAGATTGACATTGATCAACCTGCTCTTCTTGAGGAATGGGAACAGGATGAGCGAAAAAAGATAACGCTTCATAATCTGCTTCAAATGAGCAGTGGTTTGCAATGGAACGAAGATTACTCAAAAACCAGCTTATCCGATGTATCTGAAATGCTCTATGTTAAGAGCGATATGTTTGATTATGCAATAGCCAATAGTACGGTTGCCAACCCGGATTCTCTTTGGTTGTATTCATCGGGTACTACCAATATTATTAGTGGTTTATTGCGACAGAAGTTTGATGATTACCAAAGTTATTACCAATTCCCCAAGAAGGCTCTCTTCAATAAAATTGGTATGCAGCACAGTTATATCGAAACGGATGCTAAAGGTACCTTTGTTGGCTCATCCTATGGGTATTGTTCAGCACGTGACTGGGCGCGTTTTGGTTTATTATACCTGAATAATGGAAACTGGCTGGGTGAGCAAATTCTGCCGGAATGGTGGGTAAAATACAGTACAACTCCAGCAACGAGTTCCAATGGAAAATATGGTGCACAATTATGGTTAAATGCATCAAAGATTAATATTCCCGATCTACCTTCTGACGTATACTTTTTTAATGGTTACCGGGGACAAAGGGTAACAATTTTTCCTTCAAAGAATATGGTGATTGTTAACCTGAATTCGGCTCCCGATGGGGTTGATTTTAATTCTTATCTGAAGGAATTAATCAGTTTTGTTAACTAGTTCGTCATTGGATATGCAGATCAAATATTTCAAATCGTTCCAACTGGTACTTATATCTTCAATAGTATTATTTAATAGCATGTTTAGTTTATCATCATTGGCTCAAAAAACAATCCCATTATGGCCATCACAAGTGCCCGGAAATAAAGATCATCAGGTTAGAGAAGTAAAAGATATAAGCCCTCGCGGCGCCAAATTATTAAAAGGTGTTTCGGTGCCTGAAATGTGGTTCTATAAAAGTAATTGTGCGGGTGAATGTCCAGCCATTCTTATTTGTCCGGGTGGTGGATATGCCGTACAAGCCTATGAGCACGAAGGAACCCAGGTGGCAGAGTGGTTAAATAATTTGGGCATACATGCTTTTGTTTTAAAGTACCGTTTGCCCGACGAAAGAATTTGCACAAATCCCGTCGATGTGCCACTAATGGATGCACAGCAGGCTATTCAATTGATTCGCAAATCCGCCGTCGATTACAAAATTGATGCTGACAAAATTGGGATCATGGGTTTTTCAGCAGGTGGTCATTTGGCAGCATGTTGTTCCAACCTTAGCCAATCCGTTTATGACCCTAATAAAACATTAGATTTACCAGATTTTTCCATCCTTATCTACCCGGTTATTTCCATGAAGAATCAATTAACACATATGGGAAGCCGGACTAATCTTTTGGGTAAAAAGCCTGATGATGAACTGATCCGTCAATATTCGATGGAAGAACAGGTGAGTGTTAATACCCCTTCAACTTTTATTTGTCATGCAAAGGACGACGAAGCGGTGATTGCCAAGAATACCATCGTCTATCAGCAAGCCTTGATTAAAAATGGGGTTAAGGTTGATATGCATCTGCTCGATTCTGGTGGACATGGCTTTGGAATGAATGCTGATTCTCCGGCAATAGTTTGGTTGAACCATCTGGAAATGTGGCTAAGAAAGAATGTCCTTTAATTGATCCAGGGTTTTTTCGCAATTCATCGGTATAATTCCGCAACTCACCGAAAAAGTGTTTTAAGATAGAGGGCTCATCGATACTTTAGCATCATAATTAGAAATCAACTTAAATAAGATATTATGAAAGAGGTAAAGAAACATAGCAAGCGAGGTCCTTTAGGAATATTTTTAATTGCTGCCGGGTTAATTCTTTTAATAGGTAATTTAGGTTACTTTCCTTATTACATAGAAGATGTATTATTTAGCTGGCCAATGATTCCAATAGCAATTGGATTATTTAACCTGATCAAACGTGAATATACGGCAGCCATCATCCTTTTGGCAATAGGAACATTCTTTATTCTGCCAGAGTTATTCTACAGCTTAAATTTTCGCGATGTATTTAAGTTTTGGCCGCTATTGTTGATATTAATTGGAGGCATGTTTTTCTTTAGAAAACGTCAGGCTTCCACTTTTCACAAGCAACAAATGAGCGGAGATGATTACATTGATGAGGTTGATATTTTCGGTGGTGGAGTCAGTCAAATAGAATCACAGGATTTTAAAGGAGGTAAAATAACTGCCATTTTTGGAGGTGGCGAAATTTATCTGGATCGTTGTCAGATGACATCTGAAGGGGCTGTTATTGATATGGCTGTTATTTTTGGAGGAACTAAAATAACCGTACCTCGCGATTGGAATGTTAAAACTGAAGTTGTGTCTATTTTTGGAGGGTTTGCCGATAAACGAAATTTCTTCCGAGAAACACCAAACGATCCTGGAAAAACATTGATTATTAAAGGGGTCGCTATTTTTGGAGGTGGCGAATTACGCAGTATATAATAACCTTCTAACAAAAAAAGCAGATAGCCACTTGCTGATAGCAATTAGCAATCGGCTCAACGCCTCTCTCTGAGAAGGTTGCTGAGCTCTTGGAAGTAAAATTGATGGTGTTCCCTGAGCCCATTTGAAGGGAGTTTAATTGCTAGATTATTGTGCGAATGGGATGCTGAGTTCGATTTACATTCTAGATTTCGGGTTAATACCGAGTAAAGGCTGTTTCTAAAGCAATACAAAGCGTTTAAGTATAAACCAACAATTATGAATCACCCTATATTAACACAAGCGCGAATTTTCAGGCTTTATGCATTTGTTTGGTTCGTGCTTTTTGCGGCTCACGCAACTATCAATTGGTTTATTTACGAATTACCTGTTGTGGCTTCATTAGCCGATAGTTTAATATTTAATGCCCTGATGTTTGTAATGGGTTTAAGTATTTGGTATCCCATTTTTTACATCGATCGCAATAAAAGCCGATTAAGTGTTTTACTTCAGTACCTTGTTGTTGGAGTGGTGGTTGTTGGCCTTTGGCTTACAATAGGCTATCAGGTGTTTAGCTTGTTTGCAGAAGCAGATTTAATCGATAAAATGTTTAGCTCCAACGCCTTTGTTATCAGGGGGGTAATGGGCGGTTTAATATTTATTGTGTTCGTGATGATATACTACATGCTTATTTTCTACAATGAGCTGGAAGAGAAAAATCGTCAGCACGAAGCGGTGAATCGTTTGCTTCGCGAAACCGAACTAAACGCACTGAAATCGCAACTTAACCCGCATTTTCTTTTTAATAGTCTTAACAGTGTTAGTGCTTTAACCATTACAGATCCTGATTCGGCGCGTGAAATGATTAACAAACTCTCAGAGTTTATGCGATATTCGCTGAAGAAAAATGAAGATGCCCTGTTGCCTCTTAGTGATGAGATGAGGAATATTGCCCGTTACCTGGATATAGAAAAAGTACGCTTTGGTGACCGACTGTTATGTGAATCCGAAATACCACAGAATTGCAAGGATCGTTTGGTACCGGTGCTGATTTTGCAACCCATCTTCGAGAATGCCATTAAACATGGTGTTTACGAAAGCATCGAACCGGTTAATATTCGAACTTTTTGCCGCTTAAAGGATGATTTGCTGGAAATATCTGTAATCAATAATTATGAAGAAGATAGTGTAAAACGCAAGGGAGCCGGAGTTGGATTAGATAATGTGCGTAACCGACTACAATTAATTTATAACCGAAGTGATTTATTGACAATCAATAGGGAGAATCATTATTTTGAGGTGATTTTACGTATACCCCAAATGTAATATTGTAATCGGGGAAAGCGATTGGATCCAGGTATAAGTAACAGAACCAATATAGTTTCATGTAGAAAGGACATAGTTATGACATATAAAGCGCTGATTATTGATGATGAACCACCTGCCAGGAGCATTATCCGGGCCTATCTCGAAAAACATGATAAGGTAGTTGTTGCAGCAGAGTGTGCCAATGGTTTCGAAGCCATCAAAGCCATTAAAGAGCACCAGCCTCATATATTATTTTTGGATGTGCAGATGCCTAAAATTACGGGACTGGAACTACTCGAAGTCATCGATGATCCGGTACAGGTCATATTCAGTACGGCCTACGATCAATACGCTTTAAAGGCCTTTGAGCTAAATGCCGTTGATTACCTGCTTAAACCATATGATGAGAAGCGTTTTGATGCGTCTGTTGAAAAGGTGATTCAAAAACTCCAGGCGGGCGAAACATCAAACCAGCAACAGATTGAACAAATAAAAGTCAGTGATGCGGAAAAGCTGGAGCGCATTGTTGTGAAAAAGGGAACGCGTCTGCAGGTAATTGATTTGGATAAGGTGCTTTACCTGGAGGCTCAGGATGACTACGTAATGATTTATGGCGAAGAGGGGCATTTCCTGAAATCAAAAACCATGAAGTATTTTGAGCAACATTTACCCGGCGATCAGTTTATCCGTATCCACCGTAGTTATATCGTCAATGCTGAAAAGATTAAAGGACTGGAGCCTTACGATAAAGATACCTATCTGGCCATAATGAATCCCGACTGTAAATTGAAAGTCAGTCGAACAGGATACAAAAAGTTGAAGGAGAAGATGGATTTCTAGATATGCCTTTATCTAAGATAAAAGATCCAGGAGAATCGAATATAATAAGAGCCAAGCAAATCTTATGTCTTTTATCTTGACTCTTGCATCTTTAATGGTATTTTTGCGGAAAATCAGATTCAGTGAAAGTACATACCGATTTACAAAAGTTCGAAGCTATAAGGCCGGTTATTACCATCGGCATGTTTGATGGGGTACACAGTGGTCATCGGGTACTTTTAAAACGATTAACCGATAAGGCAAAAGAAGCGGGTGGCGAATCGGTGGTGATAACCTTCTGGCCTCATCCCCGCATGGTTCTTAAACAGGATGAGGATAAACTACGATTCCTGACATCGCCAGAAGAGCGAACCAAACTGTTTGGACAATTGGGTATCGATCACCTGGTGCTTATTCCCTTTTCTCTTGAATTGTCTAATCTGACCGCACAGGAATTTATTAAACAGATTTTAATTGATAAGCTGAAAATCCATCACCTGATGGTGGGTTATAACCACCGCTTTGGTAAGGGGCGTCAGCACAGCTTTGAAGAATACCAGTCTTTTGCCAAAGAATATAACTTTACCATTTCGCTGGTGGAAGCAGTTCTGACCGATGGTATGCAAACCAGTTCAACGGATATTCGGAATTACTTGCTTAATGGCAACATGAAGGCTGCTAACCGGATATTGGGTTATCAGTACATGGTATCGGGGCGTGTTGTTGGCGGACAGCAATTGGGGCGAAGAATCGGATACCCAACGGCCAATATCGAAGTGGAAGAACCGCATAAACTGATTCCACCCGATGGTGTTTACGCCGTGAAAATCCGCGTGGAAGGAAAACTGTATGGCGGCATGCTGAACATTGGTTACCGCCCCACGGTTAATCACAATGTCGATCATCGATCATTGGAAGTGCATATCTTCGATTTTAAGCGCGATATCTATTCTGAAGAGGTTGAAATTGAGTTTATTCAACGCGTTCGCGATGAGCAAAAGTTTAGCAATGTAGAAGAGCTAAAAGCTCAACTAAAAAAGGATGAGGAAAGCATTCGGGCGATTGTTTTATAAGCATATTGTATCATTCTGCAAATCCCTATAAGCTAATAGCTAGTGCTGTCAGCTTTAAAACATTTTCACTACTTTTGTAGTTCATTTTAAGATAATAACAAAATAAAATAACAGTTATGGCAGACATTAATGTAGCTGACAAAATTGCCACCGATTACAAGGTAGCAGACCTGAGTCTGGCTGATTACGGAAGAAAAGAGATCCTTATTGCAGAAAAAGAAATGCCTGGTTTGATGGCGCTTCGTGCCAAGTATGGTGCCGAAAAACCACTTAAAGGTGCTCGCATTATGGGATCGTTGCACATGACCATTCAAACCGCTGTATTGATTGAAACATTGGTTGAGCTGGGTGCTGATGTACGCTGGTGTAGTTGTAACATCTACAGTACACAAGATCATGCTGCCGCGGCCATTGCACAAGCTGGTGTACCGGTATTTGCCTGGAAAGGTGAAACGCTGGAAGAGTACTGGTGGTGTACTGAGAAAGCCTTGAACTTTGGTAACGGACTGGGACCTGAAATGATTGTAGACGATGGTGGTGATGCCACATTGATGATTCACAAAGGGGTGGAAGCATTAAGTAAGCCTGAAATTCTTGAAGCCGATTACAGTGGCGAAGGCGAAGACTTCCGCGAGTTAATGGCATTGGTGAAATGTACTTTTAATGAAGATCCGCAACGTTGGAAAAATGTGGCTGATGACATTAAAGGAGTAAGTGAAGAAACAACCACAGGTGTTCACCGTCTGTACCAGATGATGGAACGTGGCGAGTTATTGTTCCCTGCCATTAATGTTAACGATTCGGTAACCAAGTCGAAATTTGATAACCTGTACGGATGTCGCGAGAGTTTAGCGGATGGTATCAAGCGAGGAACCGATGTAATGGTAGCCGGTAAAACTGTTGTTGTTTGTGGATACGGTGATGTGGGTAAAGGTTGTGCACAAAGTATGCGTGGTTTTGGTGCCCGTGTAATTGTGACGGAGATTGACCCAATCTGTGCTCTTCAGGCTGCTATGGAAGGTTACGAGGTTTCTACGGTTGAGGATGCCTTGGCGGAAGCCAACATTGTTGTAACTACAACAGGTAACAAAGATGTGATTACCATTGAGCACATGGAGCAAATGAAGGATCAAACCATTGTTTGTAACATCGGTCACTTCGATAACGAAATTCAGGTTGAGAAACTGGAAAACTATGCCGGTATTGAAGAAATCAACATCAAGCCGCAGGTAGATCAATTCCGTTTCCCTGATGGACACAGCATTATTCTTCTTTCACGTGGTCGTTTGGTGAACCTTGGTAATGCCACTGGTCACCCAAGTTTTGTAATGAGTAACTCGTTTACTAACCAAACCTTGGCGCAGATCGAGATTTGGAAAAACAATTACGAAGTGGGTGTTTATACTTTACCGAAACATCTGGATGAAGAAGTAGCCCGTTTGCACCTTGCACAGTTAGGCGTTAAATTAACCCGCTTAACCGACGAACAGGCATCTTATATTGGTGTTAACCCAGATGGCCCTTATAAGCCGGAACATTACCGCTATTAAGCATCAGATTTATAAAATACAAAAGCGCGCCTGCCATTAACAGACGCGCTTTTTTTCGTTAATTATAAAAACATCCCTCACTCCTTCAGCTTGCCTTTTTCGTCAAAAGCTTCATTCTTTTTCATCCATATCAGCAGAATAATACCGGCACGGGCGATAAGAAATACAATAAATGCAAACAGCGGATTCAGAATGGCCATTTTAAGTCCCCCGGCCAATAGCCTTGGTGTTAATTCTCCCTGGGCCGATACATTATCAAAAGCCATAATTAAACCGGCCGTTCGTCCCAGAAAACCCCAGGCAACGGCAAACCAACTTAATGACGCAATCAATGCAATTATTTTACCATTACCGTTTTGCTTAATAAAACCCTGGACAATCAATATTATCACAACGATCATCAGGATCAGCAAGGGATAGGTAAAGAACGGTCCACCATCATTAAATTTGTCAAATAAAGCGCTCATAGCAAATGTGTTTTGATTAATACTGAAACAAATATAATGGCCTTCAGTATGGCTATTTTTTAATTGCGACCAATGAACAAATGCCTTTCGTATTTGCATGAAAAACCATGGTAAATTGGAAATAATTACACACATCTGCAAAAAACCATGGTAAATCTGTTATCCGTCGATTTTTTTAATTTATCACGCAAAAAAATGTAATATTGTGATAATGGCGCGGTCAATTATTAAACAAACAAAAACCCTTGGACTTCATTTACTTTTCTGGACTGGAGTGTGGTTCTTTTACTATTATTTCTTCAGTTATAACTCAAACGATACGCGCTACATTACCTGGTTTTCAAGTTGTCTGCTTCCCTTAACAATAGCGATCACTTACTTTGTTGAGCGTAATCTGATACCACGTTATCTGCTCACCCGTCAATATTGGCGATTTGCCCTATACAGTTTTTACACATTGGTAGCCTCGTCCTATCTCATTGTGCTGGCTTTGTATGCTTGCCTAATTTTTCTATTAAAATTCAATGTCGCCATCATGCCGCCCATGAGTAAAAACTTCCTGTTTATTCTAATCCTCGTTTATTTGGTAGTGGGCGTAATAAGCTTTGTCAGCATCCTCAACCATAATTTCAAAACAGATTCAAAAAACAGGGAGTTGGAGAATAAGATACTGGCCACCCAATTGCAACTAAAAGAACAGGAGTTAAACTACCTGAAACGTCAGATTCATCCGCATTTTCTTTTTAATACACTCAATACCATCTATGGTTTTGCCCTTAAGCAATCGAAGCATACGCCCGAGGTTATTTTAAAGCTATCCAACCTGCTCGATTATATTTTGTACCAAATCAATCAGCCACAGGTGAGCTTGCGCGAAGAAGTATTGCACATACAGGAGTACATCGAGCTGGAGAAGATTCGTTTTAAGGATAGTTTGCGGGTCGATCAGCAAATGAATGACATTGATGCCAACATAAAGATTGCGCCAATGCTATTGATTCCTTTTATCGAAAATGCCTTTAAGCATGGTAACATCATTGGTGGATTTTTGACCATTAACATTCAGCTTAAGGTAAGTAACAATCAACTATTGTTTAGCATCGATAATTCGTTTAAAACCGATGAGGTGAGTCCTTCCAAAACGGGTATCGGCCTTGAAAACATTAAAAAACGACTCGATATTCATTATAAAGATGCCTATGAGTTGAGTAGCACTGTGGTGCATAACCGCTACCACATAAGCTTAAAACTGCTTAATTTAAACCTACCGCCCAATGAGTAATAAAATTAGCTGCATAATTGTTGATGACGAGCCCGTAGCCCGGGAAATTTTAGCAGAACATCTGGCAAAAATAGAGAGCATAAAAGTGATGGGCCAGTGCAAGAGTGCCCTCGAAGCATTTCAGATCTTAAGTTCTCACGCCATCGATCTTGTTTTTCTCGATATCAACATGCCGGAAATATCGGGCCTCGATTTTGCCAAGACCATCAATGGCGATATCAAAGTTATATTTACCACGGCATATCGGGAATATGCCGTTGATGGCTTCGACCTGAAAGCTGTTGATTACCTTTTGAAACCCATTGCCTTTGAGCGCCTGCTGCAGGCCATAAAAAAATACACCGACGAAACAGTACCTTCTATCCAACCGGCCCAACGAAGCATTGAGTCGGAAAACAATGATTTTATTTTTGTTCGTGCCGATCGGAAAATGATAAAAATTGATTTTTCGGATATTCTATACATCGAAAGCCTGAGCGATTATATAAAGGTTCGCCTGGTGAATAAACAGGTGGTAACGCGCGAAACCATTACAAATATAGAAGCCAAGCTGCCTCAAAAGGATTTTCTTCGTATCCACCGTTCCTTTATTGTGGCCATCAATAAAATAACATCCTACACCAATGAAGAGGTAGAAATTAACGAGCAATGTTTACCAATTAGCCGTGGATATAAGAGTGATGTGTTAAGCCGGTTAAATGCCATTTGTTAAGCAACTGTGTAATTTTAATCCTTTGGTTTGATTGGTCTTCTTTAGCAGTATTCCTATAGGTAGGTGCGCTATGTTTTCTTATGGTTTGTTTAGGTTTTAAGTTGTAGGTGCACATCAGTTCCTGATTAAGGAAATGTAATATCTAGTGTTTTAATGGTATTGTTATTGAATGCAGATTTGTATATTTGAATTAATATCACAATTGTTCAAACTAAACAAATCCCTATGCAACAACGATCCCTGGTTATTCACGCATTAATCCTGATTATCGGCTTGCTTCTGGTCATTATGGGTATTTTGATTACCGAAGCCTTGTACTCAACTATCTGTATTGCCATTGGAGGGGCGGTAATTGGTGCTGTTATTGGTAATCTGTTTACAATTATTGGCTTCGACCCGAATAATTTTATGGAGAACTCACACCGTTTGCCTTTTGCCACCCATTCAGATAAACTGGATGATTTCAGAAGCAAGTATTATTGTTACTACTTGTCGAAGTCGAATGGCGAATATAAATGGCGCCTGGGGCAATTGAATTACGAGTCGTACCACTCGGCCCTTTACCTGACCGGTTATTTAAAGATAAAGGACGACGAAGGAAACAGCTATGTTTATTCCAACATTGGTATGATCATGGATAACCGCCTGGTGGCCATCTCCAAGGCCGTAAAAGGTAATCAGAATGTAAGTGTTTTGTTATTTCCAAAGTTTACAACAGAGTTTTCGACCCTAAGCGTTGGCACAGGCTTATATGAAAACTGGCATAGCAAAGATATGCTGGCACCAGTGGTGCTGTCTAAAAAGCCGGTTCTAAAGCACGAGAAATTGGGTCGAATTGATTGCGACGAGATTAATGAGAAGCTTTGGGAAATTATTAAAGACATGCCCGAAACACACTTATCCAAGGAAACAATACTGGCCTATAGCAAAGCGCAGGTGCAATAAAAAAAACATTAACAGTGGAATATGAGACGTAACTATAAAAGCCACCTATGGGTGGCTTTCTCATATCTAAGCTTTTATAACTCTTCTCTATTTCTTCAATGCCTCTGCTCCACCAACAATTTCTAATATCTCGGTGGTGATAGCTCCCTGACGGGCTTTATTGTATTGCAGTTGTAATTCGCTCAGCATCTCGGTGGCGTTATCGGTTGCCTTATGCATCGAGGTCATTCGTGCACCATGCTCCGAAGCTAATGATTCCAGAATAACCCTGTAAAACATGGTTTTTAAAGCATCGGGTATCACTGTTTTGATAAAGGTGGGCACATCCGGCTCGATAATATAATCGGTTGGTAAAGCGGCTGCCTCTTCAGCATTTGGCAATGCCATGGGCAAAAACTGTTCGGAACGAATAATCTGAACAGCCGCATTTTTATATTCGTTATACACCAATACCACACGATCATATTGTTTATTGCGGAAAGCATCCATCAGCTCGGTGGCCACGACCGTTACCTTTTCAAAGCTTGTTTCGGTATAAATATCGTTATAGTCTTTGGTAACATTTAAATCATGTAGTTTAAGGATTTTTTGAGCCTGTTTACCGATGGCAAAAATATCAACATTACCAAGGGCATTCTGCACTTTAAAATCCACCTTACAAAGCTTCTCAACCTCTTTAATTACATTGGCATTAAAAGCTCCACAGAGGCCACGGTTGGACGATACCGGAACAATCAGTATTTTCTGAGGTTCTCTCTCTTCCGACCATTCCAGTTCAAAATCTTCTTCCAAAGAACCAGATAGCTTAAAGATGATGCCTGCCAATCGATCCACATAAGGGCGGATGTAGGAAATATCATCCTGGGCCTTTTTAAACTTAGCCGCCGATACCATTTTCATGGCACTCGTTACCTGCCGGGTTGTTTTGACCGAATTGATGCGAATACGTATGTCCTTTAAACTTGGCATAAGCGCTTATTCTTCGGTTAAATATTGATGGGCCACATCGTTGGCAACGGTTTTTAGTTTACCAACAATCTCATCGTTATAACCACCTTTTTTAATTTCGTTTAGTAAATCGGGGTGACTGACCTGAAGGTTTTCAATAAACTCTTTTTGCCATTCTTTCACCTTGTCAGCCGGTACGTCTTTTAATAAACCTTGAGTACCGCAGTATATCAGTGCAACCTGTTCTTCTACTTTTACCGGCTGGTATTGCGGCTGCTTAAGCAGTTCCACATTCTTACGACCTTTATCCAAAACCAGCATTGTAGCCGGGTCGAGGTCTGAACCAAACTTAGCAAAAGCTTCCAGTTCGCGATATTGTGCCTGATCAAGCTTTAAGGTACCAGCCACCTTTTTCATTGGCTTAATTTGTGCACTACCTCCTACCCTCGACACAGAGATACCAACGTTAATGGCCGGACGAACACCAGAGTTAAATAAATCACTCTCCAAAAAGATCTGACCATCCGTAATGGAAATCACATTGGTAGGGATATAGGCTGATACATCACCCGCTTGCGTTTCAATAATCGGCAAGGCTGTTAATGATCCGCCACCCTTAACTTTGGAGCGAAGGGAATCTGGTAAATCATTCATCTGCGAAGCAATTTCATCTGATTCGATGATTTTAGCTGCCCGCTCCAATAAGCGGCTGTGCAGATAGAAAACATCACCCGGATAAGCCTCACGACCCGGCGGACGACGCAACAACAAACTCACCTCGCGGTAAGATACAGCCTGTTTCGACAGGTCATCGTATATGATCAGGGCTGAACGACCTGTATCGCGAAAATACTCACCAATGGCAGTTCCCGAGAAAGGAGCATAAAACTGCATGGCCGACGGATCGGCAGCAGGAGCCGAAACCACTGTTGTATATTCCATTGCCCCATGCTTTTCAAGAGTATTCACAATTTGGGCAACCGTACTTCCCTTTTGTCCAACGGCCACATAGATGCAATAAACCGGTTCGCCATCATCATAAAAAGAGCGCTGATTGATAATGGTGTCAATGGCAATGGCTGTTTTACCAGTCTGGCGGTCGCCAATAATAAGCTCACGCTGACCACGTCCAATGGGTGTCATCGCATCTACAGCTAAAAGGCCGGTTTGTAAAGGTTCTTTTACAGGCTGACGGTAAATCACCTGTGGTGCTTTTCTTTCTAAAGGCATTTCATAGGTTTCACCCTGAATTGGGCCTTTCCCGTCAATGGGTTCACCAATGGCGTTGATAACACGGCCAACCATGCCTTCGCCTACATTAATAGAAGCAATTCGCCCGGTACGCTTAACTAAATCGCCTTCTTTTACGGCTTGTGATGAGCCAAATAGCACTACCCCAACATTATCCTGTTCGAGGTTAAGTACCACACCCATACAAGAATCTAACTCAACCAATTCGTTGGCCTTTACATTGGTGAGTCCAAAAACACGGGCAATACCATCACCCACCTGCAAAACAGTTCCTACCTCTTCCAGTTCAGTTGACGTTTGAAAGCCTGCAATCTGTTTTTTTAATAAATCCGATACTTCAGCCGGTTTTATCGTATCCATCCGCTTATTAATTTAGTACGTTTAACTAAGCAATTGCTTTTTTATTTGTTTCAACTTTGAACTCATACTGGCATCTGCCATCTTTCCATCTACTTTTAATATAAAACCTCCAAGCAAATCCGGTTTAACCTTTATTATGAGTTCAATGGGCGCTTTAAACTGCTCCTGTAAAAACTGATCGAGCACTTTGTGTTGCTCCTGATCAAATTCAACGGCGGTAAAGACAGTTACCTCTTTAATGCCTTTTTCATTTTTATACAGCCAGATAAAACGCCTGTTGATATCTTCAAGCAGAACTTCACGGTTGTTGCTAATTAATAAATCAATAAGGTTTAATGTATTAACAGCTATTTTACCTTCCAACACAGAATGAAATGCCTTCTTTTTTTGCGCAGGTTTCAATACGGGGCTCGTTAATAGTTCGGTGAATCCTTCTGCTTCTTTGCAATAGGATTGTAATAAATTAACGTCCTTATAAATGCGCTCCAGTTCCTGCTGCTCGGCAGCAAGTTTAAAGAGGGCTTTAGCGTACCTGTCTGCAATCAAACTTCTGTTCATTCTTTAGTATTAGAATGGTGTTCTACTTGTTGGCAATCGATGTGCAACTGCCAAAATATCACAAATTAGTCGTGTTGTGACTAATTAAAATTCACTTCCTGCAAATATTTGTCGATAATTGCCTTTTGTTTGTCCGTTGTCTGAAGTTCTTCTTCCAACAGCTTACCGGCAATATCCACCGAAAATTCTGCAACTTTTTCCTTCAATTGCAAGATGGCCTCATTCTTTTCGCGCTCAATCTGAAGACGGGCCGACGCAATAATCTTGTCCGCTTCTTCCTGAGCCTTGTTTTTGGCATCATCGAGCATTGTTTGTTTTAATTCCCTGGCTTGCTTGATCAGTGTGTCACGTTCCGCCTTGGCTTCATTCATAATCTGAACTTTAGCAGCGTTCAAATCTTCTACTTCAGCTTTGGCTTTTTCGGCAGCCGATAAAGCATACTCAATGGTCTCTTCACGAGATTTAACCGCATGCAATATTGGTTTCCAGGCATAGCGCCTTAAGATAAAAAGCAATATGCCAAACGTAAGTGCCGACCAAAAGACTAAACCGGGATTTGGAGATAACAAATCCATAATCGTTTAGTTTTATCCTTTCATCAACGCCACTACGATAGCAAATAAGGCAGCACCCTCAATAAGAGCGGCAGCAATAATCATGGCTGTTTGAATTTTAGAACTGATTTCTGGCTGACGACCCATTGCTTCCATGGCACTAGCAGCAATTCGACCAATTCCGTATGCGGCTCCGATAATGATTAAGCCTAAACCGATTGTGGTTAATGATAAACCTTCCATTGTATTACGTTTAAAATATTAACTATTAATGTTCTTCACTATGCACGGCCATACCAATAAACAAGGCCGATAATAAGGTAAATATATAAGCTTGCAATACTGCAACTAATAATTCCAACATAAACATCATCAGGGTCATTGGCACCGAAACCAAAGCAATACCTGCACTCTTCATTATAAAAACAAGCGATAATAAGCTTAATATGATGATGTGTCCGGCAGTGATATTAGCCAATAAACGAATCATCAAAGCAAATGGTTTTGTAAACAAGCCAATTAATTCGATGACTGAAAGCAGGATACGAATCGGCGCCGGAACACCAGGCATCCAGAAAATATGCCCCCAATAGCTTTTGGTACCGCTAAAATTTGTAACGAAAAATGTGATAAGAGCCAACACCATGGTTAGCGAAATATTACCGGTTAGGTTACTACCTCCCGGAAAGAAAGGAATTAATCCAATGAGGTTGTTAATCCAGATAAAGAAAAACAAGGTTAACAAAAACGGGACGTAACGATCCGCTTTGTGTTTGTCAATTTGCGCATAAGCAATGTCGTCGCGAACAAAAAGAATGATGGGTTCGAGAAACGACTGAATGCCTCTGGGTGCCGATGGCGGACCACGATAACGCTTGGCAGCGGCAAGAAACATCCCAATAATGATAATAACACTTAACCACATCGAAGCCACATTACGTGTAATGGACAGGTCAAACGGTTTTTCATTTGTTACTTTATGCTCATCGTCGTATTCAATGCTTCCTTCTGAATCAGTAATGTATATTTTGCCATGATAAAGCTTATAATAGGTATCTCCTTTTTTCACAACTTCTTCGCCATGATGAAAGGCTGAAGACATAAAGATGTGTAATCCATCGTTAATTAAAATAACAGGTAAAGGGAGATTTATGTGCTTTTCTACGCCCTTGCTTTTATAGGAAATAATATGCCACTCATGCGAATCAGCAATGTGGTGCATAATCATTTCCATCGGATCAAATTCTTTTTCAGAAGAACCGTCGTTGTGTTTATCAGCAGCAAAGGAGCTTTGTGAAAACGCCCAAAAGGCTATCAGAGCAATTACTAATCGTATATCTTGCATTAAATGATAATAGTGCTGTTTTACTTGTCTTACTTCATTAATCGAACTTTAATCGCCAAATCTACGATCAAAAGCGCGAAATAGTTCATTAAGAACAATAGTACTTCTCTTTTGTTTTCGGATGCCTCCGGATTTAGAAAAAGAAATAAATATCCGAAAATAAAACACATCTTTAAGGTTAACATTATCAGAAAGATAAAGCCAGATTTTTCTTTGTGTCTTTTTTGGACGAAAACGAAGAGATAATAAAAAAGAAGGTAAAGACCGGTTAAGAATACTAATCCGGAAGTTACCTTCGTAAATGCTATTTGTAACCACTCAATACAAACATACCAGACAATTGCCAGTAGAATTGCAACAAGTGGGTAATACAATGATTTTTGTATGCTTTGAGCTACTGAATTATTTTTTGGCATTGGCGACTCCTGCTGATGGTTGAGTTACCTTGTCATCCATGTTACAGGTTCCAGTGAAAATTGCTCCCGGCTCAATTGATAATTTGCTTGTTTTAACATCGCCATGCAGCTTACTTGAAGCCTTAAGGGACAACAACTCGGAAACGGTTAACTTACCTTCAAAAGTTCCCATAATATCACAATTGGTAGATTTTAATTCTCCGATAACTTTACCAGACTGACCAATTATTATTCTTCCTTTTGATATAAGGTTACCTTCAATGGAACCATCTACTTTAATATCGTTATTGGTTTCAATATCGCCTTTTATTGCTGTACCCGGACCAATCATATCAGCCAAGTTCGATTCCGTCTCGTATTTTTTAGCCATTTTCCGAAAAATTAGTTGTAATGATTAGAACAAATATAGATAAATAAATACTATAACGGCTATTAATTTGTAACGAGAACTTTCAATTTTTGTAATTGTCGCTCCTTATTTACCTGTCGTAATTTGCGAGCTGTACCTGTATAATAGGTGTGATTGGAAATAAAATCATACTGCAGTTTATTCCAATCATCCATGCTCATTTTGCCATTATGAAGGTTCAACTCCTTATATAGGTTATCCGAAATTAAAATAAAATCGGCCCTGCCCAGATAATCAAGGTCTGCATCTTTCATTATCTTCTCGAGGTAATTACGCGGTTTGCTGCCAACCCTAGTTACATTAATCAATTCAACAACCTGTTCTATTTGGTAATCTTCGTAAAAATAAGTTGGTAAAACCTCTTTGGCAAAAGAGATGCTATTGTCCTCATGATTATCGTATTCAACAATAAAGCCAACATCATGCAAAAGAGCTGCTGTTTTCAATATTAATAAATCTTCTGAATTGACATTTTCGCCCCGGGCAATGATTTCGATTTGCGTAAGTACATCCTGCGTATGTTCTTTGTTGTGATAAAACAGGCCTTCCATTAACTCATTTTCGAGTTTTCTAAGAATAAAATCCTCCAAATCACCAAATCGAATGTGCTGAAGCTTTATTTTAAATTGCTTATTCGGAAATACACCAGCCTTGTCTTCGGATAAATACGGCTTGATTCGTTTCACAAAATACATATCTGTCTCCCCCTTGTATTTAATAGGCATTTTACCCCGGTAGTCGCATTCAAAAAAGTCTTTGATCAATTCAAAAGTCACTCCTGTAATATTAATCATACCCGCCATGCCTGAACTTTCCATTCTGGATGCGATATTAACAGTATCGCCCCAAATATCAAATGAAACATTCTTACGTCCAACTTCGCCTGAAATAACCGGTCCGGTATGGATGCCAATGCGTAATTCCCAAAAGCCCAGTTCACTGTCTTGTTGCACCTTGCTGTCTTTCATGTACTTTTGCATTTCGAGGCCGGCCAATACCACTTCTACAGGATTGGTACGATTGATTGATGGAATACCACCCGCACACATATAAGCGTCACCAATGGTTTTAATCTTTTCAATATTGTATTTTTCAACTACACCATCCAGATAAAAAAAGAAACGATCCAACTCATCAATTAATGTTTCGGGATTAATGTGTTCAACAATTTTTGTAAAACCTTGTATATCGGCAAAAAGAACCGTTACCCTTTGGTATTTTCGGGAACGGATGCGCGCCTGTGCTTTAACAGATCTGGCACTGGTACCAACCGTTTTTTCGCGTGCTTTTTGTTTTATTTTAAATGTTTTCCGAAACTCCGCTTCTATGTTTTGTGATATCTTTTTTATTCGCTGACGAAAAAGAAGTACGATCAATCCGAAGGTCATGAAACTAAAAAAAACAATGGCGACAATGTAGAACAGCGGGTGTTTCCAAAAGGGTAAATCAATTGTGATGGTCAATTCTTCGGTTTGACCGTTTTCCATTTCAATCAGAAACAAATATTCACCTTCGGGTAAATTAAAGAAAGCAGCTGTGTTTTTTTGCGACCAGGAACTCCAACCTTTCTCATAAGGAATTATGCGGTATCGGAATTGTTTATTGTGGGTGCTGTCAACATTCCAAAACAAGGAAAACGACTTTGAGTTTATTACTTTCGATTCCTTATTGCTTAATACCTCTTGATGATTAGCTGTTTCGAGAGTATAATCAATAATATTGCTTTGGGCAATTGTAATTTTAGGGAACAAAATCAAACTTAATCCGTATATAATCGCGAATAATAGATTTTTTTTGAAAAGTAACTGTACAGATTTTGGTATGTTGATTGCTTCCTTCGACATAATGTATTCGTCTCGTCCCTTACTTGCAATTAAAATCAAAAGTACTATATTTATTCCGTTAATAAAGAACATTCGATAGAGCTTTTTATGGACACATCAAAGAACACCATCCTAGTACCGTACGATTTTACCGAAGTGGCTGATAATGCTGTTCAACATGCCATTAAGGTTGCGAAGGAATTCGATGCAGATATTCATTTACTGCACATTGCCAAAAAGGAAGAGCAAATTCCTGCTTTGGAGGAGCAACTAGCCAGTCAGGCCGAGAAAATCCATGAAACATGGAATGTCAAACCAACTACGTCAGTTAAAGAAGGGACAATTTTTAAGACAATCAACTCGGTGGTTGAGGAATTAGATTGTTTGTTGGTGGTTATGGGAACCCATGGTATGAAAGGCTTACAGAAGCTTACAGGAAGCTGGGCTTTAAAAGTTATAGTCGGATCAAAAGTACCTTATTTAGTTGTTCAGTCAGCTCCCAAAAGATCAGATTATCAAAAAATTGTTTTTCCGATCGATTACAAGGCTGAGAATAAAGAAAAGCTCAAGTGGATTCAATTTTTATATCAATTCTCAAAACCGAAAGTATACATTTATGCCTCGGCCACGAAGGAAGGAATCATTGACAGCCGCACAAAAGCCAATGTTGTATTTTCCAAAAAATACCTTACGGAGAAGGGGATTGATTTTGAATTAGTACTATCTGAAGGTGATGCATCGTTTTCACAAGAAACCATTCAGTTTTCTGAAAAAATAGATGCCGATATGGTATTGGTAATGACAACACGCGATATCGCCTTTCACGATTATGTGCTTGGAGCCTATGAACAATACATTATTGCCAACAGTGCAAAAATGCCTGTATTAGTAATTAATCCACGCACCGACTTAATGAAATATGGTTACGGAGGTTTTGGTTGATCTCCATTAAAAATATTCTTTTCAAGGACGATCCGTTTAGTGATCGTCTTTTTTGTTTATGGTGTTTTTTTAGTTGATTTAAAATACTTTTGTATCCCGTACGTTTAATAGTTAAATAAGAAAGTGATGAAACTGGTTTTTGCAACAAACAATCAGCATAAGTTAAAGGAGATTGAGGCAATGTTGGGTTTTAATATTAGTTTATTGAGCCTGGGTGAAATAAATTGTTCAGATGAAATTCCGGAGACAGGTGAGACGCTGGAGGAGAATGCCCGACAAAAATCAGAGTACATTTTTGATCGATACAATATTAACTGTTTTGCAGATGATACAGGGCTCGAGATTGACGCGCTTAATGGTGAGCCTGGGGTTTATTCCGCTCGTTATGCCGGAGAGGAAAAGGATGCTGAATTGAACATGAGGAAAGTGCTCCGATTGATGAATGGTGTGAATAATCGCCAGGCCCGGTTCAGGACGGTTATATCTCTGATAATTGATGGCCAGGAATTACAATTTGAAGGGGTGGTTGAAGGAGTTATTTTAGAAGAAAAGGCCGGTGAAGAAGGGTTTGGTTACGATCCCATCTTTCAACCAACAGGATTTAATGAATCTTTTGCACAAATGAGCCTCGACGTAAAAAACAAGATTAGTCATCGAGGAAGAGCTGTGAGTAAATTAGTGCAGTATTTAAATGAAAAGTATGAGTAAGAAGTACATTATAATTGCTATTTATTGGTTAGCCTTTGGGGCGTTTATTAATGCTCAAAATAAAAAATGGGTTGATCACTTCTCATATCGAAATGCAATGCAACTTTCAGAATCGGAAAGCTATGTGCTTACATCTTCAGGTATGGGACTGATGATTTTTGATAAACTAAATGGCTCAATTGATAAATTTAGTAAGGTAGATGGCCTAAGCGACTATGGGATTTCGGCTATACAATCCTTGGGTAACGATGTATTTATCATTGGTTACAGCAATGGAAACATTGATATTTTTGATAAAAATGAAATATATAACATACCAGATTTTAAGCTTAAGCAAATCCAGGTTTCAAAACAAATTAATCATTTCTTTATTCACGACGAAAAAGCATATTGTAGTACCGATTATGCACTACTCGTTGTTGACTTAAAAAAGTATGAAGTTACAGATACATATTTTTTAGGTTTAGGAGGTAATAATCAGGTAATAAATGAAACGGTAATTGTTGGTAATGAAATATATGCTGCTACCGACCGCGGATTGTTAAAAGCAGATTTATCTGACCCTAAAATTGTTTATGACGAAGGCTGGAAACGAATTTCCGCTTCTTCTCTTCCACATTTAGCAGTTATTAATCATGGGGAACAATTAGTGACAGTAGCCAAGCAAAACAGCACTTTTCAGGTTGTTTATGGTAATGAAGGAGATTGGAATACTCTGGTTTCAACAAGTTCCTTTAAAAACATTAGAAACAATGGACAATATTTAATTATTGCATTTCAGGAAAGAATAATATCCTACAATGAAGATTTTACTCTTGATAGTGAAATTAAGGAATATAGTTTTGATAAAAACATAAGTGCCAATGATGCAACCTACTCATTCTTTGAAGATGTCTATTATATTACCGATAATAATTATGGGCTTGTAGAGCATAAAGGAAACAATGATATTGCCTATCTGATAAAAGGGCCTTACTCGAATATTTGTTTTGATTTACATGCAACTAGTCAAGGAGTATATTCAACCGCAGGTGGATTGAGTGAAATATATGATAACTTAAAACGGCCGATCGAATACTCATTCTATAATTATGAAACATGGGATAGCCACAAAAGCCCTTTTCCAGTTAATGGGAATACAAGTCGTGATTTATTAAGAATCTGTTCAAGTAGTGTCAATGATTCAAATGTTTTTATAGGAAGCTGGGGGGGGGGCTTATATTCGATGCAAGGTTTGGATTCATTGAAGAATTTCGATGAGAACAATAGTAAGTTACAAAATATTTATGCTAATGATTCGAGATACATTCGAATAGGAGGCGTTGCTTCTGATAGTGAAGGTAATATTTGGATGTCTAACAGTTCAGTAGACAAAGGAATTGTTGTTAAATCAAATGCAGGATGGCAAACAATGAATTATGAGCCAACCAATTTTCTACATAGCACAGGGCAATTTTTAATAACACGAGATAATCAATTATGGATACCAGTTCCAATGTACTTTACAGGGGGTAGGCAAGGGATAATTGTTATTAATACAAATGGTACTCTTTTGGATGATAGCGATGATGAATACCGAAGTGCATTGCCTAAAAGTGATGATAATAGAAATAAAGGTCAACTACTACTTTGGGATGACAAACAGAAAGAGATAACTAAAGTGGTGCTATCGATGGCCGAAGATAAAAATGGATACATTTGGCTAGGAACCGATAAAGGTATTCTTGTTTATTATCGGCCATGGGCTATCTTTTCTGAACAACATCCTGTTGCCAGCAGGATAAAAATACCTCGGAATGATGGCACTAATTTTATAGATTATTTATTGGAAAAAGAAAAAATTTCGGCAATTGCTGTTGATGGTGCCAATCGCAAATGGATTGGTACAGAGGATTCGGGTGTTTATTTAGTTTCAGAAGATGGCTTGAAGACTTATCAAACCTTTAATATTAAAAATAGTCCATTGCCATCCAATACAATCACAAGCCTTGCGATTACTCCTCATACCGGTGAGGTATTTATTGGAACTGCAAAAGGAATTGTATCATATAAGGCACGAGCGACAGAAGGAAATGAGGAGTTTTCTAAGGTATATGCATATCCTAATCCTGTTCGGGAAGATTATTCAGGTGAAATAACCATAACCGGATTGGTGCAAAATAGTATTGTTAAAATAACGACTGTAAGTGGTAAATTGGTTCATGAAACAATTTCGCTTGGTGGGGTTGCATATTGGGATGGTACGAACTTCAGTGGTAATAAAGTTAAAAGCGGGGTTTACATTGTATATGTGAGTTCAACCGATGGAAGTCAGTCTGCTGTTGCCAAAGTTCTTATAATAAGATAATGAGCGTATTAAAAGATAGAATTGAATGGCTAGATACAGCAAAAGGGATAGGTATTATTATAGTCGTATATGGTCATCTCGAATTTAATCTTGCACATTATTATTTCGAGAGTTTTATAATGCCATTTTTTATATTTGCTTCAGGATTTTCTTCAAGGGTTGACCTGAAAGAGTCATTCTTTATTTATGCCAAGAAGAACTTTAAGAAATTAATGTTTCCTTATTATTTTTGGGGAACATTATTATACATCTTTTGGGTTATTTTCGATTCCTTACAATATGATACTCTATTGAATTTTGTTGGATTATTCTTTGCATATGGGGGTAAGGAATATATGAATTGGGGAGTTGTTTTGTGGTTTCTTCCTGCACTTTATATTGCAAAGTTAATTCATTACATAATAATTAGAACCTCTGCGATTATTCTTTTAGGTTTCTTAGTTGCTGGATTTTGGTTGGGAAAACAGGAGTTAGTTTTGCCCTACTCAATTCACTCATCACTTGTTCTAATTGTTTTTTATCATTTAGGATACCTTTTAAATTATAAAAAATCCAATGTGAGATTTAAGCTTTTTGCGTTGATTTTAACTTCTACTTTATGGCTGGTTATCATTCAAATAAATGGACCAGTCACTGTCTATATGGGAGAATATGGAAATAATCCGATATCATTCATTTCAGGAGCGATTTTAGGTATATTTTTGTTGGTGATTATTTCGCAGATTGTTTTAAGAATGCCAATAATAAAGTTGTTAGGGAGAAATACATTGTTAATATATATACTTCACTTACGTGCTATTACCTTTGTCAAGATAGTGCAGTTATATATATTAGGAATTCCTATTCGTAACAGTATAATATCTTCATTGTTGTATACTGTTATTTCAATATTTATTTGTCTCTCAACGTCGATTCTTCTTAAAAAGTACTCATCTTTATTTATAGATTGGAAATATGCTAAATACTTTGTTTAAATCTAATATTACTTATTTAATTCTTCAGTTACTTTTGGCCATTCTAATTGTACTGAGTAATTATATCCGCATCCCTATAAGTTCTTATTATGATGGATTCGCATATTTTGCTCATTTCTCTATTATTACGGTCAATTTATTTGGTATATTTTACATGTTGAGCATAAATAAATATATGTTTATGACCCTATATCCGATTGTTCTAATTTTAGCTATAATCAGTGCATTTGAGTTATACGTGAATAATATAACAATTACAGGAGCATTGTTAGATGTAGTATTGAATACAAAATGGGAGGTTATTAGAGAGTATGTTTCCTTAGAACATTTGGTTTTAAGTATAAGCTCTTTGATTGTAATTATTGTAATGTATTTATTTAGATTTTATAATAAACAAATTTTTAAAACGAATTGGGCAGTTCATATATTAATAGCATTGATTCTTATTATTCCTGCCATATTCATGAATTATTATAGAGCTCATACAGTTATTAATCGTGCACCTTATACTATAATAAATTCATGTCAAGAGTATTATAATGTATACTTATTAAATAAGAAGAAGAAAAAAGCAATTGGTTTAGATGCCAAGTGCATTAACAAGGATTCACTTTTAGTAATCTTAGTTTTAGGAGAAGCTGTTCGAAGCGATCATCTGCAACTTAATGGATATGATAGGAAAACAACTCCATACTTAATAAAAGATAACGTTATTTCACTGCCCAATATAAAATCACTATATACATATACTGCAGCTTCTATACCCCAGATGCTAACGCGGTCGGACTCCTTAAGCTTAAGTCGCTCATATACAGAAGAGTCTTTTGTGAGCATTCTTAATAGATGTGATTATAAGACAGTTTGGATTGCTAATCAAACTCCAGATTATACCTATGATCGATTTGCAAAGAAATCTAATCTTTATAAAAATATATCACAAAAATATAGTACTTATTCTGATGCACAATGGACTGATGCTTCATTAATTGATGCGATGAAAGAACTTAGTTCCAACTTAAGCCAAAGCCAATTTATTTGTCTACATTCAATTGGATCTCATTGGTATTATAATTATCGGTATCCTAAGTCATTTGAGAAATTCGTGCCAACAACACGTTCAAGATCAATTTCTCAGAATACAAATCAAGAATTAATTAATGCCTATGATAACTCTATATTATTTATGGATCATTTTGTTCATAATATTATATCAATAATTAAAAATAAAAATGCCATTCTTATTTATTTGTCAGATCATGGTGAGTTATTGGGAGAAGATGGCAAATGGCTTCATGCAGTTGAGCATGATGTTTTGCATGATGTGGCTTGCTTTGTCTGGATGTCAGAAAAGTATAAACGCGAGAATCAAGACAAGTATCGTAACTTACTTAATAATCGACTAAAGAATTACACCACTTCATTGTTATTTCATACAATTTTAGATGCTTGTGAGATTCAAACTAATGTTCTCCAAAAAGAAGTTAGTATACTTTCTCCTTGATATTCCTTTTTAAATTTTAGTACAAAATAAGTTTGCCCGTTTAACCTTTCAAAATTAGTTTTGTATTGTGTTTTAATGCACAGATTACATTTTTAACCGAACGGGCATTTACCATGAAAAAAAGTTGGGTTGTTCTAACCATCGTTATTAGTTGCGCATTACTATTAGGTGTGCTTTTTCAAATAAACAGGGTTAAGAGTTATAATAACGAGCATACTCTGAGAGTGATTCCTTCGGGGGCAGCACTTATTCTTAAGGCCGATAACTTTAATAGCGTTTATACATCTTTTTTTAATACGATTGAATTTGAGGAAGCAGCGAATCATGCAAGTCTGATTCGCAATGTTGGGAATGAATTAAAAATACTTGATTCAATACCTATGCCCGAAGGCAACTTTGTAATGTCTGAATTAAAAGAGTTTCCCTTTTATTGTTCCTTCCATGCCCAGGGTAAGGATCAGGTTAACAGGTTATGTGTATTTGAAGTACCCAATCGCCGAACGGAGGCAAAAGTTGAGAAAGCATTAAAGTACCTCTCTGAATTAGGTTATAAGCTAAGTAGTCGAAAGTATAATTCCAGAACTGTTTATTCAATAAAAAAAGGGAAACAATTTTGGTATGCCTGCCTCGATAACGGTGTTTTATTATTAAGCCAATCGAATTTATTGATCGAATCATCAATCAGGCAGCAACAATCACCTGACAATTGGACCGATAGTGAAAGTTTTCACCAAATTAGCAAAACCATTGGCGCTGGTTCAAAAATTAACTTGTTTATTAATTTTAATAATCTGCCTCCGGTATTAAAACCTTTCACAACAAAAACGAATTGGAAGAGCACCAGTTTACTTAAAGATCAAAGTAACTGGGCCGAAATGGATGTTGATATTTCAGAGGATGCAATATTGCTAAATGGGTTTTTAAGCGCAAACAGTAAGGGGATAATCAGTCAATTGCTGATGAATACCCAACCACAAAGAGTTAAAATACACGATGTTTTACCAGGCAATACGCGTGCTTACATGACATATTCTTTGAATAGTGGTAAGAATGCTTTGACACGATTAGGTAAATATCGAAAAGAAAACAACATCGAATCTGCACTTCAGCAACAATTGCATAAGGCAAAGAACAGGTATGGATCGGAAGTTGTAGCAAAGCTTTTTGAACAGTTGTCGGGTGACATGGCTCTTGCTTACCTGGATTACAACCACCTGCAACCATTGGCCAATGGATTTTTATTACTCAAACTTAAAAGTTCATCAGATGGGAAGGATGCTATTCTTAACCTTTTGAAAGGTAAAAAAGCTGATGCAACTAAGGAAATTAAAACCTATAAACCTGACGATGGAGTTGGCTTTAATATTTACGAAGGCTTCTCGGATAATTTAATGCTTAATTGTTTTGATCCGATGTTTCCTAAAGTTCCTCAAAAATATCTGGCATTTTATGAAGACAACCTGATTTTAGCAGATGCTCCGTTATTAATCGAAAAGGTGATTTACAGCAATATCTTAAATAAAACATTGGGAAATGATAAAACGCATCAGGCATTCCTAAGTCATTTTTCAAGTCGCGAAAATGCTTTTGCCTTTTGCGAAACGGCGCATTGGGCTCCCATACTCGGCTCCTTTTTTGAACCACTTTTGGGCGATTTATCCAAGGAACAAAAAAATGCACTGAGTAGTTTTTATGGTTTAGGGGTACAGCTAAGCGGAACCGGCAAAATGATCTATTCAACCTCGTATTTACAATACCTTCCTTCGCGTGAGTCGGAACCTCGTACCATATGGCAAAGTCTGCTCGATTCAACAGTTTATTCAAAACCGGCCTTGGTAAAAAATCATTATTCGAAGGAGCGTGAAGTCATCGTTCAGGACAATGCCAATAATCTTTACCTGTTAAATAATAGTGGTCGGATACTGTGGAAAAAACCTTTGGATAGCCCCTTAATGAGCGAAGTTGTACAAATAGATTATTACCGGAATAATAAGCTTCAGTATTTATTTAACACCGCTCAGAAAATTTATTTGCTGGATCGCAATGGAAACCATGTTGCTAATTTCCCGGTTAAGATGCCTTCAAAAGCGAGCAACGGAATGGCCGTTTTTGATTACGATAATAGCCGTAATTATCGATTTTTTGTGGCTTGTGAAAATCGTCGTGTTTACCTCTACAATGATAAAGGCAATATTGTTTCGGGTTGGAAGTTTGGTAAAACAGACGGTATAGTGACCATGCCTATTCAACATTTCCGCTCAAATAACAGGGATTACATTGCTTTTGCTGATGACAAGCGAAACTATATATGCGACCGTCGGGGTAAGATTCGCGTAAAGCTCGATAAGCAATTTGAAAGAAACGCGCTGTCACCATATTTCCTGCTGAATAAGAATCAAGCTAACGATTATCTGGTGACAACAGATATTGATGGAACGATCAAAAAGATATCACTGGCAAATGGTCGTGTAACACATTCTGACGAATTGGAGATTAATGGAAATCACGCGCTTCAATTAGTGACGAATGGCTCACAATCTTGTTATCTGATATCAGAACCCAATCGGATTGTATGCCAATCGGTGGATGGCAAAAAGCTCTTTGATAAGGATTTTGACAATGAAATAAACCTCAATATCGATCGTTATCAATTTTCCTCGCAAAACATTAAGTTTGGTATATCAGAAAAGGAGAATGGCAACATTCACCTGCTCAATAGCGATGGTAAAACCTATAAAGGTTTTCCACTAAAAGGCAACTCGCGATTTAGCATTGGTTTTCTTAAATCATCTGCTTCACGCTTTAACCTGATTGTTGGTGGAGCAGATAACTATATATATAACTATCAGGTTGATTAATCATTAGCGCAATGGAAAAGGTAAGATTAGGAGTTGTTGGTGTTTCAAATCATTTTTTGAAAAGAATTATTCTGCCACTAAAAGAGCTAGACTGTGTTGAGATTAAAGCCATTGCTTCCAGAAATAACAAGAAAGCAACAGATTTTGCTCATCAGTTTGAGATTGAAAAGTCCTATGGCGAATACCAAAGCCTTATGGATGATGCAAATATCGACGCAGTTTATATTCCATTGCCAAACCATTTACATGCCGAATGGATTAAAAAAGCGGCTTCAGCAGGGAAACATGTTCTGTGCGAAAAACCTTTGTGCATGAATGCTGAAGAGGTAGCAGATGTAATTGAACATTGCCAAAAATGCAATGTGATTCTTATGGAGGCTTTTATGTATAAGCATCACCCACAATGGATAAAAGTGCGTGATATAATCCGAACGAATAATATTGGAGATATAAAATACATTAATACGTCTTTTTCATATAATAATCCATCACCTTCCAATATTCGTAACATAAAAGAGTATGGCGGTGGAGGTATGCGCGATATAGGCTGTTATGCCATTTCGGTGGCCCGTTTTTTATTGGAAAAGGAACCTAAGCGCGTGATTGGTTTGTTAAATTATCATCCCGATTTTGAAACAGATATGTTGTCTACAGGCATACTTGATTTTGGGAAATGTCGTGCAACTTTTAATGTTTCGACCTCAGCCAACGCATTTCAAAAGGTCGACATCGTGGGATCAGCTGGTCGAATTACTGTGCAACTTCCGTTTAATACATACAACGATGTAGAAGCCATTGTAACGGTTGATTCGGCCATTGGTCAAAGAGAGATAAAGTTTGCTCCTATGGATCAGTATTGTTTAATGATCGAAGACTTTGCAACAATGATTCGTAAAAAGCAGGCGGTATCAAAAGAAGAAGACGATGCCTTTTTAAACCAAAAAGTGATGGATGCCATTTTTAAATCCGTAGAATCAGAAAGTTGGGAACTGATTAATTAACAGCATTTTTACATTTTTTAAATAACCTTGGCACGAATAATGCGTAAGGACACAAGGATGTCATCTTGTGGGAGTTATGAAAAAACGCATTAATTACAATATACTGGAGCTTACCAGTCGTACGCAATTTGTACCAGCTAAGGGATACAATGAAAAAATCGAATTAGTTCGAATTAAAAAAAATGCCCATTTCGATTATCAAATACCTTTTGACGATCAGCTGAAAAATAATTGGTGGGGACAATTGTCACTCAATAATTCAGTGCTTAATAGCTTTTTGGCTTACCCTGAAGTTCATTTTTTCATTGCTTTATATCAGGGCAAAATCATTGGATCGTTTGACATGATTGTACTACCCGATCGTGAGGTTGAAATCAAAAATTTTGGTTTAACTAATGATCAGATAGATTTCGAAATACGTGCTATGTTCTTATCCAAAGCAGTGGATTACTGCTTTAAATTCGATCCCAAGCGTATATTCTTCCAGGCCAATGAGTTTGAGCAAATGTCGTCCATTTCAAATTACCTGTCACAAGGATTTATGATTAGCACACACGATGGTGAAGTGGATGCAAAGTCTAATACCAAAGAGAAGTTACAATTACACTCAAACTTCCTTATTAACCTTAACTAACAGGATTTTATCGGAATAAACTCGAATTATTATTTCGAGACCTTTGCAAAAATAGTTGAAAGAAGAGCTTTTTGTTTTTATGACCATTTCCACCTTTCTATTTAACTATAATTGTATAAGTTGTTCATTTTTCATTCACTTTTTAGTTGTTTTAGTGAGTTTTACGACTCACTTT
>JAOARW010000064.1 GCA_025210475.1 Carboxylicivirga sp. | reverse complement strand
CTGCCGGGTTTAATTTCAAAGGATTACTTCGTAAAATCAAAGAAGAAATTCTTTGGCTAAAAAAATTACTGGAGATATACTTCAAAACTCATTGCATAACTCCAGTTGTTTTTAGTTCGTAAGGGTTAACTAATTAATCATCCAGTGAAATTAATATGATTTTAAAAACCTATTGCAACTATTTTACTTACTTGCTTAAATAACTGGCGAACAAATTGCTTCTATTTTACTAAGCTCTTGCTCCGAAAAAGACAGATTATCCAACGCCTTGAGATTAATATCCAATTGCTGTACCGATGAAGCACCAACTAATACCGAAGTAACCGTATGGTTATTTAATAACCAGGCTATCGCCATTTGTGCCAAAGATTGATCGCGCGATTGGGCTATTTCATTCAATGCCAAAATGGCTTTGCGCTTAGTATCGGTTAGTGCCGATTCCTTTAGGAAATGTGCCTTCGCCATCCGTGAGTCGGCCGGAATATCTTTTAAATATCGATCGGTTAAAAGCCCTTGAGCCAAAGGTGAGAAAGGGATACACCCAATTCCTCTTTTATCAAGCACAGACAATAGGCCATCTTCAACCCAGCGGTCGAATAGATTATAACGTGGCTGATGAATCAGGCAAGGCGTTCCTAACTCGCGCAAGATGGATTCAGCCTTTTGGGTTTGCTCGGCATTGTAATTGGACAAGCCAACATACAAGGCTTTTCCTTGTCGCACAATTAAATCCAGCGCAGCCATGGTTTCTTCAATTGGCGTCTCGGGATCGGGACGGTGATGATAGAAAATATCCACATATTCAAGTCCCATTCTTTTCAAACTCTGATCCAAACTGGAAACCAGGTATTTTTTCGATCCCCATTCACCGTAAGGCCCTTCCCACATGTAATAGCCTGCTTTGGTGGAAATAACCAATTCATCCCTGTATGGTCCCAAATCATCTTTCAGCACCTTACCAAGGGTTTCTTCAGCAGAACCAGGCACGGGACCATAGTTATTAGCCAAATCGAAATGTGTAATTCCTTTATCGAAAGCATGCAGCAAAATGCTTCGGGCATTGCTAAATACATCCTCCGAACCAAAATTATGCCACAAGCCCAATGACAGTGCCGACAGCTTTAATCCACTTCTTCCGCAACGCTGATACAGCATTGATTCGTATCGTTTTTCTGATGCTTTATAGTTCATATCAGTACTTTTAAATTATTCACAAATAAAATCAATCATTCTGGCAATAGCGTCCTGACAGGCCGGACAAAAACCTTTGGCCTCATTGGTTTTCATTCGACAATTAACAGCTGGTCGATAAACACCTTTCTCAACATATCCACCTCCTTCGAAAACGCCTAACTCATCCGTATACTTTTTATCAACAGGAGTAGGAATTGGTGTAGAGGCTTTCATCAGGTGTTGCCATTTACTACTAAAATTAACCAATGTGGTAATATTTGGTTGCCAGGGTTCCACATTTAAATCAAAAAAGTTCTGATAAGCCACATCAGAGGTGTAATACTCATCGGCCAATCCGCCAAACCCATGTCCAATCTCATGCAGCATCACCTCCCTGGCCTTGGGATGATCTGATGTACCAATAGAAAAATGGTTGTAGATACCTCCACCACCGTATTTATCGGTGTTCACCAACACGCAAATATGATCGTAAGGCGCACAAGCTGCTATATCGCGAATGGAAATAACATCGGTAGCCTCCAGGTATCGTTCAATATAAAAAGTATTAAAGGATGAATTAATGGCAGTACTCAGCCACTCATCCTTACGCGGATTGCTGGCTCCCGAATTTACAGATGGTGAACAAACAGCCCAAAAATTAATTTTATCAGCCTTCTGCTTATAAGGCTCGTACGACAAAATGTAATCGGCCATTCCTTTTACATCCTTTTTAAACTTATCCATTTCTTCAAGGGTGTATCCTTCAGCAATAAATACAAAATCAACATGATCGGCTGATGATCCTTTATCAATAATCTTTGCAACTTCGAAATCGGGCAATTTGCTTTTTCGGATATTCTGATCATCCGGATCGATGGCCATGGTTAGCAAATTGTTGTAGCTACCATCTTTTTTTCGCTCATCCAACTGGAATACCACCTCGTTCTTTGGATAAGGAAAAGTCACCGTTTGATAAAATGCCTTGCTTACAAACTTTGCTTCTTCAGTTGTTCTCCACTCTTCGAACAAGGTACAAAAGCCACGGGAATACAAGATTTCATTGTTGGCTTTGTCAATTACGTTGAAATGATACTCGCCATAACCCAAAGAATCAATCAGGTTAGTTAAAGAACCTCCCCAATAGGGTTCTTGCTTTATCTCCAACAAATAAGCGTTTTGTACCGATTTATTACCGGCTAATACCAGATCCAGACGCATCGATTCCTGCTCAAAATTTTGCTCGAAAACCGATTGTGCCTGCATACAATTAGATAATATTAAGATGCTAAGCACCGATGTAATTATGATTCGCATATTGTACTGATTTTATTTACCGTTCATATTTCACGACTGTTGATAGGGCTACAAATTAAACTCAAATTATCTATGTATTGAAAAAGCCTGACTAATGTCTTTCAGCCCAAATCGAACAAGCCATGTCAATAACAAAGATATATTTCTACTTTTTAAGTAGATCTTTTTAGTCAATTTACTTTTTCTTTGCATATTAGAATTGATTTTCATCATTATAAGATTGTAACAATATGGAAGTAATCGAACTTAACAAACTAAATCAGCTTCTTCAGGAGTACTTTGTTTCTATAGGACTAAGTCAGTTGTTAATCAATTATGCTTTGGCTGCTATATGGAGTCTGATTTCTCTTTTTGTCGCCTGGTTAAGCTACCGCATTTCAACAAAATACGTTGTTAAACTGATTGAGAAGCTAATATTCAAAACAAAATCGAACTACGACGATTTACTAATAGAACGAAATGTATTTAAACGACTGGTAAATATTATTCCGGCATTGGTATTATATGCCATGCTGCCTTATATTTTCGATGCCTTCGCCGAGTCACAATTTCTAATTTATCTGAGAAAAATAATCAGCAGTACCATCGTATTTATTATCCTTTGGTCGTTTTCGGCCCTTTTGGCTGTTGTTAATGACATATACAACACTTTTCCTTATGCCAAAGATCAGCCCATAAGAGGCTTGATTCAGATTTTACAAATAGCCGCCTCTTTTATTTCCGTAATCGTCATTGTATCCATCCTGTTTGATATTAATGTCAGCAAGATCATGACCGGATTGGGTGCAACAGCAGCCGTCTTACTATTGGTATTTAAGGATACCATACTTGGCTTTGTTGCCAGCATTCAGCTATCTGCCAATAAAATGGTAAGCGCCGGCGATTGGATCACCATGCCAACCTATAAAACAGACGGAACAGTTTTGGATATCTCTCTCAACACGGTTAAGGTGCAAAACTGGGATAAAACCATCACAACAATTCCAACCTATAAGATGGTTGAAGATTCTTTTATCAATTGGAAAGGAATGGAGAACTCTGATGGACGACGCATTAAGCGCTCCGTTAACATTGATATGAAGACCGTTAAGTTTTGTTCGGCTGATATGATCAATCGTTTCAAGAAAATCAGGTTACTGAAAGATTACATTGCCCGCAAAGAAGCAGAGTTGGTGAAGCACAATCAACAAAAAGAAGGTGAATCACTTCCTGAAAGTTTGGCTAACGGAAGAAGATTAACAAACATAGGTGTTTTCAGGGTATACCTGGAAGAGTACATTAAGGAACACCCGATGATCAATGAAAAGATGACATTTATGGTGCGTCAGCTGCAATCAACAGAAAGAGGGCAACCTATCGAGATTTATGCCTTTAGTAAAGACCAGGAATGGATTAACTATGAGGCCATTCAATCGGATATATTTGATCATGTTTTAGCAGTTGTTAATGAATTTGATTTAAAGATTTATCAGTTACCGAGTGGATTCGATTTTAATCCGAATGCTTAATTCAATCTTCTTTATAATCGTTATAAATTGAAGCTAAAATTGACACTTATTACAATCCGAAATCTGTAAATAATTGTTATTAAGGACTTTTAACACACTTTGGTTTGATTTGAATTTAAAAGGATTAAGTCATTAAAACGACGATCCTTATGATGGAAGCGTTGGATTTTTTCTTTTAATGTTTTATTTTCGTAGCAAACTATTAATAAAAGAGAGCAATTAGTTACAAATCCTAACAATTATCATATAAGCATGGAGACCAGTTTACAAATTGATAGCCTTGATAAGAAGATCTTATCACTAATCACTAAAAATGCAAGAATTCCATTTTTGGAAGTAGCTCGTGAATGTAAAGTTTCAGGTGCGGCCATACATCAGCGCATACAGCGCCTGATGAACATGGGAGTTATCAAAGGATCAGAGTTTATTATCAACCCTGCTAAAATTGGTTATCACACTTGCGCTTTTATGGGTATCTTCCTTAAAAAAGCTAGCTTATTCGACAAAGTTGTTAAGATGCTTGAAGAAGTTCCTCAGATTGTTGAGTGTCATTACACAACTGGCCAGTATGCCATTTTTATTAAGATCTATGCTAAAAGCAACGAACATCTGAAGCGAATTCTTCATGATAAATTGCAAGCCATTGCAGGTATTTCAGCAACAGAGACCATTATCTCGCTGGATGAAAGTTTTAAAAGACAGTTACCGATTGACTAAGTTGATCAAGCTAATAAAAATATTAAAGGCTCCTCTTTGGGAGCCTTTTTTTTACATTTTAGTAGTTCCATTAATGATCCTAAATAAAGAATCATTGAATATTTTAAAGGCCGCTTCCAAAGTCACATACAAACGACTTGCCCGCACCTCATCATCCTTATCAGCATCTTCAAGCAATTGACGTTCATATTTCTCCTTGCCTTTACTAATAACTAAATTTGGCAAGGTGTTCATCGTTGCATCTACCTTGAACTGCTCCTCTTTAATAACATTATTATTTAACAACAATGGGTAAGCTTCAAAGAAATTGAAAGTATTATCTCCCAGATAAAGATGCACCTGAATACCCAAACTAAGGGGAATCACATAAAAAAAGTGAAACTTCTTTCGTTCATCAAATAAAGAAATACGCACACTGTTTTCGGTGCGGTTTGTGGGTGAATATTTAATGTTCCACTCCAGATTTTTATAAGCCACTAACTTCTTTCTAATCGCATTAATCAGTTTCAGACGTGGTAAAGCAATGTTAGTAAAATGCTCATCCTCGGCAAAACGGGATGAAAGTTCACCTAATGTCCCTTCGTTTAAGGGATAAATATCAGACATGATAAATTGAATTTATAATACTCACTTGTTTACTACCCGATTTCATTTCCAAATCAAGTCGTCCGAGATACATACCTCCCCAACCAGCCTGATTCACTACTACTTCATTTCCATCCAGGTTTTTTACCATATCGGGTTGCTCCATAAAAGTATGGGTATGTCCCCCGAGTATGATATCAATATTTTTAGAATTTTGTGCCACCACAACATCCGACACCTTTGAATCGCTATATCGATAGCCCAGGTGCGATAAGGCTATCACCAAATCACAAGCTTTCTCTTGTTTTAATGTTTTGGCCAATTGGTTACCTACCTCAATCGGATCATGATATTGGCTTTGCTCATAGGATTTTGGATTGACCAAACCCGCTAACTCAATGCCCAAACCAATGATACCAACTTTAACAGCCCCCTTTTGAATGATCTTATAAGGAATGGTTTCTCCTTTTAAAGGTGTTTCGGTAAAATCGTAATTACTGCAGATAAATGGAAACTGTGCTCTTTTTACATTAACTGCCAGTGCCTCCACCCCATTGTCGAACTCATGGTTACCAAGCGTGGCCGCATCGTATTTCATTTTATTCATCAGGTCGATTTCCAGTTTACCCTTGTAAATATTAAAATACGGCGTCCCCTGAAAAATATCCCCACAGTCCAGCAAAAGCACTTCTTCTTCTTCCGTTCTTACCTGGTTAATAAGTTCAGCTCTACGTGCAAAACCTCCTTTATCGGGCCACTTTGAATGATTCGCCGGAAAAGGATCTATCTGGCTATGTACATCGTTGGTGTGTAAAATCGTTAACCTGACCGGTGATTGCACACAGCTACTGATAGACGGAGCCATCCCCAAAGCTGCAGTTCCCCACAAAGATTTCTTAATGAATTGTCGTCTACTATTCTGCATAATAAATCCTGTTATCAAGTTCACTGTTTACCTGTTTGTTTTGAGCACTTAGCTTTTCAATGTGCAAAATAATGGCATCGCGTACCTTTAATCCGGTACCCGCCCTTTTACTGGCCGACTGGAATATCTGGAAATGATCACCTCCATCGGCTAAATAATCCGATGTTGCTACAATGTAATCGCGATCTTGCAAAGCTTGCTTACCCACTTTTATATTTTGAGCCTCTTTGTTTTTAATCGCAAAAGAAGCTCCACTCATACCATCTCCGCCAACACTTGCCATAAAGTTGAATAAATCAATTACCTGCTGCTTTGATAAAGTAAGGTACACAAGCTCATTTTCAAACGGCATTAACTGATAAATATTCTCCACGGTAATATCTCCCTTACCAATAGGAATGCGCAAACCTTTAACGTTAATAATACAAATGTCAGGCTTAGCCCAATCTGTTTGATTCTGACATTCTTCAAGTAATAAATCGGCGACAAAATTGGACAATAAACTCTCCGGTATGCCTCCTCCTAGCTCCTGTTTTGCAATACCTATTGACCTTTTCATTTCGGCATCCAAACTATCGCGATACGGTTTAATGTAGCTTTCGGCCTCACCATTAATACCGACCGAACTGTCGAGCGAAAGGTAATTTGAAGTTGTATTGTCGAGCTGGTATTTGTTTTGCCCGCAACCTGCTACCAACAGAGCGATAAAAAACAAAACACTAACTGACTGTAGTTTAAAATATTTCATCAATATACAATTAGATAAACATCTTACTATTATAAGGCACAAGAATACGAAAAGGTTTTTAGAGATTGATTAAAACATTATGAAAAAAATAAAAAAGCTACCAATTAATGGTAGCTTCAAAAGTTAGTATGATTCGCTAAGTGTTATTTAATTCGTTCGAGGTATTTTTGTCGGATTCCCATCAGGTACTCCCGATCGATATTTGGGTTATAAATACGCACCATATCCACAATGCCAAAGTCCTGATGTATATGCCCTACAGCTGCATCAAACTTGCTAAAGTCCCAATTGTTTTTCACTTTGTTTGTTAAATCCTCAAAATACTTCCAGGGCAATTTGTTTGGGATTGTGAAATATCCATGATCTTTTTCATCTAAATCAAAGTACACACCTTCCTCAATCTCTTCGAGTGTAAAGAACTTTTTTAAACGAATAATGGCCTGCCCGGTTATGTTTTTGGGTTTCTTTTTAAATTCAATGCCTTCATCCAAATACCCTGCCTGAAGATCAATAATCTGATCGAAAGAATCCAGATGCCTGACCCTGATTACGTGATAATCTTTATTATAAAGATGTACCGTACCAGCTGCTGCATTAAAATCAGCCGGGAAATATTTTTTTATATTCTGGGTTGCTCGCGTTATCTCTTCCAGTGTGTAAAGCCGTTTTAGAACCAGGTAAATATAAAGCGGTTTTGAATCGGATGGGATATCGCTGTAGTAGCTAAAATACCCGGGGAATGGTTCCGGTGCCTCCAATACAAAGGTGTTTGGAAGAATCTTGTCTTGCATGGTGACCAACGATTCCTGCTTCAGGAGGTTGCCATAGCGCTGAAGAATAATTTTTTTTGAACTCATGATGTGTGTTTTAATTGTTTAACCTCCGTTTTAACATTTAATTTGTCATCTAAAAAGTTAAAAAAAAATCACATGGAATCAAACCCCGCAGCGCATTTTACACCTCATTATCTCTTACAAATACCAATTCATTATCATTCGACAGATCAGGTTTGAAATAATAACCGCCTTCGTTAAAAGCAATTAAGTCTTCCGGATTATCAATCTGGTGCTCAATTATAAAGCGAGTCATCAATCCCCTTGCTTTCTTGGCAAAAAAGCTAATTACTTTGTATTCTCCGTTTTTTCGATCTTTGAATACAGGCGTTACAATGCGTTTTGAAAACGTCTTTTTATTAATCACCTTAAAGTATTCGTTTGATGCCAGGTTTACCAACACATCCGATCCCTGCTCATTCATATCAGCTTCTAACAAACGTGCGATTTTATCGCCCCAAAACTCATACAGGTGTTTGTGCTTACCAATTGGCAACTTGGTACCCATCTCCAGACGATAAGCCATGATATTGTCCAGAGGTCGCAGTAATCCATACATTCCCGACAACATTCTAAGTTTATCATTGGCATACAAAACCTGGCTTTCGGTAAACGAGCCGGCATCCATACTTGCATAAACGTCGCCCTTAAAAGCAAAGAGTGCTGGTTTTATCTCTTGTCCTTCAAAAGGATATTGCCACAGTTGAAAGCGGTGGTGATTTAGCTGGGCCAATGACGAACTAATCTTCATCAGTTTCATTAACTCGTCGGGTTTAAACTTTCTCAGGTGTTTGGCTATTTGCTGAGCTTCCTGTGGGAAACGTATATCAGATCCCTTCAGGTTGGGAGCCTGTGCTTCAAAATCCAATGATTTCGCTGGTGAAATTATAATATGCATTCAATAAATTTTTAAATCTAATAATCGATTGTTAGGCTTTGTAGATAGCAACTTATCTGCATCCAATAACTTTTACAACAATGTCTATTACCGATAAGTTTATGGGCTTTAATAAAAAAAGGACCACAACTGCAGTCCTTTATATTCTCATTAATAAAACTATTAATCTGTAACAATTACCTCAACACCGGCATTTAACAACTTCTCTTTATCATCTTCGGTAATGCCACTATCGGTAACCAGAATATCCACCTCCTTTATTTGCCCGATCACCGCTAAGCTTCGCTTCTTAAACTTACTGGAATCCATCACCAAAATTACCTTCTTGGCCATTTTAAGCATGGTTCTGTTTAAAGCGGCTTCTTCAAGATGTGGAGTACTAAAACCTAGATTAACATCAATGCCATCAGCACCAATAAACAACTTATCGCAAAAGAAATTCTTAAAATTGTTTTGAGCAATCGATCCCACCAGCGAAAGTGATTTCTTGCGCATGACTCCGCCTGGCATAATAACATTAATTTGTTCATACTCGGCCAAAGGACCAGCTATATTCAGTGCATTTGTTATCACCGTCAGGTTTTTGAATTTACCCAAATGATTGGATACCTCTTTGGTAGTTGTACCACTATCAAGCACAATGGTATCGCCTTCTTCAATCAAACGCGCCGCTCTTCGCCCAATAGCTTCTTTTTCCTTGGCATTCTTCACTTTCTTATCCGAAAGCTTCATATCCAAAGTCACCTTATCCGTTTTAATAGCACCACCACGTGCACGAATCAGCAGGTTTTTATGCTCCAACTGGGTCAGGTCGTTTCGAATCGTTACCTCACTCACCTTAAACTGCTCACTTAACTCATGAACATTCACCTGCCCTTTTTCATCCAAAAACTTAAGGATTAAACCGCGGCGGCCAACGGTAGTATTCGGATCAAACTCATTCATTGTTTCTTCTTTTCGAGACTGCTACTTTGCTATTGAAATAATAAGTAACGTTTTTACAAGCCTATTTTTTTACAAAATAAATAAAAAATTAATTGAGTAAGCAAATGAAAGCTATTTAGTTTCTATTCATTGCCAACACTTTCCAACAAATAGTTCATTTTCCTATTTATCGTTATTTTTTATTGAAATTCGAAAGCTAACTCAAATACACTAAAAGCTTTCGAAAAATTGGTGTCCACTAATTTTTGGGCAAGTCATCCACCTTTTTCGAGATTTTCTTATTTTTCGCCGCAAATAAAGAGGCAGGAGATATGAAAAAGGCAGATTTATATACATTGGATGATTTTTATTTAATCAAAAAGATTGATGCCCATATCCATTATTATACCTCTAATGAGAGTTACCTCCAATACGCTCAAAAATGCAATACTCACTTGATTTCTATCAATGTTGATTTTCTGGAAAACGAATGGATTTCACCCGAAACTCAATTGAATATTGCCCTGGAGAAAAAAGAAAATGCTCCTGCAGCATTCTCATACATAGGTGCAGTACCTGTGCAGCACCAGCTGGATGATCAAGCCATTTTGCAAGCGATTAATCAGGTCGAACTTGAAAAAAACAGTGGCGCCATTGCAGTCAAAATCTGGAAAAATGTTGGTATGAAGATCACTTTCCAGGGGGAATTGGTTACAATAGATCACCCGCTATTCAAGCCATTGCTCACAAAACTCGCAGATATCCGATTACCATTGTTAGGTCATTTTGGAGAACCTCGCAACTGTTGGTTACCTTTGGATGAAATGACCGTTGAATCAGACAAGCTATATTTTAGCAAACATCCGGAGTTTCACATGTATTTGCACCCCGAATTTCCTTCTTACAAACAGCAGATAGAAGCTTGTAATACCATGTTGCATGACAATCCCTCACTTCAGTTTGTTGGAGCGCATCTTGGAAGCAGCGAATACAGCATTGAGGAAATTTCAAAGCGATTGGATGCCTACCCTAATATGTATATGGATTTGGCCGAACGAGTTTGTCACCTGCAACATCAGGCGGCCGAAAATCATCAGGCGGTTTATAATTTTATGATGCGCTACCAGGATCGATTACTTTATGGTTCAGACATGGTTTTTAATGATAATAAAACTGAGCAGGCACAATTAGAAGAACTTGAAAAGCGCTGGCTAAACCAATGGGCATTTTTTACACAAAACAATAGTCAAAGCACTTGGGAAGTCACTAAATCCTTCAAAGGGCTGGGATTACCCAAAACTGTGGTGGATAAAATTTATTATCACAATGCATTTAAAGCTTATCCATTGCTTAAAAACTCTTTGTAATGAGGCTTTACATGGCTCCGCTCCAAAGTTATACAACGGCTTTTTACCGTAAAGCTCATGCTATAACTTATGGCAAAATGGATAAGTATTTCACCCCCTTCTTTGAAGCGGAAAATAAAGATCTGTCAGTTATTATAAATCATTCTGAGTTATCAGAGTTTTTAAACGAAGGCTTAAATGTAGTGCCGCAAGTTGCATGTAAGGATGGCAGTTTCCTAATCAACTTTGCCAAAAGTGTTAAAGATCGGGGATTTGATGAAATAAACCTGAATGCCGGTTGTCCTTTTCCCATGCTGGTAAAGCGTCAGAAAGGAGGAGGGCTGCTGTCATCGCCAGATTTGATGAAGAAAATGCTCGATGATTATTTCTCTGTCTCAACCGATGTGAAACTATCCATAAAAATGCGTCTGGGACAAACCAACTATTCAGAAGGCGAAGTCCTAATGCAAATGCTCAATGAATATCCCATCGAAGAAATTATTGTTCACCCCCGTTTGGTTACACAAAAATATAACGGAGAAGTTGACTGGTCGCAGTTTGAACACTTGCGCACTCAAAGCCGGCATCAGCTGATTGCCAATGGTGATATTAATTCAGTTAACGACGCTGAAAACCTGAAAAAGCGATTTCCTGACTGTATCGGTCTAATGTTGGGCCGGGGCTTATTAAGCCAACCGTCATTGCATCAAAATATCATTGGTAATAATAATCATTCGAATCAGCTATTAGAATTACACCAGCATTATTTTGAGCTGATAACTTCGCATTATATTGACTGGAATCAGGCTTTTAACTACCTCATCACATTCTGGCATTACCCCTTGCAACAGTCACAGACTTTAAAGCGTCACTACCGCCGATTAAAAAAGCATAACAAGGCGGATTCATATCAAATTTGGCTAAAGGAGTTGCAAGCTATTTATGCAGGATTATAGAGCTAGCTTTTTAGTTACGCTTATCCGATTCCTTGAACATTTATTTTATTCGGATATTTTCAAATTCAGCATGATAATACTCAAACCTATTTTATATTAAAATGGTACATTTGTGCTCAAAATTCACAACCATGGTTATAGAAGAAGTTAAAAGCATATTGGAACACGAGGCGCAGGCTATTCAAAATATTCCGGCATCGGAAGATTTCGTTAAAGCTGCCGACCTCATTCATGATTATGTACATCAGCGTGGAGGAAAGCTTATCACATCAGGTATGGGTAAAGCCGGGCAAATTGCCGTTAATATGGCCACCACTTTTAGTTCTACCGGAACACCATCGTGCTTTTTACACCCTAGTGAAGCGCAACATGGTGATTTAGGTGTTGTTCAGGAAAATGATGTTTTACTGATGATTTCCAATTCAGGAAAAACCAGAGAAATTATTGAACTGATTGACTTAGCCCGAGGCTTACGTCCTAATATTCCCATTGTGGTCATCACCAGCAATACCGAATCGGTATTGGCACAAGAAGCAAATGTTTGCATCAGTACAGGTAATCCAAAAGAAGTTTGTACACTTGGTCTTACGCCTACAACTTCAACTACCACAATGACCGTTATTGGTGATGTTTTAGTGGTATTACTGATGAAAAAAATTAATTTCTCTAACAGCGAATATGCCAAGCGTCACCACGGTGGCTACCTGGGACATAAATCACGCGAAGCAGCCGGACTAAATAAATAATTATGGGATTTAACTGGAAACAACTACAGAACGGGTCAGATATCCGCGGTGTGGCCCTAACGGGTATTCCCGGTCAGGAAGTCAACCTAAATGCCGAGATTGTATCTCAGATAGGTAAAGCCTTTTTCCACTGGCTGAGTCAGCAAAATGAAGGCTGTGAGCAATTAAAGGTTGCTGTCGGCATGGACTCGCGCCTTTCGGGACCCGAGTTAAAATCTGCATTTATCGATGCATTGGTTCAATCAGGGGCCGATGTATATGATTGTGGCATGGCCTCTACACCGGCTATGTTTATGACAACAGTGACTGCTCCTTATAATGCCCATGGCGGTGTTATGCTAACTGCCAGTCACCTGCCATTTAACCGCAACGGTTTGAAATTTTTTACCCCAAAAGGAGGATTAGAAAAACAAGATATATCAGCTATTCTTGAAATTGCTGAAGCCAATAATTACGATACCGCCAAGCTAGAAGGTTCATGTAATGAACTTGATTTTATTGATGTGTATTCGAAACAATTGGTCGAAAAAATCAAGAAAGAAGTCAACTCACAGAGCAATTACGAGCAGCCTCTTAGTGGCTTCAAAATGACCGTGGATGCTGGTAATGGCGCCGGAGGATTTTATGCCAGTAAAGTGCTGGAGGTGTTAGGTGCTGATGTTAGCAGCAGTCAATTCCTTGAGCCCGATGGTAAGTTCCCGAATCATGTTCCAAACCCGGAGGATGCCATCGCTATGAAATCCATTTGTGATGCGGTTAAAGAACACCAGTCAGATATTGGTATCATTTTCGATACAGATGTTGATCGCGCAGCTATTGTTGACAACGAAGGACAACCAATCAATCGCAATAAACTTGTTGCACTTTCGGCTGCTATTGTTAATGAAGAACACCCGGGCGCAACAGTAGTAACCGATTCCATCACATCCGATGGTTTAGGCTGGTTCATCAACGATGTTCTTAAGGCCAAACATCACCGTTTTAAACGAGGTTACAAAAATGTTATCAACGAATCCATCCGCTTAAATGAGGCTGGTGAAGAATCGTGGTTAGCCATCGAAACATCAGGTCATGCGGCCTTGAAGGAGAATTATTTTCTTGATGATGGAGCTTACCTGGTGACTAAATTTATTATTAAAATGGCCCAGTTGAAGGAAGAAGGTAAAACCCTGACTTCAATGATTGAGCAACTGCCCGTACCTGCAGAAAGCAAAGAATTCAGAATTAACATTTCCAATCCTGATTTTAAGGCCTACGGCGAAAAGGTAATTAGTGAGCTGGGACATTTAGCCGCTTCTAAAAATGGCTGGGAATTAGTGCCCAATAACTACGAAGGTGTTAGAGTAAGCATTAAAAACCAGCAATTAAAAGGTTGGTTCCTGCTTCGCTTATCATTGCACGATCCGGTAATTCCTTTAAATATTGAATCGGATACCGAAGGCGGCGTTGAAATTATTGCCAAAGAGTTAGTTGAGTTTTTCAGTAATTTCTCAGAACTTGATTTAAAATCATTAATAAACAGATAAAATGAGACTATTAAAAGAGAATGTAATCGGTGTTGTGGTTGATATTCAGGAGCGATTATTCCCCCATATTAATGATCATGAACTACTTGAAAAAAACACGAAAATATTAGTTCAGGGATTAAAAGCCCTTGATATACCGGTAATGGTTACCGAGCAATATAAAAAAGGACTTGGAGAAACTGTTGAAGGCATTCAGGAATTGGTAAAAGAAGATGCACATTTCGAAAAGCTGGCCTTTAGTTGTTGCGACGAACCAAGTTTTATGGAAGCTTTGGAGACCAGCTCTAAACGAGTTGTCATCCTTGCCGGAATGGAAACACACATTTGCATGTTGCAAACTGCTATCGATCTTAAAGAAAGAGGTTTTACGCCTGTAATCATTGAAGATTGTGTTAGTTCGCGTACCGAAGCCAACAAGCGTATTGCCCTGGAACGTTTCCGCCACGAAGGTGTGATCATTAGCAGCTACGAATCAATTCTATTCGAATTATGTCGTGTAGCCGGCTCCGATGCATTTAAAACCATCAGTAAATTGGTGAAGTAATTGATTTTACATATTTTGCAAGCCACTCTTTTTAGGGTGGCTTTTTTATTTTACGCATAATTGGGATATGAGAAGGATTTTTGGGATTGGAGAGACGGTACTTGACATTATTTTTAAGAACAATCAGCCGGTGGCTGCCAAAGCCGGAGGAAGTTCGCTAAACACATTAGTTTCGTTGGCGCGTGTTGATGTTCCGGTTAATTTTATAACAGAAATAGGGCGCGATAAAGTAGGGGATAACATCATGCTTTTCCTGATTGAAAACGACCTGAACACAGAGTTTGTCTGCCGTTTCGATGAAGGAAAATCAGCCATTGCACTGGCCTACCTGAATGAACAGAACGATGCCGAGTACGAATTCTTCAAAGAATATCCCAAACAAAGGCTTCAAGGCCAAATTCCCGACTTCACAGCGGATGACATCGTTATATTTGGCTCTTTCTTTGGCCTCAATCCGGCAGTACGTCCACGATTGTTAGAATACCTGCAAGCCGCCCGCAATAATGGAGCCATCATTATTTACGATCCAAATTTCAGAAAACACCATCACCAAAACAGGGAACAGCTTATTCCGGTTATTGAAGAAAATTTCCGTATGGCTGACTTTGTACGTGGCAGTGATGAAGATTTTATAAATATCTATGGTTTGACAGAACCCGATGAAGTTTATGCCAAAGTTGCGGTACATTGCAGCAACCTAATTATTACAGCTGGTTCAAAAGGCGTTTATACCTATGGAACCAAGCATCATCAACATTATAAAGTCCCAATTATCGATCCGGTTAGTACCATTGGTGCAGGTGATAACTTCAATGCCGGTATCATAAAAGCTTTACTCGAATGCGATATATACAAATCAGATGAACTTGTGCTAAGTCATTCTGACTGGCTTAATATAGCAGCCTATGGCATTGAGTTTTCATCTGAGGTTTGCATGCTCATCGACAATTATGTGAATACAGATTTTAAAGCGCGCTTGTCGGTTAACATTGACAAACGCATTCAATCAGTCAATTAATTGTAGATTTCTTCGCGGGTATAGAAACCTGTATCGTTAATCAATACTTTGTCTACATTTTTACGTGTTACTGACACCGATGGTATGTTTAGTGCTGGTACTTCTTGCTGCCCGTTATTCACATATGACGTAGCCATATCTTCTGCCTTTTTAGTGCCTTCGAGCAAATGAATCATTGCCTCTGCTGCACTGGTGGCTGCTTCTTTTAATGGGTGAAAAGCGGTCATTTGTTGTTTGCCTGCCACAATATTTTTTGCACCATCCAATGTGGCATCCTGACCACTTATATAAACATGTTTGTTCAGCTTTTTGCCATCCAATAGTCTTATGCATGCATCCGACATACCATCGTAACCTGCAAAAATCATATCCGGCACTTTTCCTGAGTAAGAAATATATTGTTCCAATTCGAAGGCTGCATTCTCACCACTCCAATCTTCAACATAAGTTTCATAATCCACGTTTATCGCTCCTTTATCGATATGCGGCTGAAGGTATTTTTTTATTGCTACCATTAAACCAACGGCATTACGGTCATATTTATCTCCACCCAGAATAATTGCATTACCACTGGGTTTTACTTTTATCAACTCATCCACCATCATCTTACCCAAAGCATCGTTATCGCCCGAAACAAAAAAATCAAGCTCACAATTTTTAATGAGTCGATTATATGCCAACACTTTAACCCCACGTTCCTGCGCTTCACGCACGATGGCAGCCGCCGTATTGGCATTCACTGCAATGATCGCAATTCCCTCAATGCCCTTATCGAATAGCTCTCTTGCTTTTTCCAGTTGCTTATCCTCATCTCCATCGGCGTGCTCAGTGTAAACTGTATATCCTTTTGCCTCGGCAAATTCTTGGAAATAACCGGCTTCTTTCACATATCGCTCAGTTGCATTAGTAGAATATAAAAATCCAAGCTTAGAACCGTTATCCTGGTTGCAAGCTATTGAAATGAACATAATTACAACACAAAGAAAATAGAATGAGGTACGCATATTTATATTGAGTTTAAATGACTGGTTTAGGCGCTAAAATTAGCATTTTATCGTAATTATATTTTTTAAAACATGATTTTTTTCACAATTTTCGAGAAGTATTTGCAATTAAAACAACCAACAGGAATGAAGTGGAAAGATTTAAAGATTCGCGCCAAAATTGGTAGCGGGTTTGCCCTTATAATGTCGGTCATCATCGTACTTGGTGTAATTATCTTTGTTAACTTAATTAAGGTTGATAAAGGCATTAATGAACTGACTTCAACTTATATCCCCATTGTAAGAGAAGCTGGTAAATTAGATCAAAGCTGGCAAGCTACCCGTGAATTTGCCCGGTCATACGACTTTACCGGCAAAGACTATTATAAAGAGAGAGCCGAAAAAAGCTTTATAAAAACCAAAACTGCATTAGATAAGCTCAAGCAGGGATTAGGCGACAACCATGAAATTATGAGTGACGCAGGGGTTGACATCCTGCTTCTTATCCAGGAACTGGAAGTCTATGAGCAAATAACGGAAGAATACTATCAATTATTAAGTCAATCAACCAGCGATAAAAAAAGCTTCCTAACTGCACTGAGTTCTTTAAAAGAAAACGGTAGCAACCGAACGAATGGTGCAATCAACCTCTTATCAGAAATAGCTGTAGACTTGTTCAAGCAAGATGCAGAACAGGATTATTTTAATTCGAATGCCATTCTGCAGGATTTTGATGTAAGCAAACGAAAGATTAATCAACGCTCCTATCCTGCTAATGATAAAGCCAATATTGATCAGGCAATTGAATCTCTGGAGGCTTATCTTGGTCGTCAACGACAACTAAAAACTGCTGAACTTAAGCAATTTGAAATTGCTAAAAAAATAATGTGGGAAGTTGGTGCTACCTCCGATGTAGGCCTGGACTTAATGATGAAGATGGGTGACAATAGTGCCCAAATCATTTCTAACCAGCGGCTAATTCTTGACATTGCCATTGTTGTGATTTTAGTTTTATGGTTTGGTCTGGTATTCTTCCTGTCGAAGGCGATTGCACAGCCAGTTGAAAAAAGCATCGCTCAGGCACAACAATTAGCTAAAGGAGATCTGTCTGTTGAATTTGCAGTAGATAGTAAGGATGAAGTCGGGCAGCTGGCCAAAGCTCTCAATACGATGGTTATCAACCTAAAATCTATGGTTGAACAAGTAAGTCAAAGTGCCAAACAAATTGTACATGCCAGTTCGCAGTTAAGTGAAGGTGCCACCGAATTATCAGACGGCGCCACTCAACAAGCCTCATCTGCTGAGGAAGTATCCTCTTCGATGGAAGAAATGTTTGCAAACATTCAGCAAAACACCGAGAATTCAAGAACCACCGAAAGCATTGCCGAGCAAGCATCCAAAGGAATTGCAGATAGTAATAACGCATCGAAGGTGGCCAGCGAATACATTGAACAGATATCTGAAAAAATTAATGTGATTAGCGATATCGCTATGCAAACAAATATTCTTTCGCTTAATGCAGCTGTTGAGGCGGCGCGTGCAGGTCAGGAAGGACGCGGATTTGCAGTTGTGGCCTCTGAAGTTCGTAAACTAGCCGAGCGCAGTCAGCAAGCGGCCAGCGAAATTACTTCTGCCTCTACGGATACTTTGGAATCGTCAAGGGTGGCCATGCAAAAGCTGGATCACATCACACCTGAGATAGAAAAAACCGCCAATCTGATTAAAGAGATTTCCAGCGCTTCAATGGAGCAGCTAAGTGGTGTTGAGCAAATAAACAGCGCTCTTCAACAGCTTAATCAAATTACCCAGCGAAATGCGGCAAGTGCAGATGAAATTAGTAATGCAGCTCATTCACTCGAACAATTATCGCAACAATTAGAAGAAGCTGTTTCGGTATTTGATCAGGAATAAAGATTCACTAAAAACATAGATAAAAGCCAGCCTTGATAATTCAAAGCTGGCTTTCTCATTAAAAACAAATTCTGTTTTAGCAATAAAGTTTTTACTTCTTTATAAATCGGATATACTCATCATGATCTGCAAACTTAACTTGCATTAGATAAACTCCGGGTAATAAATCACCAACTTTAATGGGTGATACCGGCTGAGTTGTAATTAATCGTCTGCCATCCAGTGTTACAATTGAAACCTGCTCCACATTCAATGCAGCATCAAAATTCAATAAATCGTCTACCGGATTAGGATAAATATGAACATTATAAAGGGATGCCTCATCATCGATCCCTGATGATGTATCTTTTACTAGCTGAACCTCAACCGATAAACCGTGAATCGAAGTGAATTCCAGTACCGTAATACTGTTGCCTGAACTTACAATACGACACTTTTCATTGGCATCGGCCAATTGATACCTTCCATTTAAAGTCAACTGAACCAATCGTTCTTTGGCAATATCAGCTCCTGTTAAACCAGACGGTGCTTTCATATTGATGGCTGGATCAGCAAATGCCAGTTTTATAGAGTTGGCTCCCTCATCCTTAACAACTACAATGCAAGGGTAGGAACTTGCTTTTAAATGTGACGATGAAATAGCATTATCGGCTTTAAAAACAACATAACCGGTAGTTGCGCTTGCTGCATCTTTCACAATGTGAGCTATTTCATCTTTTCGAATAACCTCATAAGGTTTATCTTCCGATTGCATTTTTTGCTTAAAACCATTGAGTTCATCGCGTGAAGTCTGCACTAGAATGGCATATTCATAATCCTCATCATCAGGTGATGTTCCATGATCGAGCCAGGCTGTTGCAAAGTTCCCATAATTAACGGTTTTTTTCTTTTCATCGCGCGACTCCTGCTGACTTCTTTCCACATAAACATTACCCGATGGCAGGTAATAACCATTGCCTTTGGTATCCAGCAGTGTAATTGGGTCTGTTATGTTTTGATTTGAACTGTAAGGAAACTGGGTAACCCCTGTTTCATCCATTACAAGTTCCTCCGAAGTATTACTCAAGGCTGTTTGAAATAAAGTTGTTTCGGTATGGTAACTACCATTGCTATTGCTAATGTTACTACCCAAACAAATAATCCGGTTGTCGAAAGAAAAAACCGACTTATTCGCAACAAAGTCGTTTGTATAATTGGTGTAATTATTCTCATCCAGATACATACCGAAAACACCGTTCCCTTCAAGGGAACATGCACCTGCAAACTCCGATTCCTTAGAACGTTCGTTCAAATTGCCACCTCCATGATTTAATAAATCATAAGGCAGATGAATGGTAGTTGCTCCCGGAAAACGATTCCAATCCCAACCCTTCAGCTTAAAACCACTGGTTTCAGCATCAACCGGCGAACCTGACGCGAGAATCTGAACCGTACCATAACTTTGATAACGCCCGTAGCGGTTGTTCGAAGTGTAAATTTCGGTACCGGTTACAATGTTGTTAAAACCTTTAATGCCTACCAGCCAGTTATCGCGACGATGAAGATTAAGGGCTCCATAATTCAGGCTTATATTTCCATTTGGCGCACTAGCCGGTTTAATGCCTAAATTTTTAAACTCATTGTAAAGCTCCTTTTTGTACTTGGCCAGTCGCATGTATTCTGTCGCCATCTCTTCATCCACCGGATCAGTAGCTTTGGCCAGATAAGCTAAAGCATTTATAGCTCCTGTACCCAGTTCCTGCGTCATTGGTTTACGACCGCAAACACTATTAATTATAGATCGATGATTGGCATAATAGAAATGAACCAATAGCGCCTGCCGGAAATTGGACCGGGCCTGATCAGACAGGTTAAATTCAGTATTTCCTAAATAGCCAACAACTTCTCCTAATCCTGCATAACCACCGTTCATGTAACCCGCGTAAATCATTCCATGATGGAAGCCGGAACCATCGGGTTTAAATCCGCCCATTGTACCAACACTGTATTGCATTACCGCATTCAACCACTGCACGTATGATTTGATATCACGCACTAGCTCAGGTGAATCTTCACGCAACATAATGGCCATTAAGCGTCCCGGAGCGATGGTATTCCAGGTATCAACAATCCCCTGGAAATTCTCAACCTGTGGTAACTGACGCACCTCGGCCACACCTGTCCAATACTGAATCATTTCAAATGCCTGCTGAAATTTGCCGGCACTTTTCAGGGCATCCTGCATCAGCCAAATTGCTTTGGGGATACCCCTAAAATCATATCCATAATGGTGGTTGGTTCCGAGTCCGCTACCAATGGTTAATCCCTGATCGTATAACCAGTCAAGCACATCAATAAACATCTGGTCGAAACCACTTTGCTTATTATGATGCCAGGCTTTTGCCATATCGTACATAAGCAATTCAACTTTGGCAAAATCCATATCGCCATTTGCCTTTTGCAATTCATCTTTGATCACAAATGCCGCTCCACTTATATTATCACCATTTCGCTGGATATTAATCTGATTAAATTCATTTTGAATTGCAGTTAAACGGGATGCTGACGGTGCATTGCCATCCACAGCATCGGTAATACGCTGACGAATAATGGCAGCATTCGCTTTTTCTTCGTCCGTCATAACGGTCGGTAAAGCCATTTCATAGCTATAGGTATTATGCCAGTGCCACAATGCCGACCAGTGATTGTAGTTCATCTCCGGATTAATAAAATCCAGCTGAGCATCAGGAGTCACACGGTCATTGATTCTTGATGAGGGAAATTTCATCCGATCAAAAAACAGCTTACCTCCACTTTCTGTGTCAGGAGCCGTGATGGTTAATTTGCTAAGGTTTTTATCTTGTTTAACACCCAGCATATCCTCATCGAAACGTATCCAGCAAGCCCTCCAACCGGTAAAATTCAAATGGTAATTAAAATGATACTGAACCGGCCCGTTTCCGTTTCGAAATTCAAATTTTAAATCCGCTAGCTTGGGTGTTTCGTTATAAATCCATAAAATCATCCCTCCTTTGTATGTTTGGCAAGCATTTGCCATACCCGCTGGATTATTGATACTTATAGCCGATCCGGGCGTCCAGGTCCACTCCACCGACTGACTTCCCATCTTATAATGAGCCGATGAAATGGAAAGTTGATCCTTTGGCGACCAATAAGACGGAACACTGCCTTCGAGCCCCAGGTAATTTTGGGCCGATATGCTAATCGATATACAAACAAATAAAAGGTTTAATACTATCCGCATTGACGATTGTTTTAGTTGATAGAAAAAACGATCCTCATGCTTTTCAGGCACAGAGAATCGTTGTTTTTTTTAGGTGTTAACTAAGATGGTTGGTTTTATTTAATAATGACTTTTGCTGACTTAGCCCCGCCATTTTCCAATTCCATTTTTAAAATGTAAACACCCGCTAAACACGATGAAACATCTAACGAACTATTTCCATCAAGTTGCACATTCACTTTCTTTCCACCAAGGTTGTATAACTCTACCTGCTTCACTTCTCTTTTAAAAGTAATGTACTCAGTTGCAGGATTTGGATAAAACATTGCTTCGTCGTTTGTTGCCTGACCAATACTTGTTGGCGTATCAGTACCTGTAAACCTGACCTCGCTTACACGCCAAGTGCCCGGACGATCAACATTGGGCTGTTCTGCATCTTTCTGTACAGTTCCTGCATTCTTAACTTCATATTTAAAGGCCATCACGAATGCAGTGGCATTTTTCCAATCATTCAATACCAAAGTCGACTTGGTCCAGTCATTATCGTAATTGATATCATCATCAATCTGATCAAGTTTTGATGTTACGTCTGTCCAAACTGTAGTTGCAGGATCGCCGGTATAAGCATCAGTGACAAGCACCGAAAAATCAGCGAAATTTCCCAAACCATACTGCGCCATGGTAAAGAAGGTCACTTTTAATTCTGCTAGGGCAGCATGCGCTGAAAGGTCAACAGCATCAACCACTGCATATGTTAAGGTTGGAGTATAATCGGTACCATTCGCTCCATAACCCGTTGAACTAATTGATGTTTGTGAACCTTCTCGTGTATATCCTAAATCATTGGCATTAGGAATCTTACTGGAAGAGCGCTTCCATAATTTAGTTTCGTCAACACCAGACCCAACTGTAACATTGTGTTTTGTAAAGCCTTTGTTATTGTCATATTGGAAATCCGGGTAGTAAATAACGGTTTCCTGAGCAAAAAGAGCTGAGGTAGCTGCCATAAAAATGGCCATCATTAGGAGTAATTCTTTCTTCATAATACTTTAGTTTAATTACTGTTTTACAGCCACTAAAGTACCATAGACACTGTTTATCATGTGGCTGAATTGTACAAAGCTTATTCATCATTTGTACAGTTCAAGATTTGTATTGCATTAATAATGTGCTCCTTACCTAATTCACCTTTATTTTATACAAAAAAACCGAAGCCTAAATACATAAGCCTCGGTTTCTGTTTTAATAAACTAAGTAACTCTACCAATTATCTTTTTGATCCAGTTTATTATTGATGCTTACCTCTTGCAATGGATAAGGCAGACTATTGTGCTTTTTAGCATCATAGTTATCACCTGCACGAAGATAGCTTTGGTCTTGCTCTTTCTTGGCATCAAAATTAGGATCACCTTTAATGGTTTCATTAAGGAACGATAAACGTTCTCCAAGAATTCCCCAACGAATTAAATCCTGCTTACGCAAACCTTCAAAACACAGCTCACGCATACGTTCATCCTGCAACTCTTTTAGGAACGCACCTTGCGAAGCAATGGCTTCGGGCGCTGCATCTCCGATATTCTCTAACCCTGCACGATTACGCACCTGATTAAGACAAGCAATTGCCTTTTCAGTAGGCATACCTTCTGATGCATTTGCAGCTTCGGCATACATTAACAGTACATCTGAGTATCGAAGTATCGGGAAGTTAATGCCTGTATAGTTTTTATTAGGTGAAGATACTGGCTCCAAAACAATGTATGATTCGATACTACCTTTTGCCGGTTTGGCAGCAGGATCCAAATCATCCCAGTTGGATGGTTCCCAACGTCGGTATTTGGTTGGACAATATTGGGCACTCATCGCCGATGTTACTTCAATGGCATTCCCCTTGCTATATTTATAACCTCTTAAGTTCCAATCCAAACGAGCATCTGTATCGCTGTACACATTTTTAACGACAGGAGAAGCATTTAACATGGCATAACCAAAAGGATAGCCTTCACCACCGTAGTTCCACGAGATACCATTGATGTTACCGATTTTACCATCAACCTGTAATCCCATGTCACGCATGTTCGTAAATGAAATTTCAAACAATGATTCCTCTAAATCGTGCTCATTTCGGATGTATGAAAGAAACAAATTACGGTACCCCTCATTGCCATCGTCCACACGTAAATCGTGCCAACCGTCCAGTATCACTGAATCACAATGATTCTTTGCCAATTCATACTTTTCTGTATCCATTAAAGGCTGTCCGGCCATACGAAGGTAAGTACGTGCCAATAATCCGTGGGCAGCCATTTTATTGGCATGACCAGGAATGTAATTAGCATCTTTGGCATGTGGTAAATGTGTGTAAGCAAAGGTGAAATCTTCGATAATCTGCTTATAAACATCCGCCTGCGGAGAAGCTGCCACATGGTTCGACGTTTGATCTTTGGCATACGTTAATCGTAAAGGAATATCACCATACCAGCTAACCAACTGTAAGTAAGAAAATGCCCTGATAAACTTTGCTTCAGCAATGTAAGCGTTATATTGCCCGTCTTCAAAAGCATCTTTATTCAAACGCTCGATAAACATATTGGCCGCATTCACACAACCGTATAATTGTACCCAAAGGTTTTCAACCATTAAATCAGCCGATGTATGACGATACAATCCAACGGTCCAGTTTTCATTATAGCGACGGTTATAATAACCTTCATCAGTTCCCGAATCAAAAATTACGTAATCTGATCCGTATACTTTGGTACTTGCCAGGAAAGAATAAATACCTGCCAAACCAAGTTGAGCCTCCGTATTGTTCGAATAGAAGTCTTCCACTTTCCAATTCGATTCGGGCTTCTTGTCAAGAATATCGGAACAAGCAAAACCCACAAGCACCAAAAGGCTTAATATTATTTTATTTATATGATTCATCTTCATTTTATTTAGTTTTTAAGCCATTCTCATTTAGAAAACCAATTCGATTCCACCCGATACAATTGAACTTTGTGGATAAGCTGAGTAATCCAGATTTGGTGTTAGTGCACCATATTTACCCACTGATACATCCGGATCGTAACCTGAGTAATTTGTCCAGGTAACTAGGTTCTGACCTGATACATAAACACGACAGCGGTTAATTCCCCATCTCGAAAGAAGGCTTTGTGGCAAAGTATACCCTAAAGAAACTGTTTTAAGTTTCAAGTATGTTCCATCTTCAATGTAACGGTCATCCGCATTATTACCTTTTGGTGCCTTACCGTAAACTGTCTGATAACGGATTGTATTGACAGTTGTGTTGGTATTATATGGCGTCCATAAATCTTTTAATGCTGATAAACCACTGTTTGTTTTAGCCTGAGGCTGTTCAAAATCAATGCGGTTAGCATTTAAGATATCATGACCAACAGACCATTGCAGGAACACCTGACAATCGAAGTTCTTCCATTTGAAATCATTTGTTAAACCACCAAAATGATCCGGATGTGGATTACCAATGATCACACGGTCTTCCTCATTGATTGTTCCGTCACCATTCTGATCTTTAAACATGATACTACCCGGAGCAACAGGTAAAGCACCGTTATCTGCAACACCATCTTTTAGAGTATATGTCTGTGTTTCGTTGTTCCAGTTAAAATCTTCGAACTGATAGATTCGCTCAAATTGTAAACCATACATCATACCCACAGGCTGTCCTACTTGGGTGATGTACTGATATTCGTTATACTGACCAGACCAATCCGGATTTGTATAGATCGCATCCTGGCCTTTGTTTAGTTTGATCGTTTTATTCTTATTGAAAGAGATATTAAATGAAGTGATCCACTCAAAATCGCGGTTTTTCACATTAACCGTATTAATGCTGATTTCCAATCCCTGGTTTTCAACTTCACCAACATTCTGCTGCACACGGTTAAAACCTGTACTTAAGGCCATTTCGGCATCCAATAACAAATCTTTGGTGTTTTTCTTATAATAATCAACAGTAGCCTGAACCCGCTGCTCAAAGAATCCCATATCCACACCTACGTTTATCTGCGATGTAGTTTCCCAACGTAAATCGGGTACACCCATGTTGCTCTGGTAAGTTCCCGGTACGTATGTTTCGTTAAAAGTATAGCCACTCTTCGAGTTTACATTCAGTAGGTTATAGGCTTCATAATCGCCAATTCGGTTATTACCGGTTAATCCCCATCCACCACGAAGCTTTAGGTTAGAGAAAGCTCCTAAGTTTTGAATAAAAGACTCTTCACCTACGCGCCATGCAGCTGAGAATGATGGGAAATAACCCCAGCGATTCTTTTCACTAAACTTAGATGAACCATCGGCACGGAAGTTACCCTGGAATAAATATTTTTGCTTGTAGCTGTAGGTTACACGACCAAAATACGATTCCAAAGCATTACTTGATTTCCAAGTATCCGGAATACCAGGAGCTGTTCCAATGCTTAACTTATCAATACCAAAAGCATCTGTAGGTATTTGCGAGTTTTTCATGCGACCGTATTCTGAAACGCGATCCTGCACCTCCATACCTACCAATGCACCAAATTTATGTTTCTTTCTAAATGTTTTGTTGTAATTTAAAGTATTGGAGGTCGACAAAGTTTGGTAACGGCGTGTTGTTAATGTACCATTGATTCCATCTGTACCGCGCGAACCCTGATAGGTATCTTTTCCATAGAACAAACTTTCTCTACGGTTATCAAGCTGATAAGTACCTGTTAATCTTAAGGTCAGTGAAGGAGCGATCTTGTAGTTCAAAAACAGGCTACCTCTAACAACGTCTTGACGGTTGGTACGATCAGTATTACTTAAAGTCTTTACCGGATTAAAACGACGATCATTAGGATCGTTAGGATCAATACCTCCTATAATACCATCATTCACTTTAGGTTCAACCGGACGGAAAGTAATGGCATCTTTAATGATACTAGTGTAATTATTTCCGGCGATGTTGATTCCGGTACGATCGATGTATGAATATTGCATTTGACCGCCAGCCTGTGCTTTCTTATTAATGCGATGAGAAAACTTAAGACGGTTTAAAATTTTTGTAAAACCGGTGTTAATCAAAGTACCTTCCTGATCCAGATATTCTCCAGAGTAATAAAGAGTTGAAGTTTCATTACCCGTACTTAATGACACGTTATAGTTTTGAATGGTTGACACGCGGAAAATTTCATCCTGCCAACTGGTTCCTTCCACATCGCGGTATAATTCCGGATCAACCCAGTGCTTATAGAAACTACCTACATTATCTGAAGGGTTATAACCGTCTTTGGCATATGCCACTTCTTCCTGGTATTTTACATACTCGTAAGGTGACAACACCTCTAATCTGTTTGGAATCCACTGCAAACCTGAAGATGCCGATACTGATATATCTGTTTTACCATCCTGGCGTCCGCTTTTGGTGGTAATAATGATTACACCATTGGCACCACGTGATCCGTAAATCGCAGTCGCCGAAGCATCTTTAAGGATATCAAAACTTTCAATATCACTTGAACTAATACTTGCCGGATCAAAATCCTCCAAAGGAATACCATCCACTACATATAACGGAGAGTTATCACCGGTAATGGAGTTACCACCACGAATAACGATATTCAACCCCTGCCCTGGTGTCCCATCGGCTGCAGAAACCTGAACACCAGCCACACGACCTGCCAAGGCCTGATCGTAGTTAGATGTTGGAGCTTTAATTAAGTCACTTGTTGCAACCTTAGCAACCGCACTGGTTAAGTCTTTCTTTTTACTTTCAGCATAACCGATCTTAACAACTTCATTAAGACCAATTGATTCCGGCTCCATTTTAATATTCAGATGAGTTCTTCCTTTAAGCTCTGTTTCAACAGGTTTAAAACTGATGAAAGAAAAAACAATTACATCCGATTCTTTTACCTGTTTTAAGGTAAACTCACCGTTTACATCACTGATGGTACCATTGGTAGTGCCTTTGATCAATATATTAACCCCCGGCAATGGTAAATTTGTATCGTCCACTACCACCCCTGTTACTGTCTTTTGTGCCATAACAGTTACAGAGATTAGTAAGAACATGAATAATATATGTATCTTTTTCATTTTAATATCTTTACAGTATAAACTATACTCTTATTATCATTAGTTATTCCTGTGGTAATTCAGTTGCTTGCATGTGTACATCAGAAATGTAGTAGCGTCCGCCTCTTCCTGTACTTCCTGAAATGGAACCATCGAAGTAAGAAGCAAATTTGAATGCAATGGTAAAGTTTGACAACTCTTTGTATGGAGCAAGATCCAATACACACTTCACCCATTTGGCATCGGCATTAGCACCGGTACTTTTAAGCCCATCGGGGTTATCTCCCTGCTGATCACCAGGATAAGGTGTTCCATCGATAATTTCTCCTGAGTTATTGATTTCGCACTTAAGTTTCATATTTACTTTTTCCCAGGTAGCATCTTCCACACTGCTCGCAAAGTCAGATGATACATATACTTCCAGATCAGTAGGTGTACGTCCATCAGTCATGTACTCAACATACTGATTCTTCATCCAGAAAACTGCTGATAAATCATAACCAAAGCTGTAATCTTCCAGGTTTTGTGAATTCATTACTACCCAAGATTCATGAGGTAATGATTCTCCTCCAATTACAATATTGGTAAATATCGACTTAGCTCCTGCTGCTGCATCCGGACGATCGTCGGCAGCCAAAGGACAAGCACCACTCTGAATCCATGTTTTATTATCTGCAACTGCTCCTGCCGTAGTAACAATTTTACGATAGCCGTACATGGTATTCTCAGCTTCTAATGTAGGATAGAAAAACTTGAACGTTTTCAGTGGAATCTCAACTGGTGATTCTGACACAATAATTGTTAAAAAGCTCTCACCTTCGAATACAACAACTTCTTCACTGATGTTATTTATCACATTAACCTGCGGGTAATAAGTCCCTGCTTCAACAGTTGCACCATCTTTTAATTTAATAATACCCGTCTCTGCATTAATTGTAAATATGTCTGTATGACTGGCTAATACAAATTGCACATCCGTATTCGCTTTTTTACCTAGAGATGGCTTACTGGTTTCTTTCGAACCATCTAATAATAAGTTCTGCGTTTTAGGCATGTAGTTTAAGTTGTTCACCAAAACAGGACCTACGGATAACTTAAACCCATCTTCAAATACAGTTTCAAGAACTTTAGCGGCTTCAGATGCTTGGGTGCTTACCTTAATATCAAACGAATAGTTATCGATCGTTAGTAAGTTACCGTCGGCAATGGTAATTCTACCTGCATTTTTATAATTGATGGCAGTTACATCTTCGCCTGTCTCTTCCGACACCAGAATTTCAACCTCTGGGTTTTCAATAGATATAAATGCCATTTGCTCTTCAGAAAGAGCATTACCACTACCATCTTTCACCTTAACAATTTCAAATGACGGAATTAATCCATCTGTTTCAACCGCCGGAGGAAAGCTAATAATACGCTGGCCTTCGCGGGCCCCAACCATGTCCATATATTTCAGTCCGGCAGGCGGTCCGTAAACCATCTCCGTATCTTCAATAAATGTGTCTTCCTGGCATGCAAAGAATATACTAAGCATCATTGCCATTGACAGTATTGCGATTTTTTTCATTACGCTTGATTTATTAATTTAGATTTACTGCTTTTATTAACTATTGAAAATTGCTGACAAGAATTAACAATTATCAACATCACAAAAGTAGAGAGGGCATGCAAATCCAATGGTGTCAATTGTCCGCAATAGGTTTAATATTATACATTGAACAATGTGACACTTTCTCAATAGAGCGCAATATATCTGCACATTACACAAGTGCTTTCATTGTATAACTGTACATTTCAGCCTCAATCTGACTTTTCTGTTTAAGCAATAAATTTTGGTATTACAGATGGGATAGGAATGTTCAAACCTACAAAAAAAATTAACATTATTAAACAGTTTAATCTGCTTAGCATGATGTTTTTAAATGCAATCATGTACAATTTTATCCGCCTGGTGTATAATTAGTGTCTATGTTTTAGTCTTGGTCACGTATTTTTGTTAGTGCTATTACACTTCTTGAATACAAATTTCGAAACACAATGAAAACAATACTATTAATCGTTTCTCATCTGATTTTACTTTCCGGATGCTCAAACAAAAGCATACTTATTAATGATGAAAAGGTTCATGCCACTCTTTTAATTTCAGAATCGTTTGACAAGCATCTTAATAACTGGACTGTGGAACAACGCGAAGGTGGCACCGTTGAACTTCTAAACGGACAAATGGATATTAATGATGCCAGTGGTTGTACTGTTTGGTATAATCAAATGCTTAAGGGCAACATTATGATTGAATACGATGTTGTGGTGGTTGATAAAGGAGGTAATTTCGACCGTGTTTCTGATCTTAATTGTTTTTGGATGGCCAATGAGATGGGTAACACAGATTTCTTTGCCAATTCAGAAAAGCGTGGAGGCAAATTCCAGAACTACCATGCCATGCAGCTCTACTATGTTGGTTTAGGCGGACACAACAATACAAAAACCCGCTTCAGACGTTATGCAGGAGGAGGTGATCGTCCCTGTTTGCCCGAACACGATCTAAGCGATCCGAAATATTTGATAAAAGCAAATGAACTCAATAAAATCCGCTTGATTGTTTATAACGGCCGTGTACAGTATTATCGTAACAATCAACTGATTTATGATTTAAAGGATAATGCGCCATATACCAAAGGCTATTTTGGTTTGCGAACCTATAAGAACCATATGACTGTTGATAATTTTAGAGTATATCAATTAAAATAATTAAAGATGAAGACAATTATTGTCGTATTAAGCTTATTAATAAGCTCAACGCAATTTATTCAATCGCAAAACAGAGATGCTGTAAAGCAATTGGAAAGCTGGCATTTTTATGGTCAGGGAAGTAAATTACTTGAAGGCCATGGTCAGTATTTATTAAAAGAAGATCCTAAAGAAAGTAAAGGCGTAGGGCTAATCAGTCCTGAAACATACTCTACAAATGTTACGATGCGTTATAAAGTTATGGCACTTACACCTGCCACTGTATTGGTAGCTATCCTTTCTGCTTCCGATAAAGGAGAAAGTTCTGCACTGACAATACCCAAGGATTATGATGGTACGATCAAATTCTGGTCTGGTGGCTGCGATAATTACTTTTTTGCCTTTCACAATGCCGCTCATAACTTCCCTCCATTCGTTCGCCGTTACGATGACGGGAAAGGGCGTACGATATTAGATATGGCAAAGAAAAACTACATGCATGTTGGCAAATACTATGACATAGAAGCTGGTCGAAAAGGAAATCGCATTTGGCTAAAAATTGATGGCAAAACTGTTTTAAAGTATAAAGATCCAAACCCATACTCTGGCGGTCACCTCGGGCTTCGTATCCGCGGCACTGGTGGTGAATATGCGGCCTGTCTGATAAAAGATCTGGAAATAATAACTGAATAACAACAAGGGCTGATCAATCTACATCGATCAGCCCTTATATTTTCTATCTATTTCAAATTCAATCAGAACCTAAAATAAAACAGATTATTAGGTCCAACCCTTAACTTGAAATCCTCATCTAACGCTTCCTTGTCTATTTCACTTTCTTCAAATCAACTCTTTCAGTTAATCCGTGCTGACAAGTTATCGTCAACAATGTATTGCCATTATCCAAAGCTTTAAGCTTTACTTCTTTATCATCTGTTTGCCATAAACCTTTTAATTCCAGCTCCAGAATTGTTTCCTGACTTGGACTAGGACGCCAGGGACGCGAATAAATGCTTCGTTCAACACGTTTTCCATCCTTATAAATTTCATCGGCAGGTCCTGTATATAAGGCCAAATCCGGATTTACTAAATTTAAGCTTAATGATTCGCCTTGTAACTCTGAAATTGCCAGACAAGGAATATTTGTATTTTTTATTAAGCCATATTCGTTGTTTTCAGCCGATTCAAAAAACACATAAGCAGTTTCGTTGGATTGCCTGCTAAACACAATATGCTTCTGACGATTTTGACACAACACTTCGTAGGCCGGATTATTTACATGCCTCAGGATTGTACCTTCCGTTGTAACCGGCAGAACGCAATAATGATAAGTGGCATCAACAGGCGCTTTTCCATGTTGAATTACGGCTGCTGCAAAATTACCGGAAGTGGTTTTCTCACTACTTTCATCACGCGAATGCTGAAGTCCTTGTTTAATGTAAATCAGCCCATCGGGTATTATGTATCCATTGCCCTTATTATCCATGATCCATGATGCAGCAGCTTTGAAATTCAATTCCCTGGCATTAAAAAATTTCCCATCTATTTTTAGATTGGCATCTCCTTCTGCCTGATGATTCTGAAAAAGAACCGTTTCAGTCTCGTTATCAATGTTATTATTCTCAATGCCAGAGCCCAGACAAATAATCAAGCCATCAAAGAAGAAATATGATTTGCGAGCCCTTAAGCTACCTTGATATTTATCGTGTTCATGTAATATAAAAGCATATACACCATTTTTATTATTGGCATGCACACCGCCAGCAAACGCTTCATCGGAAAATAACATTTCCTCGTAACCCGAAAATTGATCCACATTACGTATATCAGCTCTTAATTCATCAATTGGCAGGTTAATAACAGTTGTACCCGGAAAACGATTCCAATCCCACCCCTTCTGAACAAAGCCACTTGAGGTTTGTGTAACAGGATTTCCAGCGCCCATAACCTGTAACTGACCGTGGCCCAAATAACGACCATACAAGTTAGCCCCAAGGTATTGCTCTGATGCCCATAAATAGCGCGAATGTCCTCTGACAGAAGCTGCCCACTCTCCTCGACGATGAATCGAAGAGCAAGCATAAGGCATGGTTATGTACCCCTCGGGCGTTTCTTCGGCTATTACTCCCTGCTTCTGAAACTGTTTGGCATATTTAGATTTCTCTCCTTCTACTAATCGCAAATAAGCCGATGCCAACTCTTTATCCACATTTTCAGAACCATTGGGCGAGCCTGCCTTCGCTAATATCGCGTAATGCTCCGGTATCAGCTTACCTTTACCCTCTGGATGTCGACCAGACATGGATGTTGGCCAGTGTTTCTTATTGCAGTAGAAACGCATAGTCAACAAGGCTTTCTTTATGTTTTCATGAGCTGTTTGACTCACCTGAAAAGAAGTGTTATCCAGAAAATAAACCATTCGCACTGCACCTGTTAATCCACCAGTGGCATAAGCCGGATAATGATTTGCATGATGATAAGCCGATCCGTCAATTTTAAAGGCATCATTAAGCCCGGGTGCTGGCATTAAACCATTATCGATCCATCGTGAAAAACAATTTAAGTATTGTGCTTTTTCCACACTATTTTTCATGATCAACACGCTAGCCAATCGTCCCATTACCTGTGTATTAAAGGCATCCATATCCATTCCATAAGTTTCCGGCTTATGAAAAACTTCTCCTAATGCTGCAAACCACTGCATGCCTTTGGCTGCCTCATTCAGCTTATCATGTTTGGCCAACACCTTGCGCATAATAAACAATGAACGGTAATAATTTCGCCAGTTGTATCCATAATGGTGAATTGTTCCAAGACCACTGCCGGCTGCAAATCCCTGGTCAATCATATGGTCATATAAGTCGATGAACATTGTCTCCAATTGGCGCTGAAGAGTGTTATCATCAACATTGGCATATGCTACCGCCACCTTCATCATAAAATCAAAGTAGGCTTTTACATTCTGATTACCGGCATTGTAAAGAGTTTTAGCTTCTTTGTGGCTGATATAAGGTATATAAAGCTCTGCATTGCGACCGAACCAGATGGGCAATCCAATAATTTGATCGCCTTTTCGCTGGATGCCATAAGAATCAAATTGTTTGCGCAACTTTGCCACAGTTGTTTCAGTTACCTTTTGTCTGTTTAAGATGTCAGCCTCAAAGCGCTCTTCGATTGCTTTGAAAGCTTTAATGGTTTCATCAGACAATTCTTTAGTCAAAGGCAAATCTGGTTGTGCCAAACTCGCCTCCTGCTGGATTAACCAATGGCTTTTCGTTCCTTTGTTAACAAATGGCACCTGTTGATCGGGTGTATGGTGGCGGCTATCGATGTTTTGACATAAAAACATATGATCGATAAACAAGCTACCCTTCTTCACTCCCGATGGACCTTCAATGCGCAGTCGATTCATCGATTTTGTTGGTGTTCCCTCCATGTCGCGTTCGAAAGATACCCAAGCAGCTCGCCACCCTTTGAAATTAAGCCCAAAGGAAAAATGACAATTATCTGTTTCATCAGTCCCAAATACAAATTTTATCTCCTTGTCAACTGGCTTTTCATTGTAGATCCACACTGCAAAGGAAGGTATGGATTTATCTTCCGACTCCGGATTAAATGGTTCGAAGCCGATCGCATGTTTAAGCGTAATGCTCCCTGGTTTTTTCCATGACCACTGCATCGATTGCTCACCATTTTTATAATGCGCCCTACTTAGCTTTAAAGAACTTCCTTTTGTTACTTCCCATTGACTATCATCTAAACTTTCGAAAGACCATAATTTTTCGTGTCGGAACTCCTCAGCTCCAAGGCTGAAACAGTTGCCTATAAATAAAGTCGTAAGCAGACAAACACTTACAAACACTTTCAATTGACTATTATTCATCTTACTTTTTGTTATCATTTTAGATAAAAATACAGATCAACAAAGTATTCGAAGGACACATTTGTTCATCTGGCAGCTAAATTTATTCAAAGCTTGTATTTAACCTTGCAATGTCTTTAGCCTATTTATTGCTTATCCAAACTTCTCCCAAATACGCCAGTAACGTATCAGGACTTAAGACCTTATTCAAAAAAAAGGCTCACCCTTAAGGTAAGCCTTTTCATACAAATTAAAATAGACTACTTGACCAGTTTTAAATACGCTTCTCGTTTAGCGGGCATACCATTACTCCAAGTACGCTCTTTAGAGATGATTTCCATACTGGTTTTATTAAAATCGTCATTGGCCAAAACCAATGTTACTTTTCCTTTTTTACTATTCTTTTTCAGTGCCATCACCTTTTCTCTTGGCAGTGATATTTGCACCCACTTATTATCATTATTGGCACTAAACACTTGCGTAGCCAACAACTCTCCCCTTTCCGGCTTATTGTTGAAAGTCAGGTTCGATTCATTCCACTTATTATTTTCACAGGCATACACATTTAAACTAAACGTTGCGGATGGATCCGCCTTACTCGGAAAAATGCGCACGCAAATGTTCAGTTCAGCCCCTGAAAAATCTTCTACTTTTTTTAGGTTGAACTGCAAATAGCTTGTTCGCGAATACTTTGTGTTATCATCCGACTTCATAACCCTTAATCGTCCGGGTTTTGAAGTACCTAATGATTCATCCGCAGTTTCGCCGCCTTGTACAAATGCATCCTGAACGACTTTTACTTTAACCGGCTTATTAGCCTGAGCATCCACTAATAATCCAACTAGTAAAATGCTAAATATTAATAATTGTTTTCTCATGGTTTCTACTTTTTATTTTTTGCCTGAATCAACCACTCAGGTAATTTACCTAACCTTAGTTTAAGCTGCGCTTCGTATAATGATTCCGGATCAACAGGAGTTCCTAAAGACTCTAACACTTTTATCTGATCTTCTTTAAAAGTTGTGCCTGCACCATGAAACCCAACTACTATAGGTGGAATAATTTTCCAAAACCAGGTTTTTGACGACCAAAACTCAAAATCTTTTTCAGGCTCTCCCAATTCCTTATAATTCCAAAGAATCAGATGTTCAAGGTGATTAGGAAGGTTTTGACGGGCTCCACCTCCTCGTCCTAAAAAGAATCCTCCTTCGATGAAATCAAACAAAGTTGCGCGGGGCTGTGAAGCATGCGTTTCAAAACTGGTATCTTCGTTGTACTTAACCCGCCAGAATACAGAACCAATAGAAGCACCTGAAACACCTGGTGCATGCCACTGGGATGACTCATCATTCAGCATCCCGATCAAAATACGCGTCGAAGCAGATGAGCTGACAGAATTATGTCCCGGCGTGCCGGTTACCAAACAATTTAACACCGAAACATTGGCCGATTGACTAACACTTACTACCCGATTTACATCAGTAAAACGACAATTGCGAATCCAGCTATTCGATAGGCGTGAAAACTTCAATAATGAATAACCTCCATCGTGGATATAATCTTTGTGATGCACAAATTTATCTTGCCAATTACCCACAAAAGCCAGATTTTCAACACCAACTTCTTCGTAGTGAGCGTAAGCCAGTACATTCCACTGATGTTTTTTATCAACACGTCGCATCAAAGGCTCCTTTAAAGTAATGGTTTTCCCTTTCACTTTAGCCACCTGATGATATTCATTAACGTAAACCCCTTTGTTTTGAATAGCAGTCCATGCCGGATCTACATGACACCCACACATCTCATGTTCAATTAAATCGGGTGCATTATTTTTCACTCTAACAACTATCCAGTTGCCGGCCTTTATCTTACTGCTATCATTTACTTTCAACTTAAAAGTTCCTCTTTCGGCACTTTCAACAACCTGTGCGAGCACTTTTTCTGCGCCTCCACCTGTGAACTGAAACATATATGGACATGTCCATAATTTTTTAGGGTCTTTTGCCGGCAAATAGTTTTTCATGTATAAAACAGTTCCATCTTCACCAGAACCACTTCCCCTAAAAACAATATTCTTACCTTTAATTACAATTGGCTTGCGATCATCATTATCTTCATTAACCAGAAATCTGCCTTTAGGAAAAAACACAATTCCCGATCCGTTCTTAACAGCCGCTGCAACAGTTTTTCGAATAGCTTCTTTATCCGATTTTCCATCGTTAGCTACGGCACCAAAATCAGTCACGTTAAAAACCTTGTGCTTTACATGCGGAATAGCCTTTTCACCATGATGATAACCCGCAAATGAAAAATCAGGTAATTCACATACCTTACCCGTTTTTTGAGCCGCCTCAAATTCAATCCACAATTTGCTTTCCTGACTGTTAGCCGTATACGTTATTGACATTACCAGCAAGAGCAATACATATTTAAATCTGTTCTTCATTTTAAGAGATTTTCTTTAATTGTTGAAATGATCAAAACCAATTTAGAATGTTCCAAGCCGATGAATCATCTCATTCTGTGAATAAAGTTAACAGGCTAAAAGTAGCACTACATTAGCTGCCAGATGTGTAATTTTGTACAAAAACCACACTAGTATTATTCACCCAATTCTTCTTTCTCATCTGCATTGGCATTACTGCTTTGACCAGTAAGGTACTTGGATGGCGTTACACCAAAATGCTCTCTAAAACAACGGCTGAAATAACGTGGCGTACTAAAACCCACTGCATAGGCTATTTCCGATACATTTAAATCGGGTTGACCAACCAACATTTCCGCGGCCTTTTTTAAACGAATGGATAAAATAAATTCATTGGGTGTCTGGCCTGTTACGCCTTTTATTTTAGAATACAACCGTGTTCGCCCAAGCCCCACCTCTTTGGCAAAATCATTAACATCAAAATCGGTATCATCAATATGCTGTTCCACTACTTCGCGAGCTTTCTCCAACAATTTGTGGTCAATGGCATTATTAACCACTTCCTTAACATCAACAGAAGGATTATTTTTAAATTTTTGTTGTGTGAGCCAACGGTTTTGCAACAAGTTTTTAACGCGCGCCCTTAAAAGCTTTACATTAAAGGGCTTGGTTACATAATCATCAGCACCGGTTTCAATCCCTTCTATCTTGTATTCCAAGGCCGTACGTGCTGTTAACAAAATAATTGGAATGTGGCTGGTTTGTACATTACGCTTAAGTTTCGCACACATCTGAGTACCCGACAGTTTAGGCATCATCACATCAGACAATATTAAATCGGGCTGTTTATCGATTGCCAGATTGAGGCCATCTTCCCCATTCTCTGCTTCCAAAAGTTTATAGGTGCTGGCAAAAATATCTTTCAACATATGACGTGCTTCATGGTTATCTTCCACAATCAGCATTGTTGGTGCATTTTCACTTACAGGTTGATTGCTTTCACTATTATATTCTTCGGTTGGTAATGGCTGAATACCAATGTCGGACATCGGTACTTCATCGACTAATTCTTTCTCTTCGAAGTGCTTGTTTCCTTTCTTTAGGCGTACTGTAAAGCAAGTACCAATTCCTTCTTCTCCGCTAACCAGAACTTCACCATGATGCTCCTGAACAATACCTTTGCAGAGTGCCAACCCAATACCCGTTCCATGACCACTGGTTTTACCGGCCACCTTATCAATCTGGTAGAAACGATCAAATATCTTTTCCTGATCCATTTTTGACATGCCCGGACCATTATCTGTAATTTTAATATCGATATAGGTCGTTTGCTCCAGTACTTCGAGTACTACCTTACCACCTTTATCATCAACCACCTTAAAAGCATTGGATAGAATATTATAAAATACTTTCTCCAGCTGCTTTTTATCGAACCACAAGGCCAGAGATTCTGAAGGAATTTTATAATCGTACTCTATTTTATGATATTGTGAATATTCCACAAATGATTGAAAAATCTCATCTAAAAAGCTCTGCACTTTGTATTCAGCCACCTTCAGGTTAAGAAATCCCTGCTCTAACTTTCTGAAATCCAACAATTCAGTCACCAAACTATTTAAGCGATTGGCATTTCCATTAATGGTCAACAACTTTTTATACACACGTGCCGATGTTTTGGCATCTTCAAGTATCGATTCTAAAGTACCGGTTATCAATGTTAAAGGTGTTCTGAACTCATGCGAGATATTCGTAAAGAAACGCAGTTTCGACTGATGAAGCTCGTTCATTTGCTCCTTTTCGCGTTTCTCGGCCTTGAGGCTATCCTCCAAACGAACGCGACTTAAATAGAATTGGTTAATCCATAGAATAACCAAAACAACAAAAACAAAATAGGCCACAAAAGCATACCAGGTTTTGTAAAATGGCGGATGAACAACTATCGTCAGTTGCTTTTCATCAACTATAGAATTATCGTTACTACTACGCACCCTAACTTTAAAGGTATAAGTACCGGCATCAAGGTTGGTATAAGTCACTGAGGTTTGATTACCGGCTTTCACCCAATTTGGATTAAATCCCTGTAATTGATACTCGTAACTAATATGGTTTGTTGTTACATAATTACAGGCTGAATAATTCACTGTAAAAACATCCTGATCCGGGTTTAGATTTATCTCATCGGTAAAAGGCAAATCAACATCCAATAAGCCGATTTCATCACCAGGAGAAACCAGGTTATTATTCACTTCAATTCCGGTAATCAATAAATTAAAATGCCCTACCGTTTTTAGTAAATCCTCTTCGTTAAAAGACACTAAACCGTTGATGCCACCAACAAAAACTTCGCCGCTATTACTAAGGTATAAAGCCCCTTCGTTTAACTCGTGAAGCGGAAATCCGTTATTGTGCTCATAGGTATAAAAATGCTGATTATCGACATCGTACCTCACTAAGCCCTTACTGGTTGATATCCAAAGATAACCAAAGCGAGACTCCTCGATTCCATAGATAAAATCACTCGGCAATTGTTTCTTCGCCTGCGAGTAATTAATAAACCTGTTTTCGTTTCGAATATACTGATTCAGACCACCTCCCATGGTGCCAATCCACAACCTGAATTGGTGATCTTCAAAAATGCAATACACCGAATTGCTTGTAAAAGAGCTATCCGAACCATCATCGGAATAACGTTTTATGTCTTTCGTCTTCGGATTGTAGGCAAATAAGCCGTTACGCTCTGTGCCGATCCACAATAGGCCAAAGCTATCTTCAAACAAACAGAAAATAACATCTCCAATAGTATTGCTAGTTTCTACATCACTAATAAATGGGCTGAATGTTCGCTTTTTAAAATCAAACTTGATAACTCCTTTATGCGTTCCTAAAAGAAAATAATCTTCATAAGGGATAATGGAAGTAATAATATCCGAAGGAATTGAATTTGAATCATTCTTATCGTGTAAATAGCTTGTAAACTTTTTGGTTTGAATATTAAAAACATTTAAACCGCCCAAATGGGTCCCTATTAATAAATGCTGCTTATCAGCCAATAATAAGGATTTGACATTATTACTTGATAATCCGTTTTTCCCTTCCTGGTGCAGATAGTGTTCGAAGGTTTGGCTAGCTTTATTAAAATAATCGAGGCCGCCTCCCTCCGTCGCAATCCATAAATTCTTTGCTTTATCCTCCAGAATATTACCTATTACATGGTAGTTCACTCCTGATTTACTGTTTTTAGCAACCGGATACTGCTGATAAATATGATAATCGGGATTGTAATAACTAACGCCACCAAAATAGGTTCCGATCCAGATTGTTCCCTGGTAATCCTTTAACAAACAGTAAATACTATTGTGGGATAAACTCTTCGGGTTAGAATCAGCTTGTTGGTAATTACTTATCTGAAAAGATTCTCCATTAATAATACTCAAACCCAGGAAAGTTCCAACCCAAATATTACCTTTCGAATCTTCAATGATATCTCTAATAATATTGTTGACCAACGAAGTTGCATCTCCTGTATGTTGTATCATACGGCTAACTTCATTTTGGCGATTTAGCACGATTACCCCCTTATCTGTTGTTCCCACCCACACACGCTTCTTTGAGTCGGTAAAGGCTTTTGTTATTCTACCTTCTAAAATACGGGTCGATAAACCATTCTGAGAATCAAATCGGTATAATCCATCATCGGAACAAACCCATAGCACACCGGCATTATCCACCGACATACTATACACTGAACTGTTATTCTCAAATATTTTCTCCTTTAAAGTAAAACCCTTTGTCTCTGGGTTCAGTTCGAATAAACCTCGCCGTGTACCTACCAACAATCGGCCTTCAAATGGTTGAATGGACAACACCCCATCAAACTGAAACTGCTCAAAGCTTAAGGTCTTTGTATTTAAACGGGAAATTCCACGGTTGGTAGCTGCCCAAATATACTGACCGTCTTTTTTAAGTCGACGTACATTATGCCCCAATAACGAATTCTCGTTATCCCGCTGCGGACGAAAAGTAGTTGTGTGAGTGCCATCAAACACATTTAATCCATCACGTGTGCCAAGCCAAATACGGCCATGTTCATCTTGTAAAATCGAAGTAACCGAAACCTGCGACAGCCCTTTTTCAATATTTATATGCTCGAACGCTATGTTTTGAGCCAGTCCGTTTATTATTGTCAGGAACACCATTAAACCCGCTATACAATACTTCATCTTTCCCGTTTTATTCGTGTTGTTAATCGCAATAAAAGTCAATTACAAAGGAATGCGACTGTACAAATTATGCATCCAAAATAGTTCATTATAATGACATAATTGTACACACCTGCTGTTAAACACATCCGCTTTTGGATTGATTTTCAACCATTAATACCATGCCTGTACAATAGTTACCACTTTTCAGTACTTAAGTGTATGTATTATAAGCAATTAGGATGTTTATATTTGTATTTGTAAAGCATTCAGAAATTACGAAAAGAATAATAAAGTATAAAGTTGTAAATATCGTCAAATGAAATGACCATGTAAAGTTTAATTAGAAAAGACACACTGGTGTACGATTAAAAATTACATGAGAGTTCCGGATGACATTTGAAAGAAAAATATTATCAGATGAAAAAAACTACTTACAGTTTCATTGTATCTTTTGCTGCTTTGTTCATCCTTTGGGGTTGTCAGTCGAAAGATACTGGTTCTAAGAATGAGGAGCTGGATTATGCAGTTGAACAAACCACATTATTACTGGATCAGTCTTATAAAGCAGATAAAATACCTCGTACCATTGATGCCGATGGTCACCTTCACTGGACCCGAAATGGTTTTGACTGGACCGAAGGATTTTTCCCCGGTACTTGTTGGTACCTGTATGCTTATACCAAAGATGAAAAATGGCAAAAAGCAGCTGAGCATTTCCAGTCAAAATTTGAAAGCCACCGCCTAATGCCGTTTTACCATGATTTGGGCTTTGTTTTTAACTGCTCATATGGTAATGGTTATCGCATTACCGGTAACGAACATTACAAGCAGGTTCTTATTGAAGCCGGTAATACGCTTATGACACGATTTAAACCAGAAATCGGCTGTATTAAGTCATGGGATGTTAACCGGGGTTGGCAATCAAAAAGAGGTTGGGAATATCCTGTTATTATTGACAACATGATGAACCTTGAGTTGCTTTTTGAACTAAGCAACATGACCGGCGATAACAAATACAAAGCTGTAGCCATTGCGCACGCCAATACCACCATGAAAAACCATTTCAGGGAAGATATGAGCTCGTATCACGTAATTGATTACGACAGCATCACTGGTGAGGTCAGAAACAGACACACTGCACAGGGTTATGCTCACGAATCGGAATGGGCGCGTGGTCAGGCTTGGGGCATATACGGCTACACTACTTGCTACCGCTACACCCGCGATCCTAAATACCTGGAACAGGCCGAAAAAATTGCTGATTACATCATTAATCACCCAGTATTGCCAGGCGATAAAATACCTTATTGGGACTACGATGCAGCTAAGATTCCGAACGAACCAAGAGATGCTTCCGCTGCAGCCATTACAGCATCAGCTTTAGTTGAATTGGATGGTTACTCGGATAAAGATTATTTGAGCGAAGCCAAATTGATTATCAAAAATCTGACATCGGATAATTACCGCGCTAAGATCGGCACCAACCATAACTTTATTCTTATGCACAGTGTTGGCAGTATCCCGCACAACAACGAAATTGATGTACCTTTAAATTATGCTGATTACTATTATGTGGAAGCATTGTTACGATTGAAAGATCTGGAAGAAGCTCCGAAGCATGAATTAGCGCAAAAGCATTAAAATCAATCATTCGAGTACAGAATAAAATATAAACGGATGCATTTAATAAAATACAGTTTCTATGCCATTGTTATTACAATGGCATTTGCTTCTTGTAGAAGTACACAAAAGGAAGATACGAAAAACCCCAATCTGGTTTATGTTTTCCCCGACCAGATGCGTAAACAGGCCATGAGCTTTTGGGATACCCCCGAATTTAAAGGTGCTATCCGAACAAAAGCGGACCCTGTAAAAACACCCCAACTGGATAAATTTGCCAAAGAAGCAGCGGTATTGACCAATGCTGTTAGTAATTGTCCCTTATGCAGTCCGCACCGCGGTAGCTTATTCTCCGGCCTATATCCCGGAAAAACCGGCGTTGCTTTAAACTGTAATTCCGATCGCCCAATCAGTTCATTACGCGAAGATGCCATCTGCATCAGTGATGTTCTTTCTGAGGAAGGTTATAATCTGGCTTACTTTGGTAAATGGCACCTGGATTTTCCAACGCCAAATGATCCGGTTAACCCGGGAAACTATGTCGATCCTCGTCGTCCGGCATGGGACACCTATTCGCCAAAGGCAAAACGCCACGGCTTTGACTACTGGTATTCATACGGTACTTGGGACGTACATAAAGATCCGCATTACTACGATAATGAAGGTAATCGTTACGATCCTAAGGAATGGTCACCAATGCACGAAGCCAACCAAGTGATTTCTTATCTGAAAAATGAAAAAGGACAGCGCGACAGTGATAAGCCATTTGCCATTTTTGTATCGATGAATCCGCCACATAATCCTTATAATTCAATCGACGATTGTCTGGAAGAAGATTATGAACGCTATAAGAACATTCCTCTCGATGAGCTTTTGCACCGCGATAATGCCAAAACCGATATGGACAAAGCTCAATCAGCTCCTTTTTATTTTGCCAATGTAACCGGTGTTGACCGTGAGTTTGGTCGCATTGTTCAACAATTAAAAGACATGGGTGAATATGACAATACCATTGTTGTATTTTCATCCGATCATGGCGAAACAATGTGCAGCCAAGGGGTTGCCGACGCCAAAAACAGTATTTATTCAGAAGCTTTTGACATACCTTTCCTGATCAAGTGGCCGGAGTTGAAAAAAGGTTTTACCGATAACTTATTGCTTGGTACACCTGATATTATGCCAACCTTACTTGGCTTAATGGGCTATGAAGATAAAATTCCGGACGAAGTACAGGGGAACGATTATGCTAATGCTTTAAAAGGTGATGAGAAAAGTAAACGACCAGAATCGGCCTTATACATCAAGAATGTAAACGGCGAAAAAGACGAAGAGGGATTAGTGCAAAGTTACTTCCCGGTATCACGTGGTATTAAAACACATCGATACACGCTCGAACTGGTTATCGATCGTCAACATCAATTAAAATCAACCAAGTTTTTTGATGATGATCTTGATCCATATCAATTAAATAGTTTACCGGTTGATAAAAACGATCCTGTTGTAAAAGGTTTATTAAAAGAAATGGCCTATTGGCTTAAACACAGTGATGATCCCTGGTACAAAGATGAAATCTTAAGCAACTGGATTGTTTATGAAAAGTAATGTGTCTAGGTTGAAAAATACTGTTACAACCCTTGTTGTCTTTCTTTTTGCTGTTGGTTTATCGGCTCAAAAAAAACAACCAAATTTGGTTATTATAATGACCGATCAGCAAACTGCCAATGCAATGAATTGTGCCGGCAACACCGATTTACAAACGCCGGCTATGGATTTATTGGCAGCTAACGGAACACGCTTTACCAATGCCTACTGCCCGCAACCTTTATGCGGACCCAGTCGTTCGTCTATGCTTACCGGACAGTATCCGCATCAGTTGGATGCTTCCATTAATCTTCGTGAAGTTAGTGGCTACTGGGATGATAAAGACGTTGATTTGATGGGAAAGTTATTTCGCGATAATGGCTATAATACGGGCTATATTGGTAAATGGCATTTACCCATTTCTGTTAATGATAAAGAGGTACATGGTTTCGATTTTATTACCAATACCAGGGAGCGCGACTGGCAGGATGCCTCTATTCCGGCTGATTGTTATGAATTTGTGAAAAAACAAAATGATGACAAACCTTTTTTGATGGTGGCATCGTTTGTTAATCCGCACGATATTTGTGAATGGGCACGTCGCCAGAGCCTTCGCATGGAACCTATCAGTGAAGCACCGGCACCCTCCGAATGTCCTCAAATCCCTGCCAATTACAATGTCCCTAAAGGTCAACCAGATATACTGGATTATGTGCAAAGCTTATCGTGGAAAACCTATCCTACAGAAAAATGGAATGAAGATAACTGGCGCCAATATCGTTGGGCCTATTACCGATTGGTAGAAAGAGTGGATCAGTACATTGGCAATGTAATTCATACCCTCGATAAGCTAAAAAAACTGGATAACACGGTTATTATCTTTTTAAGCGACCATGGCGATGGGGCTGGCAGTCACCAATGGAATCAAAAACAGGTTTTGTATCAGGAAGCAGCTAATGTGCCTTTTATCGTTGCCGATTTCAGAAAAGAAAGCAATGGTGTTAATAAACACCAGAAGGTCAATGTAGGATTGGATTTAATTCCAACCATGTGCGATTACGCCAATATTCCGGCGGCTAAAACCATGATAGGTCAGAGTCAGAAACCTTATGCAATTAACCCTCAATCCTGCGACGAAGATAAAGTTGTTGTGTTGGAAACAACCTTTGCCAATGGTCCCAATAAGGCTGGTGTTTCGGGAAGGTGCATTATCGCCGGTGAGTGGAAATACATTGTTTATACCAAAGGTGATAAACGCGACCAGTTATTTAACCTGGCCAATGATCCGGGTGAAATGACTGATTTGGTTTCGGATAAAAGTACCCGTAAAATTAAAAAGCAACTCATTGCTCAATTAAAAGCCTGGGGCGAACAAACTAACGATCCGGTTATTAAAGAACTATTCTGATGCTGCCTGAGTAGTCAGGCTAGTAATTTCCCCAAGCGGAGTCGGGTTTTAATAGATTTTACCCGGTTCCGCCTTTTTCGTTTCTGTCATAAAGTTTAGTGATGGTTTACAAAACAGTATTAATAATTCCAACACCGTAATAACAATTTATTTGGCTCCTTAAGGTTTTCCAGATCATCCTGAAGGCTTTCCGACTCGTTCTTGACACTTTCCCATTCATTATTGATGATTTCCGACACCGTGATGACGATTTATTTGGCTGCTTAAGACTTTCCAGGTCATCCTTAAGGCTTTCCGGCGCGTTCTTGACATTTTCCCATTCCTCATTGAAGATTTCCGATACCGTAATGCTCTTTACTTCTCAGAATTAATACTTTCCGAAACGGAATTAATACCTTCCCGCTCAGTCTTAATCATCAAATAGAATGATTATGGCTTTCCTGATTGGAAATCCATTTCTCTACGGTAGATCACAAGGTGTATAAAAATCAATTACAGTTCTGATTTATAAAATCTCCCATAATCGAACATTATCGTATAAACCGATGGCTGGCACCATCAATCGGATAGCAAAATAACCACCTCCCAGCACTTTATCTTCATCCTTTTCTAAATATTCAAAAGCCTGTTGCCCATCAATCTCCCAAATCACTTTATTATTTACCTTAATCAGTCGCATGTGATGAACAGCTTCCAAATCTTTTAAACTCAGGTCTTCGCCTTTAATGAGCAATTGCTTTTCAGGACTTTTTCGCAAATGGGTGGTATGGCGGTTAGGAGCATAATAACTGATACGATAACCCATCATATCACTCTTTGTATATTGTGCTGCTAATCCGTTACGAGGTTTTAGTTCGTTGCTAAAAACACTTTCACCATTTAATCCCAGATGGCTAAACATGATCATGTGGAGTGCATAAGGGCTTTTACTCTGAAAATCAAATTCGAGAATATAATTGTCTGGTGTTTGAGTGTTATTCCAAAAAACCAAATGCCCCCCTACAAACTGATCATCCATTTTGTAAGCCTCAACCTTTTCACTTGAGTCATAGGCTACCAGGCTTTCCACAAAATCATAGTAAGCCGTTCCTCCATCTTCTTTTTTCTGATGTTGCTGCAGGTAATCGATGGTTGCATCAGCATATTTGCTCTTAAGAAGTAACTGCCCATTTTCAACAGAAGCCAATCCGGGCCCTTCCATTTGCCAGTCCTCAAGACTTTGTTCCGAATCGAAGGTATTGGAATACAAAAGCCTGGTTTTATATGGAGCCTGCGAACAGGCTCCTAAAATAATCAGTAAACCGGCAATTAGAATGTTGCTTAGATCATTCATGGTCTTTTAGTTTTAAAATTTCGTAAAGGCAATAGGCATCCCATACTCCATTTTGTATCGCAATGTTATTATCGATGATGTGATTAATGATCAACTTTTTCACCTCGGGACGATAGCCGGCATACCAGATAAAACCATCGTATGCGATTGGGGTCGTATATTTACGAGCTTTTGCACTCCCGTTCATACGTTCCGAAAAAGTACCATCGCCAACCGCCACCTTTTCAACCAGTGTATTGGCCATGGCTTTAATTATTTCTTTACTAAAATTATACCTCCCGCTCTTATAAAACAGCTGAAAATCGCGCGAATCAAAGGAGCCATGCATAAAATCTTCCACCTGATCCACATCGGGATTTTTATCTTGTGCGGCCTGACTATATGGGTATTTGAGGTAACTATTATTTTTTCCAAAGTAGCTCATATCGGATTGAAGGTAATTTAACATGGCCTGATTAACAGCATCCATCTTTTGCGCCTTTTCCGGATATAGTTCAAATGTTTCCAAGGCCTCTATCAAAGGAATGCTTCCGCTTAAAACCGGAAACACCCGATTGTATATAAATACTTTACCATGCCACTCTTCACGCATCAGGGTTTCTGGGTAACGCAACAAGTTATCTTCTCCAACAAACACATCGTAGGTATAATCAATGGTCTTAAACGCTTCTTTAATCAGTTTTTGAGCAATCTCATAATAGTTTAAACCATTATAGGTTTTTTCCCATAACCCGGGTTGATTGGCGATCATACGAATCGGAACGGTAATACTGGCCAAACCTGCAAAGGCTGATGCTCCGGGAACCAAACCAACTTTTCCGTCTTTATAAACTTCGATTTCTTTAAAATTGGGCCACAATGGGGCAACTGTTTTGGAATAACTTAGTGGATACTTACCAAAGTTGTCGTTTCGATAAGCAATGGCGCATTCCGCAACTTGTATGGCTTTAATTAATAACTTTTCATCAGCCTCTTTTTGATACAACCACTCCATCATGTAACTATTCATGCGTTTTCTGAAATAATAGTTCATGTGGTTATGCTTGGGCAGCTGATAGTTTAAAAGATAGTTCTTTAGCCCGTTTAGTTCTTTTTGCGATAAATGTTCCGTGTCGTCTAAAACGAGATACTTAGCAGCCGGTTCGTTCCAGTCGTACTTATCGATGGCGGTTGACTCGTATTTTATTAGCGGATGTAAAATGGCCGCTTCATATTTTGGCAAAGATGCTTTTTTTCGCTCCGGCGCAGTAATATAGTATGCGAGATCTTTATTCCTGACAGGCGTATAACTAAATTTCAGTCCTTTCTTCGAATCAACTTTCTTACTTACTTTTCCTCCATAGGTGCCAATGGGTGCTTCAACAGCCCATTCGAAACCATTACTTGTTTTTGTAATGTAACATTTGACTTTTATGTCTTCGGCAAAACGATTCAAAACATAGTAAGGTGCTTTTTCCAATCCACCATAACCTGCAAAAATTCGCAAGTCTTTTTTATTGTTTTGAATAATAAACGAACAGCCGTCAATAATAAATCCAGCATCAGCAACACAACTTCGGCTTTCACCTACTCTCTGGTGATTCTTGTTAACCAAAAATTCAAAGCTCAGTTGCTGTCCTTCGTTTAGTTTTAAACCGCTCAGTTTCTCCTTAACGGTCGATTTGGCAGCTTTCTTTGCTACCGGTATTCTATAAGCCTGAAGATTGGCATTATAATTAAGTGGTAATTTATCGTCTTTCTTTTGCCCGATACATTGGGTTAAGACCAGCACACTAAAGAATAAACTTATGACTAAGGTTTTCATAATTCAACATCAATTTTTTAAGCTAAATATTATGGCCCTAAAAATGTCCGAAAAATTACTTTATCATGGGTAAGATCGTCTTTTTTATACGTGTAATTCATTCATTTTTGAAATATCACATTTCAAATAAGCACGCACACCAATCTTTATTTCAACAAATTACAACAAAAAAAGGAGGCTTTCACCTCCTTTCCTGCTTGAAGAACTACTGTAAAATATTTACAGCATAAAGATTAATTATTTTTAAACACGGTTAAGGTACGCCAACCGTATATCCCAATGGCGATAAAACAAACCAATGGTACAATAAATGAGAAGTTAACGGCTGGTAACCAGGCCACCTGCTCCATATCGATAATCATTCCCTGAATCGGGGGTCCGATTGCACCACCTACAATGGCCATAATCAAACCGGCTGCTCCTAGAGTAACGTCATCTTTTAGTCCGTGAAGAGCAATGCCATAAATTGTTGGGAACATCAATGACATAAAGCCGGATGTGGCCACCAAACAGTATAAACCAAGCTTTCCAACAATCAGAATGGTTCCGGCTGTTGTGATTAATCCGCCAATGGCAAAAATGGTTAGTAAGGCCCGGGGGTTTACGTATTTCATCAGATAGGTACTAACAAAACGGAAGCCGATAAACATCGACATCGCAATAATATTGTAGTCCTGTGCATCGGATTTTGAAATCCCTAAGTTACCGGCATAATGAATAATAAAAGTCCAACAGGTAATTTGAGCTACCATATAAAAAACCTGTGCAATAACGCCTTCGCGGTATTTTTTATTTTTAAACAAGCGCTTAAATGAATCGCCGGCATGAATGGTGTGATCTGCATTGCTTCGCTCCGGCATTTTCATCAAATAAATTACCAGGAACATGAGCAATACCACAAAACCTAGAATCACATAAGGATCACGAATCACTTCTAAATCATGGGTACGAACACCTGCTTTTTCAGCTGCACTCATTAAATCAAATTCAAGTTCTCCGGCAGCATTACGCGCATCTGACTGAAGGGATGCCAAAATTACTTTTGAAGCCACAAACATACCCATGATGGAGCCAAGTGGATTAAACGACTGGGCAAAATTTAATCGACGCGTTGCGGTCGCTTCATCACCCATAGACATAATATATGGGTTACAGGTCGTTTCTAAAAAGGCCAATCCAAAGGTTAAAATATAGAGGGAACCCAAAAAGAATCCGAACATTTCGAATTGAGCCGCCGGGTAAAATAACAAGGCACCTATGGCATATAAAATTAAGCCGAGTAATACACCTTTTTTATAAGAATAACGCTTTACGAATAAAGCAGCAGGAATAGCCATGGTAGCATAACCACCATAGAAGGCAAATTGAATAAGAGAGGCTTTGGCATTTGAAATCTCCATTACGGTACCAAAGGCCGCTACCATCGGGTTGGTTATATCATTTGCAAACCCCCATAATGCGAACAAACTGGTAATGATCACAAAAGGGAGCAACATTTCTTTCGTTACAACTCTTTCTGTACTTTTCACAAGAATTGGATTTTAAGTTAATCTGACAAGTCATTTTTCTCACCCACAAAAAGGTGAAAATGAGTAAAAAATTGCCCGTTTACCCCGTTGGATATCCGGGCAATTAACATCTATTTATTCACATTATTTAATGCCATATAATGGCCCATAGTTCTCACAGGCTCTGTAATCCGAACCTTCTTTATCCTCTCCAAAAGATGTCCATGCACTTGGACGGAAAACTTTCTCGTCCTCAACGTTGTGCATATTAACAGGAATACGAAGCATAGAAGCCAGTGTAATTAAGTCAGCTCCAATATGTCCATATGAAATGGCTCCATGGTTAGCACCCCAATTGGCCATTACCGAATACACATCTTTAAAGGCGCCTTCACCATTGGTGCGCGGTACAAACCAGGTTGTTGGCCATGTAGGATTTGTTCTCTCATCCAACACCGAGTGAATGTCATCAGGTAATTCAACCGTCCAACCTTCAGCAATTTGTAAAACAGGTCCTTGTCCTTTTACCAAGTTTAAACGACACATGGTAACCGGCATTTCTCCGGCCGTTTTAAATTGTGAAGAGTAACCTCCTCCGCGGAAATAACCTCTTTCGGCCTGAGGCCATTGGGTGTTATCCAGGCATTTTTGTGCTTCTTCCTCAGAAATTTCCCAGAATGGCTTCATCGCTGGTTGACCTTTGGCATTGCGTTGCTGAGCTGTTGCATCCAAAGTTGTTGAACCCGAATTAATTAAGTGAATAACTCCACCTTCGGCCGTTCCGCTCAATTCTTTACCTGTTACTCGCTTAACGGCATCAGGACTCCAGTAGGTACGTACATCCGAGAAAATTTGAGCTGTATTGGTTAATAAATGACCAAATAGCATCGACACACCGTTCAAACTATCATTTTCGGTAGCAAAAATATATGCCTGACGAATTCCATTCCAGTCAAATGATGAATTCAAAATAGCCTCCGTAAAATCAGCATTTGGCTGATAATCGGTCCACTGACGCTGTCCCTGGAAACCACCTAAGATTGCATTACGTCCCAATCCCTCTTCTCTGAAACCCTTGTCAATCACTTTCTGGTTACCAATCATCATATCACGACAAATCAATGTCATTTTGACAACTATTTCCCACTCAGCCTGTTTACGTGCTTCATCAACTTTATCTTCCGGACGGTTGCGATCCTCACCTTCTTTACAGTTTTCTTTAGTCCATGCTAAAGCCTTCTGGTATTCTTCTTCATCGTAAATACCTTCATCAATGCGGCGCAGTATTTCTATTGATTCAACAAATTCGGTGCGAATTCCCAGGTAATCCTGGAAAAAATTAGCATCTACCATTGAACCGGCAATACCCATTGAACTGTAACCTAATGATAAGTAAGATTTACCATTCATTTGTGCCACAGCCAAACCAGACTTAACAAAACGCAAAATCTTTTCCTGAACATCAGCAGGAATTGAGGTATCCCCTGCATCATGCACATCGCGACCATAAATACCGAAGGTAGGTAATCCCTTTTGGGTATATCCGGCCAATGCAGCTGCCAAATAAACGGCTCCCGGACGCTCAGTTCCGTTGAATCCCCAAACTGCTTTAGGCATCAATGGGTCAGTGTCCATAACCTCGGTACCATAACACCAACATGGCGTAACGGTTAATGATACAGCAACTCCTTCTTTTCTGAACTTCTCGGCACACAACGCTGCCTCAGCAACTCCGCCAATGCAGGTGTCTGCAATAACACATTGTACTTTTTCTCCACTTGGGAAACGAAGATTTTCTTCAATAAAATCAGAAGCCGCCCTGGCCAATGCCATTACTTGCGACTCTAATGATTCGCGCACTCCACGTTCGCGTCCGTCAATTACCGGACGAATACCTACTTTAGGAAGATCTCCTATTAATCTGTTAGCCATTGTAATATTTTTAGATGTTATTCTTTATTTGTATTAATTGCTTCATCACGTTGTACAAGTTGCCACTTCCGTTAGTGGTTCCAAATGCATCGTGCAATTGCAAATACAGTTTATATAGTTCTGAATAGCTTGCTACATTTTCTGCTATTGGTTGGTAACTAACGCTACTAACCTTGCAAAAACGTTTTTGCAAATCGGTCAATAAAACTTCTTCCCCTTCATTTTTACATGCTGCTAAAGCACCAATCATAGCTGCTCCCAAGGCCACAGTTTCATTGCTTTCAGCCACATCAACCGGACGGTTTAATACATCGGCATAAATCTGCATAAAGAGTTTATTCTTCTGTGGAATACCGCCGCAGCAAATTATCCGATCAATAATCACTCCTGATGATTCCAATTGGTCAACAATACGTTTGGCACCATAGGCAGTAGCCTCAATAAGCGCCCGATAGACCTCATAATCTTTAGTATGTAATGACTGACCAAGAATTAATCCTCTTAAACTTGGATCCGATAAAACATCTCGGTTTCCATTGTTCCAATCCAATGCCAGTAATCCACTTTGCCCGGGTTTCTGCTGTTGCGATTTCTCGGTAAACTCCATGTGTGCCCCATCATCTTTAACCAGCAGTCTTTCAACATACCACTTAAAAATATCACCAACTGCACTTTGTCCGGCCTCTATACCTAAAAAACCAGGAATCACAGAATCTTCAGCAATACCCGAAACACCTTCTATCACTGCTGAAGAATCATTTCCAACAATTATATCGCAAGTTGATGTACCGATAATTTTAACCAGTGTATTATTATTAACACCCGAACCAATGGCACCAACGTGTGCATCAAGAGCACCAACGGCAATGGCAATTCCTGCCGGAAGTCCTAATTTATCGGCCCATTCATCACTTAAATAACCGGCTATTTCATTAACAGCCAATGCCTTCTCAGGTAGGGAATCAGCAATTTTTCCAAGTCGACTGTCAAGCTGAGAAACAAATTCCTTATCTGGAAATCCTCCCCACTTATTGTTATAAAGGGCTTTGTGTCCCGCAGCACAGGCATTACGTTTCACATCTGCAGCTTTATCAACACCTGTTAAAACTGCCGGGATATAGTCGCTGAACTCCACCCAGGTAAAAGCCGCGTCAAATACCTCCTGATCGGTATTGGCACAATGCCATATTTTAGCCCAAAACCATTCCGACGAATATTTTCCTCCGCAGGTTTTCATAAACTCAGGTCGGATTTCTTTGGCCAGGCGAGTAATTTTTAATGCTTCATCTTCAGAGGTGTGATCTTTCCACATCCATGACTTGGCATTCAGGTTATTCTGAAAATCCTCAAGATTACTCAATGGCTCTAATGATGCTGTTACCGGAATAGGAGTTGAACCTGTTGCATCCACTCCAATACCTTTAATCGATTTCCAATCAAAGGATTCAAGACTTTTGTCACTTTTAAGTTTGTCACAAGCTTTAACCAATGAGTTAAGGTAGTCCTGTGCATCCTGACGCGCCACATTGGCGTCGTTACTATCGGTATAAACACCTTTATCAGCGCGTTGATAGTCAACGGCAGCTGTTGCAATTACTTCGCCACTCTGAACATCAGCCAGAAGTACACGAACGGCATTTGAACCATAATCAATTCCTAATGTATACATAGTCATCGCTTAAACGTTTTAGCTTTACTGTAAATTTTTTAGCTGGAATCACGCAATATCAAATTACCTGTCAGCATTTTATTTACATTGATATACTTTTCTTTACTTTTTATTTTATCACACAATAACTTAACAGCAAATTGGCTCATGGCCTCAATAGGTTGTTCATAACAGGTAATGCCCGGTTTAACAACATGATAGACTTCTGGATTATCAAAACTAACCATTCCCAAATCTTCCCCTATTTTAATACCTGATTGATTGAATAATTTAATACTCTCAATCCCAAGGCTGTTATTGGCAAAAAAGAAAGCATCACAACCTGCATTTATGGCACTTTTTAGGGCTGGCTCCAATCGTGTTTCGAGGTGCTGAAAAGCCACTTCATGGATTAAGTTCTCATCCACATCCAATCCGGCTTCTGCCAATGCTGCCTTATAACCTTTTATCCGATCTCGATTATTACTCAAGTCGGTATTATACACCATTGCTGCAATTTTCCTGAAGCCTTTTTTGATTAAAACATTACATAACTGAAAAGCTCCCTCAAAATTATCAGAGCAAACGTAATCCTGCTGAATATTATCACAATACCGGTCAATGAATATAATGGGCACCTGAAAAGCCTCTTTACTAAGCAATTCATCACTACCTTTCACAGGAACAACAATAATTCCATCCACCTGGCGTGAAACGAAAACATCGATCAATTGCCTTAGTTTATCAGGATTTTCGTCGGAGCTACCAAACATCACCTGATAACCTAACTTACTGGCTTCGTTTTCAATAAAACGCGCCATTTTGCCAAAGTAAGGGTTAGCGATATCTGCCACTAACAAACCAATTATTCCGCTTTTGCCAGTGCGCAAGCCACGTGCCAGCTGATTTACCGAATAGCCCATTTCATTGGCTGTTTCAATAACCTTCTTGGCCATCGCTTCACTGATTCGATTCTCTTTCGCTTTACCCGAAAGCACCAATGAAACCAAGCCAACAGACACATTTAATTTGGCTGCTATATCTACTAATTTGACGCGTTTACTCTTCATCAAAGATGATTTAATCGCCAAATATAATTAAAAAAAATAAGCTAAATCGTTTTAGTTGAAACAATTATTGAAGAAAGATTGGCTGTGTTTTTAAAAAATATCAATATTAAAAACCTTGAAATAATCCGATTAAAAAAGAAAGGATACTTAATTGTCAACAGAAGTCTTTGATAGTAAAATGTTTTTCGGAAAAGCATATTGATCACTCCTGACTTTATCGAGCACATTCTCGATATCTTCAACCAAAGATTGCTTATCGAGAAAACCTTTAAAACCTGTAGCTACCAACTCTTCCAGAAAGACTTTTTCCTTATTCAGAGAGATCGCCACCAATTTGATTTTAGGAAACTGAAAATTGACTTGCTTCCCCGCCTTAATTCCATTCAGACCGGGCATATTGACATCCATTAATATTAAATCGGTGAGCCAAAGCATTGGGTGCTCCACCACCTCGGTTCCGTCTTTAACAATATCTACAACATTGTAGCAACACATGGTACTTAAGAGGTGTTTAAGTCCTTCGGCAAACGGCGAGCAATCATCAACAATGATCACATTGATTTTATTAGCATTCTCCATGCCTGTTTAAACGAACAGAGTTCGCTTGTGTTCCTATAATTACCCTCAATTTGAATAGGGTTTTCCCTACATTTTATCGGCCGGATAGTTTTGCTTATCCTTTAAATTTCGACCACGTTATTTTTAATGGCCCACACAATTAATCCAGCATTGTTTTTTGTTTTGACTTTTCGCATCAACTTCGATTTTTGACTCTCGATGGTTTTAACGCTTAGAAACAAATTATCAGCCAGTTCTTTATTGGTATAACCTCGGCAGATATAATTCAATAATTTATGCTCCTGATCATTGAGGCTAATCAAATTCTTTGAGTCTTTTTCTGAATGTTGTTCACGATTAAGGTTTTGTGCCAACGACTTTAAAAAATCATCAGAAAAATAGGTGTTACCTTTATAAACTTCATCGATAGCAGTATACAGCTCCGTTACCGTCATATCTTTTAAAACATAACCACGAGCACCTTTTACAAAAGCCTCTTTAAAGAAAAACACATCATTATGCATTGTCAGCATAATTACCTTGATGTTTTTATCGATTGACAAACCTTCACTCAGCGCCATTAAACCGCTTATATCAGGCATGTCAATATCAACAAGTGAAACATCATAATGCTGGTTGGCCAGACTCAGCAGCCAATCTTTTCCATTGCTAAATTCGGCTACAATTTCAATGCCTTCCTGCTCATTTAAAAGAAGTTTAATCCCTTCCCTCACCATGCGATGATCTTCAACAATCGCTACTTTTATCATGATTCATCTAACTTTAGGTCAAATGACATAATCACTTCCACCCCTGCTCCTTTACCTGTCATCAAATCAAATGATCCGCCAATTGTTTCTATTCGATTAGTAATATTTGTTAAGCCGTATCCTTTTGTCTTTTCAATTTCAAAATCAAAGCCTATTCCATCGTCCTTATAATAAACCAACAATGAACCATTTTCGTTTGTAACCCAAATGTTAACTACCTTGGCTCTGGCATATTTTACCGAGTTATTAACCAACTCAACCAAGGCCCTGTATAATGCCAATTCCATTACAGGATTTTTAATTCTTTCCGAGTGATTTTCAATCGTAAACTTGATACTCGTTAGTAATTGAATTTGCCCGATAAACGAATCGATGGCTTTAACCAATCCGTAACGTTGAAGTATTTGCGGACTAACATTATTAATTGTATTGCGCAGCTCTTTTATTGAATTATCCAGTAAGCCATTTAATTTATTTCCAATTCCACTTTTATCCTCCTCCTTACATTTAAGCATAAGGGTATGAGCATATATTTTGGCTGTGGTTAGCAATGGACCGACGCCATCATGAAGCTCCTGTGCAATGCGCATATTCTCCCTTTCTTCAGCCTGCATCATGGTTTCAACAATCAACCTTTTCTTTTTCCGTCTCTCGGTTAAATCTATAAAAGCACATATAGCCGTATCTCCAAAGAAAGTATGATGAACTTCTGCACTTTTCAATTCGCCTTTTTTTGTCCTGAAATCCAGATACTCAAGCGGTAATTGCTTTTGATCCTTAAAGGCCCGGCTCATATTTTCCCGTGCATAATTACCAACTTTTACTCGCGTTGAAGTTTCGGGGTAAACTTTTTCGAGCCAATGACCAAAACTTGGCATTTCGTCAATTGTATAGCCAAAAAACTCTTGAAATTTATCATTAAAATAGGGAATCTTTTCCTCAACAGTTAAGGCAGCAACAGGAATTGGTAAATTATCGAGAGTGTAATTCAGCCTCTTATGATCTTCGGCTCTTTCTATTTCTTTCTGGTGATAAGCCTTGAAGGTTTTAATTATTGCATAAGCACTAATAATGGCAGTCACCAAGGTTAAATTAAAGTCTGCTATCCAAATAATTTTATTATTGACAAGATCCTCTGCCGGTGCGTAATAAGTCACGATGCCTTCGGTATATAAATACATATACACAAAATAATAAGCAACATTACTAACAATTATAATATAGGCAAACCTTCTGTTATAATAGAAAAAGGCCACACAAAACAGAAGTATCATAAAATGGCGTCCACCCCCAAAGAAACCCAGATTATACAGGGTATAAGTATTTCCATAAAATAAAATGAACAGTAGAATGTGTTTTTTGATCCGCAAGCCTAACTTAAGGTTAAACACTGTAAAAACCAATAAATAGACCTGGATAACAGCATTGATAACAAAATTAAAGGATACACCTGGCCATTCCACATACAAACCATAGGCATACAATGGCCCAATTAAAACAGCTAATACCTTAAACGAAAAATCAAGCACTTGACTTTTGACTGTGTCAAACGATGCTATAACAGATTTATAAGTACTATTGAATCCCAACCTCCCCGATCTTTATAATTTTAAAAGCTACAAGAATAACGAGAAATTGAAAGTTTGGTTTCAATTGTATCGAAACTTTGGATGCAATCCATTTTTAATTCTTAAAAACGGTGCAAAATTGATACAAATAAAAAAGCGACCCAATTAAACTGAATCGCTTCTTACTATTAGTACCGAGAGGCGAGGTAACACCCATGCAATTAAACCCAACTTCATAATCCACATAAAACCATAACACCACCAGTAAATGCAGCATTTATAGTGCTTTCATGCTTAATTGTGAAAATGCAATAAATTGAATATAGTTGCATATAATTGCAGTTTGGTTGTCCAAATGTTGTCCAAGCATATTATATTTGTATTGAATCAAGGTTTGAAATCATGGCACAGATAAAATTTATTGCGAGGGGAAATACTAGCAAAAAAGAAATCTATTTAAGATTATTAGCAGGGCGCACTGTTAATATAAAACGTAAAACGGGTTATTCGATTGACAAAAGCCTATGGAAATTTACAAAAGCAACCAAAGGCGTAAACAAAGGAAAACCAACAGAATTTGGTGAGCCCAAACAAACGGATGCTATAGGCAAGAAATTAAAAGAACAATTAGATTCACTATCTACAAAAATAAATATACGCTACAATGAGGCAACAGAAAAAGGTATCAAAATAGATGGTAATTGGTTAGAGACCCAAATCAGGGAAATACAAAATCGAAATTCATCCGAACAAGAAGATAAAAGTGACCTAATAACCTTCCTTGAAAATTATATCGAATATTTACCCAACCATATCCAAAAGAACGGCAAAAGAGGTCTTAGTAAAAACACGATTCAAAAATTCACCAATCTAAAGAATCGTTTTGCGGATTTTCAAAAAGCCAAAAGAACACGATTTAACGTGGTGAATATCACACCTGAATTAGTGACACAATTCGACAAATACTTGCGAAAAAACGGGTATTCTGATAATTATATTGGAACATTAGTAAAAGACCTAAAAACATTAGGTAAACATGCCCGAAAAGAGGGTTTAAAAGTTTCTAATCAACTAGACTACATAACAGCTGTAAAAGCTGACACATACAAGGTTATTTTGACACTGGATGAATTGGAACAAATCAAGAACACAAAGTTTAAAAGAGATGCTTTGGACAATGCACGTGATTGGCTTTTGATTGGTTGTTTCATAGGACAGCGTGTTAGCGACCTTTTGGGTTTAACAGCTAATAATATAGTATCTAAAGGAGGTCTTTTGATGCTTGAGCTTACACAACAAAAAACTGGTAACAGAGTAGTATTACCTTTACAAGAAGAAGTAAAGGAAATTCTAAATAAAAGAGATGGGCAATTTCCCCGTGAAATTAGTGACCAAAAGTTCAATACTTATATCAAGGAACTTTGTGAAATTGCAGGAATTAACAAACCGACAAAGGGTGCAAAACTAAATAAAAAGACTAAACGCAAGGAGGTTAAAATCTACCCCAAGTACGAATTAATAACATCACACGTTTGTAGACGTTCGTTTGCAACCAATTATTATGGTGACATTCCAACACCACTATTAATGAGCGCAACAGGTCACACCACGGAAAACAAGTTTTTAATATACATAGGTAAAAGCGCAATAGACCAAGCCGTGCAATTAGCAGAACAATGGGCGAGACTGGCAAGTGCGAATAAAAAAGAAACGGTCATGAATATTATTAAGAAAGCAGAATAAATCTTTACATTTAGCATCGTAAAATTCATTGAAATATGTCAGATAAAAAAAGAATCTACACTGCGAAAGAATTAATTGATGCTATTGATGCCTTTGATGATGAAACTGTTCATTCTAATGAAGAATCTGAACCAACTACTGACATTAGTAAATTTATGGTCGAAGGGTTAGAATACACGGAAGAAGAAAAACGGAAGATGGAATTCACCCAAAAACTAATGATGCAGAAGGAGAATGAAGAATCTATTATTAGTCATATGGACTATACATATGATGAAATTAAGGATAGTACTAAAGAAATAATCAACCTACAATTACATGACTTAGAAATAATCGACCGCATCTTAAACGAAAAGTTGGAAAAGTTGATTGAACCATCAAAAATAACCGTATTATATGACAATGACGAAACATCAATTGTCAATCAAATTCAATTAGATTTCGTTTTATATTTTAACGCTAAACTTATTATATCAGCACAAAAGAATCATTATTGGGAATTCTGTGCCATTGACACTTATAAGAATACATTTAATCAACGCTTAGCTGATTTTATTAGAATACATCAAAGTGCAACTGAAGCGGATTTTATACAAATGGAAGAAGAGTGTATTGGTAGAAATAATTTTGAATTGAAACACAAAAATGGCAAAGCACTACAATTACAAAATTATCTACCTGAACATATTCAAACAGAATTAAGCATAAGTAAGAAAAGAAAGCTAGATTTCTTAGATGAAAGGTTAGCAATCTTTAAAGAAGCGGAAAAAGCAAAAAAAGCGAAGTTGGCAGAACCTAAAAACTTTCCCGATTTTGACCATGAAGATATATTCACAGACTATCCTTCGTTTCGTGTTTTTGAATTATATGACGACCAATTAAATAAAAAAGGGGTCGGGAATTATGACTTTATATTCAACGCTATGAAAAAGGATGGTTTTTTACATCCTATAGTTACTGACTTAACATTTCTTGAATGGATTTATGACAATGACTATGTTGGTGAAGTGTTTGATGAAAACAGTTTCAAAAATTTCCCTAAAATAAACACGCCAATGCATCATAAACGCTATAAAAACGCAATTTTAAAATGTAATAGCGAATTAAATATTAACATTGTTTCTAAAATTGACCTGCCAAACACATCAAAATAGAATCATTGCTAATCACTGCATAACAATGCATTACAAAGAAGTGACGGAAAAATGACGGAAAACTGACCCGACATCCCACGCCCTTGAAAATTACTTTTACATCATCAAATTTTTACAAACAATTAAAATTTTATTGATGATGAAAGCAGTACAATTCCTACAGGTAACACCTGAACAACTACAAGAAGCCATAGTAAATGGCGTTACAAAGCAATTAGAAATCCTTAAAAGCGATTTCCAACCAAAACAACCTGATGAATTAATGACACGTCAGGAAGTAATGGCTTTTCTAAAAATAGACCTTAGCACCATTCACAGATGGACAAAAAAAGGTTATTTAATTAAGCATGGTATCGGAAACCGTGTTTATTACAAACGTTCAGAAATTGAAGGTTCAATAATTCAATTGAACGGTAACACCCCATCTTCCCAAGCTTGTTAACAGGCTAATTCCATCTTGCATTGATGACAAAGCACAAAGATTTCTACCATGACAATGGCTTTACGGCTGATGACTTCAAGTTGCAGGATGATGAACTGAAAACTATAAAAAAAGCAAACGAATTACATGTATAACAATTTAAAAATTAAGACAATGAGTAACAAAGTATCAAAAACTAAAAAATCACAGAAGATGAGTAAACAAATAGCAGAAGAAGTAGAAAAACTTAGCAGGCAGTTATTAATCCAATTTCTAATAAATGGCAATATGGCAATATTTGAAAATCCTTTTTACAGACTTGCTGTAAAAAACCTGCTAGACGACAATGAATTTATTATCAATTGTGAGTCCTATGAAGATGCAGTTTTAAAGTATATGGCTTTCCAAGGTATTCACGATGGTAAAATACTAATTGATTTGGAAGTTCGTGATGACAAGCTTCTTAAAGATTGGACGAACCTTCAACTACAAGGCATTATAGATTCATATAAAACACTGTGCAGACGTAAGGCTAACCAATAGATTGCATGTTCGATACACTTTAAAATAAATGTAAAATATATCACTAAAACGTATTACTATGACACAAGAAGTATTAAAAAATCAAAGTAGAGATGACCTATTTAACAACAAATTTCTAAACGAAAATGGTCAGGTAAGTTTTCCCAAAGAAGCTATGTACAGAGTTTCTAATACAAATAGGATTACAAATGAACAAGAATTATCGTACTACAAAGACTTTGGACTAGCTTACAAAAAAGCAAAAGAATTATTCCACAAAAACAAAGATAGTAATTGGTTCGTAAACTTTGAATTCAGAACTGAATGGCTTAATTATATAACATGGGTATGCTTCAATTCCATAGAACTTGAATTTCTACAATTGTATGCAGACGAAGGTAAAGATGAAGATGATGATGGGACAATTGAATTTATGGACTATAAATATATGGCTGATAATAACTACAAAGGTGAATCTTTAGCCAAATATAACTTTAGGGTTTCATCGACCAATATGTCTACTTTAAAACAGGAATGCATTCACTTCGTTACTTTTCAGGAAGCTTGGGCAAAGTACTATGAAATATTAGCCAATAACCCTAATACCACAGACAAAATTCACCTTGAAAAGAAAGTAAATTGGCATGGTAAGACAAGTTGGATATTAGGACAATATGAGGATATTGAAGTTATTAATCGAATTGCAATCGACATTGCCACTGCTAATGGTATGCAACTTTAAAAACTAGTAATCTACCTTGGCTGACGTACGTGCAATTAATTAACAGCCAAGCCGATTAACTATCAGAATAATTTAAATATTAAAACAATGGATGAAAAGATAGATTTATTAATAAACCACATGGATTGGGATTACATTTTAGAAATCTACAATACCCAAAAAATTACTTGGAATTTTCAAGATGACACATCAAAAATTCCGAATAAGGATGAAATATCTGAAGAGTTAAGAAGTGTAGTTAAATTTATGATTTCCGAAGACATACCCTACTATAGGTTCGATGCTTTGTTAATAGAATATACAAATGATAGTGAAGACACTAATGACAGTCTAGTTATTTCAGTATTGCATAATTCTGTTGGGGTTAAAGGGCTAAAAAAGGCAAATAGCCTAGAAAATGTAATGGAAAACGGATTGACGATTCAAGAAATGAAATTAGAGTACGATGATTTAATCAAAGCCCGAAAGTATGAAGAAGCCATTGAATTAAATAAGGCTATAAAATCTTTGGAAGAATAAGTATTAAACTAACACTAATACAGCTTGGCTGACTCAATTACAGCCATTGTAAATTCATAATTAGGCTTGATTAAAATTGTCCACCGACCACTAGCTAGATAAATGAATTCAGGTCAGTGACAATCCATTAAAAAAGCCACCCGAATAACGAATGGCTTCCTAAAAACTAATTTAATCAAGTAAGTAGACACGTGATACGTTTAAAACATACACACCCTAAGAATTAAATGCAAACTGGACTTGTCGGGTATGTTTCCTGTTTTATTATTTATCTAAGAAGCTTTTTTATGGTATTTAACCAAATCTACTTTTGGCAATCCCTTTGGTTGAACATATCCTAATATCTTATACTTCATTTTATTCCCATTCTTTGCATCACGTTTTTTTAGGACATTGTAATACTTCCTTAATTCCGCACCTAAATCTTTATCTGCCTTTGCCTGACTGAAGAATTCAGCATCCTTTACTATTCTTTCTATTTTATCAACCCTTACATATTCACCCCCAAATTCAATCAATTTATCCAGTTCAATAAACAATGGGTATTTGCTGAAGCAGCCTTTAAGTCTAGCACCATGAAACTTTAATCTATTAAGTTCCTGCATATAAGTGGTAGCATGTTCTTTGAAACCAACTACATCACGGAATGCATCTTCAATGTTACAACCTGCATCAGTAAACGAACGTATCCTATCGGCAATCACTTTTATGTTCTTTGCTACCTTATCATCAACTTCGTAAGTTTTCTTTATGGAAAGATTACTTTTTAGCTTATTTAGATTCCTATAGTAATCATTGGCATCTTTACATGCGATTGGGAATCTGCCAAAAAATTCCTGGGCTTCTTTCCAATTATCTTTAGGTTCTTCTTGCCCTATTGGTTGGTAATCTTTGTATTTAAAACCATAATCTATGAATTGACTAGCAAATATTAATGGGTTTGTTTTTTCCGCTTTCTGTATTTCTTCAATCACTTCGTAAACCAAACCATGATTAATAATACCCACGGAATTAGCATCTTCGTTTAGTTTTATGGCTAAGTTTCGTCTTCGATTATAAAGTCTATTATTTGCATCATTTATGTACCCATCAATAGTTTTATCTGATGGCATTTCACCATGTGCTTTCAAATAATAAGGTATATCAAGCGTATTCACCTTTTCAACAACCATTTCCGATTCTTTCTTTTTTCTTTCAAAAAGATATTGCGGTGAATAGCAATTATCGAATCTAAAATCCATCTTTTCTTCATAGTGAATGAATACCTTTTTTACGTTTGGAAACCTGCCACGACTGACCCATTGTTTCACATCGGCTGTGGGTTGGAAAAGTGCGATATGTAATTCTTCAATATTTTCATTGTCTAGCGAAAAGCCATCACGACCTGCTGAAGTACTGGCGTATATACGCACGTTTGATGGTATACGTTCTTTTTCAACTGCATCTGACACTGCACGACTATTCTTAGTTTCACTGGTTATAAGGTAATTTTCCAATCCTTCAATGTCCCATTTTGAATGCAATTTTTTAAGTTCTTCTTTGTCATTGTAATAAACACCAATCAGTTTATTAAAATTCTTACCCCCTTTGAAATAATGTTGGGTATGGTCAAAAATACTTTGTGGAATATTTTTAGCAGGGATAAAGTATAGTTCATGTATTAATTTGTCTTTAGTATCAACAGTTACACGTTTGAAATCACACAAGAAGTCACTTAGTGCCATAATTGAATCATTATGTGGTGTTCCTGACAAACCTATAACTGATTTGAAGTTACGTGCCATGTCAAACATATCTTTAACAGCCGATTCACGTATTGGTACACTTGGTAGTGGCGCATGTAATTCATCAATCACAAATAAATATTCATCGAAATCTTTTTCTGAAAGAACAAGATTCAGGGCGCAAACACTTTCATATGTGGCACACATAATGTCGGTGTCTTTGTATGGAAGTTCTGCAATTTCTGTATTTGAACCATCATATATTGTTGGTATACCTTCTTTTTCGATTTGCTTTGCTAACGTTACGAATGGAACTACAAAAATTATTTTTCGTTTGTATTTTTGACGCAGGTATTTTATAAAGAATTTGGTCTTACCACTACCAGTATGGCTAACAATCATTAATCGTGAATGCCTTTTGATTTCTTTATAAATTTCATCAAGTTTTTCACTTAGATACTGGTTAATTTTAATATCAGGTTTTTTCGGAGGTGTCTTGTCCTTCCACATTTTTGCAATTTCAAAGCATTGCTTAATAACTTCATTGTTAGATTTCGTTTGAAAATCAAACCCTGCTTTATGTGCGCAGGATAGCAGAAAACTAAAATCAGCTTGTGGTTTATTCATATATTTCCAATTCTTTTCAAATACAACACTATTATATTTTGGGTGCATTTTAAATATCCTTTTACCAATATCTTTTGCATCATTTTGTGGCAAAGAATTCTGTAATGCTGCCATAATAGCCAACATATTATTTCGTGTACTATCTTTAAATAGTACACTGATAAAACGTTCCCTTAATTCATCACTTTGGTTGTAATATTTATAAATCAGTTCCAGTATTATCTTATTATAACTGGCATTTGTTATATCTGTTGGATATGAAGAAGAAGCATTTGGATGATATACAGTTTCTTCAGTAAAATTGGGTTCACCAATATTAGGTTTGGGCATTGTCGTTTTTAACTGACTTACAGGGTACTTTTTAACCATTGGGTTGAAATACATATCTGCATCTGAACTAATGAACTGACCACGGGATAAATTAGACACATTATCATCGAATTTCAGATTTTTAAGAACGATACCATTCTTATTAAATTCAGCCTTAATTTCTTTATTAAATGCATTCCATTTGGCTTGAAATTCTTTCGGTTTGGTAGTTTGAAAGTCAGACCTAAATATCAGTTTACAACCACCACTGGCTGTTATAAAGTCACATAGTAGATAATCTTTAAGGACTTTTCGGATATTAGGTCTAATGGTTATACTTTCTTTATATACTTCTTGCACCTCAGTACCATCAACCCCATCTAAATCAATCACATAAAGAAGTGAAGGTTTTATTAAACTGGCATCGTTTTGCGCTTTGAATTTACCACCTAACAACCCCATAATTGTATAGTCGCATTTTTCACTGCTTCTATAATTCTTACTTGGTATTTTGCGAATGGCATTAATACGTTGCCTAGTTGTTTCATTTGCTATTTTAGAAATGAAGTTTCCAAACCTTGATTCTTGTATTTCTTCAGATTCACCTTTCGCCCAACATACCGATATTGGTAAGTTCATTATTTCAAATAAGCGGTCTGCATATTCTTGTTCTTCTTTTGTAGGTTTGGTTTTATTGAACCTTTCTACATCTTTTAATACATCAATTGCTTTCATATGTGTCTACTTATTAAATGTTTCGCACCCTAACTGCATTACTTTTAGTGTACTTTTGATTACACTTTATTATTAGTTTTATATATACTATTTATGCCATTTTAGTGTGTATGTTTTTACACTTTAACCTGTCTTTAGTCTTTAATACTTCAGAAGTTTAAATGGTTTATTTTCAAGAAGATTTATTTGTACATTATAGCAAGCTATAGGAAAAGGCTTATTGAAGGGTATTGAAAACGTGTAGTCAATTTAGGTTGTCTACAATAAAGAACAGCATTAAAACAGTTTCATTTAAGGAATTAAATCCTTATTTTTCTTTAATGCATCAGTAAATCAAACTACATCCTATATCAGTATTAAAGCAAATGAGAAGACGAAGTAAATGGACTAAAGAAGAATTAATTATTGAAGCCCGTAAATATCAAACCAAGACTGAATTTAAACAATACAGTAGTGGTGCATATTCAGCTGCGTATGACAATAATTGGCTTAATGAAATTTGTCAGCATATGAAAAAAGTCCGATTCCCCAAGGGGTATTTGACTAAGGAACGCTGCATGTCTATTGCTTCAAAATATAATACAAGGTCGGGCTTTGCTAAGGGGCATAGTGCAGCCTATAATGCTGCAATTAGATACGGTTGGTTGGAAGATGTTTGCAAACATATGAAGATACAAGGCAATCGTAAAAAAAGATGTTTATATGTCTGTAAGTTTCCTGATGGTGCTATTTATATAGGATTAACATACAATTTTGAAAACCGAAAAAAAGATAGACAGCTAAGCAAAAGAGATACTGTCACTAGATACGCTAAATTAACAGGTCAAGATTATGAAATGATTCAATTGACCGATTATATAGAATCAACCCTTGCAGCAGAGAAAGAAATATCAATGATTGCTGCTGAAAGGGAAAAAGGCACAATGGTTCTTAATATTGATAAAGGTGGTGGATTAGGAAAGATAGATTCAATTTGGACATATGAATTAGTTCTTGCTGAAGCTAAAAAATATACAACTAGAATTCAGTTTAAGACTTTTAGTAAACCTGCTTATCGTGCTGCACAACGTGAAGGTTGGTTAAAAGAAGTAAGTTCACACATGGTTGAGGCTGACCGTACCCGTATATACACTTTTGAAGTAGTAAAAAAAGAAGCTGAAAAATATACTAGTCGGGTCAACTTTCAAAAGGGTTCTAATGGTGCATACAATGTAGCTTGTAAAAAAGGATGGATTGATGAAGTCTGCAAGCACATGACTAGGTTAGTAAATCCTGTTGGACATTGGTCTTATAATAATTGCAAGAAAGAAGCTTTAAGCTTTAAAACTAGAAGTGAATTTCAATATGGACACCCTGCTGCATACAGTGCAGCACGAAAGAATGGTTGGCTTGATGAAACCTGTAAGCATATGAAAAAGCTTCATATGAAATGGGATGAAAATAATATCCAAGAATTGGCTTTAAGTTGTCAATCTATTTCCGAATTTATTAAGAAATCTTCTGCTGCATACAGAGCTGCTAAAAACATGGGGATTCTTGATGATATTACTAAACACATGAAGAAGATTAGAAGAACTTGGGATTTCAATAGCCTTAAAGAAGAAGCATTAAAGTACAGTTCTAAAAAAGATTTTTTTAAAGGAAGTAATTCCGCTTATCATGCTGCTAAAAAACTTGACATATTTGAAGAAATAACTTCGCATATGCCTAATAGGTCAACACGTTCTGATGTATGGAATGAAGAAAAAATCAAGGAAGAAGCTTTAAAATATAATTCAAAAAGCAAATTCAAAAAAGGAAATGAAAGTGCATACGTAGCAGCTAAAAGACTTGGTGTTTTTGAAATTACCTGTAAGCATATGCCAAATCATGTTAGGAGGACTAATCGAATATGGACACCTGAAAAACTAGCAAAGGAAGCACTGAAATATTCAACTAAAAATGATTTTAGAATTGGTAATAAAAGCGCATATTCGACTTCTAAAAAACTTGGCATATTTGAAGAAATAACTTCGCATATGCCAATTCGTGCGAAAATGAAGAAAAGTTAGAGCACTTTTACTTTTAATCTATCCAAATAGTAAATTCCTTTTCGCTGTTACCATTTACGTAGCCATCAGTAATTTCAAGTTCCTGAACGTAATCCTTACCCGTACTATCATCAATCAAATGAATTAAAAACTTAAAGCCTGTTAATGCACTTGAGCCTTTGTTTGCATTTTGTGACCAAAGTCTTATTTGCAGACCTTCATTTCTAATTTTATCACGGTCACTAATTGGTTTAAACTCCATATCAGGAACGAATTGTAAAATATTTTCTTGCTTACTTTTATCTTTTGTGGCAAAGTACACAGTGTTTCTTACTTCTTTACCATCAATAAATGTAAGCTGACCAACTATTTCTTCATCATTACTACGACCGAATGGAATATAGCCTAAGTACCCCTTCGTACTTGAATTGGGAATGTCAATTTCATACAAAACTTCAATGTAATCCATTAACTTTTCAAAGTTACTTGTTGTGAATAGTTGATAATAATTTTCAGCACCGCAGCACCCATAAGTGACAGCATTAAGCAGTGGATATTCAATATCAACCTTGTCAGCTTCAATAGTAAATTCTTTAATGGTAGGATTATCGGAATAGTTCATTTTTTTGAATTCCAAATCAATAACTGAATATTGACCTTCTGCACCTGCATACCGTTTAATCTTTTGTTTCTGTTTGACAAGAACCGATTCACGTTCATTATTAATCATTATAGAAGCAGGGTAAATACTGCATTCTTCAATTAAATCTACCCACTGACCGTTTTCTTCCTGATAACTTACATACGTTGACATGCAACTATCAGCCAATGACTTTTTGTTAGCTAACAATTCACCATTGCTAATTCCTTTACGAATGTTCGATTTGTAAGTATGACCTTTTAAAGAAATTTCAATTTGTTCCAAATCATCGTATGCATAATACCTTTCGCTATAGTTTTCAATTTCAAATTGATTGTAGGTAAAACCAATGGAATCACCATCCACACTTAATAATGTTGTGTTAGCTTTTACAGTTGTTTTATTAATTAAGTCATTGGGGACTACATAGCAATAAACTTCTAATTCATACCAATTATTGACAGGTTGTTCTGTTTTCAGGCTAACCCAAACGTAATCGTTCAATGAAAATAGTTTATCACCATTGGGTGCTTTACGCATATTAGCAGGACCATCAATATGTTGGGCGAAAGATGTAATTGTTAGTGTTAGTAGTAAAAAAGTGCTTATTGTCTTCATATTGTTATACTTTAATCCTGAACTATATTTAGTCCCCAGTAATCATGTTACTTCCCTGAAACTTTCCGATACTTTTCAATTACAGAATCAATACCTTGTTTTAGTTTTTTGTAATAGACAGGGTAATCATTCTGAATACTGTCCCAATCAAATCTTGAATCACGGTATATATATATAGGGGCAGTGTGATAATTTAAATAATATTTAAATCCTTGGAATTCAAATTCATTATAGACAGTCTTCCATCTTTTGAATAATTCTTCCTTTTCATCATCAGGTAAATTGATGTCAATTCCTATTCGATGACCTTCAAAGACTACATCAACTTTATCGAAGTAGTTAGAACACATAGAAAACCAAACGTTAGTTCTGTATTCAAACGGCTTAAATTTCTTATTAAGAAAATGTTGATTTATACGATTACACCTTTCAATTTCTAATTCTTCATCAGTTTTAACGATTTCAATTTCAAAAGAATTAGTTTTAGAACCATTAGTCTTTTCGATGGTGCTACCATTCATTATTTCCCTAATTTCATCAATGGCATCAGCGAAGACTTTATCATTGTCAGAATAGGACCTTTCACCATCGGAATCATCCATATCTTCACGATGAAGTAAAATGGACATTTCCCTATTATTCTTTTCTGAGTATTCATAAAGGTTCATTGAACTGACAAGTAGTAGTTCACCATTATAATAACATTTGCAATGAATGTTCGGATGATGCAATAGATTTAGGTTACGCAGCGATAGTAACTTTTCTTTTTCAGTTCTTGTAAGCTTGTCTTCCCGATAAATTAAAGTTATATCCACATTACGATTGTCGGCTTCATACAATTCTTGGAAGATGTTCTGTGAAATTTTAATATAGGGAACTACCATTATCAGTTCCGATTGACAGGTACTGATGATTTCTTTTATGCAGTTTGTGGTTTTATCTGTATTTAAAAATATTGCCATTTGGGTCTTTTCCTTAACGTGTGTTTACGAAGAGCCAAACGTAATAATTTTTAAAGAAAACGTGCAATGGTTTTAATAAATGATGAAACAAAATAGAATCTACCATGTATAATAATATTCATCTACTAATTTGTAATGACAACCCTAAATTAATAACATGGCATTTAACATTTTTAAAGTCCTTGAGAAGGATGATAAAGAACTAATTCATTCATCTTTCTTAAAATTCTTATTATCTGAAGATAAGATATTTGCAGAATCTGTATTAGGATATAATTTACCCAATGACTGTAAAATAGAACTTGAGAAATCACATACCCTAAAGTTCCCCAAAAGGAAGAATAAAAGGTTTCGTTTTGATATTGAAATAGTTGATAATGATACTGTAATTGTTATTGAAAACAAGTTCAAATCATTTCCTACTGCACATCAATTAAAAGAATATGATAAGGTTCTAAATCAGGACTATAAAAAACATACGCAAATTAAAATTCTTTTGTGTTTTGATAAAAGTTTGTTTGGTGGTGTAGATGGATGGAAAGTCATGGATTATGGTGATTTATTGCCATTAATTAAACAAAGTAAAGAACGTATTAGTGATGCTGAAAAAAGGATTTTCATTCAACACTACATTGATTTTCTGTCCGAATACTATGACATCCACAAAACAATAGATGATAAACTACTAGAATACTTTCTTGACCAGTCAGATAAAGTAGCTAAGTTTTGGATACGACTGATTTATTCAAAATTGGCAATTAAACTAGATAACTACCTTACCAAAAACAACATAGAAGCTTCGGTTTATATGGATAACGGTAACACTTCAATTCCACTTATTAATATTGTACCAAATGAATGGAAAATTAACGGATATGAATTATTAGTGCAGTTCCAAGGCGGTTACTTTAAATTCTACGCCCACACATCAGATAAAGCTTTCATTCAGGAATTGGTTGATTTTTCCAAGAATAAGGCTGAAGCTAAAAATGTTGATTACAAGAAGATTAACAAGAAAAAAGAAAAGTCAGCTTTTATATTTAGATTAGATATTCGAGAAAAACTTTATGAAGTTGATAGATTAACAGAAGAAGAAGTTTTTGAATACCTAACGATATTTTATAACAAAGTCGATAAGGTAATTGAAATGTATAAATCAGATAAAGGTTTGAATTAAACCTGCTTCCTTTTTTTTCTATAAAAGCAGTAAGTACTAGATGAATCCCAATACCCCATTTTACATAGTCCGTGGTGAATTCTTTCGACAAAACGGTAATGACATTGACACGGTTGAAATCTACCAAGAATTCCGACAAGCAGAACTTATTAAAGCAAGAATTAAAGCTTTTGGTTTGTACAATTCTTACATAGATGTTCTGCTTGAGAGTAAAGGTTTACGGTATGAAAACCATTCAAATACAGAACTGGCTTTAAAGGATTTCTTCAGTTCCACCCGAACAATGAATTCTGAATCAACAGACATTGATGTTGACATGGGTAAGGAAATAGGCATTTACTTTGTCGATGATTGCGAAGTAGAATACAAATCAACTGAAGGTAAAGTGTTTTACAAGGGTGAACATCTGATACACTACATTGACAATATGTACGATGATAGAAAACACATTGTGTTTCAGAACTTAATGTATGAATCTGATTATTACCATAACAACAAACTAGAAATGTTGGATTGCCTTGTTAAGTGTGATACATCAAAGTTATTTGAACGGGGTGAGTTTAATTATATCCTGAAGACACCTGTAGATTTTAGCAACATATAAGTAATAGGTGCGTAAATAAAAATTGCATTGGTAAATAAAGAAATTATAAATCATGGGTAAAACCAACGATATTTTAGATGGTATAAAAGCTTTTTCAGATTTAATGACTGGCATTGGTAAACTATTTGCTAGTGCAAGTAAAAACCACCACACTTATAGTGGTAAAAGCGGAGAATATATTAAAGAAGGCCCAAAGTCGATGGGTAGAAAGGGAAAAACTATTAGTTATAAAAAGAAGTAATTTTTAATGGTAAGGATTGTTCTATTCATTGCTATTTGCATTCTTTTATTGGCTTCATGTGCAAGTAACGATGATACCGAAAGTAAAATTGATTCTAATATCTTCATTAGTGACTTATGTGAACATAGGGCTGAGTTTCTGAATGACTACATTCATGATAGGATAGTATTGTATAAGGATAAAAGTTCTAATCCATTTACTATGCTGTATAATGTTATTACGAAGGGTAAAAGCGGTTATATCAAAGAGTTGAATAGTTTACCTACTGATAGTAGCCTTATAAAAGATTACATCGAATTACGTAATAATTATATAAGTGCATTTACCGAAGATGAACCATCAATGTCAGATGTTAAAATTCTTGATGTGGTTAATTTAAATAAATTAGCAACCGACATATATATTGAATCAAATTACAAAAGTGGCTTTTCAGTTTTTCTTAGCTTAATGGGGGATTTTGTACTTGATGGTCTTATTATTCTTCTTCTGTTTGGTTTGTTTATTATTGGCACAACTTCTTTTGTTGGTTCAGGTATGTTAGCTTTTATATATACAAATCCGATTACTTATGTGATTACCTTCATCTTATCTTTTTTCATTCATCCATTCGGTTGGATTACTAGTGATTTAGATAATTATGAGGAAATTAAAGTTGAAGAAGTTGTCAAGCAGAATAATGATGAGTTTAAAAACAGTCTAATTTTAGTATTTGATGAATAAAGAAATGTCCATTATAGTAAGGTGTTTTTTAATAGCACTTACCGTTGTGCTTGTTCAATGTAAACCACACCCGAAGCAAATCAAGCATATAATTTCTAATTCAGGTACAACTGTTTTAAAAAAAGAAGCTAAACCAATATTTCAATCTATTTCAAAAGCATCTTCATTAACCGTTAAAAATGGCTTAGGGAAAAGAGCACGAATTGATTCTAAGTCCATTGAAAGAATACTAACACAAACTTATAACATTCGAGGTGAAAAGGCATGTAATAATGTCATTGCAAAATTATCATCCTACAACGGGAACAACCTAAATAATATTAAAGGCTTTCTAGCTGAGGAAATACATCACAATAAACTATTGGAAATTAAGGAAATATCAAAAGTTCAATCAAGTGTGTCGGGAAATGTAACTACAAAGATGCTTGAACACCAAAAGGTTCTTCATACAGGAAATGTAGATGTATTAAAACTAGACAAGTTTTATGAAATTGATTTATTAGCCAACCATAGTAAAATAGGGAATTTTGCAATTGAAGTAAAAAATATTGATAGCCCCATTAATGATACAAGATTCACAAAGTTAAAGACCCAATTAATTAAAGAATTATCGTTTTGTCAGACTAATGGTGTAAATAAGTTATTTTGGAGTAACATAGGTAGGGCTAAGCTGAATATAGAACAAATAGAACAGCTACAGAATTTGGGCATAGTTGTACTTCAGCACGGTAGTGAATCACCAATTATCAATGCAAAAATTAATATGACGAAGCTTAAATCAAATTTATAAGGTTCGGTCTATTGAGTTAATTGAAACCCTGCTTGTTACATCCTGAAACACTTCCCTATCAGCTATCGAAAACAATAGCATTTCAGTGTAATACAGTTTGTCAGCCTTATCTGAAACCCATAGTTTGTGATGTACTTCCTTAATAAGTTCATTCAAAACTTGGTATGATTCGGATTCAGGGATATACAAGGTTTTATCCTTTTTGTTAATATACAATCGGTTGTCTAAATCTTTAATAGTTGCAGGTTTGTAGTTTTCGATATTAAATAGTCTTATCAGCACGTTCATATCAAGGGCCATCATTTTAGAATTCCTACCATCAGGAATAGGGAAAAACTTTTCACCTGCACCTTCAGCCAGTAATATCCAATTTAACGAATAAGCAACCCTTGAATCATAGATGATATACTTTTCAGGAAACATATACGAACCGACTTTTGAAGCACTTGCTATTCTTTTGAACGGGTGGCTATCTGTATTTAGAAAGTTCGTTACTAGTTGAATTGTATCATTATCCTTTGATGTACTAATTCCACCCCAATCTTTAATCACCCATAAGCATAGTTTGTGAAAGAAATCAATATCTGTTTTATAAGCTTCATGCAATCTTTGGTTGATGCGATTCTTTAAGAATATTTCTTTATCAAACGGTGATGAAGAATCTAATTTCAAACGTTCTTCTTCAGATAAAATACCGTAACCAACTAACTTTGAAATATTAGCATTCCATGTATAAAGGTTCGATAAATCACTTTTATAGCGACTTAGGTAGTTTACGATTTTATCAATGTCAAAATTGTAAGTCATAGGATACGAATGATTATTACTAACATTTGCTAAATGTAGGTATTAAATTTCAGGTACAGGTTATGCTTTTATTGTTCAATTAATGCCGTTATATTCGCATGTATTCTTTCACACCACATAATAAAATAATGGAGAAAATTACAGTTAAGCCTTATACAATTACTAAAAACAAAACCTTTTCAAATGATGACATATTAGCGATTAATAAAAGTCAATTTGAAAAAGTTAAAAAACGAAATGATAAGGTCGAAATCTGTTTTGAAGATTGCACATTCCATAGACTTGTCATAAAGAACATAGAAGACATAGATTTTGAAAATATATCTATAATGTTCGTTAATTGCATCATTCGTGATATTAGCATTGAAGAAATAACAACTTCTAATATTAATATTTACTTTGGAAATTCTATAATCAATGGAAGAATTGATAACAAAAGGCTTACTAGAGTTGAAATCAATAATTGTCTTTTGTTTGATTCAATATTCCTACTAAATATTGATAAAGTAAGCATATCTTATACTAGCGCAAATTTACGTCTTCGAGCCTGGCAAAAACAATACGATGTTATTGGTAAAGACTACAAATACTTTAGGGAAAATAATCAATTGTATCACATTTCAAATTCAAAAGAAATAACATACAGTCAAGATGATAAGATTTTTAATGGGCCTAGGTTTGCTAGAGTCAGTTTAATGATTAATTATTCCCCAACTAAAGACCATTACAAAACTAAAATCATTAATCCAACCCTTAATTCACTTTCATTAGAAGGTACAACTGGTGGTGAAATGGAAATTGAATCGGGTATTATTGACAACTGGTTTATGAGTGGGTTTTCATTAGAAGGTGGGGTTAACTTTTTCAATATAAGAGCTTCAAATATAGAAAACGACAAAAAGCTTCAATTCGACAAATGCATCCTAGATGGTTTTCATTTTGATAATATAGATTTCAATAGTTATAAAGAACTGAATTTCTATCGCAACAAGTTTGGAGAAACATCTATTACTTCTTGCAGCTTTCCTAATAATTATGACGATTTCGATAAATTCTATACTATTGAGAACATTCATAATCCTGATGAAAAACCTGATGACTATTACAATATTCGATACAATACCTTCTTGCAGTTTAAAAAGGCTGTTGAAGCATCAGGGAATATTTATGAATCACATAAATTCCAATCAGTATCTAAAGATGCTTTACGAAAAATCAATGAAATAGGATGGTGGAATAGGCGTATTCTTGGGTTAAACAGTTGGTCAAATGACCATGGGCTTTCAATAGCAAAACCTTTGGTACATATCCTTTGGGTTTCAATTACCCTATACTTATTCTATCTATTAAGTTTAGGTCGGTTATTTAATGGAAATGAAATAGATTGGAACTTATTTGGTTATTACTTTAAGTTCCTTGATATAACCCATTGGTCGAACTTTTTGGTTGCTAAATCTGAATTAAACGGTTTTAGCATGGCAATAGATTTCCTAAATAAAGTTATTGTTGGGTTCTTCATATACCAGTTTATAGCTGCGTTTAGAAAATATGGAAAGAAATAAGTTACTTTAAATCGCATCGCCATAGACAACTGTCAGCAGAATTAAGAAGAAATAGTTATGAATAAACTATCCCGTAACAATTCATTATTCACAGAATTAGTGAAACAGAAGCCAACATGGTGGCTAAACCTTGTAAATGATGATAGTATATATATTGACATTAGAAAGGACAACTACATTGATGTATACTATAACGGTGGTAATATAATTCGTGAACTTCGCTTTAAGAACGGTAAGTTTAATGGTTCTATTAACAACAAATACTTAATTCCTGTAAAATCAGAATACATTAATTATGACTTCGATAAACCATCTGTTGGCATACAGCAATCACAGGTAAACTTACTAGATGTAAATAATTTTAATTCAGACAGTTTAAAGTTAATAAAGAATAATATTTCAACACACTACCCTGCATCATCAGAAAAGGGTATTCAAGCACGTTTTGTCAAAAATGCGAAGTGCTTCTTGGACACAGAAATGGCATACAATGATGGTAATTCATTGCTTCGCATTGATTTGGTGTGGATTGACACTGCAAATAAGAAGATAGTCTTTGTTGAACTAAAGACTATGGGCGATAGTCGTTTGTATAGTACTGAAATTACGGACCAATTGAAAAAGTACCATGAATTTGCTACTAAATACGAACAGGAAATCATTGATTACTATTCCAAGGTCTTTGAAATAAAGAAGATGCTTGGAATTTTACCCGAAGGTTTAAAAGAACTGGATTCGATAAGTGACTATAAATTAGAATTGAAACCATTATTGTTGTTCGGTGATTGTCAACAAGCTTGGATTAATAGTAATGCTAATGAAACCAAGGACAACATAGGCATTAATAACAGAATAAAAGATGTAGCTGTAGGGGTATATTATTTTGGCAGTACTGACCGTAACTGTGATGTGATTTCAAAGTCTAGTAGGAATCGTTTTATTTTTTAACCATGAAACTAACCATTCACAGGGGGACTAACGAAATTGGTGGTATTTGTATCGAAATACAATCAGGTAAAAGCAGGATATTACTGGATTTTGGAATGCCATTGGTAAACAAATCAGGTGATACATTCAATTTTAAACAGTTTGAAAACCATTCCATTCCTGAATTAATATCAGAAGGTGTATTGCCCGATATTTCAAATGCTTATAATACTGATTCCGATATTAATGGTGTAATAATTTCCCATCCACACGCTGACCACTTTGGGTTAATGAAGTACCTAAGCAAACAAATTCCAGTATACCTTGGTAAACCGACCCATGAAATATTAAAGCTTAACAATGTTTTCATTCATCAAGAAAACAATATTGAAAAACCGATTTATTTTGAAAAAAGCAAACCAATAAAAATCGGTGAATTTACAGTAACACCGTATTGGAATGACCATTCAGCTTTTGATGCGTATTCATTTCTAATCGAAGCCGATGGTAAAAGCGTTTTCTATTCAGGTGACTTTCGTGGACATGGACGAAAAGCCAAGGCTTATAAATGGTTTACATACAATGCCCCTAAAAACGTTGACTGTTTATTAATTGAAGGAACAACGATTGGAAGGGAAGCCAAGAAGTTCAAAACTGAAGATGAAATAGAACTTGAACTTGTCGAACTATTTAAAAATTCGGATTGCATTAATTATGTCTATACTTCAAGTCAAAACATCGACCGTATAGTATCGCTTTATAGGGCTTGCTTACAATCAGGTAAAACCTTTGTTATTGATGTATATACTGCAAATGTATTGGATAAATTATCGCAGTATGCCAAATTACCTTCCCCATTAAATAGTTACAAACGGTTAAAAGTGATGTTTCCGTACAAACTTACATCAGGTCTGTTTAGGCGTGGTATGGATGAACTAGCAAATAAGTTTTCAGGACATAAAATTACCAAAGAACAGATTTCTGAAAAACCATCGGATTATGTTGTCATCACTAGACCTTCAATGAAAGTTGATTTGGAAAAGACTTCAGTTGCTAAAGGGAATTTAATTTATTCTATGTGGCATGGATACAAGAAGCAACCTTCAACAAAAGAATTTGTCAATTGGTTAAAAGCCAAGAACTTTTCGGTCATTGATATTCACACCAGTGGTCATGCAGATATTGAAACACTGAAGGAATACGCAAATGCCATTAACCCCAAATCAATAATTCCAATACACACTTTTAATAAACAGGATTATCAAAGCATCTTTTCGCAAAAGATATTGCAGTTGAATGACAATCAAGTATTGGAAGTTTGAACTAATCATGATGCAACTTTACAATAAAGATTTGTATATTACAGCTTACTTGAATTGACAATACTTATCGGGAATCAGCAAAGGTGGTGAACTAGTTTTCATCGCCTTTCTTTTGTGTTATTAAAATCAGAACACATTGCAGGTTAGCTGATACTAATAATACTTTTCAATTGTAGAATCAACATCCTGTTCCAATTAATACTACTGGAGTCATAATGGTTATTGTTTCAAAATGAAACACGTTTCCACACTGTTTTTGGGGCTTTGTTTTTTAATAGTGAGATTTGCTGAAAACAAATAATATGAAATCAGGTCAGATAAGAATTACAGATAATAAAATTGTAGAAGTAGGAAATTTCGAGTATCAGATTAAATACGGTAAGGCTGAAGACCCTACTACCACCCGTTACGAATCACATTCCACAATTGATGCAGAAACTTATGATTCAATAATCTTTGACAATGTACTTAATCACCTATGCAACAAGGTCTATGACCAAGATTATTTTCATGAATTCATAGGGAATATAGTTTTTATTGAAGTAGTAAAGGCAAATAACTTAATTGGCGAATTTCGGATTAGATTTTTAGACTTTGATACTTGTGAAGAAGAGTGTGTGTATTCTGTGGTGATAGAACCTAAGTTTGATGTCGATTCCCAATACAACTTAGCAGAATTAGATGAACCGTATGCTGAATACCCACCAAAGAAGAAAAAAGTAGTTCAGGATAAAAACAGCAAGGAAATAGCAGAATGGGTATTGCAGGAAAAAGGTGGTATCAAAGAATTTCTGCTGCTTTTAGACACTATGGGTTCACTAAAAAAAATGAAAGAATTTTATTCACGGACAACACTTTACAGACACGTAAAATACTGTGAAGAAAAAGGCTATATCAAAGATGGCAGGTTAGTTCGTCAAGTGTGGCTACTACAATAAAGGATGCTATTTTTAGTTTAAGCCAAAGCATTGATTATTTCAAAATATTCTTCGTCTTCGTAATATTTTTCACCAATAGGAAGCTTTTGCTTTTTATTAGGGCAAGTCATTGTTATGCTTCTTGTGCCAACGGTGTATTTCGCAAGTTCTATATTGATTACAAATTTTCTATGAATCTGAATAAAGCTATTAATCCCGAATGTATTATTAATAGTAATATCCGTTATCTTTTTTCTGCTATGGTATTCTATCATGAATTCGTTCGTATCACCAAAGTTATAGGGTGTTCTTAGGTGCATTTTTTTTGCCGATTTTGAATTTTCGATGTAGATAATATCCAATGGGTGAATGAAAATATAGTCGCTAGAAGAATTTCCCCTAATATTTTTCACCTGAAGATATTGGTGATTTAAGAAATCTTCAAGTTGTGGTCTGAATGGTTTTCCTAACTTTAATTTTTTTGTTAGCCAATTTAATCGCTGTGAATCATCACGTATCCTTAACTGTAAATGTGTCCAATCAGCACTTCTTCCTATGACATTGATTCTACGGGTAATGACCTTTTGATTAATTTGTACAAAGGATTTTCTGCCAAGGTATTTTTCAATTATACCATCTAAAGAATCCCTTGTTTTCCATTCGATTGTTCTTGAATCTTTAAATTCCTTGAATAATGGTTTATTCAGCACAATACTTTTTGTAGTCCTGTCAACATATTCAATATAGAAGATGTCTTTTTCAAGAATCTTGTTTTTGTATTCATTACCATAACTATCAGTGACCTTTATTTCATGAAATGGATTATTGATTTCAAATATATATTCTATGCTATTCATAAATACCAAATTTGGGGACATAAAATAGCACATTTATTCCAAACATGTAAATCAGCTTGTAATCATCGTTACTATTGTTCCAATTATTATTAACAACTAAAAAAAACAGACGTTATGGCTAAAAAATCAAATCACAAAGCGGACATGGTAAATGCTAACAAAGGCACAAGAGGTACAAACAAAACCTACAGTACAAATCAAGGCAACAGAGGGAAGCAATTAAATCCTAATCAGAAGAAGTAGTTTGTTTAATTTTTTGCAAAGGTGTCGTAAGTGATGCCTTTGCCATTTGTAAAATTCTAGTTCGGAAAAACGAAAATTTATTAGTACTGGTCGTATATGTTGAAAGGTAGCATAAAACTATACGCAAGTCGGTTCGATTAAATATTTCTTTTAATCAAGGTTTCTATAACGTATCTGATAACGTTAAAGTGAAAGGTAGATATTGTCAAGTTCTTCCTGTTGAATGCCTAAATAAATTCTTGTGATGGCAGGTGATGTGTGATTAAAAAGCTTTGATAATAATATCAAGCTTCGTTCTGAGTAATTGTCATTTTCCCATATACGCCTACCAAATGTTTTCCGTAAACTATGACTACTGATGTTTTTAGATTTTGTTCCGAAAACTTCTTTAAGAAGTCGATTGACATGACGAACTGAAAAAACTACGCCCTTCTGTGATTTAAATAAAAAATCATCATCAGAAACAATACCTAATCGTTCACGGTAAATTTTGTAAGCAGCTTTAACATTATCGTTAATTCTTATTTCCCTACGTTTCTTTGTTTTTTGTTCGGACAGAATAATGTTGTCTGATTTTAAGTCCTGATGTTTCAATTTTAAAATATCCGAAATCCGTAAACCCATATTAATACCAACAATGGAAAGAAATGCGATTTTGAATTTCTTTTCATCAGTTTTTAGAAGCTTCATTGATTTATTAAACACAGAATCCCATTCCAAATAATTACTGGTGGTGACAGAATGTTTTAATGACATAGCAACTTTTTTAATGTTACTATAAATATACGAATTAATGTCTTATTAGCTATCAAAAACGATGTAAAAGGACATTAAATTGAATAAACAATACGCAAAATCAATGTATGTGGCTGAGCGTGTGGAAATAGTGCGATTTTACAAATGTCCACTAATTAGAAAAGTGGACATTAAATGGAATGCATTCACTTTGGTTATTGATTGTCGGCAAATTATTCGGATGTCAACATTTAGGCAGAAGCCAACTTATTATGAATTGAACCAAACTAAAAATTCCAGTTATATACCCACAGTGTCTAAATAATCCTGAAATAGGGTCTTGTCTATCGTGTTTTAATAATCTACAAAATATGAACTTCATCGTGCCTACTAATAATTTAGATGATAGATGAGGAAATAGTATATAAATAATATACATGGTAACAGAAAGCGTTACTATTGCCACAATCAAAGACATGTTTATTTTCATTATCAGAATTGGTGGCAATTCATTATTTGGCAAATAAAACACTATAACGAGAACCGCTATAACATTGAAAATGATTACAACCATTTTGGCTAGTTTTAAAACTTGATTGACTATTCTTAACGTGCTTTCTTTTAATTCAGAATTTGACTTAAATCCAAATAGCAGTAATAAAGTGTAGAATATGGCTTCCATTCCCCAAGGATAGCCCATGTCTTTTGCACATGGATGTAACGATACTAATTTATATAGAAGTAATGCTAAGACCCCAATCGTAAAGAAAACAAAGTAAGAGTAGCTTAAACCTTGTCTTTCATCTTTTTTCAGGTATGCTTCAATACTTTCTAAAAATAGCCTATTCCAGTAATTCTTCTTTTTAACTAGAAAAGGCAGATTTATTTCGTTACCTATTGATGAATACATTAGGTTTAAAATAGAAATTACAGCAAACGATAAAATCATGATATAGATTATTGAATTATATTCGGAATCATTTTCTGAAAAATCAGAAAGTCATTTTGCAAAGTTTCAATTGAAATCTTTCTGAAGTTTTTATACAAATCAAAGTGCTTACCCCGATTACAATGTTTAAAGGACAAGCCACTACCACAGTAACAGATATTTTGCAAACGTAGCTTCTTATTCCCTTGCGCATGATACAATATTAATTGTGCAATGTTCCTTTCATTGTTTGTTTGTAATATATCCATATACCCTTCCACAACACCTGATGCATCGTGCGAATATTCTTCAGTCTTATACTTTCTATTGATTTCATAGTAGGAATTATTTTGAAAGTAAGGGACTACAATGTCCTTGACGAATAAGTTTAGGGTTGTAATTTTGGTCTTCAGTAAAATTTCTGCTTTTGCCCTAGTGGTTAAACAACACGAACCCGTATCAGAATAAATGTGTCGGTAAACTTCTTTTGGAATACGTTCACCAACTTCATAAACAACAGGAAAGTGTTTGGGATACCCATTTAATTCAATTCTAACATCATATGAATCACATGCTGAAATAAACAATTCACCATTAAGGGAATTGTTTACTTCATCGTGATGTAAAGTTGGAAAGTTTCCGAGTACTTCTTCAACCTGCTTTTTAATATCCATAAGGCTTAGGTTTAACTGTTGCACCACCAATGGCAGCACCTAGATTATTGCTTTTATCTTTTTCATTCGCATCTTCACCCAATGGGAAGCGTTCGCCAAATTGATTATTACGCAATATTTCGGAAGCTTTTTTGAAGTTCTTTTCATCCTTTGCCCTATCCAAATCATTCAACAAACTGGCAAGTGTATTCAAGAAGTTTGTTTTGCGTGTGTCTGAATAATCAGCAAAAACATCTTCAACTGGAGAAGTCGGACGCATACATTCAAAGCCACCTTCTTTATTCAGTTCTTCATCAATTTTACGAACTGTTTCACGAAGTGCTTTATCATCATTATCATCCTTAACGTAATTATTGGCTGCCAGTATTGTTAGTTCAAAACCACTAGGTAATTTAAGATTTGAATTTTTGTCTTCACGATAATTCTTCCAAGCTTTTAAATACCGTACAATACGTGTTAGTTGCTGACATTTAAGGTCGTTAAACCATTCATAAAAGGCTTTAGGGTCTGATTCAATCCAATCTTTAGATTTGTGGGCCAATTCGATTACATCATCCTGTTTGTAATAAATTGGTAGGTCGATGTGGTGACCATCACTAAAAATTACACGGACACAAGTTGTTTTTTTAATTGGATTTTGATTAGTGTGGTTTTCCACTGCTTTGTAAACCCAATTATGCCATGTGTCAATGGTCTTCTTATTGTCTTCATCTTCTTTTTCAATGAAATAGACACCAAAATCCAAATCATACTTTAGTAATGAATTACCTTCGTCATCCTTTACAGGTATTGGGTTTACACCTGTGTTCATTTCAAACGACCCCTGACCATGAAACTTTGGTTGAAGTTCATCAGGCTTATTTTCCTTAAACCACTTACGGATTTTCTTTTTAATGTCTTTACGACTTTTTCTAAGCTTATCTTTTCTGCTGTCTGTAAGCTTAATTTGCTTGTTAAATGCAATAAATTCTTTGTGTAATGTTGCCATAATTAAAAATTTTAAAATTCATGTTTTAAATTATTATTAATGTGTTTGAAATCAATCAATTCACCTTTAGTCTGAAATGGGTGGCGACCAGTGTAATAGTTTCCCGAAAGTGATTTATCTTCACCATTCTTAATGAATTTGATTACTTCAGTTCCGTAATGAGGTGGGAAACCTTGTTCAGTGCTACCTTCGTTGTGGTAATTGTAGATTAACCGATAATGTTGTTCATCTTCGGTCTTTTCAACGTACATACCTTTATTAACGGAAAGTGAGGATTTTGTACCATCAGGAGTAACTGTAAATGTTGAAACAGTTATTCGTGAACCAGTTTGATTAATAATTTTAACCTGCTTCATTTCACCTGTATTACAGTTACCATTCCCATCAACATATTGGTATTTTACAATACCTTCATACCTACCCGAAAAGTTATCAACCCAAAACATCCATTTAAATAGTGGGTGCTTCCATAGATGCTTTGATGTAAATACAAGTAGGGTAGTTATTGTTCCTGCAATAGTAATTGATATACCCCATTGTTCCTTTGCTAGAAATATTACTATCGCTAATACTGAAATTAGCCCGACTAATACTTCTGATTTGTAATAATTGAAATAATTGTTCATAACTTACTTTCCTTCCTTACACCTTTAAATGGTGCATCACTAGATGTTTTTACATCCATAAATTTTCCTGTTATAGAATCACGCTTGGTCCAAAGCCCTGTTTTGGGATTCTTTACCTGTGACCTTTGTCTTACTGCGCCTTTTCGGCTGCCATCTTTTGGTGGATTTGTCGCCATAATTATTATTTTTAAAGTTTAGTAATCGTCTTACATTAACCTTATGATTGAACATGAGCAGAATTCCTGAAAAAAAAATCACATTAATTGACAAAAAGAATATCATCAGTATTCTATCCTGCATTACAGAGGGGGAATTTGAAGAAATATTTACCAGGTGTGAAAAAGCTATTGAGCACAGATTATGGTATACAGAATATGGGGCGCATTCTGAAAAAGAATTAGGTGAACCTGCGAAGCAGTACTACATAAAAAAAGCATTAGAAAAAATTTATACCTATGAATGGTATTGGGATTATGAAAACGTGCCGTTAGTTAAGCACATAATAACAATCGCTAACAGTCTAATTTCTAATCAACTTGACAAATACAAAAGAAAACAAAACAGGGAAGAAACAAAAGTTTCATATAATGATGAACTTTATTATGATGTTTTTGATGAAGTATATGACGATAAAATTGACCTATTAATAGACTGTATTGAACATTTGGTAGCAAATGTTGAAGACTTGAATTTTTATTGGGAAGCAATAAAGGAAGGGAAAAAGCCAAGGGAAATTGCTGAGCTAATGGAACTACCTGTAAAGGATGTATACAATAAGAATGATAAGCTTATCTACCAAGCAAAGAAAAACTGCGTTAAAAATTAAGGTGTTATGGATAATAGGAAGTATTTTAAATTAATGACAAATATTGCTGAAGAAGCAAGTTTAAATTTGCCATTAGAAGATATTCAAAGCACTGACAAAACGGAGTTAGTGAAGTTTTCTAAATTCCAACTGTTTAAAGCTAAGAGTAAGCTTTTCAAAGAAATTGGCACTGCCAAAATAGAAGCTGCTAAGAATAAAGTTCAAGTAGAACTAAAATCTATAGCAACATTGCCAATTGAAGCGTTGCAAAATAAACTTGCCAGTTTAATGCCCCAAACCCAATTTAGAAATCTTGAAAAGTTAGATAAAGATGAAATTCTTAAACTTATTGAAGATTCATTAATCCTTGATAATTTGGACGAAGATGATGAATAATCCACGTCAATTGGCTTTGTCAATCTTAAATGATTTTGGAATTTCCGAACCGCAAAATATAGAAATTGAAGATATTGCACATGCTTTAAAAATACCAATTAGGCATGTTGGGTTAAATGGTTGTGAAGGTAGAATTCTGCATAACAGTAAGCATTCCATAATAACACTAAACAACAATACTGATTTTGAAACACGAAAAAGATTTACTATTGCACATGAAATAGGGCATTATCTTATGCATCGTAAAGATTCTACAAATCACAACGATGATATTAGTTCGCTTTCTTGGTTTGATGATAAAAACCAACATAAAGTTCTTAAACAAGAATTTGAAGCCAATGAATTCGCATCTGAATTGCTATTGCCAACAGATATGTTTGCTGCAAGTATTCAAGCAAAACCATTTTCCCCAAACTTAATACGAACGATTTCAGACCATTTTAGGGTAAGTAGAACTTCAGTTATTCATCGTTTCACAGAACACGGGAATCATCCTATTTGTGTTTTTTATACTAGAAATAACAAGGTTCATTATTGGCGAAAATCAGAAGATTTCAGGTATTACATTAAAGGTATAACAAAGTTGCCACCACCTTCTGATTCTGTTTGCGCAGAGTTTTTTAATGATAATACGATTTATTCTGTGGAAGATTCTAAGCAAGAAATTGTTAAGTCAACATGGCTTGATGTTAAAGATGATTTTGTAGATGATGTGTTTTATGAATTTTGTTTGGTTCATTCATCTGCAAACCTTGCTATAAGTGTAATATGGGAAGATTAATAAAAAAAACTATACATATGTCACATCACCCAAGTCAGGAAGATGTATTTGCCGCTTTAGATAGAGATGATGCAGCTATCGAATTACTAAAGTTATATCAAGGTTATCATTCGGAAATTATTAATTCAAATATTAGAATTAATGGAGATAAAAAAGAAGAGTGGAATAATATTGAAATTGCTATAAATAGTGGGCTTGACCAACTTAAATCTTGTAACAACATTACTTTATATCGCAATGAGCCTGTTGCAATAAACGAGGGTAAAGAACAGGAGTTTTATAATTGGTTTACCGATAAGACTGGTAAGACTATCAGTTTTCCTGCATTTCTATCCTGTTATCAATTTCAAGAGCGATTGCCAGTAAAAACAGGATTAATATTCAAAATTAACACATCTAACGAAAGCCATTCAAAAAGCCTGATTGAATTAAATCCTGAACACCCCGAACAGGAAGCTTTATATAAATCAAATTCTTGTTTTAGAATTGAAAGTTGTAAAATTTCGGAAGACACCTGTTTGGTCGAATTGTCCGAAATTGCCAATCAAGAAACAGATTTAATAATCTATCAGAATGAACAATACTATGAATGGGCTAGCGTTTTAAATAGGACAATAATGTAAGCATGTCTAACACTATAAACCGAATTGAATAGTTAAGATGGTTTTTGAAGCTGAAAATCAACTAGTCTATTGGATAATAATAAATCACACATTAAGAAATTTAATTCAACTTTATTTTAGCATATGAAGACCATACAAGAGGTTCAGATTACCTACAAGAAATTAGCGAATTATGCAGGTACTGATTATATCGAAATTAAGTATTTAGATGGCTACCTACTAATTGCTAATTCAAATAACGGTGCTTACAAAGATATATGCACTTCTAAATATAGTTTAGCCACTATTGCTAATGACGATACTGACACTGCCAATTTTTTAAAGTTAAAACAAAGTTATAAAGCTTATTCTATAGCTGAATTAGAAAGTTTTCAAAAAATAATGTTGTTTGCCTATGTTTTTGCATCAGATGAATTAGAAAATGCAGTTGCCGAAAAAGCAAGCAAGGATTCTTTAGATAAAAACAAAGCAAAGGTAATAGCCATAAGAAAGCATCTTCGATACATCACACAATATATTGATGCTTATGATGAAGAAATATTACCGAACTACAAGAACGTTTAAACATTTAAAAGGATAATTTACACTTCCCAAAGTGTAATTCACCCACTAAAGACCACTAATTAATAGTTGGTCTTTTTTATTATACTACTTATGTGACGCTTGTATGTAGTAATATTACTACAATAACGAATTGCTTGCAGAAAGCCTGTTCATATAGTTGAATCACTAGCATTAGGCGAATAAATATTAAAAGAAAAGATATTATAGAAATACCTAAGAACGTGAAATGCTTTTGATATGAAGTACATAAACTGCGATACAACACTGCCAAAGTTGATGTCAAAACTAGGTGTAAAAGATTTTGAATCACTTAAAAAGAATATACATCAACATCCATATCAGATTCGTGTCGTTTATAATGACCTTGAAGAACGCACAGTTGATATTGATTCATTTGATAAAACTATGAGCTTCTTTTATAATGCAAGCTTGGAAGTACCCAATGTGAAGAAAGTTTATATTCAGGTACTTGCAGTTATCAACGATGAAATTAAGTTGAAAGTCTATAATATTGATGACGTTTTAAAAAATTGGATTGAACCGAAGATTCAATCCCTGTTTTAATCATGAAGAAAAAAGTTGGCACATACGTTCTACTGAATAAGCGAGTGCGTGAAGATGAGTTCAATTTTGCATTTTTCGGCACATTAATTTTGGCAGCACTTGCCATGTGTCAACTAGTTAATCAGCCCAATCATGATAAACACATTCATATCCTAAAGTATTCAGATTATCTGTTATTAAAGAAACACATGGAAGAACGGACAGCTGAAAATTTGAAAAAATGCCACGAAATCAAAGCTATAGAAGTTGAGGATTTGGATGAAATTCTTAACGGATATAAGTTGAATTTACTTTAACCGATATTGGCTTGGAGGGTTAATTCATTGTTAGTTAAGTTAACACACACCATGCTTCCATAACCTTTTTTGTCAGTCAAATAGCACCCATTATCAATATTCAACACTTTGGTTTTATTGAAATCATCCATCATCTTTTCAATCTGACTTTTTTCAATTGGAACGTGACCATGAATGATTCTTCGTTTGCCAAGCCAATCGTAATCAATACTTTCATACCAATCCTGTATCCAACAGGCACTGCGCTTATCTTCAAATGGATTGTAACCATCAAAATTTAAACCTGCATGAACAAAGATAAATTCATCATCCTGATGAAAAGATTTTAGTTTAGAAAACCATTTTAGATACTTTGTATCCAACTGGTTCAAGTGATTAACCCCAAAGCTTTCTAAAGTTTCTTTTGCACCTGACGTCCAGCCTTCAAGTTCCAATGAATCAAATACCATTTCTTCATGGTTACCTTTTAACGCAGTGATATAATGTCCTTGATTCTGAAGGTCGATAATGTAATCAACAACTTTCTTACTATCATTGCCACGGTTGATATAATCACCTAACAGAAATAATTCATCACCTTTTGATAGCCCAACTTTATTCAGTAGTTTATCGAAAGTGTTGTAACAGCCGTGAATATCCGCTATGACATACTTATTTGTCATCAGATTAATTAATTGATGAAACTTGGTCGCAAACTAAAAGTGGGGCAATAGTTTTTGCTATTTCAGGAATCCTGCTGTTCCAACTACCTTTTCTTGAAAAACCAACAACAGGGATTTTCTTTTCACCAAAGGTTCGTTCTGTTAATGCAATCTGTTTTTCCTTATAAGTTGTGTAGGTAAAATCGTTCATAGCAGTCATTCCCATACAAACAATCACTTTAGGTTCAACAAGTTTTACCAATTGTCGAATAGAATTAATAAAGTACTTCCTAACCACCCATTCATTTATTGCTTTTTCAGTGCCTTTAGAAGTTTTCCATAAATCTTTTAAACCTGCTTCTTTAGCCAATGCTTGATGAACCTTTTTCAAATCATTAATATCTGTAGTTGATACTGGATAAAGGTTCGTGTACATCAGATTCTTCCCAAAATCTTCATACCAAAAAGGAACAGATTTATCATCGTAATCATGATTCCCGTTTGGATACTTCAACGTAGCTATTTCATACAGTAAGTCAATCATATTTTTGGGGAAATCATTATTGTACTGCTTATTCCGCATATACCATTTATGACTAACCCATTCCTTTTCTTTAGGCTTCCTAAAACGTCCCCTAGCATTACCATCTTTAAACCAATTAATTTCTTTAGGTGGTTCAATACCATTAAGACAAGCATTTACAGGAATCGGTTCACCATTTTTAATTGCTTGCTTGTATTCACCATCCCCATTATTAATTCCAATGAATAAAATATCAGGATTATGGATAAGAGGGCTTTGAAGGGTACTTATTCCCTTATAGTAAGGCTTGTATGACTTTTTATCATTATGTGCATTGAAAAAGTCAACCACTTCGGAAATGCGGTTTTCTATAATGGTGTATTCTGTCAGTAGGTCTTTTTGATTCATATTCAATGGCAATGATTATTTTAGGTTCTTTTCATATTCTAACAGTATAGATGTCTTATGCTGAATCATTTCATCTACAATCCTTAAATATGACTTTAACAACTTATCTTCATTGGGAAGTATCTTTTTCAACAGGGATAATTTAGATGTGTCAAATGGTTCACCATCCCAAAACCATGCAATCTTTTTTTCAGAATCAAGCCATAAGTCTTCAAATTCAGGTTTATATTCATTTCCGATTTTTTTCAGTTGATTCTGCTTACACGGTATGTAAAATCCATAGATAAACTGATTATCATGCAACTGAATAAAGAACGCCACATCCCTAAAGGATTTATGTTTTATTAAAGTTACACTTTCATCATCTACATCTTGTGAAATGCTGTAGTCAATAAACTTCTTATTCAGTTCGACATTTAAGTTCTTCCAAAAATCATCTTCTAACCTATCAATAATACTTTCAAAAGTTTCATAAATATCAAAAGCAAATTCAAAGTTTCCTTTCTGTGTAATTAGTTCAAACTTTTGGTCGTCAAGTGATTTTGTCATTACAGTATTCTTATATATTGGGTTATTGTATATTTTACTTTTTCAGATTTACATTCTGTAACTGATTTTTCTAACCAGTTTTTTATGTGCTTTGAATATGAAATCGGAAAATAATTGATGTTTCTATTATTCTTTAAAAATTCATTGAATTTATCATTTTCAATCCATGTCGGATTACCACCATACTTCGTGAGGTAAATAACAAGTAAGTTTTCATCCGTATAGCCTTTACCTTCAGTGAAATTAATATAGTATTTAAAAAGTTGGTCAGGACAACTATCACCACTTTCCCATTTATTTTCGATAATAATGGCAAATGGTTTATCAGGATTCAATGATTTCACCGTTAGGTCTATACGACCTTTTTCGTTTTCATTATTAATTGCTTCTTCACACCTGATGTGGTAATCTTCATGACTTTCATTAATAAATTTCAATGAGTTTTCAGCACCCAATACTTCTTCCAAAAATAGCTTATAAAAAAGGTCTTTTTGCCCATGTGCACCAATTGTGTTCAGAAGTTCATAAAGCATCGGGGAATGCAAATTTTCTTCAGGCCGAAGAATTTTGATGATACTAAATACCGAAAAATCCCAAGCTTCTGTATGGTTACTATCTTTCTTGCATTGTAGGATTTTATTGTACGCTTTCCCTAATGTCTTTACTTTGTTTTCGTACTGATTAAATGCATCAATGTGCAATTGCTTATAATCACTAAGAAATGAAGCCAGTGAGTCAATATTATCTGTCATTAAATAAGGAATTACTTTATTGTTTGTCCTTTCATTATTGTTGGATAAGAAAGATTAAGGACCTGAATTTAACAAATAATTAGATAGTAAGACTAGTGGATTTAAGACTTAAATTATTAAAACAAATTGAAGATTCTTCGCTGCATTATTCCAATTCAATTATTTGCCCACCAAAAAAATCTTCACACCTTTTTACATAATCCATGTCTTTCAAGGTTTCAACGTACTGATTCATATTTGTTATTTGATTGGGTAATACAATATCCGATAGCCCATGGTCTTCAGGTATCTTTCGGTCAACGACAAGATGGATGTCTTCGCTATTGTATCCAATTAAATTCTTCGCAACCGAAACTGTACTAATAAAGTCCATCGAATCATCATCAAGCATTGATGTGTAATAAACGATTTGTGGCAATACTAAGTAAGCCCCTTGTCTTATGTGAATAAGCAAATTATCAACCTTGCGACCATCTATGTATATCACATCTTCAATAATTGTAGGGTTAGCAACGAATATAAATTGCGAATCTTCACCTTGCTGCTGTAAATGCTTAATAGTTTCATCTACTGTTTTCATAAATAACAATTTAAAATTGGTACTGAGGATGTTGCACCGTTTATTAGATGAATACAAGGTAGGTAAAAGGTAGATGTTCAACCAGGGAATAATCAAAAATCTAGGTCCAAATAAAAAAAGGTTCAACATATGGTATTATATATACCCCCTACCATCCCTTTGTTCCTTTTTTACCCTTTCTTTTGACCTTTAGTCCTTCCTATTCTTCAGTTTAACATTAATTACCTATCAACAGATTATTCTATGCCGATTATTATTACCTTTGATGTACACATTTAAACCTAGATGATATAAGAAAGACGAATTATAATTAAGACATATTAAAGTATATAGAGCGTAAGCTTTTTATTCAGTGAATACAAAATCGCCAATTTTTAAACGTCCACATGAATGATAAGTGATACGCCCACGTTCTGCGTGGGCTATTCTTGTTGTGGGCGTGGGTGTTTGGCGATACCTGTATTCCGATAAGGTAGACCCACGCACTTTTTTTATATACATACCAACATTAATCACCTTTGGGTCTGAGGTACAATCAAGTGAAATTATATGAAAAGAATTTTGTTCTTAGCACTTGTGTGCTTAGCTGTTGCAAACATGACAACAGCCCAAGAAATCAAAACCTACAACGGTGACTATGAAGGAGGAAAAGCAACCTATCAGTATTACGAAAATGATGAGTACGAACGAATTTACCATGGCAGTTTTTCATTAACAAACCAACCGTACAACATGCAAGCTTCCATCATGGTATCTGAAGCTAAGTTTAACTGCAAAGGGAACTACAAGAATGGCTTTAAAGATGGTGAGTGGGTTTATCTTGCTGACAATTTCAAAAATGGCAACAATCACATATTAAAGGATACATTTAAGGGGACGTACAAGGATGGTTACAAAAACGGTTTGTTTGTTTATACCCGTTTCGATAAAACCAAAGGGATAAAGCTGATAGAAATAAAGGCTAATTATATCAATGACATCATTGTCGGTGAGTTTACTTCAACACATAACGATTTTGGAAATTTAATCGTCAAAGGACAATTAGATGATGATGGGTTTGCCACAGGCACTTGGACAGAAAAGACAAAAGAAGCCGTTTACATCTACAAATTTTACGATGGTTTTTGTTACGACAAGATACTTCGCAATCTTCAGACAGGTAATACAGAAGTACGTATTGATGAAAAAGAAACCTACGAAAAGTTAAAAAAGGACCGTTATGTGTACGGTCAAACAAGGTACACATCAAGCAGGGCTATTCGTGAAAAGTTAGGACTTGTTCAGGCTGAATGGAGCAAACATGAACCACATTGGCCCGTAGAGAATTTAAGCTACATTGCTTCGGATATGTTCCTTTTATACGCACGAATTGAGAAGTATAATAGACGCTTTAATACAGAAGTCTTTCCTTACTTCCCCAAGGGTTCAAGAAATGACAAAATGGAATTTATACCATTCAAGGTGCTAGGGGACTTTAACAAAACCAAATACGCTAAAATTGAAGCCGAGTTTAATAATCTAAAGAATGAAGCCGATAACAATTTCAAATACAAACGATATGATTCTGCGGTAAAACTTTACAAACAAGCATTGAAATTAAAACCTAACGATACCGATTTACCTAGCTTGATTGCTAAAGCAGAAAAAGAGGCTGTTAAGGAAAAGGAAGAAAATAAAATTCGACTTGAGAAAGAAACAATGGTCAAAGCTATTGAAGATGAATTTGAAACCAATACTGTTGAGATTAACAATGCTAACAAAAAAGCTTACAACAATGCTAATCACCTAATTAAGCATAGTTATTCGACAAAGAAAATTGTTAGTGATGACATCAGTCAATATATCGAAGAGTACATTACAGTTCAGCGCAAGCTTGTAACATTATCAAAGTCAACCAACAAAACACTTGAAAAGGCTTTAAAAAAGGCTGAAACATATACCGAAGTAAAAGCAGCAGTTGGGATGTAAGAATTGATTAATTGGGCGAATAATAAGGTTCGTCCAAATTCTTTAAAAAACAATATTCACTTTAAAAAATGAAACCGATTATGAAGACAAAAGAACTAATCCTATTTTTCCTATTGCTGCTAAGCGGTAATGTAATCAGCCAAGTATCACTTGACAACACACTTTCATCAGATTCACAGAGTTCAGTTACAGATGGTCTTTATTTCACTTGCTACCTACCTGATTATGGATATGTCATCTATTATATTGAAGGTGCAGACCCAATGTCACCCGACCATGACCAACTTTACATTTATTCATTGAGTGATTATACATTAATCAAGACTATAGCATTGTCAAAAAGTATGAGGCTTCATCTTAACCAAGAAAATCCAAAATTCAATTTGCAATTGTCCCAATACATTTTTAACGATGATGCAAAAATCGAATTTATAGGAATAGATTGGGATTTAAATAAATGGGTAGTTTATAATGAAGACATGCAACTGGTTCAGGAACTGCATGAGTATGGCAGTTCAGAAGGTGTCGAATGGAAAATGATTAATTTATCTGATGATGATGCTTCACCGAATTACAAGATTATGGTGGCAGATAATCAGAATTGCTATGTGTATTCTGTTACAGGTAATCCATTTGAAAGTAGAAACCCAACGCCAATTCCGAATGCACCAAAGCTTAAATCTAGCACATCGCTATTTACTGTTACTTCAAATGGTACTGATGGGATGTTTACAGCTAATATCATTGCAGAAAGTGCAGGTAAAATACTAGTCACTAAAACAAATGGGCAGTTAGTTCAGCAAACAGACGTTCGTTTGAATAGCAAATCACTTCCAATCAACTTACAAAGTCAATCCCGTTCTATCTACTTAATTACTTATATTACCGCAGATGGTAATAAGCAGACAATTAAAGTAGTTCGATAAGAGATATGATATATTGAGATGGGCAATCATATAGGTTGCCCTTTTCAATACTTTTATTCTTCATCCCCGAAAGCATCCACATTCCTATAACCATAAACATCATCCCAAAAAGCTTTGTACGATTCACTGGTACTTTGGAATATTTCTTCCTGATTTTCAAAACGCATTTCTGAAGACACAAAAGTCTTAAAGTGGAACAAAATATTACGGGTTAATCTTTCTTTGTACCCAAACCCCATTCCTTCACTAAACCTTCCAAATATTTGGTTGGCATAATCCTTATCATCAGGCAAACTTTGAGTTTGTGCCATTGGATTTTGCTTGATAAAGTGCTTTAACAATTCCAGTTTGGACATATCATCTTTCTTCAAAAACCGTTGGTTATAGCGGTCAAGAAAATGTGATGTATAATGCTGTAATGATATATCACCTTCACTAACCATAATTCCGTTTAATCCATATTGATTTAGATAATGAACTACAGGTACATAAACAGGTTCTTTAAGGTAATAATTGATAAAAACTATCCAATTATTCTTCATTGGTGAAGTATATTCAAGCATGTGCTGATGATGCTTCTTGGGTGATTTTATCGCAATTCTTCTGATTTTATTTGACGCATAACCTATTTTAGTTCTTACATTTTTAATATCAGCCATTATTTCATTGGCTAGTTCATCGGATGTCATATTGGGTACTATCATTGTGCGAGTTTTTTAGCGTACAAACCTAATCATTTCCATCACCAAATCCACCTAAATCACTATCCCCAAGTACTTCTTTCCATTGTTCTTCGTACTGTAAAAAAGATTCAGCAACAGATTGCTTTAGGTAATCATCTTGTTCTTCAAAAATCATATCTGTAGAAAGGAATGTCTTGAAGTGAAAAAAATAATTAGATGAAAGAACTTCTATTTGCCCAAAACCAACACCATCATTAAATTTTGCATAGATTCCATTTTTGTACTTTTCATTGTCAGGTACGGTCATTACTTGAGTCATCGGGTTGTGTACTATGAAATGCTTTAATAAGTCCAATTTGGGCATATCTGTTTCTTTTAGAAACCTTTCATTATACCTTTGTAAGAAATGCGAAGTATAATGGTGCAAATCATACTTCATTATAGTTTGAGAAAAAATATCCTTCCGTTGATTATGTGAAAGTTCAATAGCGTTTAAACCAAAATCATTTAGGTAGTAGACCACAGGTGAACAGTAAACGTCTTTATTGGAAAAGTTAAAACATAAAATCCAATCATTTTTTTCAGGTGATTTATATTCAACTAGCTTTTGAAAACGCTTACCTTTTGAACGAACCGCAACCCTACGGACCTTTTTCAACAGGTGCTTTGTTTTGGCTTCCACATTTTTATAATCAGCTATAATTTCTTTAGCCAATTCTTCAGATGACATTGATGGAACTATCATAACAGATTAAAAATAGAACTTTTTAGGCAAGATGGTTTCTGTCTTACGAAATTAAAATTGATAAGAAGGAAAAAAGTAGAAGACTTGAAAGTGTTGGATAGGTATATGGATGCTAATTCGTATTGTTACTATCCAGCTGAAGAAAGCGTAACAACGTTTCACTTCTTTAAGTGATGTTGTCCAAGGGTTGTCCAAAATAAAAAATCCTGATAGCTAACTATCAGGATTTCAATTGTTTTGATTTTTCAACCGTACCGAGAGGCGGGCTTGAACCGCCGACCTCAGGATTATGAATCCTGCGCTCTAACCAGCTGAGCTACCTCGGCATTTGATTTTGGAGCTGTTAACACCGCTGTGCTTCTCCGTTTTTGCGGTTGCAAATGTAGGGCAAAACTTTCTTCCCACCAACAAAAAATCAAAAAAAATTGCAGTTTTTTCACTCACATTCTCAAAACACACTATGATTGAGGAACATTGCCATTTTATTTTTTTTGCACATACTCCAAAACAAAAGTAGGATGATAACAGTTTTAATTTTATAAAGAATTCTACTATATTGTAGCCCATAACAGATGATTAAATTATTACCATCATGCCTACTCAAAAAGAAAAATACGAACTTGAATATATCATTAAGACTTCGCCTTCAATTCTTTTCTCTCGATTAAGCAATCCTAGTGGACTATCGGAATGGTTTGCCGACGATGTTAACCTGAAAGGAAAAATATACACATTTGTTTGGGAAGGATCGGAGCAACAAGCCGAGCAAGTATTGCGTAAAGAAAACAAAATGGTGCGTTACCACTGGTTAGATGACGAAGATGAAAAAACATATTTCGAATTTCGTATTAATGTTGACGACCTGACAGGTGAAACAGCCTTAGTTGTTGTGGATTTTGCCGAAGATGATGAAAAAGAAGATGCCATTGAACTTTGGAACAATCAAATTGATGAATTAAAACACGGACTTGGTTCTGTATAATTTCATCTCCAAAATATAGCGCCCGGTATAATTACCGGGCTTTTTTTTGCGGTAAAAGTATGAGTAATCAACCAATCAGTTGTCTCATGATTATAACTTCAACTTTTACCCTTAATGAAGAAGCTTCATATTTTTATTCTGAAAAGCTATCTGGGCCCACTTACGGCCACTTTTTTTATATCGGTTTTTATATTGCTTCTACAGCTGCTTTGGCGCTTTATCGATATCCTGGTTGGTAAAGGGCTTGAAACATCCACTCTTCTGGAATTACTTTTTTATGCATTATTGCAAGTCATACCAATGGCTTTGCCACTTGCTGTTCTGCTGGCATCGCTTATGACCTTTGGTAACATGGGCGAGAACTACGAACTAACAGCTATTAAAGCATCCGGTGTTTCCTTGTTTCGTGCCATGAAACCCTTAATAATATTAACCATTTTTATCTCTATTTCGACTTATGGTTATTCAAACAACATTATGCCATGGGCCAACCTTAAATTTCACACACTCATTTATTCGATTCAGATACATAAACCACACGCAGAAATTAAAGCTGGCGAATTTAATACCATAGATACATATAGTATTAAAGTTGATAAGAAAGATCATAAAACAGGTGATCTTTATGGTGTTATGATATATGACCATAGTAATAAGAAAAATCCAAATTCTAATGTTACACTAGCGAAGAGTGGCTCTATTAAGACAGACAAAGGCACCAATATGATTCGTCTTACCTTATACGATGGATTATGCCATGAAGAAAATGTCAAAAAACAAGAATCAGCTCTTTCTTTACTTGACCAGCAACAATACCGCTACGATACTTTCAAAAAGCAAATTGTTTTACATGATTCTGGAAATAAACAGTTTTCTAAAATTGATGAGGCAGGATATGCCAATCACAATAAGATGAAAAATCTTCAACAGTTAAATGACGGTATACAGGAATATCATAAGAAACATGCTGCACTGGCAAAAGAGGTTAAAGCAAACCAATTAGCACAGTTTAAACATATTTCTTCAAACAACTTAACTGGTAAATCAATAACTCCTAACCCAGTTAGCACCCGACAAAAAATAGCTGCAATTGCTTTGGCAAAGCGAAAAGTCCAGGACAAAATACTTAACCTCAATGAGCGCATACTTCAATTGAAAAGATTGAAAACGCAAGAAATAAGACACCTAATAGAAGTACACCGCAAGTTCACATTGCCTTTTACCTGTTTTATTTTCTTTTTTATTGGCTCATCTTTAGGTGCTATCGTTCGGAAAGGAGGACTAGGCATGCCGGTTGTTCTTGCTATTGTATTTTTTATCATCTATTATTTACTCGACAACTTTGGTGCTAAAATGGCTTCGGAAGGTGAATTACCTGTACCTATGGGCATGTGGTTCTCATCTGCCATATTATTCATAACAAGTGTCTTTCTTACATATCAGTCGACAACCGATTCAAACCTGCTCAATACCGACAGCCTTAATGCGATAATTAACAAACTTTTAAAGCGTAATAAATACAATCTTCAAAATAGCCTTGATGAATGATTTCAACCCTTCTTAATTCAGTATATCTGGTTCTAGATGAATCATCGGATTAAAAAGCTAAAAAACATTATATGGTTGTTTCAATGATTCAACTAACTTTGCCAATGTGAGTAGACAAAATTCACAGTTAGGAGCGTATTGAAACGATGAAGAAATTACACCTGTTTATATTAAAAAGTTACCTGGGGCCTTTAGCAATGACCTTCTTTATTTCATTGTTTATCCTGGTAATGCAGTTTCTTTGGAGATATGTGGATGATTTGGTTGGTAAAGGACTTGACTTTTTCACATTAGGAGAATTATTGTTTTATGCATCGGTTCAGGTAATACCAATGGCCTTGCCTTTAGCTATTCTACTGGCCTCGCTTATGACCTTTGGCAGCCTTGGCGAAAACTATGAACTTACAGCCATTAAAGCTTCCGGAGTTTCATTACTCCGCACCATGAAACCGCTTATTATTGTAACAATAATCATTTCAACCCTTGCTTTTGGCTTTTCAAATAATGTGTTGCCATGGGCTAACCTGAAGCTATACACCTTACTTTGGTCGGTTAAACAGAAGAAGCCCGAATTAGAAATTAAGGAGCAGATCTTTTACGATGGCATTGAGGATTTCAGAATAAAGATTGACAGTAAGGATCCGGAAACCGGACTAATGCATAATGTCATGATTTATGACCATCGCGATAGTCGTAACCCCAATTCTAATGTAACTCTGGCCGACTCCGGTAAGTTACAGATTGCGAAAGGCAATGGCTTTATGAAGTTAACTTTGATGGATGGCATCCGATTCGAGGAAAACATTCAAAATCAAAAGAAACGATTAAACAGTCGGGAGAAACAACGGTTCAGGCAGGATAAATTCAAGAAGCAAATAGCACTTTTTGAAATGGAAGGCCATAACCTGGAACGCACTGACGAACAGCTTTTTTCCAGTCACGACCGGATGAAAAACCTCACTCAATTGCAGAATGGAATTGATACATTAAATATGCAGCAAGGTGAAGTTGTTAGCAATATCAGAAAGCAAACCGACAACTTCTATTTCCAGCAACGACGCTATTTCCAACGGCGAAATAAAGAATTAAAGAAAACATCGATTGATTCCATTCAGCCTCTTAATTACGATTCGCTGTATCAATCTTTAAACAATCACCAGCAACTAATTGCTATTGAAGGTGCCAAACGACAGGCACAGGATAATCGCAGCCAGCTGGAAGGAAAACTAACACGTTATCGCAATTATCAATCTAAAATAACCAAGCATTACATGGAGGTACACCGGAAGTTTACACTTTCGTTTGCCTGTTTTATTTTCTTCTTTATCGGGGCACCACTCGGCGCCATTATACGTAAGGGAGGGCTTGGCATGCCGGTGGTTATTTCCGTTTTGTTCTTTATCTTTTATTACATCGTTGATACTTTAGGTGTTAAGTTTGCCAAAGAAGGTGCCTGGCAGGTTTACCAGGGCATGTGGTTATCTTCGTCTATTTTGTTTCCTTTAGGAGCATTTTTAACGTACAAATCGGCAACCGACTCAACCCTGCTTAACGCTGATGCTTACATTATTTTCTTCCAGAAATTATTTAAGCGCGAAAAGTTTGACTTGCAGAACCGACTTGACAAGGAAAAAGAAACTGAAACAAATACCAAGACCTGAGGCTTTTCATTGTTTTGGTTTTTAATTTCATTAATTTTGCAATCCCATAGTGGACAACACCGTCGAAATAAATATAACAAATGTCAGCAGAACAAGAGTTTAAATTGAATTCAATACCTGAGGCTATTGAAGCTATTAAGAATGGTGAACTAATTATTGTTGTTGATGATGAAGATCGCGAAAACGAAGGCGATTTCATTGCAGCAGCGGAATTAATGACGCCTGAGAAGGTCAATTTTATGGCTACTCACGGACGTGGATTAATTTGTACCCCATTAACAGAAGAGCGATGTGAGGAGTTAGAATTGGATTTAATGGTTGGTAAGAATACCGCCAGTCATGCCACTCCATTTACTGTTTCTGTTGATTTATTAGGTCATGGATGTACAACCGGTATATCAGCATCTGATCGTGCTAAAACCATTTTAGCACTTACCAATCCGGATACCAATCCGGAAGAATTGGGTCGTCCGGGACACATATTTCCACTCAAAGCCAAAAACAGAGGGGTGCTTCGCCGGGCCGGTCATACCGAAGCCGGTGTGGATTTGGCACGTTTAGCAGGTTTACAGCCAGCAGCTGTATTGGTTGAGATTTTAAATGAAGACGGGACAATGGCTCGTTTACCTCAGTTGGTGAAAATTGCTGAGAAATTTAAGCTCAAAATCATTACCATTAAAGATTTGATTGCATACCGTTTGCAAAAAGAAAGTTTGATTGTTAAAGGTGTGGAAGTGAGTTTGCCAACTGCACATGGTGATTTCCGTTTCATCCCCTTCAAGCAAAAGTCAAACGGTCTTGAGCACATGGCGCTTATTAAAGGCGAATGGACAGAAGAAGAGCCTATTTTGGTGAGAGTTCACTCATCGTGTGCTACCGGTGATATTTTTGGATCGTTAAGATGCGAATGTGGTGAACAGCTATATAAAGCCATGGAGATGATTGAAAAAGAAGGCAAAGGTGCTGTTGTATACATGAATCAGGAAGGACGAGGTATTGGTTTAATGAATAAAATCGCTGCCTATAAATTGCAGGAAGAAGGCATGGATACTGTTGATGCCAACATCGAACTGGGATTTGAAGAAGATGAACGCGACTATGGTATCGGTGCTCAGATATTAAGAGAACTAGGCATTGGTAAAATGCGATTAATGACCAATAATCCGATCAAACAAATTGGATTAGAAGGATATGGTCTGGAAGTGGTTGAAAATGTTTCGATCGAAATAGCTCCAAACCCACACAACCAGCATTACATGCAAACTAAAAAAGAACGAATGGGGCATAACCTGAAGTTTTTTAAATACGATAATAAGTAATCGTTATCAACGATATAAAATAAAAAGGAGGCCCGAAGCCTCCTTTTTTTGTATCCAATTTTAAAATTTTGTAAACATATTTTTACTTGGTGTGTTTCATATTTAAGAGGTGCTGGTGGATGCCATTACTTATTTCTGCGGTCAAGTAATGTGATCATTTATGGGTGTGATTAGTGATAAGATTGAAAATGATCATTTAAGGCTCCACCAGTTTCTTTTATCTACACATCAATATTTCAAGCTTCCTTTGGTAACTTTATTAAATCGACGGTTCATTTTGTGTTCGTCATTAACATATATCTCCATAACATAGCGTCCGTTTTCAAGATGGCGTAAATCTAAACCTGTTTGAGCATCCTTCAAATTGGTAAATTCATGCTTTTCGATATACTTGCCATCCTTTGTAATTCGCAAAGTCAGCGTCGAAGGCACATTGGTTGTGGTGTATACTGTAGCATATTCTTCAACCATTCGAGGATAAATATTAACAGATAGGTGCGATCTTGTTGTATCTACCTGGAAATCATCCTTGGTCTGGAAAGCATAATACAAACCATTACCACAATCACTTTCAAATAACTTAATCAGGTTACCTTCTGTATCTTTTAAACGCAAACGACCATAACCTGCTTTGGCAAAGAACCAGAATTCCAGACCTGTGCCGGCCGTATCTGTCAATTGCATAAAATATTTTCCCTCCGGCAACTTTAATGTATCCAGATAGGTGGTGTCAGCCTTAAGATCGATTGGTTGCTTGTTAAAAATGGTATCACCTGCACTACTAACAATAAACAGGGCATTTTCTTCTGGTTGATTGTTGGTCATAAAATCAACTACAAAATTTGATGGGATAGTTGGTATTGGAGTAAATTCAGATTGCATGCTATTATCGCCATCCCACTCATCATCTTCTCCATTGGGTTCGCTCAAAACAACAGAAAACTCATTAACACCTTCTTTTGAATCAATCTCGCCCGGTAATTTAATAGTGGTTGTCTCGTAAAAATCCAATTCGCCAGTCCACTCATATGTTTTTGATTCAAATCCTTTAGTTTGATAAACAACAATTAAGCGATGAAGCCTTTCGCTACCCAGGTTACGAATTTTAATAATCGGATTAAAACCTGTTGGATTATAACGATTATAATTGGCCTTTCTGTTGGGAGCAATAATTTCCTCAATAGCTACATCATGCTTATGATTTGGAGCTGCATATTGAATAAAGAAAGAAGAAATTTCTTCTTTAGGCTGATTGATGTTGTTGGCTGTAAAGGGTTGCATCTTCAAATCAACAGAGTGCTTTTTACGTGTCAGGGGCACATCCACAACATCCGGTGTCTGCAGATCGCCGGGGCACCAATAGCCACGATCAAAAATCCATGTTCCTCCCTGCGGATACAATGGGTTATCACCACATTCTTTCCATAAATCACGATGATCAACTACCTGATCATCAAATATCATTTCGCGCCAGCGGCTACAGAACTCACTACATCCATTAGGCTGGTCCATACCATGACCTGTTTGCTGTATTCTGAATCGACCAAAAGTACTGCCAGCATCTTTTTTGATATTAACCGGCTTCAGGCTTTTCTCGATATCATTCTTAGGATTTCCATACTGAAATCCACCTGTCCACAATTTATCGAGCTTCACAAAATCGGCCACCTGTGGTCCAAACAAAAACTCAAAATTGAGGCTCAGATCCCAACCCAATTCAGGCGATTCGTAACCCGAATGGATATATTCTATTTCAACACTATCGCGCAGGAAAGCCTGAAAATCGGTCACGTCAACACTCCAGGTGTAATTCCAGCCTTCTTTAAAATTGCTTCCGTAGGGAGTTAACATACGGCCAATTTCGTAGTCGAGCATTTTACCGTTCTTACCTCCCTGGCGAAGAATTTTAATACGATCCATATAATCCCAGTGTGCAATAGCCCGATCTTCGGGATAGGCCAATGTTAGGTGCATTATAACACGTCGCACTTCTTTTTCGGGAGAAGGAAATTCGCCCCATTGCTTAAAACTTTTCCAGCCTGCTGAAGGATTGGTAACAATGGTTACCTTATCGTGGGTATTAACAGTTTGCGTTTGCGATTGAGCTGCGGAAGCTAACAGCAAAAATGACAGTAAAAAAAAGAATTGTTTCATTGCTTATATTTTTGTTTATCAATTGTGACATAACCCGTCTACCAATTGGCAGATCAAAGATGAATTGAATCGATCAGCAATATAGTATCTTTATGTCATCCACATTTAATGCCTGTTAGCGGTTTAAACATTACACCACATAAAATGAAAATGATTCGAAACAAAAATTGTATAAGCTCCCTAAAAACAAGCTGAAACAAATCTTTTAAAGAAATTTATTTATCCAAGAATAACTGCTCCTGAACAATTATCACGCTTTGATCCTGTCACTGTCTTTAAGCAGTTCACCTCGCCCCTGACTCTTAGTACGCCCAGCAAAGCAAAAATCAAAGCTTCTTTGTAGTTAATCAATGTCAAATCCGGAATGTATACTTCAGCTTTCAACTTCTTCCGCAATAATTGCATGAAATACTGGTTATAAACGCCACCTCCGGTAAACAAAATTTTACCCGAATCTATAAAACCATTTAAATCAGCGGCAATAACATCGGTAAAATGCTCATAACAAGTTCGCAGAATATAATGAAGCGCATGCTTATTATACCTGCGTATGATTGGCCAAAACTCCTTCTCAACCCATTCCTGGGCCAACGATTTAGGTGCCTCCTCTTTATAATAAGGAATGATATCCAGTTCGTCCTTCAACTTAGGAATAATACGCCCTTGCTTGGCCAGCTCACCATCTTTATCCATCGTTAAACCGGTTTTTGCAACCAGACAGTTAATCACAAAATTTACCGGACAAATATCCCATGCAACCCTCGCTCCATCAATCTGACTCGATACATTTGCAAAACCTCCCAGATTAACACAGGCATCATAATCCGAAAACAACAGCATGTCGCCAATGGGCACAAGCGGAGCGCCTTCTCCTCCTAAACAAACGCACAAACTTCTGAAATCCGATACAGTGGTGATACCCGTTTTAGCCGCTATGATGTTACCATCTCCCAATTGAAAATTAAATCCATCCTTGGGCTCATGAAAAACAGTATGTCCATGCGATGCAATAAGATCCGGCATTTCATCAACATCTTCCAGAAAAAGATTAACCTGATCGGCTACCCAATTGGCATAGCGTCGATTGAGCTTTAGTAGCTCCTTGCCGTTCATTAGCCAGGCTTTTAACAGGTCATCCCGTCGGGCTTCTGAATAAGTGATTGTTGCACTTTTCTGAATGTGATAACGCCACCCCGCTTCCGTTTTTTCAAGGTTACACAATACAATGTCCAAACCATCCAATGAGGTTCCCGACATCAATCCAACACAACAATACGAATTCTTTATTTGTTTATACATAGCATTTTTATCTTCCAAGACGTAAATTAGTGAAGATATTTGTTTTAACATCCCTTTATTCAACAAAATTCTAAAAATTATGCCCGACATTTCGACCACTTACCTCGGACTAAATCTTAAAAGTCCTATTATAGCAGCCAGTTCAGGATTAACCAACTCGCTGGAAGACATAAAAAAAATTGAAAAAGCCGGTGCCGGTGCCGTTGTTCTTAAATCACTTTTTGAAGAAGAAATCGTAACTGAGATGGAACGTGACCTGCACCGCATGCATTCGCAAAATTACCTGTACCCCGAAACGATGGATTATTACGATACATTTGATGTGGAAGGGACATTGAACGACTATGTTAAGTTACTTTCGGATTGTAAAAAAGAAGTTGATATACCGGTTATTGCCAGCATTAACTGCGTAACGGCCCATACCTGGCCATCCTACGCACGCACGTTGCAAGATGCCGGTGCCGATGCCATTGAGTTAAATATTTTTACCTTACCTTCGGATACCGATCGAAAAGGGGCAGATAACGAACAGGTATATTTTGATGTGGTTGATGCGGTGCTTAAAGAAGTGAACATCCCGGTTTCCATTAAAATCAGTCACTATTTCTCTAACCTGGCAGATATCATAACCCGCTTGTCGAAAACAGGTATTGCGGGCTTGGTATTATTTAATCGATTTTATTCACCCGACATTGATGTGGAGAATCTGGAAGTTATTCCGACTCATATTTTTAGCCAGGAACATGAGTACACCATGCCTTTACGATGGATTGCCATTACATCCAATCGTACTGAATGTGATCTGGCAGCCACTACTGGCATACACGAGTCGCGCACCATTCTTAAAATGCTTTTAGCTGGAGCCAATGTTGTACAACTGGCCAGTGTTCTTTACAAAAATGGTGTTGAAACCATTGAACGATACAACCACGAGTTAGAGAAATGGATGAAGAAACATGATTTTGAAAAACTGAGTGATTTCAGAGGCACATTAAGTCAGTCCAAAGCTGTTAACCCGGCTGGATATCTGCGTGTTCAGTTTATGAAACAGTTTAGCCAGAAATAAACTCTCTCTTAAATATTTTAGGATCGCATCTTTATTACATTATTGCTTATAAAGGTGCGGTTTTTTTTGCAATTCCTACATTGGTAAATTTAGCTTCTTCAGTAGTAAAATAGCACCTACGCTGGTTTGCTGGGCTCCTACAGGGTAAACCTGAATGAATCAATGAACCGGTTATAATTCTAAAGTAGATTTCCCTGTTCTTTTGTGATGCCATCATGCATAATTCGCTTTATATTTGTCCTTTCAAAAAAGATATCAATGGATTTTGACGATTATTATATGTCGGACCCTTTAGAGGAAAATGTAGATTACTACATGGATCCGAGGGGTTTTAGGGTGATGACAGAAAAGTATTTAACCGAGCGCGGCTATTGCTGTGGAAACGGTTGTAAACATTGCCCCTACTTTCCTTCCCATCAAAAAGGAAATCGCGAATTAAAAGAATAAAACAAAACATATGGCTAACAAGAGTTTACGAATTGTATTTATGGGTACCCCAGACTTTGCCGTGGAAAGTTTAAAAGCCCTCGTAGAAAATCAATATAATATTGTTGGTGTAGTTACTGCTCCGGATCGTCCGGCTGGACGTGGTCAGAAATTAAAACAGTCACCGGTTAAAGAATATGCTGTTTCGGTGAATATCCCGGTTTTACAGCCTGAAAAGCTAAAAAATGAAGAATTTCTCACTGAATTAAAAGCATTAAACGCCGATTTACAGATAATTGTGGCATTCCGCATGTTGCCCGAAGTGGTTTGGAACATGCCTCCATTAGGTTCCTTTAACCTACATGGCTCGCTATTGCCTCGTTACCGTGGAGCGGCTCCGATCAACTGGGCCGTTATCAATGGCGATAAAGAAACCGGTGTAACCACATTCTTCTTAAAGCACGAAATTGACACTGGCAACATCATCTTTCAAGAACGTATGCCGATTAATGACGATGATACTGCTGGCACAGTTCATGACAAAATGATGGTACTGGGTGCCGGATTGGTTGTAAAAACAGTACAAGCCATTGAGGATTATAAGGCAGAAGCATTACCACAGAGCAATGATGCGAATGAGCTAAGACATGCTCCAAAAATCTTTAAAGATGATTGCCGCATCGATTGGCAAAAAGATGCTGAGTCTATACGCAACCACATCCGAGGATTATCGCCATATCCAACAGCCTGGACTGAATTTACGATGAAGAATGGCAAGCAAATCAGTTGCAAAGTCTTTTTTGCAGAAAAGAATAATGACAAGCAATTGGGTGCCGGTCAGTTTGAATCGGATAATAAAACCTACCTGAGTATTGGTACCGGTAATGGCGTATTAAACATTATCCAATTACAGTTGGCGGGTAAAAAACGCATGACAATCGAAGAGCTGTTACGCGGTTTTGATACGGATCAAATTGAAATAATCAAATAGATTTTCTTAAGGAAATTGAAAGGCCTGAATCAATCGACTCAGGCCTTATTTATGTCTTTATTTTTTCTTCTTTTTCCTTAAATTAAGCTTATCGCCTGCTTTTACTTTCGTACCCTTTTCTAGTCGGTTAAACTTCAACAGTTTTGACATTTTAATGCCGTATTTATGCGCAATTTTGTGCAATGTTTCTCCTTCTTTAACGGTATGGAATTGGTGTTTATTATGAGCCTTTCCTTTTTTACCCTGAATATAAATATACCTGAAAGCCTGAATATTGGCACCCTCATCCAGATCGTTATAATGAAATAACTCCCATGGTCGAAGACCAAATTCTTCCGATACTGATGCAAAAGTATCTCCCTCTTCAACGCGAATGTATTTTACCCCATTATTATAATCAATCACATGGGTGTTATAAGTGGTTACTACAAAATTATCATCACCATAATCGGTAGCCGGTTTTTTCCACGATTTGTTTTCGTCGAGCAAATACAGTTTGTGCTTCTCAATTATATCAATCAGGCGGTGTGCATATTTCGGATCGGTTGCATAACCTGCCTTTTTTAACCCCTTCGACCAACCTTTATAATCAGTAATTTTTAAATCAAACAAACTGGCATAACGACTTTTACCCACTAAAAACTCAGAATGATCAATATAAGATTCATACACCGTTTTGTATTTTCGAAAACATTCGCCCTTAGCATCATCATTGTGATAAACGCGTTTCCCCTTCCAATCGCTATGGCACTTTATACCAAAATGATTGTTGGACTTCCGGGCCAGTGTACTATTACCACTTCCCGATTCCAAAATACCCTGCGCCATGGTTATACTGGCAGGAATACCAACACGCTTCATTTCTTTTATCGCCAAATCTTTGTATTGTTCAATGTATTCGGGCGTAGTGGTTTTGCGGTACGATTGCCCGTTGATGCTAATGCTAAAACAGCCAATAAAAAGGAATATTGCTAGAATAGTAGACTTCATTATATTTAGTTTACGTGCATGATAATGGCAAAGATAAAATTTATCGCTTATCATCAAGCCATTCTATCTTTTAAGATTAATTGGCCAAAACATAAAAACAGAACGCTTATAAACTAAGGTTTATTGTTAATAACAACCTATAAAGTCTTGTAAAAGATTCTTTAACCTTGATTCTGAATCCGAACTTTCAAGAACGATAAGTGTCCTACATTGGTTCTCAATCGTCAATCTATCCCATAAATAACAAACGCTAAATATCTTCTCAACAAACAAATCCTTAAAGAAAGGTTAAAGTATGGATGAATACCTTTGCTTAAAGATAAATCGACCGTCAACTTACTTACTAATTTTTTATCTTTGCCCGAAGGGTTTGATTTATTGTTGATTTTGAAACAGCTAATTGCTGCCACCAATTGTTATTCAACAAAAGCAGTGGTCAAGTGAAAAGCTCAACACAACACCTGAATGGTTTGAAACTGAAAACAACCATAAGTTTTTAATCTGAACCTACATCATCTGCTCTTGCAGGTTTATTGACTATAAAAAATTTAGACTTATTATGAAAATAGCACTGATCGGTTACGGGAAAATGGGCCAGGAGATTGAAAAAATTGCTCTTGACCGTGGACACGAGATAGTTAGTAAAATAGATATTTCGAGTGACGATTCCTTTAACGACGAGCAATTTAAATCGGCTGACGTGGCCATTGAGTTTACCCGTCCGGAAGCAGCCTACGACAATTACCTGAAATGTTTTGAATCCAACATACCAGTTGTTTCAGGTACTACAGGATGGCTGGATAAGCTGGAAGATATTGAAAACCGTTGCCAAAATGGCGCACAAACATTCTTCTATGCCTCCAATTTCAGTCTGGGTGTTAACATCTTTTTTGAATTAAATAAACAGCTGGCGCGTATCATGAATAAAATGAGCGAGTACAATGTTTCGATGGAAGAAGTTCACCATACACAAAAGCTGGATGCACCGAGTGGAACAGCCATTACGCTGGCCGAGGGACTAATCGAAAACCTTGATGCGAAAAGTGACTGGAAACTTGATAAGGAAGGAAAAGACAGTGATGTAGCCATAAAAGCCATTCGCGAAGGACAGGTTCCGGGTATTCATACCATTAAATACGATTCAGCTATTGATGAAATAACCATTCACCACAGTGCCAAATCACGCAAAGGTTTTGCCCTTGGCGCCGTATTAGCTGCTGAATTTGCCGCCAAAAACAAAGGCTTTTTAAGCATGAACGACTTATTAAACTTCTAACCTAAATCTCTATTCTAATGCAAAATGTATCAAAAGTAAAATGGATTAAACTAGGTATTGCCAGCATCGTTTTTATGCTGTGGGTAATTTGGGTTGGCAACTATTGGTTATTGTTGTTGTATCCATTATTATTCGACAGTTATATCACTAAAAAAATTCCCTGGGATTTCTGGAAAAAAACCAAAGATGGTAAAAAACCAAGTGCGGTATTAGAATGGACCGATGCACTTATTTTTGCCTTGCTGGCGGTGTATATGATCAACATCTTTTTGTTTCAGAATTATAAGATACCAACCAGCTCGCTAGAAAAATCATTGATGGTTGGGGATCATTTATTTGTGAGTAAGGTAAGTTACGGACCGCGTATGCCTAATACACCTATTGCCTTTCCACTGGTTCAAAACACATTTCCTATTATCAACACCAAATCGTATACCAACTGGCCTCATTGGGATTTTAAACGTTTAAAAGGTTTTGGTGATGTAAAGCGTGACGATATAGTGGTGTTTAACTTTCCGGCTGGCGACACCGTTCCTTTCAAAAGCAACAATCCATCATATTTTGAACAATGCCTGCAAGTAGGAGGTATTTTATATTCACAGGATGCTTCCTTAAAACGCTCTACTCCATTTAATTCTGATTGGGAACGAAACAATTACCTGATGAGCATTGGTGCTAAAGCCATTAAGGCTGATCCGCAGAATTACGGTGAAGTATTGGCTCGTCCGGTTGACCGCCGCGATAATTACGTAAAACGCTGTGTGGCACTTCCAGGTGATGTATTCGAAATTCGAAGCAACCAAATTTACATTGACGGTAAAGCAGTCAATAATCCAGAGTTTATACAGCACATATATCACGTTCAAACAGATGGCACCAGTCTTAACACACGCTTCTTTGAAAAACTGGAGATTTCAAAGGCCGATCAGGAAGCTATCGGTTCTGCACCTAATTATGTACTTAACCTAACTGAAGGAATGGCAAAGAAAGTGAAGGCCATGCCATTTGTTAAGTTGGTAAAAATGGTTGAAAGAAAACCTAATGGTTCTGGCTCAAATGTTTTTCCTTACAGCAGTGACTATAATTGGAGCCGCGATAATTTTGGTCCGCTTAAAATGCCCGAAGCAGGTGAAACAGTTGAGTTAAATCTGAAAAATCTGGTATTGTATGATCGAATTATCCGCAACTACGAAGGTAATACCCTTGATGTTAAAAACGGTCAAATATACATTAATGGTGAAGTGGCTAACTCCTACACCTTCAAAATGGATTATTATTTTATGTTAGGGGATAATCGCCATAAATCAGCCGATTCACGATTCTGGGGTTTTGTGCCCGAAGATCACATCGTTGGAAAACCAATATTGGTGTGGCTCTCACTTGATCCTGACAAAGGATTTCCGATGAACATTCGTTGGAAAAGATTTTTTAAGATGGTACATAAATAAAAGATTTCGGGGATATCCCCCCCCAGATAACACGTTCAATGAGCGGAATCGAAGTGTTGATTGCAAATAATCATTTAAAGAAACACCATTTCGGCTCCGCTCAATGAACAAAGCTTGTTTTGACCATCTTCTTTTTATATGTTCTCATTAAAGGCTACCATACAATACATTCTAATTATTATTTGCCTGCTACTCTCCATCTGGAGTATGAGTTGGCTAATGATAGGTATGCTGATATTGTTTTCTATCTATACCTGGCATCCTTCATCCCAAAAAACAATCAAAGCATTAGCTGGAAGGCTTCAAATATGGCAACGACGTACATTCGAATGGCTGTTGGCAATTAGCATTGCCATCGTTGGCATTTGGTTTATAAATACTTACATTTTTACTTTCTACGAGCTTCGTTCCAATAGCATGCGACCAGCACTTGAAAACAATGAGTTTGTATTCATTAACAAGTTGGCCTATGGCGCTGCAATTAACGTTAATTCACCGGATGATTACAGAAGGATTCAGGGCTATACATCTATGACCAAAGGAGATGTAATAGCATTTCATTTTCCTGAGGCCGACAGTAACTTTGTAGAGTACCCCAATGAAGACTATTACTTTATCAAACGACAGTACAAAAATACCCGCAAATATACACCAATCCTCGATACTGAAGTACAATACAAGCCAGTAAGTAAAAGGAAAACTTTTATTAAACGATTAATTGCCACGCCGGGTGATACTTTGCAATTTGTAAATGGAGAATATTTAATTAATGGTCGTCTTTCACCATTTAATATATTCAACATCAATAAATACCGGATTAAAAAGAACACCCCACTAAATATTAGGCAAACCATCCGTCAGCAAGCCATTACCAGCTATCGCGAATATGGCTGGGAACTAATCGAAATAAAAGCGGAACGAGTCCATCTGTCTGACTGGAAAGATTATGTATCTGCTGTTGAAGAAACACTGAATATGCCAAATGTTTATGTATTTCCTTTCAAACAGGATTTTTTATGGAATGCTTCTTACCTTGGGCCACTGATCATCCCTACCAAGAACAAAACGGTTCAGTTATCCTTAAGCAACATTTTTCTTTATAAACGCATCATCGAGAGCTACGAATTAAACCAGCTGAAAATTGAAGGTGATCAAATTATTATCAATGGTAAAATCAGTCGTGATTATACATTTAAGATGAATTACTATTGGGTATCGGGCGATAACAGGTTTCACTCTTTCGACAGCCGTTTTTGGGGCTTTGTTCCCGAAAATCACATTATCGGTCGGGTTGAAAAACATTAGTCATTGGCGTAATTTGCTTATCTTGCAACTCAACATTTTAACCAAATTCATTTTGTTATGAAAAAATCATTCTGGGTATCGCTGGCACTGGTTGTTATATTGGTGATTTTCTCTGTTCAAAACGCCGAACCCGTTAATGTTAATATCTTTTTTAATGAAGTGGAGATTTCACTGGCCATCTTGCTGATTGTTGTTTTTCTAAGCGGAGTATTGGCTGGGGCGTCTTACTTTTTTATCAAATCAAAAAAGAACAAAAAAACACCTGTAAACGAAGGTGTTAATGAGTTGAATGAAAACGATGCAGATATCTAAAACTATTCCGCTAACATACCTTGGGTCGGTTCATTTGTTTGCGCACATTGTAAATGCCGATAAATTAATCATAGAGCAACACACCAATTACCAACGCAAAACATACAGTAATCGCTGTTCGATTACCGGGGCAAACGGGCCACTGAGTTTAACAGTTCCTGTGGTAAATAAGAAAAATACCAGATGTAGTATTAAGGATGCTTTAATTGATTACGATACTGACTGGCAAAAACAACATTGGCGATCCATTGTATCGGCCTACAACAGCTCACCCTTTTTTGAATATTATGCCGATGATTTTCTTACTTTTTATGAGAAGAAATACAAATACTTACTTGACTTTAATCTGGGTTTAATTAATACGATATTGGATGAACTCGAACTGGAAACACCTATTGAGCTAACGCAGGATTTCAGTTCCTTTAACCCGGAGAATGAATATGATTTAAGACGATTTATCAATCCTAAGAATCTGCCCGACTTGGATAAAAACTATCAGACACTTGAATACAGGCAGGTTTTCTCGGAGAAATTTCCATTCATCCCCCACTTAAGCGTTGTTGATCTACTCTTTTGTAAAGGTCCGGAAACCTATGATATTTTAAAGGATTCCATCCTTACGAAATGATGCAATAACTTCGTTGATTATTTTACTGTGGTCGAATCCTAACTGGGGCAAATCATCGATTGAATACCAACGGGCATCGGCCGCATCGTCCATTCCTTGTACCGGAATAATTGAATCACATATGCCTGTAAAAACCACTGAAATAGTTCGGTGCCTTGGATCTCGATCAACAGTTCCGTATGTTTTAAATTGTTTTACTGACAAACTGTTAATACCTGTTTCTTCCTCTAATTCTCTTAGGGCTGCAGCGGGCAAGTCTTCATCCATATCAACAAAACCACCAGGCAAAGCCCAATGTCCTTTATAGGGTTCTTTGCCTCTTTGAATTAATAATACCTGTTTAGTATCCCTGGCCAACACAAAAACATCTGTTGTAACAGCCGGGCGCGGATATTCATATGTATAACTCATTATAGAATTCGCTTTATAACACGTAGCTTATGACTGTATGACTTCGATTCTTCGTCGAAGATACCCAAATGATCCAGTTTGTCGCAACGCACACGTCCCGAAGCGTGTATAATTTCACCTTTACCCATACAAAGACCAACATGCGTAATGGTGCCTTCCTCGTTATCGAAAAAGGCCAGATCACCCAATCGTGCTTCTTCCACAAAATTTACAATTTGTCCTAATTCAACTTGCTGAGAAGCATCACGTGGCAAATCACAACCTGCCAATTTATAAACAATCTGAGTCAAACCAGAACAGTCGATACCATAGAATGAGCGCCCCCCCCACAAGTAAGGTGCATTAACAAAAGCATTGGCACAATCAGTAATTGAAGCAGCGGGCTTATTGGCACTGTAATTACCAGACAGATAATACTCTTTATGCCCAATCGCAAAACTATTTCGATCGCTGCCATTAAAGAAAATACTGCTCCCTCCCGATAATATGTGTGTTGTTTTATCAGGCTCTGATACCATTTTTATAAATGGTGCCGGCACTATCCATTTGTCAGCCTTCATCCAATTATCAACTTCCCTGTCTGGCAAATTGACAATCAACTTAGAATTGATCCAACCTTCATACTGGTCATGATGAATACGGATGTTAGCCCAGTTATCATTCTTTTCGATAATATCAAAAGTATCACCAAAAAGAAGCTGAGTAACCATTTCGGCGCGTTCAGATGCGTCGCTCCTAACAGGTATAAACCCGTAGGTACATATCGACTTCTGCATAAGCTATTCGTTTCTAATATGAAAGATCGTTGATCGAAATACACAATCCGATATTTACTACTCTCTTCTTTAACATTGGCAAAATTGGGATAAAAAAACTTACCTTTCGCTATCTTTGGTCATATTAATCGTGCCATTAATAAAAATCAGTATTATGCTCGAATTGCTATCTCGTTTAAAAAATAAGTTTTACAAACCATTTGCCCGACTGGTATTATTCTTAATCAGCATTACCCTGATAACATATTTGCTACCAAAAACCGGAAAGTTTGCTTATGAGTTTCAAACGGGTGCCCCATGGAAACATCAGGCATTAATTGCTCCTTTTGATTTTCCAATTTATAAAACACAGGCCGAACTATTAGAGGAAACTAATTTGGCTGTTAAAAACCACCGTCCGTATTTCGAAATGGATACGTTGGTGATGGCTGCCAACCAGGAACAATTTAAAAAGGATTTCAAAAATTTTATAAATCTGAATAAGAATAAGTATCCCTTATTAAATAAACCCTATAAAAACAATGCTAGCTATTTTAACTATATCGATAGCTTGATAGATTCAAATCTGGAGAGCCTTTACAAAAAAGGAATCATTCTTTTGCCTGAGGCTAACATGGATGCTCAACCCAACTTTGAGTTAATGCTAATTAAAGGAGCATTTGTTGAACCATACGAGTTAGCTGAATTGGAGCAAAGCATCGGTGCATATAAAAAACTAATCAGTTCTGCACTCGATGATTTTAACAAACTTGACGAAAAAGTTTTCAATGAAGCATCTGCTCTTGTTAATCAATTAGAATTAAACAAATACATAAGTGCCAACATTAAGCTTAATGCAGAGCGAAACACTAGTGAACTTGGCCAACTGAAATCCAATATATCACTCACTTCAGGTCGAGTGTTAGCCAATCAACGAATTATTGATCAAGGTGAAATTGTTAACGATGAAACAGCCAAAGTTCTAAACTCGTTAAAGCGTAAATATGAAGCTAATATCGCATCGGATTCTGATTACTACTTCATTCTTGCCGGACAGTTTTTACTGGTGGCATTTTTGTTTTTATGCATCTACCTGTTTCTTTTCTATTTCCGAAAAGATGTTTATCACTCCATCAGTTCGGTTAGTTTTATTTTACTAATCACTGTTCTGATGGTGGTATTTGCCAGCTTAAAGCAGTTCTTCATCCATTTCCCATTCTTCATCATCCCCTTTGCAATTCTTCCAATTATAATTCGAACTTTCCTGGATAGTCGTCTGGCATTTTTCACACATGTGATGACCATTCTAATATGTGCTTTTTTTGCCCAAAACAGTTTTCAGTTTGTATTTATACAAATACCAGTGGGCTTAGTTGCCATGTTTAGCCTATTCAGGATGTCGCGGCGAAGTCATATTGTGCGGGCTGCAATGCTTATTACTTTAACATACGCAACAATTTATACAGCGCTCCATCTTTGGCAGGAAGGTACCATTACTACAGTAGAACCATTAATGTATGCCTATTTTGCTGTCAATGGCATTATGATTCTTATGGTCTACCCGCTGATCTACATTTTTGAACGTATGTTTGGATTCTTATCGGATGTTACGCTAATTGAATTGGCCGACACCAATCATCCTATATTGCGCGAAATGGCTGAAGCAACACCGGGAACTTTTCAGCATAGCATACAGGTTGGTAACCTTGCACAGGAAGTAGCTTATAAATTGGATGCCAACCCGGCATTAGTACGCGCAGGTGCCATGTATCATGATATTGGAAAGATGGCTTCTCCATTATTTTTTACCGAAAATCAATCTGGAGGGCTCAATCCACATAATGAGTTGGAATATGAAGAAAGTGCCAGAATCGTCATCAATCACATTGATAATGGTGTTAAAATGGCCTTAAAACATAAACTTCCAAAGCAAGTAATTGATTTTATAACAACCCATCAAGGCACAACTAAAACACGCTATTTCTACAATTCTTACATTAACAAATATCCTGATCAAACGCCAGATATCAGTTCATTTACCTACCCGGGACCAACGCCATTTTCAAAAGAAACAGCGATATTAATGATGGCTGATTCCATTGAAGCAGCCTCAAGAAGTTTAAAACACTACTCGGATGACGAAATTGACAAACTGGTTGAGAAAATAATCAATATTCAAATTGAAGAGGACCAATTCATAAATGCGCCTATTACGTTTAAAGAAATTAGTATGGCGAAAGAAGTTTTTAAGAATAAACTTAAAAACATCTATCATGCAAGAATTGAGTATCCGGATATAAAGAAGAAAAATCAATAGCGTCCTAAACGATTAACAATGTGAGAAGAATTTTAAGTATCTCAAATTATCTTTGAGTTGCACAACAAAAAATGTCTTCTCACATGTTAAAGATAAACTTATTCTCTCAGATTATATCAAAGTTAGACCGT
>JAOARW010000063.1 GCA_025210475.1 Carboxylicivirga sp. | reverse complement strand
TTGATACCTGGATTAAGCGTTCTGCGAATATCTTTGAAATGCTTCAACTTTCTATTGATTTAGTGGAACAATGAAAGCTATTTTGGACTGCCAACTGACACCTATGCGTTAGTAATGATAGAACCTGAGGTGTTACAATAATTTTAATTTTGAACACTCAAAGTTTAAAATACGCTAACCATACTAACATGAAAAAGATTCTGGCAATTATATCCTTAATCATTATTATTAATGATGTTTCAGCTCAAAGCATTCCAACACCTAAAATTTTCAGGGGGCGCAAACACCGTGGATTTTATCTTTCAATGGGATTAGGCGCTAACCAAAGTAGTGTTAAAGTTGATTCTAAAAATTTCGGTTATACTAAATACTCAGGACTGGGTGGTTCCTTTGATTTAAAAATAGGAGGAACTATATCTGAGAATCTGATTTTACACGCCACTCTGCTCTCTCATGGAATAACAGGTCCCAAGATTGACAGTGATGACTATCAAATTAATAGTTACAAAACTGATAATAAAATTAATTTAAGCGAAGGAATGATAGGCATTGGGCTGACTTATTATACTGTTGACAATTTTCTTCTATCAACATCAATGGGAGTTGGTGGTTTTACATTGACTAATGAGCATGAAGATATTGACATTACAACTGATAAAGGTTTCAGTATACAATTAAAAGCAGGTAAAGAGTGGTGGGTATCGCCAAAATGGGGCATTGGATGCGCGCTCTATTATCATCATACCTATTGTAATAATCAAACAGGTAACATTGCCGAAGAAAACCTAAAAAGCAATAATATAGGAATTGTCTTTAATGCAACTTTAAACGGCCGGAAATAAAGACCTAATTATCTATTACTGTTTTATTTAAATTTCAGATGTTATGAAATACTTCCCATTATACTTTATATCGTTGATTTTAACTATAAGTGCAAATGTAAAAGCCCAAGATAAAAGTTACTGTCTACACCCTGCTGTTGGAGATACCATTGATATGGCCGAAAGAATAAAGTATAATATCTTACCAGAATCAACCTTCCCAGAAGAAATAGCACTTGTATATCAACAAAATGATTCCATTTATCAATTTATATGTTTACAGAATGATTCGATTATTAATGTAGTTAATACAACTAAAGGTAACATTGACGAATACAGAACAAATATTTCGAAGCTTCAGCATTATTACGACTCACAATCTGAAATTGATTCCTCAAAAATACATTTAGCGAATTCGCCGACTAATATTTCGTCCGTTAATCTTCATTTATTTAATTCTCAAACCAAGAAGGATATAAAAAATGAAATAAAGTTAGATCGTCAAAGAAAATATGCCAATCAGCGTGAAAAAAATCAGAAAATGGGACATCTCTTTTAAACAACAACTTTTATCTGAAAGATGCTATAGTTAATTCATTAGCGATATAATAAAATTGCTAATAAATCCTAATTACTAATTAATACAAAACCAGCCCAATCCAAGTACAAAAAACCATTATTAATACAATCTAATTTGGCCAATTGCAAAGCCTTGGCATAACTCACCTTATCATTCAGCAAATGCTGATAGAATGCCACCATTAGTTCTTTTGTTTTTTCATCATGAACTTTCCATAAGCTGGCAATCACATTGGAAGCACCTGCATATATAAATCCACGAGGCAAGGCCATTACCCCCTCTCCTTCTACTACCTTGCCAATACCCGATTTACACGCAGACAAGACAACCAAATCAGCATTAACATCAAGATCATACAATTCATAGAAACTTAAAAAGCCATCGTCATCGCTATCACTTTGTGTAAAAAACAAACCACTTTTATAATTATCGCAACTGATTCCATGGGTAGCAATATGAATGATTTCAGCTTTTGACATATGATTGACAAAATTCTCGGTAGTTGCGTCTTTACGCGTCAAAACTTCATTTTTAATAGATCGATTGTTAAACATTTGTCCAATAGCATTCACCTCATCTGTAGAGTAAGGTATAGAGGCTAATTTGAACCGATTACCTCCCGATCGTTTGATAAATGCATATTCTTCTACGATGTCTCTGGTTAAACTAGTTTTTACTTGATTGTTTCCTTCTTCAAAGCCAGGGGCAAGAGCCAAAAATGTCTTAAAATCAGTCAACTGATTATTAGTATTAGGATTTGAAGTATAAGAGTAGTTAATCGCAAATTGATTGACCAGATAAACTCCATTCTCATCTTTTAAAAGTTCAAATGGCACACCTTCTAACTGTTCATCACTAAGTATTGTTAACTCTTCTACCTGCTTCAGTTCTGGTGCGATTGGTTTTATCAACAGCTGATATAGTTGCTGGAGACGCTGCGCCGAAGGAGTCTGACTTTTAACAGCTCGCTTTAACTGATTTACAATGTTTTTATAATCGGCCTTCGGCAGTTTTTTCCATCCTTTTCTGTTACCTGTGTAATAACTCACATATAAATCATTAAAAGACATAAAATACTTCACAACAGCCTTTTCTTTTGTAATGCGTACCGGCTCTTTTTCTTTATAAAGCAAATGCTTTAACTCATTTGCACTTGTGCTCCATAATTCAGATTTACACCTTAATAAAGCTAGTTGTTTATGGATGTTGGCATCGCTAAACTGTTGATCGGATTGACGAGCTTTAGCCAAATCCAACGTAAGTCTACGGATGACATTATAATTAGCATTATTTTTTCCCAATTTTCTTAACTCAATCAGGTAATTAAGATAAAATGATTGTGCTTCTGTCTGCAAGCGATATACCTTATCAGCTACGTTTCTAAATTGATGCTGATGTGTCCATAAAAGATCTATGGCATTACTGTTACTTTTCTTCATCAGCTTGGTAGCTCGTAACAATGTTTCTTCATCTGCAGCATTTAAAAACCAAACTTTGATTAACTCATTTGTGTACTTAGTAAGTTCGAATACATGATTAAGATCAATCGAAGAATCTCCTTCTTCTATTGCACCCTTATAAAAATATTGAAGCCTTAAATAACACATAATCAAATTGTAAATTTTCTCCTCTCCATACATTAAATTAGTATCGACAAATATTAAAGGATCTTCTATATTTTGATAATATCTATTTTGGAGTGTTTTAATAGAGTGTTGCATATACTTAATTGCTCTTTTGAAACGATGTTGGTCAGCATAAATACAACCTATATAAGCATAAGGCAACTCTAAACTATAATCTAAATATGATCTTTCATCTCCAATTTGATTGATTGCTTTACTAAATGCCTCCATTGAATCATCCAACTCCTGTTCGATGTAATACTTCACTCCAAGCGATATATTAACAAACGCATCTGTCAATTCTGGATGTAAAAATTGAGATTTTTGCGCATTCAGTTGATCAATATACTTTTCGCCTAAGGCTGCATCTCCAAGCCAAAAAAGAGCTTCTGTTGCCATATGATATATACTTGATTCAGGACTAAGTTCTTTTATGGTCTGTGATTTATGTCTTAATATGTAATCTGCTTTTTGACTAATGTTTTTAACAATCTGATCGACCTCTTGTATTACATTATCATCCTCAGCTTGAGATGCGCACAATCGAATGATCGATTTTAAACAAACGTATTCAAGGGCATTATTACTGTATTTTCCCGATGATGCAATTTTCAATGCTTTCGACAACAAAAGGAAACTTGCAAAACCATCCCGTTCTCCCAAAGCAGTTCCTATAATAAAATAAGTCTCAGCCTTGTAGTTTTCTAATTCATCATCTTCGATACATGGCCACCAACTATCCCAGGCCTCCTTTGCTTCATTCTTATTTAATTGTTCAGTTCCTTTCTTTAATTTCAGAAAATAGTCAATCGAATTCGGATTAAGATCATTGTATCGCCAATCAATCGAATCAGGATAACCAATTTCGGCATAAACAAAGCTTTTTATAAACTGATAAACTTCTTTCTGTTTTTCTGAGTTGATTTTTGTTTTCTCACCAATCTTTTGAGGCATCAAATAGTAAATACCTAACAACAAAGCCACGCCGAAACATATGCCAACAATAGAATTCCTTTTGTTCATTAAAAATTATAACTTAGTACTTTCCCTATCAGTATTTTAATAGCATACTCCAACGATTCCCGCCCAACAATCCAGAGCCTATACCATTTAAAGCCGCGAAATTAAGAAGAATCACAATTCAGAAAATCAATATTACTCTGTTTTAATCAACAAAAAAGTGTGGTTAGTGGAAATCACAGACGCCAACAACTCGCTTATCATATAAAGTTTCAACATTAATAACATCATTAACTCATAAAAGACAAAAAAAATTCACTTCCTTACACACAGTCTGTCAATACATAAGCCGTTCGCTCCTTTATTTCGCTAAAATTCTTTTTTTCAAAACTGATCATCATGTGCAACCCTTTAGTTAGGGAATCAAAATTTACTTCCTCAACACATGAAAGTTTAATAAATAAAAAAAAATGAAGAGAGTATTATTAACAATGGGAATGGCCTGTCTGGCTTTTCTTGTAATGGCTCAAAGTATTAAAGGGCCCAACTCAATTAGTTATTTTCAAGCACCAAGTAAAGGTGTTGAATTTGCTCATGCCAATGTATTTGTATCTGTCGACCAAGCCCTTCAAACGGCCAAAAAAGAAGCAAAACAGGCGAAGAACTCAGCAATGGGCGCTAAGTTTGGCTCATTTGGAAATGCAGTAGCTTCAGGTGCCAACAAAGCCATGGATGCCATGGAGGACTTTAACAAAATGTTGGATGCTTACAAAGATGAAGAAGGACGTTTTGCCCGCTGGAGCTTTGTTCCTGCTTACATCATGACGGACGTAAACACTAAAAAAAGCGTTAATGTTGAGATATTCATCCTTAATGAACCAAACCCAAGTCCAAGTGCTTCGATGCCTTCTTCTCCCGACAGCGAAGGTTATTTTGACATACCCTACTATGTAAATTGCCGTTACAAAGTAACTGATAATAGTGGTAACTTGATTTTCGAAGAAAACCTGGGAGTATTGCAAGGAACTCAAAAAACAAAAGATTACAAACCACAACAAGCTCCAACTCTTGGAGGCATTGGTAAAAGTCTTGAAAAACAAGCCACTGAAACAGCAAAAGACTTAAGCGAGGGAAATTTAGAGGATGAAGTGCCTATTCAGGATCGAATTGGAACAAATGCAGCTTACAATGCTGTTAGAGCGGGCGTTTTCGCACGATACGGGTTTGGTCAGTTTAATGCGCCTATTAAGTTAGGAGTCGTTAAAGAGTCAAAGGTTTCTAAAAAGATGATTAAACCAACCCTTGCTGTTTTTGAAGGCAAAAAAGGTTTAATACTCAACAGTAAAGAAAAGGAAAAGGTTAAGGCTTTCGCCGATGAGATGGAAAAGGTACTACCATCAACATCTGCAAAAACAAAGTGGGTAGCATTGCATAACCTTTCGGTTTGTTACGCGTGGTTGGAAGATGCGGATAAAGCATCGCAATACTATAAACAATATGGCGAAGAAATAAAAACAACCCTCGAAAAAATGGAATGCTGGAATGCCGTGTTAGCAGGTACGATGACGTCAAAAGACATGAAGGCAAAGGTTGGATCGACATTTATTGGCACTCGTGAGATAAAACAATACGAACAATATTTTAACATCAATAATTTTGTTAATTACTACCCTTCTGGTGCCAAGCGTTATCCTGAGTTAATGGTAACCATTAACCGCGATCTTAAACGATTTGTTGATTTCTATGCCGTAAATGACCTGCTTTGTCAGTTATTCGAAATTGATTTCCCATTCCAGTTCTTCCCATTACAAGATTGTAAAGGAGCACCAAAAGACATGCGCGCAACTATACAAAAAGAAGGCATGGAACCAATCGAGTATCGTGTTAAGTATGACTCTAAGCGTCGCATTAAGGAGCTGCAGGCTGATCAAGTTTCATTATTATCCGACGGAAGTAAAGAAAAATTAATTACCCGTGACATTATGCCTAAATATAGCGGAAACGGAAAATACTCACACCTTGAAACAGATGCGGGTATGTGGGCACAAGCCGCTACTTCTTCATATTCTTATTACTCAAGCCTTAATTATGTGCACGATCCTATTTTGGCCAATACTTATGGTAAAGCTGAAAACATTACCAAAAAAGTCGGCTTTTTCGGAGATAAGGAATCAGAAGAATCAGTGCGCCTAAAAGTTGATTTAGATGGTAATATTTACTTTACCGGTGAATCTAAATATTTCAAAGCCAATGCATTCTTCAAAGAAATCTTAGATGCTTCCGGTATTGTACCAAAGCGTGTACACACAACAACATCATTTACAACTAAAGCAAACATTAACGAGGAAGGCGCTATGACAAGCTGGAGATGGGAAGGCGATGTTAAAACCGACATGGACAATATGATGCAAACACGTGAAAGGTGGTTAGCCGCCAAGCCTATGGTTCGTGGTATAAAATATAATGGTCAGGATGACAAAGGCAACCCAACCAAAGTAGATTTTGAGTTTAATTTAAATGGTTCAATGGCCATTGAAGAGAAAGCTAAAGGAATGGCTTTTGTCAACAAATATTTGGTCGATTTGAATGGCCCTAAGCCTACAGTCTCAAAGGATAGCTTTAGCTTCAAAGCGAATACCAACTGGGATTGTTCATTTGAATATGATGCAAATGGTAACTGGACAAGTATGAAAATTGGTCCATACAAAGCCACTCGTACTTTTAAATATTAATCAACGCAATATCATAACCAAAATAAACAATGCCAGATATCCGGTACAAGGAGTCTGGCATTGTTTTAACTCAAAAAAATAGAACCAATGCGATTTATCTTATTGGCAATTTTATTTCTAGGGCTTAGTTTTCAAAGCTTTGCCCAATTAACATCGGTTGTTACTTCTAAAGAAAAAGAGGCATTAAATAAATATCAAAACTTTGTATTGGTTGATCAGGCCACACAATTTGTTTTGGCCAAAGAGCCTGTGAAATACGAACCTGGCAAATCAATGCCAACTTGCTTCTTCTCCAGTATCATTCCCGCCGAGGCAGGCGTCACCTATGCTTCTGATTATCGTTCAATGGCCATCAATACTCTTGTTGGTGCCGATAAGGAAAAATGGGTGATTTGCGAACATAAGGAAGAAGGCAAAATGATGTTTGCCCGTCGTCGTTTCTTGTCCGAATTCAAAGCGCAATACCTGTGGGTACCCATTGTTGATGGTAATTATGTAATATTCTTGAATATGCAGGGCGCCTACAACATTAACTGGGGCAGTTACCTGGCTATTGATAATGATGGAAACTATATAGCCGTAAAGAAAAAAGACCTTGCTTCAAGGTGGAAACTAATTTACAACAAATAGCAACTATTTAAATAATATTAAGTGATGAAACGATTAATATTGCTTGCCCTCATAATTCCATGCTTTAGTGTACTTCTGGTTAATGCTCAAAGTGTTCAGGTATATAAGGTGAGCCTTGATGAAAAGAAAATTGCTAATACGCATTTCACTAAAACGAAATATTACCTTAAGTCATTTAAAAACACTTGTTCGCAGCAAAATAAAACACTCGAAGAAACGGTTGAAGAATACCTTAAGAAGTCACACTGGTCTGTCGACGAAAAAAAACCCTGGATTAATCAACCCTGGATTCTTCCCCTTGAAAATGAATCGGATGCTGACATCATTCTTTCAGGTACCTATAACTACACTTGCAAGGCCATTGAAGGAGAAAGTGTATATAAGGAAAAGATAGGTACACAGCGTCTACCGTACTTCGTAACGAGCATTGAAAATAAGGTTGATCTCGACATCGTATTTACCTTCGATTACAAGGATGGATCGCCTTCACAAACGGACACCCTTTCTTGGCATAAAAAAAGCCTGAGAGCACCAGGAAAAAAATTCACACCACTTGATGAACTGGAGCAAGATGTTACAAAATATGCTGTGAGTAAAATAAAGTTTTACACCAACCTTAAGTCATCTGATAAAGTTGTACTAAACTTCCCTAAGGTTAAGTTTAAAGATAAGGCTTTAAAAACTAAATATGCTTCGATAAAAACACTTTATAAAGAGCGCAAATACCTTGATGCTGCTAACCTTATTAACTCGCTCTATCAGCAACAACCATCGCCGGATTTAGCGCATGCCCTCGCCATTAGTTACGAACTGATTGGAAACTTTCCAAAAGCAGCCGAATATTATAAGATCAAAACCGACTTTCATGCAAATGTACGCATGAAACAAAATAACAAACTGCTTGACTATGCTAAAAGTTTAGGTTACGAGCCCACATTCATTGATTTATAATTCTATTGTCAGTAGAATGCTAAAAGAAATAGATAATATCACGTCATCATAACATTACCACAAAGCAAGTAATAAATTATTCATTTTTATTTATTTTCTTTTATTAGTAAGGATGTCCTAGTCAGAATTGTACCATTCTGTTTAAAGGGCATCCTTTTGGTTTTCAAACACCATAATATTTAGCAAACAGCTAAACATTTTGTTATATACAAGATTACATAACAGAGACATAATAATTATCCAAGATTAATTTACCCGCCTATATATGTTTGATTTTAGATTAATTATTAACAATTTTGGGCGCTCAATAAAACCTAAATGCTCGCAGTAGATAAGAAAAACAGTAAGCGTATTAAACTACTTTCTGATCATCAGATTCTGGACTTGGCTCAAAAAGTAGTACAGCATTATGTCAATAAAGGCACAATTCCTGAAAAAGAAAAGGAAGACATTCAAATGGGTATTGTTGAGAAGTTTTTACAAAAGCACGAGCAAATTAACAATGCCTATAACGGGCAAGCAAAAGCCAGTACTTATTATATAGCAGTATTAAATAAGATGTGCTGCGAACACATCCGGAAAGAGATTAAATACTGGAAGCAAAAGCCAACTGACGAAATTGAGCCTGGTCAAACAACCGAAGCTCTTTCCATGGAGAAACTGGTTATTAATGACGAAATTAAGTTGCTTGATAACATCATTCGTTTATTTGCTAATGACAGATTTAAAATACGCTTATTTCTGGCCTATGTCTATCGATTAATTATTTATGAGACAGACATTAAGCTTTATGATAAAAACTATTTAAAGCACAAATTAAAACAGCTGTTTAAAAAATCGGAACCAAAAAGTAAGAGTGAGATTTTTGAAAACCTATCCATTGCTGTTCAACGTGCTGAAAATAAAAATGTAAAAGCTGATGCTGTGCGTATGTGGCTAAATAAGTCGATTGACAAAATAATAGTGAAACTTAATGGCCCGTTTAATCGGGCCAATTACGATAAAGAAAGTGCACAAATTCTTTTTGAGTATTACTATGCAAAGCTCACCGCCGACAAAAGAACGCTTAAAAAAAGGGGCAAATGAAACACAATCATCTAACTGACGAACAAATCGCTATTTGTGCTGAAGCATTAAATGCTGATCGCATAAGCTCATTACCTGAGAATATTTGCGAACATCTGGATGAATGTGAAGAATGTAGCCATCAGGTTCTTGCTGTTAGTGAAACAATTCTGGAATTATCGGACAGTCCGTTGATTGAACTCAAAAAAACACACCACAATAGTCTAAATAAAATTATAGGTATAGCAGCTACAATGGCAATTGTGTTAAGTATTGGCATTTTTTTATTTAACATCCCTACACAGGAGTCTGATTTGTCCAGTAATTCAATAATAGAAAAAACCAGTACCATTGTTCAATCCCCATACGAAAAACCGGATACCTTACATACCATACAAACTAAAACACCGGAAAACAATCAACTATTAACAAGTAAGGAAAAGCAAATGCTGGCCTTTACTCCCAATATGGAGTTGGATAAGCTAAGTGAACGTTTTGATGCTTCTGCTCAACGAGGCGATGAGGTAAAAGTTCTATCACAGGTAATTGGTAAATCTTCAGTTAATCAGATCGATATCCTTTGGGAAAATCCTGACAAACAATCCTTGCTCATCGAAATTTATGACAATCGTGGTATAAAAATTAATGAGATTGAAACCAATAATCCTCGGGCCTGCGTTATTAAACTCACAAATAAAGGCCTCTACTATTGGAAGTTACTCAACGAAGATTTTGACCTGTTGTTTTGTGGAAAAATATGGTTTGAATAAATATCCTATTGTTTATTTATTCAATCACTTAAAGATATCATCAAAACGACCTCATCAACACTGACCAACTTCTATTAAACAAACTCCTAAAAACTAAAATAGGCAATCTCAATTACAGGCGTCAATTTATTTTTATGTTATATCTTTGAATTAATTAGTGAATGGAATATTTACAACAATAATTTTTATTGTCTGATATTCTTCTTAATACACAAATTGATTCACTTATTAAATTAATAAAGCGCCTGAACAATGGAAAATATTTTCGCTAATAAAATGAGCGATAAGACAGATCTTGAATTACAAGAAATTATCGAGAATCGTTTTGATTATCAAGAAGAAGCTTATATGGCTGCGCTTTATGAAATAGAAAGTCGTAGAAGAAAAAGAGCCGAAGATACATCCGAGAATTCAATTACTCATGATTCTGAAAAAGATGAAAATCGATATAATAAAATTGATTCGCCTGAAGCAATTGAAGAGGAATATGAGGAACACAAATCATTCTTAGACTTGCTTAAAGCTTTTGTTCCAGACAAAAATTACTTCATCACTCCTGTTATCATTTATCTCAACATTCTGATATACACGATTATGATATTGAATAATGTTCACCCCATTGATCCGAGTATTGATGACCTAATAAAATGGGGTGGCAACTTACGTGCACTAACCTTGTTAGGTGAACAATGGCGGTTACTTACCAACACGTTTCTTCATGGAGGTATTTTTCATTTGCTTCTGAATATGTATGCTCTTTTATTTATCGGTAAAGAAATAGAAACACAGATAGGCTCATCCCGAACTCTATTTGCTTATTTATTTACAGGTATTTTAGCCAGCATGGCTAGTTTAGCCATTAATGAAGATATTGTTTCCGTTGGTGCTTCAGGTGCCATCTTTGGAATGTATGGATTACTTATCATACTGTTAACGACCGATAAGATCGATCTACCAAAAGCAACACGAAAGAATTTTATAACAAGTGTATTGTGTTTTGTTGGATACAACCTTCTATACGGATTTAAAGAAGAAGGCATTGACAATGCGGCTCATATCGGTGGATTATTAAGTGGACTGGCAGTGGGAGGATTCTTTAACCTTATTATCAACAAGAGTGAATTAAATAAAGTATTTTATCTGATCGGCTCAACATTCATAATATTATTAAGTATAGCATTACCAAATTTCATACCCAATTATTTTGCCAACTACAACCAATTAATGAATGAATTTACCTTATGCGAAGAAAAAGCTTTAAGTATAAGCAAACTAGGCCCCAATGCTAACAATGATCAGTACTTAAACACAATAAGAGAAGAAGGTATCCCCAACTGGATCAAATGCGATTCGCTAATAAATCAGATTGATTCTATTGAAAATTTGCCTTTAGAAATTCTGGAGTCAACTAAGCTTTTAAAACTCTATTGTACATATCGAATTGAAAGCTTTAGATTAATGGAAAAATCACTTATCGAACAAACTAACTTTTACGATCAGAATCTAAATGAATATCAGGAAAAAATTAATTTGATAATTGATAAACTAAATGGTAATGAAGTCGCGGATAGCACTCTGATTGTGAACCTTAATAGAGTTGAGAAAAATGTTCCACTATATGTGCTTGATGGTGTGCCACAACAAACAATGCCAAATATTGATTCGGAAAATGTAAAGTCGATGGATATATTAAAAAGTGAATCAGCCATCCAGCTATATGGCGATCGGGGAAAAAATGGAGTCATACTCATTAACACCAAATAACAAATACACATTATGGGATTTATATACTATTGGTATTATTACTTAATTATTGGAACAATTCTGATCTTTGGTAAAGCAATTACCTGCAGAATAGCAGGCATACAGCATCACCACTATCAAATTGGATATTCACCTTGCTTATTTAGTTTTTCAGCTTTCAATGTTAAGATCTCAATTGGTATTATTATTCCATTTCCATGGCTGTTTAAGATATATGAGGTACATAACAATGAAAAGTTAATACCTACTCCCATTTGGCGTAAACGAGAGTTTTCATTTGCCAAACGTCTCTTTGGTATGACGGGTGGAGTCATCTTGCTGTACCTGATAGCGATGGTGTTGTTTTGTTTCTATGATTATAGCACAAAACATCCTTATTTGACGGTTGAGAATGTTAATAAAAATGGTTTGTACCCAGATAAATTAGGTGTTGAATTAGGTTTTAGAACTGGTGATAAACTTATAAGTATTGAAGGAAAATCAGTTGACCGATTCGATGAGTTTGCTAAAGCTATAGTAATAGATAATGCCCGTCATTTCACAGTTGATCGAAACGATTCCATCTTAGAAATAATCATTGCAAATGACGATTACATAAATAAAATACTATATAATCACAGTAGTGTTTGTTCGCCTATACAGGCCAAGGCTCCAATAATAATAAAATCAATAACTCCCAATAGCAATGCCGAAGTAGCAGGCCTGATAAATGGTGATAAAATTATTGCAGTCAACAACAATGCCATTTATTGTGTTGAAGAACTTCTGGTTACACTTAACAACCATGCTAATGAGCATGTTACATTAGAAATAATCAGAGAAAAGGGGCAAACACCTAAAAACATAGACGTTTTGGTTGATCAGAATGGTAAAATTGGTTTCTATTTTGACCCAACCTTAGAATATACTTATGAGAAAAAACGCTTAAGCCAATCATTATTTGCCGGCAATTATTTCATTACCCAATACCTCAAACAATTAAAAAACATACTATTCTTCAAGAAAGCTGAAACCAAGAAAGCTGTAGGATTTTCTAGAATCGGAAATTTATTCCCACAGCCATTTTGGAAAATTTTAGCATTGGTTCTTGTGTCTTATATAGGTCTTTTGATTATACCAACTCCCATTTCAGACACCAGGAATGTATTGGCATTATTAATTGACCAGTTTATAAAATTACCACCAAATGCCGGTAGATGGTTAGGCTGGATATTTATTTTAGGTTTAATCGTTCTTACAAGTATAGCTGATGTTTTAAAAGTATTATCACCTTAAAAACTAATCAGACCAACCTCAAATAATCTATTTTCAGTTACAACTTTGGAATTTGAATATCCAACTCATTCATTTTGATTTTTCCAGAGTTTAAAATGCTTTCAATATCACTTGGGTTAATATCTGCAGCATTCAAAAAATCAGATGGCACCACCACAATGCGAAACGTTTGATTTTCGGTAAAGGCAGGCGGTAAACTATTAAAATCAGCAAAGCCATCAATAAAAACCGACATATCCAATATTCGTCCTTCATTAATATTAGATCCAAAATCGAAATTGTAAGTAAAAGATCTGCCATCTTCCAGGTAAACAGGCTGTGGTAACGAACGCCAATAGTCATTTCCTTCATTAGACTCCCACAGAATATAAGCCAAAATCACATCCGACTCATATGGGAGAAAACCAGCTGACTGAAAATCAAAAATCAGTTGAAAATTATTGTCTTGATTAAAATCTCCATAGAACTCAAAAGTTGTCCCGATAAAATCTTCACCAGTATCGTTTGGAGAATCAACATCATCTTCGCAAGATGCCAAGAATAAAATAAAAAGACTAAACAAAAAGGTAAATTGCTTTTTCATAGCTAAATCAGATTTATGGTTCAGACAGAATTAATCAAAATTCGTGCCGAGAAACGATTGCTTCAAATAATAATATCGTCTACCTAACATATCAATCCAACAATATCAATTGATATTTTGCAATTTAGCTACATCTTGATAGTTTTGTGTGCGCACACAAACAATCACTCCTTACTATGAAAACAATTTACTTGCCAATAATCTTTCTCATCTTCATCCTGGCTTCTTGCCAAAACAATCCTCCCAAAGAAAAACAACTGCCCAATATTATCATTATTAGTGCCGACGATTTGGGATGGTCGGATATTGGCTGTTACGGAAGTGAAATAAAAACACCAAATCTGGATAAATTAGCTGCCGAAGGGATGCGTTTCACACAGTTCCATAACACTTCCAAATGTATGCCATCAAGAGCGTCACTGATAACCGGAACATACGCACAGGATTGCAATTACCATAGAACCCACACCAATCCTATCACCAATGCAGTAACAATTGGTGAAGTATTGCGTCCAATTGGCTACCGAACTTGGTGGTCAGGGAAACACCACGGTAAGGAAAATCCCATATACCGGGGGTTTGATCATTACTATGGACTAAAAGATGGCTGTTGCAACTATTTTAATCCTGGTGATCAAAAAGAGGGTGAAGCTGCTCCGGCACGAAAAAGAACGCGTTATTGGTGTAATGACAGCACCGAATATTTTCCTTACACACCCGATACCAACGATTTCTACACAACCGATTACTTTACTAAATATGCCATTAAGTGGCTCGATGAAGAAAAAGATCAACATCAACCATTCTTTTTGTATTTGGCCTACACAGCCCCACACGATCCTCTGATGGCCTGGCCAGAGGACATTGATAAATACAATGGTGTTTATACGAAGGGATATGATGTAATTCGTCTGAACAGGTATAACAAACAGATGGCAAGTGGTTTGATTAACTCTAATTACAAACTAAGTAAGGCCAGTCATTCGGTATGGAATGATTTATCAGAGGATGAAAAAAATATTGAAATCAGAAAGATGATGGTTTATGCCGCCATGATTGACCGGATGGATCAAAACATTGGGCTGCTGCTCAATCAACTGGATAAAAATGGTCAACTCGATAACACTCTGATCTTTTTCGTTTCTGACAATGGTGCGTCTGCTGAGCATGTTAACCTGAATAATGACAACGACGAAGCAAGCATTGGTTCGCCCGAACGCTTTGTTTCTCTGGGAGGCAATTGGGCCAATGTGTGCAATACGCCTTATCGTTATTTCAAAAACTACAGCTACGAAGGCGGCATCAACACACCAATGATAGCTTGGTGGCCCGATCAAATTGAAGCAGGAAGCATCAGTCGTTACCCCGGCCATATGATCGATTTTATGGCAACCATCCTAGATATAACCAAAGCTCCTTATCCGAAGCTAAGGAACGGTGAATCCATCGTTCCGTATAGAGGACAAAGTTTGTTGCCTGTTTTTAAAGGAAAAGAACTGCGTGATCAGCCTTTATATTGGTCGTGGAGACATGGTAAAGCCCTGCGTATGGATCAATGGAAAATTGTCAAACATGGTCATAACCAACCATGGGATTTATACGATATGCTGGCCGATCCTTGCGAAACTAATAATCTGGCTACCAAGCACCCGGTAGTTGTTAATAAACTCGATAGTCTTTACAGAGAATGGGAAAATAGCTATTAATTAAACTGTATATTTACCTTTCATCCGTATTTCAAAGCATAATATACAGGCACATGAGTTCTAAGGTAAGTTTTCTGATCTTATTAATTGGTTTTTCGATCCATATTAAAGGACAAGACAAACCCAATATTTTATGGTTAACCAGTGAAGATAATAATATCAACTGGGTAGGATGTTATGGCAATTCTTTTGCCGAAACACCAAATATTGACCAATTAGCTGAAGAAGGATTCCGCTATACTCATTGCTATGCCAATGCGCCGGTTTGTGCACCTTCCCGAAGCACATGGATAACCGGTATCCATGCCATTTCGATGGGAACACACCCAATGCGAAGTCGAAATAACATTCCGCATGATCGGATTTCATTTTATCCCGATTTATTGAAAGAAAATGGTTATTACGTAGCCAATTGTGCTAAAACAGATTATAATATTGGCGGCCGAGAAGACCACGAATGCTGGGATAATAAATGCGCCTCAACCCCATCGTGGAAAACGCTCAAACAAAACCAACCTTTTCTGCAAATCATCAACTTCGGACAATCGCATGAAAGCAGAGCCCATGGCAGTTTGGATAACATTGAGCATGATCCTTCGAGAACGCACCTCGCAGCCTACCACCCGGACTTAACAGATGTAAGAAAAAACTATGCAAAATATTACGATGCGGTAAGAAACATGGACGGTAAGATAGGCGAAGCCTTGCAAAAATTAGAAGAAATGGGACTGGACGAAAATACCATTGTCATTTATAATTCAGACCATGGTGGGGTGATGCCCCGCAGTAAAAGATTCCTGTTTGCAAGTGGTATTCATTCTCCATTCATCATCCGGATTCCTGAAAAATACAAACATCTTTGGCCGGCAAAAGAACACGGCATGACGGTCGATCGCCTTGTGAGCTTTATTGATATGCCCAAAACATGGTTAAGTATATGCCAGGCCGAAATACCCGATTATTATCAGGGTAAAATCTTTTTAGGCCATCAAACCGAGAAAGAACCAAACAATCATTTTGCTTTCAGAGGCCGAATGGATGAACGTTTTGACAATGCCCGTGCAGTTTATTCCAAAGACTATTTATACATTCGAAATTACATGCCATATGCCCCATGGATGCAACATCTGGAATATTTATGGAAAGCTAAGGCAACATCCGCCTGGGCCGAACATGTAAAAGATGGAAAAGCTACCGACACACAAGCAAAGTTTTTTAAGCCTAAGTCTTATTCTGAGGAATTCTATGATCTTAAAAATGATCCAGATAATGTTAATAATTTAATTGCAGATACCCGTTACAAAAAACAGATTGGTCAAATGCGGAAAGCATTAAGATCGTGGCAAATAGAAATACATGACTCGGGTCTTCTTCCCGAATCTGAAATAACAAAGTATGCAGCACATCATAACATAACGATTTACGATTTGGTACGATCTCCTGAGTTATATAATCTTCCTGCACTTATAGATGCGGCCGATCTTGCCCTTGAACAACAGGCTGCGAATAAAAACAGGCTAAGAAAACTGCTCTTGTCTGACGATGCCGGATTGCGCTATTGGGCTATGGTTGGTTGTTTTTTAATAAATGACAAAGAAGGGGCAAAAATGGCGATTAATGACAACAGCGATGAAGTGAAAGCCATTGCCGCCTGGACATTGATTAAAAACGATGAACGAGAAAAAGGAATTAATTGTCTTCATATGATGATTGAGGATGATTCATATACCATGCTTAAAATTCTCAACATTGTGGATTGGCTGGGGAAAGATGGAGAAGCACTTATACCCTTCGTCCAGGCTAAAAAATTTGACGATAAATATTGCCAGAGAATGCAAAGTTATCTGATCAGGAAAGATTGACAGGAGGTGTTTAATGATCAATAGATCAACCTACAATAAAATCTCCCTTGAACCATTTCTAATTTATATTCATCATAGCAAGTAAATGGGTATTTGATTTTATTGAATACTTTTCAACAAACACAAACCTTAGAAGCCACTTTCCGTAGGAGTTTTTATTAAAATGACACTAATTATGAGATTCCTGTTTGCTGCCCTTATTTTTCTGACTTGTTCATATGGTTTTGCCCAAGATGTAGCGCACAAAATTACTTATAACTACATCAACCATGCTAAGCCCAATACCTATATGATGGAACTGGTGGCTAAAGACAAGCAGGTTTTCAGTTACACCATTCGTTTAACAAAAATTGGTGCAGGAAAAACCATACGCTATAAGCAAACTACGGATTCTACGCGTCTTTTTAAAGACTATAATGAAAACTTCATTGTTTATGAGGAACGTTTGGGTCGCGACTATCATGTAGTTAATGAAGATTTGAAACTTTTTAAATGGAACTTGAGTGATAAACGCGATACCATCTTAGGATATCCATGTAAAACAGCTTTTGCTGAATTTCGCGGTAGAGAATATCAGGCCTTTTATACTACAGAACTGGAATTTACCGCTGCACCATCAAAGTTACATGGACTGCCGGGAGTGATGCTTCGGGTAAGAACAACTGATGATGTGATGATTTATGAAGCTCAGGCCATTGAAAAACTAGAGAATGCCAGCTTTTTTTATAACCCTTTCAATAATTACGAATCCATTAACTACGATAACTTTTGCAAGGAATACAAAGCTTATCGAAAAGAGGTAGTTAAAAAGCGCAATCAAAGAGCTAAGCAGCAAAACCGTCCGGCCCCAAAAAATGACAAAGCCCCTCGCGTTGAGGTAATTATTCCGGAGAATCGATTTATTCTGAATAAATAACACTATTGGCTTTCTACTTGACTACATTAACAAGTAATTATTGACCTAAAACCACACGGAGCATTCGGTAAAACCTTCTGAACGTGTTGATATTTTGCAATATCCATATTTTTGTGCAACTTTGATGAACTGAAACAAGTAAATAATCATTGTGAATCATTCGCATAAAATAAAAGGCTACCGTTGCTTGTTTGAATGCCTGATGTTCTACAAGCCATCTTAATAGTGCAATTAAACTCGCTAATTGCCACTCCCCTATTTTTGTATTTATATTTGATTTGTACCTAAGTAACTTCTTGCTTATTACTTGTGTGCATTTCAACATTACAAACAACCCTTTAATTGTAAATCAATGACAACCAAAACAATAGTTGGCCGCCCCGATCCTAACGGCGCTGGCTTACCAACCATTAAAGAGATATTAGGCAAAGTAGATGTTGTAAAAGATGCGGAAAGAGAAGCATCGGCTGAAGGTAATTTCTACCAACCATTGGGCGACCGACTTGGCCCGGGCATGAATCCTCGTGTTCAGCGTCTTCGTAAACTTAGTTTCGATGCCGAACCTAGTATTTCCATCGAGCGGGCTTTACACCAAACAGCCTTTTACAAAGAACATTATGGCAAACATTCCATTCCGGTTCTTCGGGCCTTAACTTTCCTCGATCATTGCCAAAAGAAAACCCTTTACATGGGTAATGATGAGATAATTGTTGGTGAACGTGGTCCTAAACCCAAGGCTGTTCCTACCTTTCCTGAACTGACCTGCCACAGTGTTGAAGATTTTCATGTACTGAATACACGTGATCAACAGCGCTACACCACCACTCAGGAGGATATTGACACCTACGAACGTGAAGTAATTCCATACTGGCAAGGCCGCACACAACGCGAACGTATTTTTAACCATGTTCCGGAAGAATGGAAACGTGCCTATGAGGCCGGGCTTTTTACCGAGTTTATGGAACAGCGTGCCCCCGGACATACTTGCCTCGACGGTAAAATATACAAGAAAGGCATGCTCGATTTCAAAAAGGAAATCAAAGCTCATCTGGATTCATTGGATTACCTGCTTGATTCGGATGCCAATAATAAGGCCGAGCAACTCAAAGCTATGGATATCTCTTGTGATGCCGCCATTGTTTTTGCCAACCGCCATGCCGATTTAGCTGAAGAAAGAGCATCAAAAGAAAGTGATCTCAAACGCAAAGCTGAGTTGCTCAAAATTGCTGATGTGTGCCGTTGGGTGCCGGCCAATGCTCCACGCAACCTGCACGAAGCGATACAAATGTATTGGTTTGTTCACTTGGGTACCATAACCGAGCTGAATGGCTGGGATGCCATGAATCCGGGCCATTTCGATCAGCACCTGGCACCATTCTACGAGAAAGAAATTGCAGAAGGCACCATCACCCGCGACGAAGCCAAAGAATTGATCAGCTGCATGTGGATCAAAGTGAATAACCAAACGGCACCTCCCAAGGTAGGTATCACAGCCAAAGAAAGCGGAACCTACAACGATTTTACCAACATCAACATTGGTGGTGTTAAGGCCGATGGCTCCGATGGGGTAAGTGAAGTATCCTACATTATGCTCGAAGTGGTGGAAGAATTGCACTTGCTACAACCGGGTTCTTCAGTACACATCAGCCATGTTACTCCAGACAAATTCTTAAATGCAGCCTGCAAAGTGATTCGCCAGGGACATGGTTATCCTTCGGTTTTCAGTCCCGAAACTTATATAACAGAAATGTTGGCTCAGGGCAAATCTTTAAAAGATGCACGCGAGGGCGGTTGCAGCGGATGCATCGAGGTGGGTGCTTTTGGTAAGGAAGCCTATGTATTAACCGGTTACCTGAATGTACCAAAGATCTTCGAAGTGACGTTAAATAATGGTATTGATCCGGTAACGGGTAAAATGGCCGGATGCGAAAGTGGAGATCCGCGTACCTTTAAAACTTACGATGAATTGTATGCTGCATTCAAAAAGCAGGTGGAATTCATTGTTGATCAGAAGATACGGGTTAGCAACTACATCGACACCATGTTTGCCAAGTACGCACCGGCACCATTCCTTTCTGTGGTTATTGAGGATTGTATTTCTAAAGGTCGTGACTATTACAACAGTGGCCCCCGATACAACACCAACTACATTCAATGCACCGGTTTGGGTACCGTTACCGATAGCCTTTCAACACTTAAATATCACGTGTTTGAAAAGCAAACTTTTGATATGGATCGTATCCTCACAGCCGTTGCTAAAAACTTTGAAGGAGAAGAAATTCTGCGTCAGACCATTGTTAACCGGACTCCTTTCTTTGGAAACGATGATGATTACGCCGATGACATTGCCTTAAAAGTATACGATGACCTGGTTACAACCATTGATGGCAAACCCAATATTAAGAATGGCAAATACCATCTCAATATGTTATCAACCACCTGCCATGTTTACTTTGGTAAAGTAATGGGCGCTACTCCCAATGGCCGATTATCCGGTAAATCAATCTCCGACGGTACTTCTCCATCTCATGGATGTGATGTCAATGGTCCATCGGCCGTTATTCGATCTATGACAAAAATGGATCATACCCGCTCTGGTGGAACCTTATTGAACATGCGTTTCTTACCAAGTCTGCTTAAGCGTGATGAAGACATTGCCAAAATGGGAAAACTAATCCGCAGTTACTTTACCATGGGAGGACATCATGTACAATTTAATATTGTAGATACGGCCACCTTGCGAGCTGCGCAGGAATCGCCTGATGATTACAAAGATCTGTTGGTGCGCATGGCTGGTTACAGTGATTATTTTAACGATATGAATGCCGATCTTCAACAAGAAGTTATTGATCGAACAGAAAACGAATCATTTTAAAAACAATAAACTGAATATAAGGCAGCAGGCAAAAAGTCATTTTTCCTGTTGCCTTGTATCGGTTAACATTTCAACAAATCAGATTCGACAAATCATCCTATATGGAATTTCCAAGTTTAATATTTGATATAAAGCGCTATGCCATTAACGATGGCCCCGGCATTCGCATCACCATCTTTCTCAAGGGTTGTCCCTTGCGTTGCAAATGGTGTCACAATCCTGAGAGCCAGCTCAAACATCAGCAAAAAATGTACAATCATAGTAAGTGCATTGCTTGTAATGAATGTGTGACTCACTGCCCCGAAGATGCCTTAACCTTAACAAGTGATGGCATTATTACGGATGTTGATCGCTGTACAATGTGTGGTATTTGCGCCGATGTATGCCCAACCAAGGCCATTGAAATGACGGGTAAAATCATGAGCATGGATGAGATCATGAAACAAATTAAGAAAGAAACCATGCTGATGGATAAATCCGATGGTGGTGTTACTTTTTCTGGAGGTGAACCCTTATTGCATCATGAATTTTTAATCCCCCTTTTGGATGCCTGTGGCGAAGAAGGCATTCATCGTTGCGTGGATACAACCGGTTATGCTAAACCTGAAGTATTGATGGAAGTTGCCAAACGAACCGACCATTTTCTCTATGACTTAAAGATGATGGATTCGGAAAAACACAGCGAATGGACAGGTATGCCTAATGAAAAAATACTGGCCAACTTAAAAACTCTGGCAGCTACTGGCGTTGATATGAATATCCGCATCCCTCTGATTAAAGGAGTTAATGACGACGATTGGAACATCCACGAATCAGCCCGGCTGATTGCTTCATTGGAAGGTAAAAAACCGCTTGTTAACCTTCTTCCATTTCATAATATAGCCGAGAAAAAATATGAAAAGTTAGGTGAGGCATACGATAAAGGTCAGATGGATGAACCAAGTCCGGAGCGTTTGCAGGAAATTATCGCCATATTTGATTCGTATGGTGTTAAATCAATGATTGGAGGGTAATAAGATCCTCCAATTTTTCATTCAAACGATAAACCGACCTACTCTTTTATAAACTTTTGATAATGATCGTAGCGTTCAAAAATCTGACGCACATAATTGTATGGCTCCTTTCCCCTCAGGTAGCCATGTTTAACAACCGGATCGTTAAAATTCTTAGGGAAACGTAGTGCCAAAATCATCTTTTCCACATGATCATCCCATAGATTGGGATTAAGGTTATACTTTTTAGCCAGTCGACGGGCATCCTCAACATGGCCTAGTCCGCAATTATACGAGGCCAACGCAAACTTTACCTGCTGCAACGAATCCTCAACATTCTCAATACGGGATAGTAATTGCGACAGGTACCTGACACCTCCCTGCATACTCTGCTCCGGATTACTACGCCACTGAACACCCATTTCTTTGGCCGTTGCAGGCATCATCTGCATTAAGCCAACAGCACCAGCCCACGAAACAGCTGAGGGATTAAACTTGGACTCCTGGTATACCTGTGATGCCAATAAACGCCAATCCCAATTTAATTTAGCCGCTTCCTTTTTGATAAGATCATCGTATTTACTAATCTGATTCTGTTTCAGGCTGTAAAAATCACTATTAACGCGTCGTTTATAATCCTTCTTATTTTTATAGTACTTGTTGTAAATTACATAGTACTCACTTTCCTTTTTGTAAGGCAGTAACCATTCATTAATAGCATTAAGCAATTGCGGCGACGATTGACGCACCACCCACCCCATGCGCTGCGTGGTACTAAGCGACACATCAATATTCAAAACCGGATAATAGGAAGCCATCAAACTAGCAATATTTAAGTCAGCTACCGTCTGTTTGATTTGTCCATCGACCACCATTTCGATTATTTCCTCGGTAGTTAAGGTTCCCGGTAAGGTATCGATAAATATCTCTCCTCCAATTTCTTCTGCTAAATTAATTAATCGCTTATGATACGATGAATGCGCTCTCACAGCTACTGTATCTCCCATCAGTTCGATGGCATCGTGTAATAGTGCATCCTCAATTTTTTTCCAATGAAGCTTATGCCAGTTATCCGGCATTTTTTGAACCAAAACCTGGCGGCTGTTATACAGTGGCTTCGTAAAGGATACAAATTTCTTGCGATCACGGGTTTCGGTTAAGCCATGGGCAATCAGATCCACCTCTCCCTTATTGAGGTAATAAAACAAACTATCGAGGCTGCTAACAATTCGCAGATCAATCTTAAGATCGTTTTTAGTTGCAAACTTTTGCAATAATTCATATTCAAAACCGAGAGGCTCTCCTTTGTAAAGAAAATAACTGGTTCCGCTATAAGTAGTCATAACCTTTAGAACACCATCTTCCTTAATCTCTGACCAATCGCGTTTAAAATCAAACTGACTACCGGTAATATCAATGGGAATGTTTTCTTCAGTTTCAATGGTTTCTGCATTAGATTTTTCACTTACCGTGTTACATGCCATTGCGCCCAGCAGAAAAACAATTGATCCAAACAAATGGAAATATTTCATATGATTCAGGTTAATTATCGCTTAAAAATATTATTTCTTTGCATTTAAGCCAATTAACTTCATAAAATATGACCTGCAATTGTACCTGATGTAAGTCCCATGAAACTTTATCTCTGCCGCATTTATCGCTTTACACTGGTTTCTACAATAAAACTAATTGATTGCCGTTTTTTATGTGTCTAATTATTATTTAATTTTGGTTCATATTAAAATTTCGGACCTGATGCCCATTATTAATAAAAAAGAAATCTCATTCATAATCATCCTATTAACAGTAACTCTACTAAGTGGATGTATTGGAAGCAGTAAGATTGGTAATGCAAATAAAGCCTACCTGATTGGTGAATACGATCGGGCTGCCACCCAGTTTAAAAAGGCTTACCGTAAAGAAAAGAATAAATATACCAAAGGCGAGATTTCATACTACATGGGCGAATGTTACCGAAAAACAAACAAGGCCCGTAAAGCCACGATGCACTATGCCCGTGCGGTTCGTTATAATTATGAAATGGCCGATGCCGGTTTGTACCTGGGCGATTGTTACCTGGCCTCACAAAAATACGAGGAAGCTATTGAAGCTTATGAAGAATATCTTCAGAAAGAACCGCTTGATAAGCGAGCTCAAAACGGTATCGCCTCTTGCAAAATTGCCATGAAAGATTCGTTGGAAACGCGCTATACGGTCACTAAATTAAAAAAGATTAATAACACCCGTTACAGTGATTTCTCACCGGGCTATGCCAGTTCCGATTATGATCAGATTTACTATTCTTCGATGCGTACCGAGAAGAAAAAGCGTAAAAAAAGTCGGATTACCGGACAAGGAGGATCCAATATCTACATGGCAAAAATTGATGCTAAAGGTGAATGGACCGATCCTGAGTTGCTTGATGAAACAATTAATACCGAATTTGATGAAGGTAGTGCCACCATGTCGGGTAATGGTAAAGAAATGTATTTTACGCGATGCCGCTACGATAATGAAATGGCCAGAAGTGCAGAAATGTATATGGTTAGTCGATCGGGAGGTAAATGGGGTGAACCAACTCAGATTAAGATCGCAGATAGTTTATTAGTGGCTCACCCGGCAATTTCTGCCGATGGCGAAACTTTGTACTTTGTTAGTGACATGCCTGGTGGTTATGGTGGTAAAGATATCTGGAAAGCTAAAAAAGGCGGAGAAGGTGGATGGGGCGAACCTGTTAATATGGGAAATGTAATTAATACAGCCGGTGACGAGTTATTTCCCTCGGTAAGAACAGATGGTTCTTTGTATTTTAGTTCTACTTCGCACGTCGGTTATGGTGGATTAGATATATACAGAGCTGTGTTTAATGAAGATAAACAAGATTGGGAAATATTTAACCTGGGACGACCAATTAACAGTGAAGCCGACGATTTTGGAATCGCTTTTAAAGGTATGGAAGAAGCTGGGCTTTTTAGTTCATCAAGGGGAAGTTCCAAAGGGGTTGATAACATCTACGAGTTTAGTCTTCCAAAACTTGAATTTGGTCTGAAAGGCCAGGTATACAGTCAGAAAACAGACGATCCGATCACCGATGCTTATATGCGGCTGATTGGTACTGATGGTACAAACGTTAAATTAAATATTCGGAACGACGGAAGCTTTGGTGCCAAATTATCACCGCAAACGGAGTATGTATTTATGGTGGCTTCAAAGGGGTATTTCAACTACAAACATAAACTGAGTACGGTTGGACTTGGTAATAACAAAGAATTTGAAGTTGAAGTAGGTATGATGCCAATGGAAGATGCCATTGTATTAAAGAACATCAACTTTGAGAAGGATCAATTCGATCTGAATAATAATTCTCAGCAGGAACTGGATCGCCTCGCGATGATCCTGGGAATGAATAAAGAAATTGTACTGGAAATTGTTGCCCATTCATCAGGTGAAGGAACAGGATCGGAGGCCATTGTTCTGACTCAAAAGAGAGCACAATCAGTAATGGATTACCTAATGAAAAAAGGTATTCCAACAGAGCGTTTGTCTGCTAAAGGCGTTGGTGATTCGGAACCGATTACTGTAAGCAAACGACAGGCCCGAAAGTATAAGTTTATTGATGAGGGAACTATTCTTTCTCCGCGTTTTATTCGTCAAATCAGAGGAAAATCAAATAAAGAAGCTGCACACAAACTGAATCGTCGTATTGAGTTTAAAATAATGGATTAGTTTATTATAATATAAGCTTGCTTTATTACCATTTTTCATCACAATCAATGAATTTGGCATCATTCCGTATAAAAAGCAAACAGAGTTAGAGCTTAATCACTTCATATACTTTTCATTAACAAATCCCCATCCGATCGTTGGCAATCAAACATGGGTTTAAAAGTACAGTTAAACCACCAACTGCAAATTAACACAATATATATTGACAATAGTAATTGTTTGAATTAACTTTAATTCAACTATGGTTAACTATGTGAATAATTATCACAGTAAATCAATAACCCATATTATGAGCGCGCCAAACCTGAAAGCAAAATCCAATGGTTTCAATGCCATTTCTTTAAGTTTTTCTCCTAAGATGGAGAAGGCATTCAGGTTGGAGTATTTTGAAAATTCCATTGTTCCGGTTAGAGTCGCATTGTTATTAGTGATGGCTCTGTATGCCGCATTTGGGATATTAGATTACCAAATCTACCCCGATCATGCCGATCGCTTTATTAAGATTCGTTTTCTCCTTGTAATTCCCTTTGCTTGCATTGTACTGCTGCTATCTTACACACCACTATTCAAAAAAATCTGGCAAATATTATTACTTTCTTCCTTATTGATTGGCAGTACAGGTATCATAGTTATGACCATGCATGAACCTGATAACTACACCTATTATGCAGGAGTGATTCTTGTGCTTTTTGCTGGCTATATGTTTTTTCGATTAAACTTCTACACTGCTACTATTGGCGGATGGGCAGTTGTAGGTATTTTCAATATTATTGCACTCTTATCACCCAATGTAAGCAGCAAAGTAATCTTAAGTAGCAATTTCTTTTTTGTTGGTGCCAACCTGATAGGCATGTTTGCGGCTTATTATATTGAAACAAATATTCGTAAGAATTTTTACCTCAATAAAAAAATCGACGAAGAAAAACAACTTATTAAATCATTAAACACCGAGCTGGAAAACAAAGTAAAAAAACGAACAGAACAACTTCTACTTGCCAAACAAGTAGCTGAACAAAGCAGTGCCAATGTAAAATCCATTATCGAAGGAACAACCGAAAATATTTGGGCCTTTAATAAAAATTATGAATTGATGTATCTCAATGATAGTTTCAAACAAGCCTATTTAAATACATTTGGCGCCTGGCTTGAGCCCGGGGATAACCTGATTGAAGCATTGCCCCACGATCTAAGGGATAAGTGGCAGGCTCGATACAATAGAGTTTTAAACAATGAGCAGTTTGAAGAGGTGGACGTCATTGAAACCACTAAGGGTAAACTTTATATTAGGGTTGGTTTTAATCCCATTGTTAGAGAAGGAAATGTGATTGGCGGATCGTGCTTTGGCAAAAACATCACCTATCAAAAAATGGCAGAATTAGAAGTATTAAAAGCCAAAGAACAAGCCGAAAAAAGTGATAAGCTAAAATCGGCATTCCTAACCAATATGAGCCACGAAATACGAACCCCAATGAACGGGATTCTTGGTTTTGCTGAATTACTTAAAGAACCGGAACTAAGTGGCGATGATCAACTCACTTACATCGACTTAATTGAGAAGAGCGGACTTCGCTTACTCAATATTATTAATGACATTGTGGATATTTCGAAGATCGAAGCCGGTTTGGTTGAAGTTACTATTCAGGATGTTAACCTCGATGAGATGATTCGTAATATTTACCGGTTCTTTCAACCCGAAACACATAAAAAAGGAATTGATCTGGTAATGGAAAACAGTTACAATCCAGAAGATACCATTATCCAAACAGATAAAGAAAAACTATATACCATATTGACCAACCTGCTTAAAAATGCAATAAAATATACCGATGAAGGCTACATTAAACTATCGTATACTTTAAAAGAATCAGCCGTTGAATTCACTGTTCAGGATACGGGAATTGGTATTCCGGCCGAAAGACTAACGGATATTTTTGAGCGCTTTATGCAAGTTGAATTAACCAATAAACTAGCCGAACAGGGTGCCGGACTTGGCTTATCAATTACAAAAGAATTTATTGAGATGTTAGGTGGTCATATCTGGGTAAGCAGTAAAAAAAGCAAAGGCAGCTCATTTTACTTTATGATTCCATACAATAAAAGTCATCACATTAGAAATCCTAAATCAAGAATTAAAAGCAATATGCAAAAGTGATTTCAGGAATCTACTTTTCTCCATTCACCCTGAATACGATTACATAAATGTTGCTTTAAATAGTCGGACAACAGGTTCTGACAGGTAAGTTAAACCAAAGGTCCACAAGATTATTCCAAGCACTAAATAGAAAAAAAACTTTTTGGTATTATCCAACAAGGCCATTCCAATAATCAAAGCAATAAAAGGTCCTAGCAAACCTGTTACCATCAATCCTAATCCGGGAACCCCATATTTCTCAAGCCACTTTGAAAACTTCGCTTTTTTCTGCTCAAAAGTTTTAGAGCCATATTTTTTCAACAACCATTTTCGGAATGGTTCGCCAGATAAGTAAACCAATAAAGCTGAAGAAATTGCTCCGAGCGAAACACAGAGTGCGATTATAAGTGGTTTGAGTCCTAAGGCAATGCCAACAGGTATCCCTTTATAGATACCTGTTGCACCACTTATGTATACCGTTAAATATTTTAAAAATTCGTCCATCATCAGCAAAAATGGCTGCAATGATACAAAATTATTATTGCATTTGATGTGCCGGTATTACCAAACCTGCACCTCATCGGCAAAAATCCATGAAGGCAAACCAACTGCATGATGCCAGGCCGGTGGTGTTTTCATGTTTTTCGCTACTACCCTAATATAACGGGCATTAACTTCTGGAAATTCAAGCTGAAACATTTGTGTATCGTTGATCTTACTATCGCGACTAAGTGGTCTTTTATTCTTTGCTTTACCTAACAGCCTAAATTGTTTGCCATCTGTTGAGGCATAATAACTCACTTCAGTTGGAAAAAATACAACATGATTGACTACCTGAAGAAAACCGGTTGATACATTTTGTATGGTTTGTTTCTCACCTAAATCAATAACTGCACTCAAATCATTTCCTTCAAAACCCAACCAGTTGGCGTAAAAACTTCCTCCGCCAAAAGCATTATCGGTTAAGGTCTGTGGATCTTCATTGGCGTACTTATGTGGTTTTGTCAATAATTTCACTTTTTTGCCAAATGCCAGATTAGTTGCTTCAGCCCGCTTGATGTTTCGCTCAAACAAATCCAGATAATCACTTACCATAAAACGGGTTTCATTCATCATCGTTATCTCACCTTTGTCGCAACTTGACTCAAAAGCCTTTAACTCCGATTTGGCAAAGTTGGTATTTTTTAATGAATACTGCTCAGTCAGATTAGCCCGACATGCTTCCAATGTTGCATACCTCACTCCTAAACGGGCTCTTTTCACGCGCTCCAATAATACGGGGTCATTAATAACAGCTTGTTCTGCCTCATCAAAACTCTTATTGTAATTATCCAAAGCTTCCGGGCGCAAAAAGGAGGTAAAAGCTTGCGAGGGTCCACCGTATAAGAACAAGAAAAAGTCAGGGTCCTTTGCCAATTCGCCATGAATATTAGTGATGTACTCTGCCACTTTAGTGCCTGCCTGACCGTAATATCCTTCGCAAAACTCACGAATCAGAACATCGGTATTCCGATTTGGATTCCAAAGCAATCTGGCCAATAAATAGGAGCGTAATTCAAATAGCTCACTCGGGTTGTGACTGTGTTGTTCAAAAATCCATTTAGCATTGTTATCGGCAAAAAAACGCACATTGGGCTCCAAAGTGTAGATATTAGGAAATGGAGCCAAAAAGTTGGTAAACTGTGTGGTATAATCCCATATTCGTATGTTATCTGTCAATTGTTTCCAGTCTCGAAGGTCATCTGCAAAATCAGGGCTCTTATCGGTAATTGGAGCACTACGGTCGCATTCAATTGAGCAAAGTGTAATGAGTACATTATCCAATGGCTCTGTTTTACAAGCCTTACGTGTATACTGATAGGCCAATGTGGAGATTGTTTTTTGTGGAAAAGTTGCAGCCACAGCATTGACAAATCGGATCATTGAACCCGATGGACTGCCTTCCTCTTTATGTATAGCTTCACACTTGGCACAGCGGCAATATTGCGTATTGTCATCCTGACTTACGGACACGACAGAAGCATTGGGATTCTCATTAAATATACCTTCAACAGCCTTCTTTACTATTTCCAATACATCAGGATTACTCAAGCACAACTGGGTTGTTCTTCTTTTTCCATCTACTAATGCACAATATTCAGGATGCTTTTTAAAATACTTATCCGAAGGCATAAAGCGATGAAAAGTATGAACTTTAGCGCCAGGTGCATACATCGGGAAAGCTTCGTACGTTACTCTTTGCTTATCGGCAAAATCATGATTATCGTAGTATAATTTTGAATGAACAGTGCGAACATGTACCCGTGGGCTATATTGGTATTTTTTACCTTTTGCAATTTTCAACTGTTTATGCTCAGGAATGGTTTCCGCATCGGGCGCCCAAAAACGACAAGACAGCTCTCTTTCTAAAAACTCATACACGCAATACTTTAGGTACTGCACATCACTACCTTGCAGGTGTAAATTTTCATTATCGGCGTAATAGCGAATAAAGTGTGCTGTATCAGAGGCTAAATTTAGTCGGATATCATACGAAGTTGATTGGGTAACGATAGGAAGGTTTGCCCCTGTGGACTTTTGAAGATATGTCTGTAATATTTCAGCAGCTTCTTTTTCTTCTGCTCCCGCCTTTTCTGATATAACAATACTATATTTCGATTTTCCTTTGTTGGTAATTGTTAGATCAGAGGAATTACATGAATAAGCCAATAAGATAAAGGCTAAATAAAAAACAAAATGTTTCATGACTATGGGTATAAATGGATTTATTGGTTGTAATCAATATTAATTATTCAAATATATTAACAATCATTTGTAGGCAGCGCACATTCATGTTCAATATGCTCCCCAATATGTTTAAGTTATCCTTTCTGCATCGGGCTTATTGTTGCCCTTTTCGCGCGGCAATAAAACTGACTACTATAAGTTGAAAAGAATGGTACAACATGATTGGGATAAGAAACAGCCCTTGTCCGGCAACATTTTGAAACAGCACTTTGGAGAATACCGAACCATGAACCAATGATTTTTTTGAACCGCAAAACAAGGCTGTAATCTTGTCCTCACGGTTGAATTTCAACATTCTTGCCAGCAGAAGTATGATGCCATAAACGATCCCAAACAATGTTATTGTAGAAATACCTATCAGCGATATATCACCTAAACTGATTTCATCAAATAATCCGCTAGAGAATGATTTACTAAAGCTTTTATAAACAATCAGCAGAATTATCAACTTATCAAAACGTGCCAATATTTTCAGATTTCTTTTCACGATTGCCCCCAGATACTTGTGTAAAAGCAAACCACCAACAACAGGAATCAAAATTTGCCAAACCAAACTTAACATGATGTCTGAAAAATTAAAAGACGCCCCGTCAATAGTCCAGAATAGACCAATCCATAAAGGCGTAACAATAATGCCAATCAATCCCGAGATACTGGCATTAAAAATAGATCCCGCCATATTCCCTTTGGCAAGAACCACCATAACAACCGATGATGAAACAGTTGAAGGTAGCACTGCTAAAAAAAACATCGCCAACCAAATCATTTCCTGTTCCTCAGTATGAATAAATGGTAGAAAAGTAATAATTAAACAAGGAAACAAAACAAAAGTCGCAAGCTGTATTAATAGATGGAGCCGATAATTGCTTAATCCTTCTTTCATTTGTTTAGGACTAAGTTTCAGACCATAAAAGAAGAAAATTAATGTGATCCCAATGTCTGTTGCATGCTCCAGATTGAAAGCCCCATCATACACTCCCAATTGTGGGAATAACCAAGCCAACAGAATCATCAGAAATAATCCAATTATAAAACCATCAATATTCTTCAACATCTACCTTTAAGTTTGAAAAACAAAAGTAGCATACCCAAGCTTTTAATACTTCACTCTCCGGCATTTTTTATCAAAATGCTCAGAATAATACGAGCTGGGCTTCACATCAATTAATATGGTATAATAACAAGCATATTCACTTATCAACTGATGCTAAGCAGATGTATTTAAACAAAATACAAGTAATCCATTTGTATAAAGAGTCAAAAATGATACCTTTAAAATCGTATTTATTAACCTTCATTCAATTACTTATGCTTAAGAAAGTAACTCTATTGTGTCTCACCTTGGTGTGCTCAAGTAGCATTTTCATCAATGCTCAAAACAAAACCGTAACAGGTAAAATTACCGCATTTAACAGCTTCCCGATTTTTAAAGCTGAAATTACCAATCGTAAAACGAAAACAACTGTAGAGTCAGATTCAACAGGGATTTTTAAAATTGAAGCTAAAGCCAAAGATAAGTTAAGTATTATTGCCAATGGTTTCTATAAGCAATCCGTTACTGTAAACAAAACAAACGATACCATCCGCATCAATCTGGTTTTTAGAGGCGGTGATAAAAATGAAAAAATCGCAACGGGTTATGGCCATATCAGCCTCGATCAGTTAAGTTATGGTATTTCGCATCTTTCAAGCGAAAATGAAACCTATGAGTTTTATGCTAACATTTTTGATATGCTCAAATCAAAATCGCCTGGAGTAGAAGTATCAGGTGAATCTGTACGCATTAGAGGAATCAGTACAATGGGCGGTAATGATTCTCCGCTATTTGTAGTAGATGGTTTTCCTGTAGGCTCTCAACAATTTCGTAACATTGATCCGCAAAGTGTAAAATCCATCAGTGTGTTAAAAGACAACGCCGCTTCGGCCAGATATGGAGCCAGAGGGATGAATGGAGTTATCGTTGTTACCTTGAAAAAGGAATAAACCAATCCAATAGGCATCTTTTATCAATGCCAATTCTTAAAAAACAAAAGCCAGAATCTTATCTATATCTATAGAAACTGGCTTGCTTTTACTCTCCTTCAAAATCATCTTTTCTATCTGTAAAAATCATAATGATATGATCGATCGCCCGAAATCAAGGTTGCTCTATAATTACCTTTCCTTAACTTGTTAAGGTTAAAAACACCTGAATACCCCAGTTTATTACCTGCCTCAATAACTTCAAAATCTTCGTTCCAGTCCGTGTTTTCCAACTTAATTGTTAGGTCATTTTTATTGGGATTAATATAACTTACAATCAAGTTATTTTTTTCCTCATCGAACAAAAACTTCATATTCCTGGCCTCTTCAAACACATCTTCATTGGCTTCGATATGTATTTGCCCATATTGAACTTTAAATTCCTTTTGAACCGATCCATTCTTACCACTTAATTCAATGGTGTAATTTCCATTGTCCAGTTCATTTAAATCAACCAGTTTTTGTATACTTGGCTTGGCACTAATGGATTCTCTCAAGAATGATTCTCCTGAGGTATTACAGAATAGATTCATATTGCTGTAATTAAAATCTTTGTTGATAACCGAGATAATGGAATGACCCGAAGTAGAATGGTTATTAACTTCAATCAATCCGCCTTCGCTTGCCTGAGCAGATGATACACTTACTAAAATACCAACTGCAACTAAAACATTTTTAATCCTTTTCATTTTCGTAGTTTTTAAAATTTAAAAACTTAACACATAAAAAATGTGCCAAAGAAATGAGGATTAACACTTTTTGTATTGTATTAGCAATTATTTGTAAATGAGAGCCTATACTAAATATCCTTGTTTTGATACTGACAAGATGGTGGTGAACCAATTGGTTTTACAACCTGAGTTCTATTTAAATTTTAAACTCAGATTGAACTTAAGAGTTGATTAACAACTTATAATTTGTGAGTAATAGTAAACTATTGCGAAGAAATTTAAGGCCGTTAATCAACTATTTAGACAAAGCTAAATAGAAAGCCGCTTATAAACAGCAATTTACTGCTTATAAAGACTTTGAAATAGTCCACTATTAATTCATTCTTTATATTTGTAAATTACTATCTATAAGCGGTCTGAGTCCAAAATTTAATGTCGAACTCAGGTTAAAAATTATTTCGTATTTACAATCACTGCAAACATATATCTCACATCCGGTGCAACAAAAGCAGTTACAGCAGCTTCTGTTCAAATCACTTTTTCGGAAATGCCTTTTACAATTATCACATATTATGTATTGTTCGGAGTCCACTATTGATCCTTTTTTTGGTATAAACTTTCATTTAGGCTGCTTACATTTAGTCAAAGGTAATGAATACATAAAGGTCATTAAAGAATCTCAATAGCAAATACAAAAAAAGCGAGCCGAAGCTCGCTTTATAAAATCCAATTGTGTTATGCTATTTTTTTGTCTGCTCCAATACCGAAGTAGCCGTCGCTATAATACTCGACACATCCGACATATTTGAAGGAATAATCATCGTGTTGTTAGTTTTGGCCAGCTTGCCAAACTCACCCAAGTACTGCTCTGCCACCCTTAAGTTAACAGCATCAATACCTCCTTTTTCATTAATTGATGAAGCAATCTCACGAATACCCTTTGCAGTTGCAGCAGCCACAAACTCAATCTCAGCTGCCTTACCCTCTGCTTCGTTGATACGCTTTTGCTTTTCACCTTCTGATCGTGCAATTAACTCTTGCTTATCACCTTCTGCCACATTAATCTTGGCCTGCTTTTGACCTTCCGATTCTGCAATCATTGCGCGTTTCTCACGTTCAGCGCGCATTTGCTTTTCCATGGCATCTTTAATACTCTGTGGAGGTGTGATGTTTTTCACTTCGTAGCGAGTAATCTTAACACCCCAAGGATCACTGGCTTTGTCAACCGCTTCAACAATACTGGTATTGATTGTTTCACGCTCTTCAAATGTTTTATCCAAATCCAATCGACCAATCACACTACGCATGGTGGTTTGTGCAATTTGAATAGCAGCAAAACCATAGTTATCGATACCATATGATGCTTTCTTTGGGTCAATAACCTGAAGATACAAAACACCATCTACTTCTACAGCGATGTTATCTTTTGTAATACATGACTGCGAGGCCACATCGATTGCCGATTCTTTAAGGGTATGCTTATAAGCTACCTTATCAATAAAAGGCATTAAAAAATGAAAACCGGCAGTTAAGGTTCCATTGAATTTACCTAATCTTTCAATAATATATGCCGAACGCTGCGGAACAATTTTAATACATGAAAGAATAACAATAAGAACAATTACTCCAATCGCAATTAATACAATACTTTGTGCATCCATAAAATCAACAGATAATTAAAAGGGTTAATGAATTAAGCAGGTTCAACTTCGAGTAACAAACCAACTTTTCTAATTATTTTAACTTTGGTACCCATGTTTATTTCGGTGCCAGCCGATGCCGACCACGTAGTACCTTTAAATTCAACTTTACCATCGGAATCGGGTCTGATATTAGTGATACATTCGCCGATGCCATCAATAAATTCTTCGTCCGGATCATCAACTGCATCTGGCATTTTATAAAGTTTTTTAAGTAAAACTTTTCTCAGAAGAATTAATGCCAAAACAGATGAAGTACTGAAAATAAGAAACTGTACCGCCAGCGATGGTTCAAAAAGGTAAACACAAAGTGCTGTTACCCAAGCTCCGATTCCAAAAAACAGAATAAAAACTCCCGGAATAATAAATTCGAGAAGTAACAAGGCAGCTCCGGCAACAAACCAGATAACTGCAACATTGGATAGAATTTCCATGAGGTATTAAATGTATGGTTTAGTAACATAAATGTAATCATAATTACTCGACCGGACAATTCTAACCATAAAAAAAATGTTAAATCCGTATCATATAACCACAAAGCGCCTCATCGAATTTATACACCAATATTTTAATTCAATGGAAGTCGTATCAATATGCCTAAGAAGTATATTTATTTATCCATAATATCCTTAGCCTGATGAAATACTGCCAAGCCACCTGTTGAAGTTTCTTTATAAATATTTGGTAAATCGTGCCCCGTTTGCTTCATCGCTTTTACTACTTCATCAAAAGTAATGCGATGACGACCATCGGAGAGTAAAACGTAAGTGTTATGATTAAGTGCCCTGGCTGCTGCAAAAGCATTACGTTCAATACAAGGAATCTGAACCAATCCGGCAATGGGATCACAGGTTAATCCAAGATGATGTTCCAAACCCATCTCAGCAGAATATTCAACCTGATAAATAGTGCCTCCAAAAAGTTGAGTAGCGGCTGCCGATGCCATGGCACAGGCTGTACCTACTTCTCCCTGGCATCCTACTTCGGCACCCGAAATCGAAGCATTGTATTTTACCAAATTGCCAATTAAGCCGGCAGTAGCCAATGCTCTTAGTATTTTTTTATCAGTTGTATCGTAATAAGATTCGATAAAATTAAGCACGGCTGGCAATACGCCACTGGCTCCGCATGTAGGTGCTGTTACAATGGTGCCCCCTGCTGCATTTTGTTCAGAAACAGCGAGAGCATAGGCATATATCATTGATCGACGCTCCATTCGTCCGCTGAAGTTTTTAGCCTTTGTATAATATGAAGCTGCTTTTCTTGGTAACCGTAAAGCGCCGGGCAATACTCCTTCTTCATCCAAGCCCTTTTTAATGGCTGTTTTCATTACCTTCCAAACCTTTGCCAGGTAAACCCATATCTCAGGTCCTTCAACATCTTCAACGTACTCCCACAAACTTTTTCCATTGTTATCGCACCACTTTAATATTTCATCGAGTGTTGTGAACTTGTATACGGTTTTTGTTTCCTCCTGAATAAAATCATCAACCACTGTTCCTCCTCCAACGCTGTAGGCCGTCCATCGATCAATTTCAGTCCCATCTGCATCGTATGCATAAAACGTTAATGCATTTGAATGACGCGGCAAAAACTCTTCTGGCTTCCACTCCACACTTAAAGAAAGATTCTTTTTCTTAAAAACCTGTTCGATGGCAAAATCAGTTAAGTGACCTCTACCGGTTGCAGCTAAACTACCGAAAAGCGTCACTTTATAAGATGCCGCTTCCCCTTGTCTTTTTAAAAACATTTCAGCCGCTTTTTTAGGCCCCATGGTATGACTACTTGATGGGCCAGACCCGATTTTATAGATTTCTTTAATCGATTCCATCATAACAATTCATTTAGTTAAGACAAATGTAAGCAAGCCAACAATAGCATTAACCATCGGCAGATATAAAAATGAACTGATTTTTATCAACTCTTAAAGCTTGAATTACAGAAAACTATCTTTTAAATTTATATCAACCAATCCTCCATGCTATGAAACATTCAATCAACAAAGAAGTTATCACCAAACTGGCAGATCAATTTAAAGGAAACGATTGTAATGCTAAGTCAACAAAACAATGGTCAAGCTTTTTGTCATCAGGTAGCCACCTTTGGATGGATACAGGCGATATTGGATTAATAAACCAATTGTGGACTAACGAATTCTCGGCTCTTACCACCAATAATACCCTATTGAACAACGAAGTTCAAAAAGGAGAATACGACCAAACGATTACCACAATTACTTCTCGGATCAAGCAATTAAATACGGATGACCAAGTTAAAGAAATCGGGTTTTGTATTAACGCGATTCATGGTTTACGCCTTGCCCGCTTATTTAATTGCAAAGTAAGTGTTGAGCTTCATACCGACCTGGCCAATAACATTGAAGATACTTTTCTTATTGGTCGTCGGTTACATGCTATTTGCCCGGAGCAATTTATTATTAAGGTTCCTTTTACACCCGCCGGGCTTATTGGTGCCCGAAAGCTTCATGATGCAGGTATACCGGTTAATTTAACTTTATGCTTTAGCGTGCGTCAGAATGTGATTGCCAGTTTAGTAGCTAAACCAGCATATTCAAATGTATTTGTTGGACGTGTTGGCGCCTATTTTTCAAACAATGGTTTTAAAGTTTTAAACATTGCTGAGAAAGTATGCGTTGAAACCCAAAAATGCCTGCGTAAAGTTAATGAGCGCGGATTTGCCAATACAAAGCTAATAGCGGCAAGCATAAGAAGCAGCGAGCAGTTAATTCAACTTGTAGGTACTGATGTATTAACAATACCTGCCAAGGTAGTTGACCAAACTAATCAAGAAGAAATATTTGCCAATCATTCTGGTATATTCGATCAAAGTAATGGTACCATTAATGATGCCATTGTAAAACAACTAAATCTTAAACACCTTTGGCAAATTCGGAATGCTGAAAAAGAAGTGGCATTGCATTTATCGAAGAAAGTACCCGCGACCACCACCGAATTAATTCATCTGTTTGATCATTATGGATGTCACGATATTTTTCCGGCTTTTAACGCAAATGAATTAAGCCATTTAGACTCCGACGGTAAGATCCCTCAGCACGACAAATGGAATGGCCGAGTTGAAAATTACGAGGTAGGCATTGATGCCTTGCTCAATAAAGCTGGTCTTTTTTCATTTATGAAAGATCAAAAAGAACTAGATGATCGAATAAAAAGACTGCTATAAAAAACAACGGCCTTAAGTGTGTATTCTTAAGGCCGATTATTCTTATAGTTCTTGTTGTTCTTCAGGTTCTGTTTCTTCCCGATTCAGAGGCTTCAGATTAGCAGGTATTTCCTCATTTACACCTTCTTCTTTAAAATAAGGGAAGAAATCTAAAATAGGACTTTCTGAAATGGCGTTAATATCAAAATCAACAGTCATGCCGCCCATGCCTTCATGGATTTTATCATATGCATCCTTCACATTACTGGCCAACACCAAAATCTGATTGCTCACCTTTTTTTCTTTTCCTGATTTTTCATCAACCGAAGCAAACGAAATTTTACTCTTGTACCAAATATCGCCATCTTCGTTTTCAAAAATCTCAGTATAGTTAGCCTTACGGATATTAGTAACAATAAACTCACCTCGAATCATCGATTCCATTTCTTTATATATCCTTGATTCCGCTTCGGTAAAAGATACAGCATCAAATAAATAAGTTTCGCTTACTTTTTTTTCTTTACCTGATTGCTCATCTATTTTATCGTATTTGACTTTACACTCGAATAAGTTCTGCATAATCTTAAAAATTTAGTGTGACAAAGATAAAACAGATTAATGCACACCAAAATGCAAACGCAAAATTATGAACCTCCTTTTTGCCATTTAAATGGAGGCAAATGAAAAAAATGAATTAAAGTTAACTGTTCCGAAAAACTAAAAAACCTCTGAGAAAGTGACATAGAAACCCTGCTCGCCCCGTGCAAATCCATAATCAACGCGAATATTCATACGAGGTTGCATCTCAGCTCTTAAACCAATGCCACCATTGGGTAACCAATTGTGAAATTTATCAAAAGAAGGTGCCACAGAGCCGGCTCCCAACCACACTACATAACCAAAGCGACTGTTGTAACTATTCTTTTTATTAAGTTTTTTTCGCTGAAACATATGCCGATACTCAACGGTTGAAAACAACATGTTATCATCTCTGAATCGTCCCATGGTATAACCACGCATATTGTCTAAACCACCTAACATCGATTTGTCGGTCCAAGGGGTTTCGCCACTAAAAGTAAACCGGCCCTTTACCTGCCAGGCCAATGTTCTTCTTTTCCTTGTTATGGCTCTATACTGCCGATAATCCAAATCTATGATGTTGTAATTGGTATCGCCACCCAAAAGCTCATTAAAATTTGTAAAAATCCCACTGATATAAGTTCCTTCATAGGCATTTTGTACAAAATCCCTTGTGTCATAACTTACTTCAAGCCCCAGTCCTGTATTATATATATCGGTGCCTTGCTCCAATACATGCTTATCCTGTTGCATCAATGGATTCATATCCATCGCTCTTGTACGGTTAATATCAACAACCAATCCTACAAAAATCTTTTCCTTTGTTCTAAAAATAAGACGTTGATAAAAGCGCCAATAATTACGCGTGTATAATGTTGTACTGTCTGATTTAGGAACATCAATCCCATTATCATAGCCAACACCCCAATAATTATCAGGCATATCTCTTAATTGGAATTCGCCGATTGATCTTATTTTGTCACCCTTCCAGTAAATGACATTTAACACTCGTACCGAAAAAGCTCCATTCGAACTATAGCCAACAGCAAATGGAATTGATGAGAGGTTGAGTAATCTGTCTTTAGCAGTTTTAAACGTAATTAAACCACCTGCCGATAGTAAAAACTCTGTTTCGGGGGTGTAAGATGGTGCAATATACGGCATCAGCTTAAATGATTTCCCTTCAATTTCAGCAAAACGAAGGGAATCGATATTGTTGATTATTTTATTGGTAAGAGAATCGATTTGGGCATGCAAAGATGAAAAACAGATCAGCCCAATAAAAATTAACAGTTTTCTCACGATTTAATTACAGATACGTTTGTTTTCTCAAATATAGGCAGAAAAAATTACATTTTACAGCATCTGATTTACAAAGACTTAAGATGTAAATTGAATTTTTTTTGAAAAAATTCTAAAAAAGAGTACGTCCAAGTATGTGTACGATTGTCTAATAGATGTAAACAAAAATGAAAGTGATATGAATGCTAAAGCGATCAGGCGTAATTTGTACAAAGTTTTAAGGAAAACTGGTGTACCGAAGAACCGAATTAGTGAAGAAGCCTCGCTACGTGATGAACTTTTTGTTGATGATTTAGACATGAACTGTTTCTTGTTTTACTTAGAAACACGATTCGATGTTGCTATACAAAATGAAGAAATTCCTCAATTGACTTCTGTAAAATCAACGATTGATTATTTGCAGAAGCATTGCGCATAAGATTTTTCAATGACCAATCCCATGAGGTTGTTTCCAAGCAAGACAATAAAACCACTCATTTTATCGTCCCATCAACTTATTTGGAAACAACCTTTGTTTTTTTAAACACCATCTCCAAGGCCTGATCGGGTCGAATAATATTGTAGTTTTTCCAAAACTCTTCATCTGTTTCTTTTATGTGGTCGGCCAGCACATATTTTGATTTATAAAGCTCCGATGGCTTCATTTTAAACTTACTATCTACCTTACAATCGCTTATTAACAGTTCAGTTACGGCTGTGAATATAGAATTGACTTTATGATTTTTATCGTTGATGCGAACCACTATTTCTCCTTCTATGCGATTAAGTATCCATTTATTCTCAAACTGTCGATAATCGATGTAATATTTGGCTTGTAATGGCTTTACTTTCACCTTGCGCGAGGCTTTACGAATCAAGGATTTGCCACTACTTTTTAGAGCTTTCTTTGTTAATTCAAACTCACTTCTGACCAATGCAAAACTTTCAGAATGAATAAATAAAACACCGTTATACAACAGGTTACCATCATCTGAAATTGGTCGAAAACGTACCTTATAAACCAACTCATCATTTAAAATGGCAACTCCATCATAATTATACTTGTACAAAATATTATCTGATGAATAAAAATCCTGGTACCTCGCAATATCAACACGAGAAAATTGAAAAGGCCCTCCTTCCAACTTAAAATCAATCAGATCCATTGATTGAAGATCATTCTTCTTACGTCCTTTTATAAATTTAACCCGCTCCAGATTGGAAGGTGCCGAATACCCCGGCTTGATTAACTTGATGATTGCCTCAGATACCTGCACATACGTCCCATCTTGCTTAATTGACTCACGAAAAAACCCTTCCAGAACTGTTTGTTGCAAAAAGTAATTGTCTTTGTGTTTAAGTCTCAAGTTATTGACAATTTCATCCGGATCTTTATAAGTAACTTCTACTTCATCGAGCTTCACAGATGTTGCTTGTAAAACAACATCAATAACTGCATCTGTATTAGGAATAGTTTTAAAAGCGGTATTATACCCTAAGAAAGAAAAAGCCAACTGCTCATTAGCATATTCCATAGGTAACTTAAACTCGTACTGACCATCACCATTTGTAATGGTACCCAAAGGTTTGCCACTAACTGAAATATTAACCAATGGAAGAACGGTACTGTCAGCTTCATCGTATAATGTTCCCGTTATACGTATAGTTTTAGGCATTATCTTACTAACCACCTTTTTACTAATAACTATTTGTCCATCCGAATAATTTATATCAACAGCATTTTTATTCAATACATTCTGCACAATCTGCAAGGCATGTTGACTCTGATAATTAGCATCAATTAAACTATCGGGGTTAAACGCATTGACATCGTAGGCAATATCGACCTGTGTTTTGGTGGTTAAGGAATCGAAAAGCGCTTTAATGGCTATATTCTTTTGCTCAAAAGAAACAATTTGAGAACGGACAATAGGTGATAAGCAAATTAAGTAAATGATTAGTCCATATTTACAAAACAGATGCTTAGGCATTAGCAGAGTAGATTTGTATGGTTTTATTTGGTCTATTGCATTACAATGTATCAATTAAAATCAATATTTCTTAGTCATTCGTTAAATATGAGTCGATAATTAATTGGGTTGAATGTAATAAATGTTGTTTTTAACCTGGTATTTAAGATTAAAGGCCTGACAAACTGTTCCTAATATATGCTCTAAAGAATGCTGACTAAAAGTACCACTCATTTGCTGCTCCGAAGACACATTTTCATGTACTTCAATCTTAATGTGATAGGTATCTTCTATAATTTTGATAATATCAATGAGGTTATTATTCTCAAAGCTAATCTCCATTGTTTTCCATGCTTTATAATTAGGTGTTTGCACCTTATGCTTATCCAATGTATGAGACAACGATGAGTAATTAACAGCATCCCCCGCCTCTAAATACACTTGTTCATCATTTGATCGGGCATCAACCTGCACCTTACCACTTGACACAACCACTTCAGTATTTGTTGCTCCTTTATAGGCTTTTACATTAAAAGATGTTCCCAGCACTTTTACATTAATCTGCTCCGTTTCTATAACAAAGGGGCGATTCTTATTTTCAGCCACATCAAAATAGGCCTCACCACTGAGTTTTACCAAGCGTATATCATCCATAAAAGTTTTCGAATATTTAATCTGGCTATTGTGGTTCAATACCACAATTGAGCCATCAGGCAATTCAACTGTCTGATTTGAATCTGATGTATGGATTACTGTTTGTCCCTGATTTACAATAACGTTGTAGAACAATGCCGACACACATACAAAAACCAACACCGCAGCAACTGCAGCCACACGCTTAAAAGTAAAAAGTCTTCTTTCAGGATTGATTTTACCTTTAACAGATAACCAGGCATTTGTGGTGTCAATGGTTTCATATTCCTGTGCATAATGCGCATCTCCCCACAGCTTTTTTACCTGCTTCTCAATATCCGGATTCTTGCTCAATTCCTTTTGAAGCTCCAAATGCTCGGCAGGGCTTAACTCCCCCGATACATCTTTAGCCAAGAGGCTCCAACTGATATTTTCGTTTTCTTTCTTCATTGCACTCACGTTTGTAGCATTATTAATAACACAATGGTTGCCAACAATTGCTTTTTTAACGGTTGTAGTTGCTCCCTCAAGTATTTCAGTGCTTTACCCATTTGCACCTCAACCGTTTTTGGCGATATATTTAATTTCTCTGCGATTTCTCTGTACTTTAATCCATCCATACGGCTCATTCTGAAAATCCGTCTTCTTTGTTCCGGCAGCTCGTCAATCACTTTATTGATTCTTTGCAGATAAACATTTTCATTAAAAGTCATCCACACCGGTTCAACCTTATGATCCTGATCACTTTCGTAATCGCGAACCACCTTTCGGTGTTTTAATTCATTGGTACACCGGTTTCTGACTGCTACTACCAAAAAGCCTTTCAAAGAACGAATTTCAACCGTTTTTCTTTTTTCCCACATTTTTACAAAGACACTCTGAACTATGCTTTCAGATAAATCTCTGTCGCCTAAATATTTTTGAGCTAACAGAACCAAATGTGGATAATAATTCTTAAAAACTAACTCGAAGGCATGTTCATCTCCAGCTTTTATTCTTTCTAAAAGCAAATCATCCTGGTTATTAAGCTTTAGGTCTGTGGCCATCAATGTTTGTTTATTATAAGACAGGCAGGAAAAGTTTTTCCCTTATCCAATTTACATTTTTTTGCCAAAATTTGTAAGAAGTGCCTATTTGTTTTGCCATTCGAAGATGGTAATAACAGCTGCATGGTCCGATGGAAAGCCGTAAGGACAATCATTTAAGGTATACGATTCTGTTGGTACAAGCTGATTACCCTTAAAAAAGATAAAGCTGCTTCGATTTTTCATTACCGAATCAATCCGAGGCGAATATGTATAACCAAAATCAATCGTTTCATCAGGATGAATTGCTCGGAAGCTATCACTAAAGCCTTTTTCTTCAATTTGCAGTGTAGTCGGAAAAGCAACCGTAAGCCCTGAATTATTTTTAGCATTTTTATCGGTCCAGTCTAGATGTGATCCACTGTTGAAATCACCACCTATGATCATTGGTTTTTGGTCACTATTAAAAATCAGGTGTCCCATTTCACTCATCATAAACTGTACTTCTCTCCCCCTCGAATCTGATTCCCATTCAAGAATTGAATCCACCACTGCTTCCCCCGAACGAATGTAAGCGCTTAAATACGGGGTTTCGCTCAAATGAATCGGGCAAACTACCAGATTTTGATCCTTCTTTATTTCTAACTCGATGCAAGCTATAATATCGGATTTGAAGATATTGTGTGTTGTTCGAATCGGGAACCGGCTTAATACTGAAAGATTTTTGCTTCGCCTGTATAACTTGTAATCAAGTGCATCGGCTATGTTTATACAAGCATTGCCTGATTCCTGTAAAAGAATTATATCCGGTGATTCTTTTTCAATCTTATTAACAATCCGCTGAACTCCAACAAACTTCCCATCGTGAATACCACCATCCCAAAGGTTCCAGCTCATAACCTTAAAAGACTTTTTAATGGACTGACGATCTCGACACTGAAATTTTCTTTGTTTATAGAGCATCAATACTTCTTCATCACTAATAACTCGCGACCAAATATTCAAATCATCTATTTGCCCATTGAATAAGTCCTGACCATTATTTGTATACTCATCGGCACCAACCTGAATAAATGAGCTATTAAAACGCAATTGGTTTCCAACCAGCGAGTAAATCGCCACATTTCTGCCATCGTAATAAAGATTAGCCTGTTGCGTGCTTCCATCGTAGGCAAAAGTCAGTAAATGCCACTTGTCATCGTTGATACATTGTTGATTGGTTGGCTGATATTCCCATGATTTTCTTCCATCAGAAAACCACCATTCCCAGGCTCCATTGGCCTGTGTTTTTATTTTCCAGCCACTCTCACTTATTGAGTCTTTTTGCAATTGTGCCAAAATGGTGTAGGCTTCCGGATCTGTTGGGTATTTTTTTACCCAGCAAGCAATGGAAAAACCTTTGTAATCGTTAAAGGAAAAATGATCCTTAAATTTTATCGACAAGGCCTGACGGGTAAAAGCATCAATTGATAGATCAAGGCAGGTATCTTCTTTTTCATAAGCAAAAGCCACCGATTGAGGACCGTAAACAGCCGTTTTTGCCAAACCCGAATTACTCAGATTATTATTAAAATCATAAGCAATAATTGGCTTGCCAATGGTTTTCTCCTTTTTACAGGATAAAAGCCCTAAAAGTGGCAATATACAAATAAAACATTTAAAAAGATAACGCATATTATCAATTTGGATTATCAAAGGCCTTAACGTCCACTGCCTTATTTGTACTTAATTCCTGCAAAATAGTTTCTAATTCGATCGTTAGCTCTTTAAAATGCTCATTAAAATCAGGACTCTCATCCTTAAAATCCTTCTCAGTAACGATGGCCAAATCATATAATTTTGGTGCTGAAATGGTACCTGAAATACCCTTGAATGAGTGCAACATTCGCTCGGCCACATCACGCTCTTTCTCGCGAACCATATTAAACTCAGAGATAAAATTCAGATGATCAACATAGAATCTTTGTAACAGTCGCTTAAAGAAATCCCAGCGATTGGCAAAACGCTTAACGCCATCAATCACATTGATTCCTTTAATCTCCGGAAGGTTATTAGATGCAGCCTGAATCTCGATCACCGGATTCTCCTTCATCGTGATAGGCTTACGCTTTTTTCGCTTCTTGCCACGTTTCTTTTCAACCCATTTAAGTATTTTTTTATAGACCTGTTCGGGATCGATGGGCTTAGCGATCATGTCGACCATTCCTGCATTTAGGTATTTTTTCTTGATACCACCAATGGCATCCGCTGTCATGGCAATTATTGGCAAACTGGCATGATCATCCATTTCGAGTATGCCCTTTGTAGCATCGAATCCATCCATCACCGGCATCTGAATATCCATCAGTACCAGATCGAAATAATTTGGTCCGCCATCGCGAACAGCCGCTATGGCTTCTTCACCATTTGATACCACATCAACATTTAAGCCTGCCAACTCGAGTAACTCAATACCAATCTGCTTGTTAGTTTCATTGTCTTCCACCAGCAACACCTTTACATCCTCTTGCTCGCGCAACTCATTCAGGTACAAGCCAGGTTCTTTCTTACGCCACGATGATTTGGCCTTTTCCTTGCCAAAAGCCTCTAAACAAGCATCGTGCAAGGTTGAAAAATTAACAGGTTTGACAATGGAGCCAACAGCCTTATTCTTAACAAATAGTTGCAGCTCATTATCCTGATCAAAAGCGTTGATCAGCACCAAAATCGGAATCTTTTGCGTATTGTTTACGAACAACTCCTGCACAGCGTGCTTAAACTTATTTCCTTCGATATTCCAGTCGGCAATAATTAAATCAATCGGATTGGTCTGGCGATTTTCAACCAATTCAAGTAATGCTGCATCACTTCGTCTTACCAGCGTAACTTTAAACATCAGCAGCTCCAGCATATCTTTAATAATGGATGATGTTGATGGGTGATTATCCAATACCAGAACATGCTTGCCTTTTAAATCGGCTGGCGGTATTAATAAATCCCTTTTCTGAGCCTTTTGTTTGCCCGCCTTCATGGTAAAAAAGAACGAACTACCTTCTCCATAGGTACTCTCAGCCCATATACGGCCACCCATCAATTCAGAAAGGCGCTTACAAATAGCCAAACCTAAACCTGTACCTCCATATTTGCGGGTGGTTGACACATCGGCCTGCGAGAAGGAATCAAATAAATACTCCTGTAATTCTTCTTTGATACCAATTCCGGTGTCCTTTACCTCAAACAATAATTCCACTTCATAATCATCTTCCTGCAACACCAGAACGCTTGTCACAATTTCGCCGGAATTCGTGAATTTTATGGCATTGTTAACCAGATTCACCAATATTTGCGATACACGTAAAGGATCACCAATCAGGTTCAGAGGCACATCGGCATGCAGAACATAAATAAAATCCAGACCTTTTTCATGGGCTTTATAAGCCACCATATTGCTAAGGTCATCAAAGACTTGCTCCAGGTCGTAATCAATCTTTTCGATGGCTAACTTTCCAGCTTCAATTTTAGAGAAGTCGAGTATATCATTAATAATGCCCAATAAAGATTTAGAGCTACCCTGGATTTTTTTCAGGTAGTCGGCCTGTCCGGGGTTCTCTTCCTTTTCGATCGCCAAATGGGTCCAGCCAACAATCGCGTTCATCGGTGTTCGAATCTCGTGACTCATTCTGGCCAGGAAATCACTTTTTGCCCGTGTAGCGGCTTCGGCATCATCTTTTGCTTCTTTTAGCAGAACAGCATCCTTCTCTTTTGCAATGGCAATACCCAGAGTAACTGTATAAGCCCTGAAAATAGCCCGGTGCGATTCAACCCACGGCATTCCTTTATCGGTATTGCCAAATCCTATAAAACCCCAAAAATTATCACGTGCAAAAACCGGAACGATCAACAAACTCTCAAGTCCCAATTCTTTAAATAGAAATTGTTCTTCCTCGATAAAGTCATCTTTAAAACCACTGATATCTTTTTTATCTGCCAAAAAATGGAACCAACGCGATCCGATCTGGCTATACTTAATCTGCTTAAGCGTTTCCCGTTCAATTGGTTTAATCTTGTCTTTGTGCCACTCATAAAGGTGTGTAGCAGTTGGTTGATTCTCACCTACAGCTTCATCATTCTTAAATATAAACGAATTATCAACCATGGCACTCTGCGCCACAATACGTAAAGATTTATGAATGGCCTCTTCAGAATCCTGATTGATGATGAGTTCTTTAACTGCCTCAGCGACACCCTCCAAAAAGCGATCACGCATCATCACCTCCGAAATTGCCTCCTTAGTAGCTGTTACATCAATCATTACCCCCTGAAGAAAATGCCCACCATCATTTTGCTTTACCGACATCCCCTTTTCGTGAAGCCAACGCATCTCGCCTCGAACATCAGCAATCCGGTATTCAACCTCATAGGAGTGATTGCGGGTAACCGCCTGCTTAATGGTATCTAAAACCCGCTCACGATCGTTTTCAAAAATAAGGTTAGTAAACGACTGTACGCCATCCAGAAAATTATCGGCCTCAAACCCGGTTACTTTCGAAAAACCACTACTAAGAAATAACATGGTTCGGCTATCGTCCACCAGGCCTGTATACACAATTCCGGGTACATTGGTCACAATATTCCGGTAGTTCTCCCGGCTTTTTTCAAGGTCGCGCAGTGCTTTATTCAATTCCGTAATATCAGTTGATATACCACAAACGGCCTGAATTTCACCTCTTTTATTACGAATCGGAAATTTATTGGATAAGAAATAACGCTTACCCGAACGCAATTCTATTTCTTCTTCATATTGAATCGGCACCCCATTATTAATTACCTGCAAATCGATTTCACGCGATTCTTCAGCCAGTGTTTTATCAAACAAAGCATCGCCCTTCCGACCAATAACTTCTTCTTCTTTTAAACCGACTTCTTCACACCAGTTTTGGTTAACCAGTGAATAAACCCCCTCCACATCTTTAACGTAAATGAGTGATTTCGAATTATTGATAATATCATCCAATAGACGACGGTTATCTTCTATGGCATTCTCAGCATGCCGCCTTTTGCGTTCATCAGATGTAATGGTATAGACAAAAAAGCGCAAAACCAATAAACCTGCTACTATAGCAACAAAAACCAGTATAACCAGGAAATTAAGACTCAGTTCACCCCATTTGGTTAGCATCTGCGATTGAATCAAAGATGCTTGCTCGGCCTTATCCTGAAGCAGAATGGCATTACTTCGAAGTGACTTTTGCACACCTCCAATGTTTTGAACCAAATCCATGGTTCGCAATATAGTTTGCTCGTAATGCCTTAAATCAGTCCTGAAGCGCTTCATATAAGTACGCGCATCAATATTATTTACCTGATTCTCGATAACAAAAGTAAGATTCAAAGTTTTATCAAACATCACCTCCAGAGAATCGCGGTTAACACCTCCCAGGTTATCAACCCCAATACGGGTTTGCATGGCTCTGATATTCATTAATGAATTATGAGCCTTATTATAATTATCAATTGCTTCGCGCTGCGATCGACGTGTCTTAGTTAACCATTCTTCCAAAAGGCTTTGCTGCCTCACTTCTTCTCTTTCGATAACCTCATAAATACTGTCTGTTTTTAAAGCTAAAGTATTGCGGTAGTTATGCAATGAAGCATACAGTTTAAAATCTTTATTGAATACGGTAATATGGTCGAGCATAGGCGCCAGAATCTTCTTGGTTTCAGGGTTTGCTTCCGACTGACTGATTTCCTGAAGGCGATTACTGATACTTAAGGTGAGTGAATCCACATTCTCGATCAGGGCCGTGTCGCCCGATATAATGGCCCGCTTCTCATTTAACCGAAGGTGATAAATATGGTTCTGAAGTTGGTTTACCTGCTCGGTACTGCTTACCACATATGACAAACGACCAATACCCCTGATACTTAAGAACGAGACAACCGACATAATCAGAATAATAATAACAAAGGCGAATACCACCTTTTTTTGTATCGTATTTGCCATTCCTTTTAATCGAAATTGCCTCATAAAACTTATTATTTCTTAGTTAACAGCTTATAAATATAGTAACAATTTAAGCGCATGAAAAACCAATGATTAATTAACAAAAATCCAATGCTTTAAAAGCCCTAACATTGCATTTTCTTAAATCCTTACTTTGTATCTATTTTTTACCGCCTAATTGGTCTTCATTTTTTATTGCCGGATAATAAAAGGAGATTGTTATTTTTGGTTTTCAATTCCTAATATCATGACGCATCATTTACCCGCAATTCTTAACAAATTTCTTGCCTTAATTTTTCTGTTTCATATTGGCAATAATGCAAATGCTCAATCCAATAAATATCCAAAGCACGAGATGCGAGGCGTTTGGGTGGCAACCGTCGCCAATATTGATTGGCCCAGCAAATCTGGATTAAGCGTTAAAGAACAGAAGCAGGAAGCCAAAGAAATCATCGAACATTGTCATCAATTGGGCTTAAACACCATTTTTTTGCAAGTGCGTCCCTCCTGCGATGTCTTGTATGAATCGGATTACGAACCATGGTCGAAGGTTTTGAGTGGAACTGCCGGTAAAAATCCCAAATATGATCCATTAGAATTCTGGATTGAAGAAGCGCATCAAAAAGGCATTGAACTGCATGCCTGGATCAATCCTTATCGAGCTTCCATGAACCTGAAAGATAAATTACCACTAAAACATCCTTACCATCAAACACTCGGGATGTTTGTAGATTACGGTGGTAAGAAATATTTTAACCCGGGGCATCCGCAATCAATTCCTCACATTTGCAAAGTGGTAAAAGAATTGGTTGAGAACTACAACATCGATGGCCTGCACATGGATGACTACTTTTACCCCTACCCAGTAAAGGATCAGACTTTTCCTGATGAGCGCGAGTATGCCAGATATGGTCGTCAATTTGATGACATCAATGCCTGGCGACGGGATAATGTTGATCGGGCCATCATGGCGATTCAGGGCACTGTCAAATCCTCTAAACCATGGCTTCAGTTTGGCATTAGTCCTTTTGGGGTTTGGCGCAATAAAGCTGATGATCCAAAAGGATCAAACACCAAAGCAGGTGCCACCAATTACGATGCTTTGCACGCCGACATTTTAAAATGGATGGAAAATAAATGGATTGATTATGTGGTTCCGCAATTATATTGGGGCACATCACATCCGGTTGCTAATTACAACACTTTAATTGACTGGTGGAACGAAAACCACAACGATGTGCCGATATACATCGGTCACGGCATTTATAAAATCGGGAGTGACAAACCCGACTGGCGAGATCCTCAACAAATGCCTATCCAGTTAAATTCACTAAAGAACAAAGCTCATTTGAATGGAAGTGTATTTTTTAGTTACAAACATTTTAAACGAGAGTTAATGGGCTTTCAGGATTCATTATCGATGAACTTTTATCGTTACAAAGCCCTGGTACCGTTTGATGATTTCAACAGCAAAGTTAATAGCCCCTCTATAGCTGCACTTAAAGCCAATTCTAAACGCCTTAAGTGGAAAACTGAAACAAAGCTGCGAAAAGATCAATTGTATAAATACATTATATACAGATACAGTGCTTTTGAAGCTTTTGATCCGTCTGATCCGCAATTTATTTATGCCATCACCTATACCAATAAATTTAAGTTTCCGAAAAAAACATCGGCACTCAAAAAAGAGTATTTGTTTCGTGTAGCAACCATCAACAACTATAACGAAGAAGGGATGTTAAGCGAACCTATTCGGGTAAGCTATTAGCAATCGGCCAAAGCCACTCCCTGAAAAGGTTGTTGAGCTCGTCGAAATAAAGTCAAAGGTCATGCCTGAGCCCAGTCGAAGGGAGTTTAGTTCTTAAGCTATTGGCTATCTTGCTTTTACGAATAGGATACTGAGTTAGATTTAAACTATAGAAATCAAGATATTAAGATTCTCGCATTTGAACTCCATTAAAATCTTTTTTATCTTGAAGCCATTACTCATTTAACCTTTACAATATGGAAATAGTACTAATCGTAGTAGGAATTATTCTGTTGGGTGTTATCATTTGGCTTGTTAGCCTTGATGGATCTTATCATGTAAAAAGATCAATGAAAATTAAAACACCTGTTACCACAGCCTATGATCTGGTATCGGATTATAAAACCTGGAAATCGTGGTCGCCATGGTTATGCATGGAACCAGATGCTAAAGTGGATATAACACAAGATGGCAAAGGTGTTGGAGCCGTTAATAGTTGGGTTGGCGATTTGGTTGGCTCAGGAGAAATTGAACACCTTGAACTAAAAGAAAATGAATCAATCAATCAGGAAATAAGATTTTTAAAACCTTTCAAATCAAAATCAAAAGTCTATTGGACCTTTGCAGAAACAGAGAATGGTTGCGAAGTAACATGGGGCATGGAAGGTGCGATGCCATTCCTGTTTAAATTTATGGCCAAGAAAATGGAGCCCTGGATAGGAATGGATTACGAACGTGGTTTAAAAATGATCAAAGACCTGCTGGAAAAAGGTTCCATAGCTTCTAAGGTTAGCATTGATGGAATCTCATCATTGGATGGATTTAAGTTTGTGGCTATTAAAGAAACTTGTCCGATGTACGAAGTTGGACCTTCGATGAAAGAAACTTTTGCGAAGATTCACGAATTATGCGGTTCTGAAAACATTGAAAACAAAACTGCTTTTTCCATCTATCATAAATTTGACTTTACCGATCCTGAATGCACATATTCTTCAGGCGTTCCGATTAATAAAGAGATCAATATAAGCGACACGTTTTATAAGGATTCCTATCCGAAAATAAAAGCCATTAAAGTAACCTTTAAAGGGGATTACGAACACCTGGGTAACGGATGGTCAGCTGCTTTCAGTTACATGCGTTACAAAAAACTAAAGATGAATAAAAAAATTGATCCAATAGAAATTTATCTAAATGATCCGAAAAAAGAAACCAATCCGGAGGACTGGTTAACTGCAATTTATATTCCGATTAAATAAATTTAAACCGGCCTTGGTGCCGGTTTTTTATTACTTCAATATTCCCTGTTTTTTAAGCGTCAACTCCACATCTTCCATCTCTTTGTAAAAAGCTTCGCCATATTTGCGGATGATGGGCTCTTTCAAAAATTTATAAACAGGCACTCCCAATTGACTTCCTAATTCGCGTGCAGGATGACAAATTGGCCATGTGTGATAATTTAAACCCTCAAAATCAGGGTATTTCGTAACACGAATTGGATATAAATGGCACGACACTGGCTTTTTGAAATCAATCAAGCCTTCCTGATAAGCTTTATCAATGGCACATTTACAAATACCTTTATCATCAAAATACGTGTAAACACATTCACGCCCGTTAATGATCGGCGTTACTTTATCACCGTCTGAATCTACAATCCATTTACCCTGTTTCTCAATCTCTGCAATCGCTTTCTCAGTAAGAAAAGGTTTGACGATGGGATAAATCTCTTCTATCTTTCGGGTTTCGTCATCTTCTAACGGAGCACCCGATTCACCTTCAACACAACAGTCGCCTTTACATTTATCAAGATTACAAACAAAACGTTTCTCAAAAATATCGGTGCTTATAATCTTATCGTCAATCTGAATCATTTCAACTTTTTTTATCGTGCTGCAAAGATAAAAAATAAGAAATAAGTCGCGAATGTTAGTTCAATCCTACAAACGATAAGGCTGCCAGGATAATCAGACCAATAAACCAAACGAAACCATACATCATCCAAACCAATGTCATTTTCATAAAAGCACTAAACCATCGACGCTGATACAATCGACGAGCTCCTATCACTTGGTAAACTGGCAACAGGAAATACAAATAGCCAATCCAGCCCGTTGAGTAATTCTTAAAAATGAGATTTACAGCAATTACTATAGCTGTTATCGTAAAAATAAAGGAGTGTATATTCAGTGCAAAAATCAAATGTCCAATATATAGCTTTCGGGTTCTGAAAAAAGAAATCCACAGAAAGAAAGCAAAAATTGGCATAAACAAAAACAAGGACCACGACGTATATTGGTAAAGCTTATTAATGTATAACTCCGGGTAATCCTGAATCATTTTCACCTGCTTGGCATACTTCGATTTTCCATCCTCAATATCTTCGATTGCTTTCTCAAACGTATCAATGTAATCATCGATCTCGTCAATTTCACTTGAATCAACATCAGCACTATCCAATTCTATCTGAATGGCTTGCCGTGCTGCAACAAATGCTGTATCCTTGCTATTTTTGATCGAGTCGGTTACTGCCGCAATCGTGCTTGTACCAATAAGATTCCCTTGTTTGTCCTTTCCGTAATTATCTTTTATTGATTTATTCGTTACGGTCGACATCAACAAAAACATTACAAAACTAATGAAGAGATAGAAACGAAACGGTGGCATGTAACGCGCCCGCTTGCCGGCCAAAAAATCAATCGTCAGATAACCCGGCTTAAACAGGATGGTAACGAGTGTTTTGAGCAGCCGGGTATCGAATGTAATGATGGTTCCAATAAAGTCAGCAACCATAAATCGTATAGGCCGTTCCAGCTCTTTTACCGATTGACCACAATTGGAACAAAACTTACCACTAAACTGGTGGTCGCAGTTTTTACATCTGATTAACTCTGGTGGGTTTGGATTTGACTCGTTCATTCGTTCTGGTAAAAGCGTAAAAAATGAGCTTTAAAGATAAATTGATTTGTTAAATCTTCGAAAAAAAGGGGCAAAAATTCATGTTTTGAAAGCCAATCTGTTTTTGATTGCTCCATCTCATTAATTGTTATCTTTGCCCGAAATTTTTTTGATGCTTTATGAATAAGCTTAAACCCATCATGTTTGTCGGCACCTGCTCGGATGCAGGCAAAAGTGTTATCAATACTGGTTTTTGCCGTATTGCCTTGCAAGATGGCTATCAGCCAGCTCCTTTCAAGGCCCAAAACATGTCGTTGAACAGCTATGCCACACCCGAAGGTTTTGAGATTGGTCGTGCACAGGCTACTCAAGCAGAAGCTTGCAACATTGCCTGCCATACCGATATGAACCCCGTTTTGCTTAAACCCAGCGGCGAAATGATGTCGCAAGTCATATTAAATGGTAAACCTGTGGGAAATCGTTCGGCTTATGAGTATTTCAGAAAAGATGACAACAAGCAATTATTTGACGAAGCTCACGCCGCCTTTCAGCGATTAGAAGAACGGTTTTCTCCTGTTGTGCTGGAAGGTGCCGGCTCCATCTCTGAGCTTAATCTTAAAAAGCGGGATATTGTGAATATGCGCATGGCTCAACGTGTTGGCGCTGATGTTTACCTGGTGGCAGACATTGATAAAGGTGGTGTTTTTGCCAGTGTGTATGGTTCGGTAATGCTTTTAGATGAACAGGAACGAAAGCTGCTAAAGGGCATTATTATTAATAAATTCAGAGGTGATGTGCGCCTGTTTGATGAAGGAAAAAAAATCATCGAAGACTTAACAAGTGTTCCGGTAGTAGGCGTGGTACCTTATTTCAGAGATATTTACATCGAAGATGAAGATTCGGTGGTGCTGGATTCGCGAAAAAACAAAGCGACCAACAATAAAGTTAATGTGGCCATTATAAAACTTCAACAAATGTCGAACTTCACCGATTTTAATGCTTTGGAGTTTGATGAACGAACCAATGTTTATTACTCCGATGATGTTGATGAAATAGAAAAGGCCGACATCGTGATTCTGCCTGGATCAAAAAGTACCATTAAGGATCTGGAGTTTATCAAAAGCAAAAAGATCCCTGATCTGTTAAATCGAATGTATCAGAATGGGAAAAGCATCATTGGTATTTGCGGAGGTTACCAAATGATGGGACAAAAGATCTCTGATCCCGAACAAATTGAAGGCCGCATCAGCGAAACTGACGGCTTAGGCTTATTACCAATGGAAACACTTATTACCAATGAAAAAACAACTGTTCAGCAACAATTCTTTTTTCAGGATGAAAAGGAGCTTTGCGAAGGTTATGAAATCCACATGGGGCAAAGCTTTATGAAAGAAACTATTCGGCCATTGGTAACAACCAAAGCCGGGCAGACAGATGGCGTATTTGTTAGCAATAAATGCTGGGGAAGCTACATGCACGGCATTCTCGATAATCAGAATGTAATCAACCGACTACTGGCACCGTACACAGATGAAAAAGGTCAGCCCTTTTCGTATCGTGAATTTAAAAACAAAGAATACGATCGCTTAGCCGACCACCTTCGTCAACACATAAATATTGATTCTATCTATGAAAGTGCAAGCATCTCTCAAAAAAAAAATTGGTTGCTTTGACCATGGTAATGACGGCTATCGCTTTCATCGGAAAATAAAGGCTGATTTCAGCACCAACACCTGGTACAAAGGACCGCATCCAGAGCTCATTGAACTGATTCGTAATGAAATTAATGACATTGCTACCTATCCTGAGTTACACAGTGAATCCTTAACCGAAAAGCTGGCTGACCATCATCATTTGGCGAACGATCAGGTATTGGTATGCAATGGAACGGCTGAGGGGATTTTTTACATAGCGCAGGCGCACAAAGGTGTTTCAAGCCGTATTATCACACCTACTTTCTCGGAATATGAACATGCCTGCCAGACTTATCAACATCAAATCAGTTTTTGTGGTGCCGATTTTGTATCGGAAAGCCTGCACACCAAAACAGATATTTTCTGGCTATGCAACCCCAATAACCCCACAGGTCAATTGTTTTCGAAGGATTTGCTTTCCAGTTTATTGAATAACAATCCTCAAACCTTATTTGTCATTGACGAAGCTTATGCAGATTTCTGCATGGAAGATATTTCCATGATTCCTTTTGTTGGGAAATATAAAAATCTTCTCATTCTCAAATCCTTAACAAAAAACCACTGTTTACCGGGCTTGCGCTTAGGTTATATTTTAGGTCATCAGCAAATAATTAAAGAGTTGCAAAAATTTCGTCCGCCCTGGTCGGTCAACTGTTTGGCTTTAAAAGCAGGCGAATACGCTTTAAACAATCCCATAATTAATCATGAAGAATTAATTCAACACCTGGCATTAGCGCGTCAATTAAAAACAGAATTGCAGAATATTGATGGCATTGAGGTATTTCCAACTTCAACGGGTTTCTTTCTTTTAAAAACACCCATGCCAGCCGCCCACTTGAAAGAGTTGCTGGTTGAAGAATATGGTTTATTGATTCGTGATGCATCCAATTTCAGAACACTCAGTGAGCATCATATACGTTTAGCCAGCTTGTCACGAGAAAATAACAAGCTTTTAATTGATGCTTTTAAAACCATTTTTCGATGATTGAGACTACAGCCCTGCTAACAATCTCAGCTGTTATAATCGCCTATTTTCTGGATTGGGTTTTTGGTGATCCGGTAAAACTCCCCCATCCCATTGTATATTTTGGCAAGGCCATATCTGCATTTGAGAAAAAATTAAATAAAGGTTCAAACCGATTACTAAAAGGCGCCCTCAGCAGTATTCTTTTGATTTTATGCGTATTCGGCATTTTCTTTCTCTTATCAAAATGGTTTTTGCATATATCACCATATGCCTATTTAGCCTTCACTAGTATCTTTTTCTTTTATGGTATTGCCAATAGAACTCTAATTAAAGAAGGAAGGGATGTTTTTAAAGTGTTAGAACGAGACGGATTAATTGCAGGTCGTCAGCAGCTAAGTCGAATTGTGGGACGCGATACCTCTCAGCTTAATGAACAACAAATCAGAAAAGCAGCTTTGGAAACCATGGCAGAAAATTTGAGTGACGGCGTGGTTGCCCCTATCTTCTGGTTTGCACTATTAGGTATCCCTGGCATGATGGCGTATAAAATGATCAATACTCTCGATTCGATGATTGGCTATAAAAATGAGCGATACATCTTATATGGCCGAATAGCAGCTTACATTGATGATGTGGCCAACTATTTGCCAGCACGCATTACCGCCTTTTTTATGGCAATAGCTGGCTTATCTGGGCTAGCATTACAATTTATCTTCAAATATGGTCATCAACACAGTAGCCCTAATGCGGGTTATCCGGAGTCTGCTCTGGCAGGCATATTAAATGTGCGCTTTGGCGGCCCCAACATCTATCATGGCCAATTATTTAAGAAACCATTCATTGGACTAAATGAACGCAATTTGGTTTATAAAGATGTTCAAATAACTGCCAGAATTAACCACATTGTTTGTTTAATGTGCATTCTCATCACTACCATAATAAACTTTTATCTAAAATGATTCAACTGGAAAACCTCCAAATACCAGAACTTCACCATGAGCTGGAAGAACAGATACAATATAAAATTGATCAGAAGGCCAAACCCATAGGTTCGCTTGGTCAGATGGAAGAAATTGCCTTGCAAATTGGTTTGATTCAGGGAAGCTTGACTCCTAGCCTCGAAAAACCAATGATGTTAACGGTTGCATCCGATCATAATATTTGCGAAGAAGGCGTGAGCCCCTGCCCAACTGAAATCACCTGGCAGCAATGCCTTAACTTTTTGGATGGTGGCGGTGGCATTGGCCTGTTTTCTAATGAATATGGTTTGGATTTAAGGGTGGTTGATGCCGGTGTTAATTTCGATTTCAAACCTCATCCGAAATTAATTGATGCCAAAGTTCGAAAAGGCACTCGTAACTTTCTGCAAGAACCTGCCATGACCATTGACGAATGCCTTTTGGCTATTAATAACGGCCGCCGGATTGTTTCAAAAATAGCCGATGAAGGTTGTAATGTTATTGGCTTTGGTGAAATGGGAATTGGTAATACTTCACCCGCATCCGCTTTATTATCGGTCTATACCGGGCTAAGCATCGATGATAGTGTTGGGCCTGGCTCGGGTTTAAGCAAGGATGGAGTTAAACTCAAGGCTAAAGTGCTTAGTGATGCCATTAATAAACATGGAATTTCTGATGATCCGATCGAAAATCTGGCACGTTTTGGCGGACTGGAAATTGCCACCATCGCCGGCGGTATGTTAGAATCTGCCAAGCGTCAAATGCTAATTATTACAGATGGTTTTATAACAACCTCTGCTTTATTAGCGGCACATGCTATTAATCCCCGTGTGGTTGATTATGCCTTTTTCTCGCATCAATCGCAGGAACAAGGCCACAAACACATGGTTGATTTTATGAAAGGACGCCCAATACTTGATTTGGGTTTCCGCTTAGGCGAAGGAACAGGTGCAGCCGTGGCCTACTCAGTAATAAAAGGAAGTGTAGCTTTGCTTAATAAAATGACATCCTTTGATGAGGCAGCCATTTACAACACTGCCAATGATAATATTCGAATTGAAGAGTAGAGGTAAATATATTCAACCCTACCAATCTATAAAAGAAAAGGCTGCTCAAACGAGCAGCCTTTAAACTAACCAAAAATCCCATTATTTAGGTCCAGCCCCATAGTTCGGGTTGTTTTTATCAAACCACAAACGTTCTGTATTTAAGGTTCCAGGATCATTTGTACCGGTTGTGAAGCCTTGTGCATCAATACCAGCTTTCTTATTAGCATAGTTCAAGTCATCTTCTGTTGGTTCACCAACAACAAAACGACGAGGGATTGTCATCTCAGCACCTGATGCTAAGAATGATTCCCAAGGTAAATATGCACTTCCTTTCTTAGGAATACCTGAACGACGAACTGTTGTCCAAATATCACCAGGTGTATTCATAAAGTTGATATACTGCTGGATATAAACTTTCTCTAATCCATCAACTGATAAGTCACATACTGGTAATGCTAACAGGTCAGTAATTTCTGTAGATCTAAGTTTTGTTGCAGCAGCTTCTGCTTCAATAGGATCTGTATAAACAGGATCAGACTCGTAATAAGGTAATTGATTATTTTTAGCTAAAGCATCAGCTCTTAAAATAGATAACTCAACACCTTTATTGAAATACTCCTGTGCAGTCATAGGTAAAGTTGCTCCTAACAACTTGAATTCAGCTAAATACAAGTTAGTTTCAGCAGCACTTCCCAAAATAACATTTAACGGAGGATCATTGTCTTTTAACTCAATAATACGTCCACCAGGCTTAGTTGGATAGGTGAAGTTATATGTTGTTCTGGTTACCTTTTCATTAAACAGAGAGGTTGCTGAATAAGATTTCTCAACGCCATCCATTGTAATACGGTAAAGAACTCCCTGGTTGAAATAAATATCATTGTCACCATCGATTGTTGCATCCGGCGAAATTGGGGCTCCATGGAAACGTACCCAAGGTTCACCTGGTGCTTTCCAGCTATCAAAGTTACCTTCTCCATCTAAGTTTACATACTGTTCAACATAAGGAGGTAGATCTTTGTCAACATCTAAAAATGCCTGAACAACTTCCGCATTAAAGTTATTTTTCTTAAAGTGGAAACGTACACGTGGATCTTTATTGGTCAACATGAAATCAACTAATGTCTTATTACCATAACCAATCCAGAATCCATTACCAGTACCATGATATTTAATACCGCGATGGTAAACAAAATCATCAGATAATTCATTCATATATCCCACTGATGAACCAGCAACCTCTTCTGCAATATCAAGAGCTTTTTCTCTGTTAGCATTTACAAGGCGAGCTGCTATTTTCAACTTCAATAAGTTGCAATACTTAGCCCATTTTGCATAATCACCACCATACACTAAATCCTGCTGTCCTAAGGTAACCTGGCCTTCAGTATCATCAAGGATCGCAATAGCGGCATTTAGTTCGCTTAACCAAGTATTGAATAATTCTTCCTGATTATCCATTTTTGGCGTTAACAAAGGAGGATTTGTAAATGGTGCTAAAACTGCTTCTGAATAAAAGATTGAACCTTTATTATCAATATTAGTAATAGCAGGCTGAATTTGCATAGCATAAGTAATTGCTCTTAATGCTTGGTGAATAGCCTTATCTTCCTCTGGCAAAGCATCAACTCTAAATTGAATATCACGTGTTTGACGCATCAAATCACCATATAAACCTTGTCCACCAGAATAAGCTCCCATTTCATGAAACGCAAAACCATTACCACCTTGTGTAGTAGTAACCTGGGTCCATGGGTAAATGTATTGGAAATTATCGTAGAACCAAGTTGTATAATCATTATTATACATTTGCTGTATGGCCTTCGTTGCAGAGAATCTTAAATCAGGTTCAGATAAAGTAGCCGGGTTGGTATTTATTTCGGCGAATTCATCTTTATCACACCCATATGCTATCATTAGCATTAGGGCAAATATTATTAAATATATACTTTTCATAATCTTCTCGTTTTAAATTAGAAATCAAGTGATACCGTGAATGTGTAAGTTGCTGTATAAGGAGTCATTGAACGTTCAAGGAATCCCATACTACTTGATGTACCACGGAAACTTTCTGGATTCAAATTATTTGGAAGTGAATTGTACAAGTATCCAAGGTTACGTGCATTGAAAGCCACATATACATTCTGAGCTTTGATTTTCTCAGCAAATGATTTTGGTAAGTTATAACCAACTGAGATATTACGTAAGGCAATATATTTCACTTCACTAAACCAATCATCATTTACAGTACCACGACTCCATGAGTTATTAAAGTATGTATTAAAACTAGCGTGAGTAGGCTCAACATAACCTGCATCATAAGCTTCCTGGTAAGTCATACCACCTACATCAACAGATGATCCATTAGGAGCAGTTACGGTCTGACCATCTTTAAATACACCATCAGGAATCATACCATCACTATAAGTTCTACCTTGTGTATCTGCATATTCCGAGGTCCATGTCATACCTCCGTGAGAAGCATCACGATACTTCAATGAAGTTTCCATCCATCCGTATGATGTACCATACTTATTACTATATGATCCAATGTGTCCACCGAAACGGGCATCTAATAATACTGAAAGAGAAATACCTTTATAGGTAAATTCGTTGTTCCATGATCCTTCAAAATCTGGCTGCAACTTACCAACTTTCTGCACTTCATAACTTCTTTCATAGTATGCGCCACGACGTGAATCACTCCAGTTAAGTACTTTCATACCATTACGTGGATCATTGGCATCATTTTCGTTATTCCATTCCAATGGCTTAGTATCACTCATCAATACTCCATATTCACCACCGTCGTACGCTACAGAACCGATACGATAGTTACCATAATTAACATATCCATCTAAAGTACGATACTCACCATAACTCTCATGCAAATCAGTTACAGTTGTTGTATTATTCCAATAATTAAACGTCGTCTTCCACTTAAAATCATGTGTCTTGATAGGTGTACCATCAACTGATAATTCAATACCTTCATTAGTTAATGTTCCAACATTGGTAATTAAACCTCCACTTAATCCACTCTCTCCTGGAAGTGGTACCTGACCAATCTGCTCAGTAATCTTTTCATCGTACCAGGCAAAATCAAGTCCTAAACGATTATTAAAGAAGCGCACATCAAAACCTGCTTCGATAGAATTCTTACGCTCTGGCTTAATGTTAGGATCTACAATTCTATCCGGCATACGGTTAGCATAAATATTACCGCTATCAAGTTCGTAGTTTTCGATGCTATAACCAGTATTAATATAATATGGAGCCGTATCGTTACCAACTTGAGCCCATGATAAACGCAATTTACCGAAAGACACCCATGAAGGCAAGTTGAAAGTTTCACTGAAAATCCATGAAGTACTAACAGATGGATAGAAGTAAGAATTATTTCCGCTTCCATCAGTATATACTAATGCTGACGACCAGTCATTACGTCCTGTGATATCTAAATATAATTGATCTCTCCAACCGAAGTTAGCCAAGAAATATAAGGAGTTAATTTGTTTTGTTCCATAAACTCTTGCAGATGAACGTAAAGTCTTTTTAGAATTACCCATAAAGAATTGTCCGGGAACAATCAAACCACCATCTGTGCGAACTTGTGAGAATGATTTTTCCTGATCCCACATTTCACCACCTAAAATAATGTTAGTAGTAATTTCATCTGTGATCTTACGATTAATGTTAAAGTTAATCTTACCAGTACGACTTACATCAACTGTATGGTTAATTTCGTAATAGCCACCTTCGTTAGCATAACCCTGACCTAAATCTTTTTGCTCATAAGCTATTGAATAGTGGTTCATATTACCTTCTGCAGTAACAGATAACCAATTTGTTAAGTCAGCTGTTAAACGTACAATCGGACGAGTAACCTGCTCTGTTCTTTTACTTTCGTTCAAGTTGTATGCAAACCATACATTATTACCAGGAACACGTGCAAAATCATCTCCATAAGCACTACTTGGTGTACCACCATGAGGTGCCTGGTAAACTTCACGCTTCTTCCATTTGTTTGTATCGTACCAGTTAATCCAGTCTCCAAGTACAAATCGTCCACCAATATCGTTACGAGGATTCTTTGGTACAGAAGTCGTAAATGAAATAGAAGCATCAGCCTTTAACCATTTAGCTAACTGATATGATCCTGAAAACTGTAATGCATTTCTTGTAAACTCATTAGAAGGGAAAATACCTGTACGCTTCTGATATGAATCAGATAAGTAGAATGTACCTTTATCATTACCTCCACTCAATGCAATTGATGTATTTGAGTTATAACCTGTATCATAAGCATTCAGCATGTTATCTTTAGATGGACTATAAGTTGTCATTGTTCCATCATAATCAACAATCTGACGTCCATCATATTTAGGACCATAACCTGCCCATTCCCAAGGATGACCTTGTTTTGTTGGCACACCGTCTTCATTTGTGTAGAATTGGTTAGTTGAAAAGCGATAGTAATCACCATTTTCATCTTTTTCACCATAACCAGTATATCCTGCCAAAGCACCAGGACCATATTCATACTGAATATCAGGCTGGTTGTATACATGATCAATACCAAACGATTGTGTTACACGAACACCAATACCTTTTTGTCCTGAACCATCTTTAGTTTTAATAACAATCGCACCGTTAATACCACGTGAACCATAAAGTGCAGTTGCCGCAGCACCTTTCAAAACCGATACTGATTCAAAATCATCAGGGTTAAGGTTTTTAAGAATGTTACCGAAGTCATTTGAACTACCAGCCCAATCGGCATGTGCAGTAGAAACAGTATTCTCAACAATTACTCCGTCAATTACAAAAATTGGGTTGTTATTATTAGAGTTCATCACTGAAACACCACGAATCTGAATCTTTTGGTTACCAAATAATCCACCATCCGACTGTCCGATTGATAGACCAGCTGCTTTACCTTTCAAGGCGTCTACTGCTGTAACTGTGTTTACTGATGAAATCTCATCACCTTCAACATCGGTCATAGCGAAACCCAGTTTCTTAACCTCACGCTTAATACCAAGGGCTGTTACAACAACTTCATCCAAACCTGTTGTCTCCTCCATTAAGGTAACGTTGATCTGGCGTGTTCCACCTACGGTAACTTCCTGATCGTCGAAACCAATAAATGAAAAGATAAGTACATCTTCTGGTGAATCTACCTCAATTGAATAAGTACCGTCAATACCTGTAATTACACCATGTTGAGGATTTGTTTTTTCATAAACATTAACTCCCGGAAGTGGATCTCCATTATTGTCGACCACCTTACCGGTAATTTTAATGGTTTGTTGCATTGTTGAATTCTCATCAGCAACAACTGCAGATAAAACAACATGCTTCTCAATCATGGAATACCTGACCTGATCATTATTAAATAAATCATTTAACAAACGATCAAGATCCTTATTACTTGCATCAACTGTAACCGCCTTACTTACGTCGATATTGCTATCGCTATAAATAAAAGTTACGTCGGTTTGCTTTTCAATTTCTTCTAAAACCTGTTTTAAAGTCGCGTTTTTAAGGTGCAAATTCACTTTTGTGTTTTGCGAGTATACACTTGCTGAAACCTGCAGTGTTCCTACTAATACTAACAATGACAGTAGTTTCATAAACCTTATGGTTTTAATGTAAGAAGAATACCATCTCCTTACACAGATTGTTTCTGCATTTTTTTTCATAATTTTGTAATGAAGGTTAATAAATATCCAACTGCTAATTGGATGTTTAGTTTTTTTAATCAGGAGCATGTTGGCGCATGTTCCTGTTTCTTTTTCATCTCATAGCTATTATTTTACATAGGCATATCATTTATTTATTATCTCTATATACACATCTTCTCCCTTGATTTGATATCTCATGGGTTGTACTAACTTTATTATATTAAGTAATTCACTTAATGATTCTGTCTTAACAGTAAATGTAAATCGCTTTTCTTCTAAATTATTTATGTTCGATAAATGAAGATTAATTCCATACCAGTGACCAAGTTTCTCAATCACTTCTGATAATGGCGTATTATCAAATCTCAATACGTTATCTTTCCAACAAATACTGTTTCTTACACTCTTTTGAATAACTTTTAATTCATTTCTATCGTTATTGGCCATTGCCAATTCTCCCGGACTTAATCCCACTTGTTTTCCACTTAAAAGTGTAACCTCAACCTTACCTTCTAATAACGCAGTTTCTGTTTGATCGCCAGAACTATAAGATCGAACATTAAACTTCGTTCCTAATACTTTGACCTCACAATCTTTAGTAAATACTCTAAAAGGCATATCCGGATTATGTGCAACTTCGAAAAAAGCTTCACCATCAATTTTTACTTCACGATTATTCTTCCCAAAATCTGTAGCATAACTTAAAACTGAAGCTGAATTAACCCATATCCTGGTTCCATCTGGCAATACAATCTGGCTTTTCTCACCACTTGGCACAATGGTCTGTACCATTAATGCTTCGCCTTCCTCCTCTATAGGATTAAAGCTTAAAAATGCACCGTAGCCCAAAAGCATTAAAACCAAAATAGCAGCTGCCGATTGCCAAATCCTCAATCGTTTCTTTAATCGAAGGTTTAAATCAGCTGATACATTTTTAATCTGGAACTGAAACTTGGTCCATTCATTTTTGGTATTCGCAAACTTACTTGCATCAATATAATTGGCTTCCCAGGCATCTTTAGTTTCGGCATACAAACGTGCATTGGATTCACTTTCTTTAACCCACTGAACCAATTGAAGCTGCTCATCTTTTGGCAACTTACCTTCAAGGTATTTAATTATTTGATTTGTAATTTCAGTTAGTTCCATTGATAATCGTTATTCATTGCTGAGACACAAAAAAGGATTATTACCCTACCTCGTTTTTAATGTTTTTTTACATTTTTTTAAGAATAATCGCCATTTCGCTCACATTCAAGAATATAGAACACAGTAATATTTAATGTGTCACTAACTTTTCATCCAGCCAAGGCTAAAACTTTAAACAAAAAACAATAAGGATAAGTATGGCAATAGTTCTTTTCTGAAGATTAATAAGGCTTTTGATATGTGCTTCTCGACGGTCTTTATCGAAACGCCTAATCGTTCTGCAATTTCTATATTTTTTAATCCTTCACTTCGACTCATTTCAAATACCTGCAAACAACCTTTAGGCAACTTTTTCTTTGCTAATGAATATTGTTCCTCCAACTCAACTTCAAGCAAACTTTTAAAAGGTGTTTCATTATTAGATAATGATTTTAACTCATAGTAATTTAGCACTTCATCAACGGCGTCGTCACCAACGAGCTCCCTTTTACTAGATCTGATATGATTTAAGGCTTTATTTCGCACACTCTGAAATAAGTAGGCTTTGGGATGTTCAACAATAACCTGCTTGGTATTATTTCCCCACAGAGCTAAAAATGATTCCTGAACAATATCTTTTGCTAAATCAATATCATGGAGATATTTATTAGCATACAATACTAATCGACCATGGTATTTAAAGTATAAATCTTTAAAAAATTCACCTTGAGTATCATTTAATAATACTTCTGAACCTTTATTTTTCGATTTTCTTTTCACCCTTTTTCCCCTAATTAAGACTCACAAAACCTCAATACTAAATCTGATTCCTCATCTCTCACTAATGCAAGAATCATTCGCTTAACCAAATGCAATTTAAGCAATTTTAACATTTAAAGGAATAGTTTTTAACGAAAATCTACAAACAAAGCAGTCGAGATTAGACGATTTAGAACACCTGTACACTATACTGAACCCTAAACACCTACTTTAATTTAATGTTCAGCTAATTATCAGATCACACTCAACAATACACCCTACAACACTCTATCACTGCACCTTAACACACATATTTACAATGTATTTTTCGAGATCAACAATAATTCATCAGCAAGTTGAATAATGAACATCAACTGATCTGGTCTTTTTTTGATGATGCCGAAAGATTGTACTATTTTTGCACTCCAAATTAGGGTAAAAAACTGATAAATTTATACTTGTGAGCTCAGATTCGAGATACAACCTGCGCGGCGTTTCAGCTTCAAAAGAAGACGTTCACAACGCCATTAAAAACATCGATAAAGGTATTTTTCCACAGGCTTTTTGTAAGATTGTTCCAGACATTCTAGGTGGCGATGATGATTATTGTAACATCATGCACGCCGATGGAGCGGGCACAAAATCATCTTTGGCCTATTTATATTGGAAAGAAACTGGTGATTTATCAGTGTGGAAAGGCATCGCACAAGATGCCATCATCATGAATGTTGATGACTTGTTATGTGTGGGTGCAACGGAAAACATCCTTGTTTCGTCAACCATCGGCCGAAATAAAAACCTTATTCCAGGTGAAGTCATTTCTGCAATTATTAATGGTACAGACGAATTATTAGCTGAACTACGTGAGATGGGTATCAGCATTTACCCAACAGGTGGTGAAACTGCCGATGTTGGCGATTTAGTAAAAACAATAATTGTTGACAGTACAGTTACTTGCCGAATGAAACGAGATGACGTTGTTTCAAATCATACGATACAACCAGGCGATGTAATTGTTGGGTTATCTTCATCAGGACAGGCAACATACGAAAATGAATATAATGGGGGAATGGGAAGTAATGGTTTAACCTCTGCCCGTCACGATGTATTTGCCAAATATCTTGCTGAGAAGTACCCTGAAAGTTTTGATGGCTCTGTCCCTACCGAACTGGTATACTCTGGAAACTACAAACTGACAGATAGTGTTAAAGATGCCCCTGTGGACGCCGGTAAATTAGTTTTATCACCAACAAGAACCTATGCACCTGTTGTAAAAAGAGTGTTGGACGAAATGCGAAGCGACATACATGGAATGGTACACTGCTCAGGTGGTGCTCAAACCAAAGTATTACATTTTGTCGACAATGTTCATGTAATTAAAGATAACATGTTCGATGTCCCTCCTTTGTTCAAAACCATCCATGAAGAATCAGGAACTGATTGGAAAGAGATGTACAAGGTATTTAATATGGGGCACCGTTACGAAATATATTTGTCTCCTGATAAAGCAGACAAAATCATTGAAATTGCCAAATCATTTAATATCGACGCTCAAATTGTTGGACGCGTGGAGGCTCACAATGGTAAAAAACTGACCATCGAAAGTGAATTTGGTACTTTTGAGTACTAGTCATCTTGCATGACTATTTATTTGGGAGAGCTTGATACTCTCTTTATTGTTTAATGATTGTCAAGAAGTAAGATATGGCACAACACGATTTATTAGAAAAACTGGAAGGTCTTCGCTTGCGGTTTCTGGAAGTATCTGAACAGATTACCAATCCGGAAGTAATTGCTGACACCAAAAGATATGTAAAGCTCAACAAAGAGTACTCTGAACTGGAAAAAGTTGTGGAGGTTCGTAATGAGTTTGAAAATACACTGAAAAACATCGAGTCAACAAAGGAAATGCTCAAAGAAGAGACAGATCCGGAGATGAAAGAGATGGCGAAAATGGAATTGGACGAACTGGAAGCTAAGCTACCAGTTATGGAAGAAGAAATTAAAGTTCTTCTTATTCCGGCGGATCCGCAAGATAGCAAAAATGCAGTGCTGGAAATCCGCGCTGGTACAGGTGGTGATGAAGCTAGTATTTTTGCCGGCGAGTTAGCACGTTTATACACGAAATATTGTCAGGATAAGGGCTGGCGAGTTGAAATCACCAACAGTAACGAAGGTACCTCCGGTGGTTTTAAGGAAGTAGTGATGAACGTAACCGGCACAGGTGTTTATGGCATTTTAAAGTACGAATCAGGTGTTCACCGCGTACAGCGAGTACCACAAACTGAAACACAAGGGCGAGTTCACACATCTGCTGCTACAGTTGCTGTTTTACCTGAAGCCGAAGAGTTCGATATTGAATTAAAAACTGAAGACATTCGCAAAGACACCTATTGTGCATCCGGACCTGGTGGACAGTCGGTGAACACAACTTATTCTGCTATCCGTCTAACACATATTCCTTCGGGCATTGTAGTTACTTGTCAGGATCAGAAATCACAGTTGAAAAACTTAGACAAGGCGATGGCTGAATTGCGTACGCGTCTTTACAACCTCGAATATCAAAAGTATCTGGATGAAATTTCTTCACAGCGTAAAACAATGGTATCATCGGGTGACCGTTCGGCAAAAATACGAACTTACAACTATCCACAAGGACGCGTAACCGATCACCGAATTAACCTGACATTGTATAATTTACCAGCGATTATGGATGGTGATATTCAGCAGATTATCGACAAACTAATTGTTGAGGAAAATGCTGAGCGCTTGAAAGCAAGTGAAATGTAAACGAGCTTAAAGCTATCGGCTAACAGTTGATAGCTTTTAAATTAATCTTACTATTAAATTGCTGCCAGCCATAAGCTGTTAGCCATAAGCCATATAATATGACATCACAAGAGCTTTTTGAAAACATTAAAAAGAAGAAGAGTTTTTTATGTGTAGGGTTAGATACCGACATCAATAAAATTCCACGTCACTTATTAGATACAACTGATCCAATTTTTGCTTTCAACAAGCAGATTGTTGATGCAACACACGATGTGGCTGTAGCCTATAAGCCCAATCTGGCTTTTTACGAAAGCCTGGGAGTTAATGGCTGGAACTCATTAGAGAAAACGGTTAACTACATCAAATACAAACACCCTGATATTTTCATCATTGCAGATGCCAAGCGTGGTGACATTGGTAATACATCCGCCATGTATGCCAAAGCCTTTTTCGATCACATGGAATTTGACTCGGTAACAGTGGCTCCATATATGGGCGAAGATTCTGTTAAGCCATTCTTAACACATGTGGATAAATGGGTAATTCTATTGGCACTTACTTCCAACAAAGGTGCATTCGACTTCCAGTTTATGGAAGAAAATGATGAAAAACTTTACGAAAAGGTGATTAAAACAAGTGCAGAATGGGGTACTGAAGAAAACCTGATGTATGTTGTTGGAGCCACCAAAGCCGAAATGCTGGCTGACATTCGCAAGATTATTCCAAATCATTTCTTATTGGTGCCAGGTGTAGGTGCTCAGGGAGGCAGCCTTGAGGAAGTGGCGAAAAATGGTATTAACAGCAAATGTGGTTTATTGGTTAATTCAAGTCGTGGTATTATTTACGCCAGCGATGCCGAAGATTTTGCTACAAAGGCACGTGAAAATGCCATTGAAGTGCAAAAAGAAATGGAAAAACTTTTAAGCCAACATGGTTTGATTTAATTATAGATACGAAAAAACTTTTAACCCGGAGTTACTACTTCGGGTTTTTTAATGCCATAATGTTAGGCTGTTTGATTATTTTAATAATAAAAAGTACATTCATAGATAAATCCAAACCTCTATGAATGAAGTTTTTTTACAATATGCCTGGCAACACAAAATCTATCATCCTGAGTTAGTTTCTTCAGAGGGACAAACCATTGAGGTGATTCATCCAGGCATTAAAAATACAGATGGCGGCCCGGATTTTTTCAATGCCAAAATTAAAATCGACGGAACATTATGGGCCGGCAATGTCGAAATTCATCAAAATGCAGATGAATGGTACCAACACCAACATCACACAGACGCCGCTTATAACAACGTAATCCTTCACGTTGTTAAGCAATCATCTAAAGAAACCCTTAATTCCAACAATAGAAAAATTCCGGTTTGCGAATTAAAAATCAATGATAATATTCGCCAAAAATATCAACAACTGTATTTTAACGACCAATGGATTGCTTGTGAGCACGCCATTAAAAATGTAAGCTCTTTTGAATTAAATCAATGGCTCGACAGATTATTGATTGAACGCCTGGAAAGCAAAAGCCAATTAATTAATGAGCTGTTAAAAAGCACTAAAAACGATTGGGATCAGATTTTCTTTATTCTCTTATCGCGCAGCTTTGGTTTTGGCATTAACGGATTGCCCTTTGAGATGATGGCTCGTCAAACACCACTTAATATACTATTAAAACATACCAACAGCTTGTTTCAATTGGAAGCACTGCTCTTTGGTCAGGCCGGATTTCTTACCACACCAAAATACGAAGATGAATACACTTTAGAACTTCAAAAAGAATACAACTTTTTAAAAGCCAAATATCAATTAAGTTCAATCGAACAGCATCTGTGGAAGTTTTTACGCTTACGCCCCGTTAATTTTCCAACAGTTCGAATTGCCCAATTAGCTCACTTGATTTATTTGACCAAAGGCTCTTTTGACCAATTACTTTTAGTAAAAGAAAAATTCAGTTCATTCAACAAACTCATCATCAGTACCTCCGACTATTGGTTATCACACTATCAATTAGGTCATTTATCTAAAAAAGTTTCTACAAAGATCCTTGGCAAACAATCACAACATCGAATAATCTACAACACCATCGTTCCATATCTGTTTATTTATACAGCAAAACACAAGCAGGAAGATCAAAAAGAAAAAATCATTGACTATCTTTATCAACAGCCCACCGAGAAGAATAAAACAATCGATAAATGGGCCGAAATAGGTATTGTATCAGAAAGTGAAGCAAATGCACAAGCACTTATTCACCTAAAGAACAACTATTGCGATCATAAAAAGTGTTTAAACTGCCATATCGGATTTCAGGTTTTATGCAAAATGTAGAGAACAATACGGTATATCATGATACAATAAGGGCACTGCTCACCGCTGGTGGTTTGTTGTTTCTTACAATTGCAGTTGGCTCAGTTGGCTTCATGGTTATTGAAGGTTATCGCTTTGTAGATGCTGTTTATATGACAGTTATTACTATGGCTACGGTTGGGTTTCGCGAAGTCATACCTTTAACTGATGCCGGTAAAATTTTTACCGTTTTTCTTATTATTTTTAGCTTAGGTTTATTCGGATATGTGATAACACAGGTTACCCGAATTGTATTTGAAGGCGTTTTACATCAATCTTATAAAGCTTATCAATTGAGAAAGAAAATTGTAAAATTAGAAGATCATGTGATTGTTTGCGGCTTTGGGCGCAACGGCTATCAGGCTTGTGTGGAATTGGCCGAACATGGAGAAAAATTCGTGATAATAGAAAAACGCGATCATGTGGTATCACGAATCCTGGAAGATCCTGAATTGCTATATGTTCAAGGCGATGCCAGTTCCGAAGAAGTATTGGATGCCGCACAAATTCGTAAGGCAAGAGCACTAATTACAGCCTTGCCCAACGATGCCGACAATATGTTTGTTGTGCTTACCGCTGCTGAAATGAATCCTTCATTAAAAATAATCAGTCGTGCCAGTGACTTCCGGTCCGACACAAAACTACGTCGTGCAGGTGCAACCAATGTTATTATGCCTGATCGTATTGGCGGCCAGCGTATGGCCAAACTGGTTACCCAACCTGATGTGGTTGAATTTATCGAATACATTTTACTACAACGATCAAATGAGGTTCAGCTAATGGAAATTAACTGCAGTAAAATGGCGGTGACCAATTACAAGAAAACCATTCGCGAGTTAAAGCTAAGAGAAAAGTCGGGTGCCAACCTTGTGGGAATTAAAACTGCCGAAGGTGCGTATTTATTTAATCCTTCGCCCGACATTGAAATTACTCCTGCTGATAAATTATTTGTATTAGGATCGCCGGCTCAAATCGAACAATTTGAAGTTATTTTATCAGGTAACCATCAAACCGTAAATGGCTAAATATCTATAAAATATAAGCACCTAACAACAAACATTTGTTAGTAAAATTCATATCGATCCGAAACCTTTTAAATCATACCCAAGTATACCACAACTTGTATTATCTCATAAAAATGTAAACGTCTGTTAATTTTTGGTTCGCTTTTTGATAGCGATAGGACGGTGTTATTAATTTAAAAACCCAAATACATATAAATTATGAAGACAAGAAAAATTTTTGGAATAGCAGTTTTATCCTTAGGACTAATTGCTGGTTTGAACAGCTGTAAATCGAAAGAGAAAGTAACTACAAACAGTGAAGTTGGAACCATTCTTGAAAACATGCCTTGCGAAGATGCAGGTCGTTCAGACAAAAAATTCTTCCGTGCCAGTGCCATGGCCACTAGCTCTGATTTAAGTTTAGCTGAAGAAAAAGCCCTTTTAAATGCCAAGCAAAGATTGGTAACATTAATAAGCTCGAACACAAAATCTGTAACTGATCGTTACGTTAACGAGCGCGAATTTGGTGATGCTTCTGAATTTGAGCAAAAATTTGAGAACTTAACCCGCGAAGTAGCCGACGAAACTATTTCTAATGTTGTAGTTGCTTGCCAAAAGAAAAGTGTTTTGGCTAATGGTAAGTATAGGGGTTTTGTTGCCGTTGAAGTAAGTAAAGAAGATGTACTAAACGGTATCAACAACAAAATTTCAAACAACCAGAAACTACAGGTAGATTACGACAAAGCTAAATTTGAAGAAATCTTCAACCAGGAAATGCAAAAAATGGCTGAAGAGCGTGGATTCTAAACGATAGAACAGCTTTTAAAAGTATATGAAAAGGCAGTTGAGAAAAATCTCAACTGCCTTTTCTGTAAAAAACTAATATTCATTCGCTTGCTACATTCATTTTATTGCTTATCTTTGCACCCGCAAAATTTATTTAAACAAAGTATTATGTACTTAAGTAAAGAGAAAAAGCAAGAAATCTTCGAGAAGTACGGGAAGTCGAATTCTGATACTGGTTCTACTGAAGGCCAGATTGCATTATTTTCATACCGTATTGCTCATTTGACTGAACACTTAAAGTCAAATCGTAAAGATTATAGCACGCAACACGCATTAATTAAGTTAGTAGGTAAGCGTCGTAGCTTATTAGACTACTTGAAGAAAAAAGATATCGCAAGATATCGTACAATTATTGCTGAATTAGGAATTCGTAAGTAAGCAATTAAGAAATTATTAAAAAAGGCAATTATCGAAAGGTAATTGCCTTTTTTAATTCATACTTCAAATAAAATTGCCTGAAATTTTCATAAATAATTGAAGGTAAACTCAAACATTCCCCTTCAATATTATCGTAATCAAATGATAAATCATATCTTTGGCTGTGATAAAAAGAAGGATAAAAAAAGATTAAGAAAATTGTCATGATTAAACCATTTGAAAAAGTTATTGAACTGGGTGATGGCAGAACAATTACCATTGAAACAGGTAAGTTAGCTAAACAAGCTGACGGATCGGTAGTTGTAAAAATGGGTAATACCTATTTGTTAGCGACAGTTGTTTCTGCAAAAGAAGCAAAGCCAGATGTAGATTTTATGCCGCTAACTGTTGAATACAAAGAAAAATACGCAGCTGTTGGACGTTTCCCTGGTGGATTTCAGAAAAGAGAAGCGCGTCCATCTGATTACGAAATATTAGTATCTCGTCTTATCGACAGAGCCTTACGTCCGTTATTCCCGGATGATTACCATGCAGACACTTTTGTAACAGTTAACCTGATTTCTGCTGATGAAGAAATCTTACCAGATCAGTTGGCTGGTTTAGCTGCTTCAGCTTGTTTGGCCGTTTCGGATATTCCATTTAACGGTCCAATCTCAGAAGTTCGTGTGGCACGCGTGAACGGTGAATTGTTAGTTAACCCAACTGCTACGCAGCTTGAGTCGGCAGATATGGACATTATTGTTGCTGCTACCCTTGAGAACATCATGATGGTAGAAGGTGAAATGTCAGAAGTGTCTGAAGCCGATTTACTGGAAGCCATGAAAGTGGCTCACGATGCTATCAAAGTTCAGTGTCAGGCTCAGATCGAAATGATGGAAGCTCTTGGCAAAACTGAAAAGCGTGAGTATTGCCATGAGGAAAACGACGAAGAACTTGAAAAGAAAGTTTGGGAAGCAACTTATGACAAAGCATACGAGGTAGCAAAATCAGCTAATCCAAATAAACACGAGCGCATTGATGCATTTGGTGCTATTTGTGATGAGTTTATTGAAACAAACTACCCTGAAGATTCGGAAGAAGAAGCTCCTGTATCTTTAATTAAAAAATACTACCACGACGTAGAAAAAGAAGCCGTTCGTAAAGTAGTGCTTGATGAGAAGTTTCGTTTAGATGGTCGTAAGACTGACGAAATTCGTCCAATCTGGAGTGAGGTAGATTATTTGCCAGGCGCACACGGATCAGCCGTCTTTACACGAGGTGAAACTCAATCATTAACCACAGTAACTTTAGGCACCAAGCTTGACGAAAAATTGGTGGATGATGTAATGAACAAGAGCTATGAGCGCTTTTTATTACACTACAACTTCCCTCCATTCTCAACCGGAGATGCTCGTCCTGCACGTGGAATCAGCCGCCGTGAAATTGGTCATGGTAACCTGGCTTACCGCGCCTTAAAAAGGATGTTGCCGGATGATTATGAGTATACCGTACGAATCGTTTCAGATATTTTAGAGTCTAACGGTTCATCATCGATGGCCACAGTTTGTGCCGGAACTTTAGCACTTATGGATGCAGGTGTACCTGTTAAAAAACCGGTTACCGGTATTGCCATGGGTCTGATTTCTGACAAAGAAACTGGAAAATTCGCTGTTCTTTCTGACATCCTTGGTGATGAAGATCACTTGGGTGACATGGACTTTAAAGTAACAGGTACGCGCGATGGTATCACTGCTACGCAAATGGATATCAAGATCGACGGATTATCTTACGAAGTATTAGAACAGGCATTGAACCAAGCTAAAGCTGGTAGAATGCATATTCTTGATAAATTAGACGAAACAATTACTGAACCTCGCGATGATTACAAACCACATGCTCCTCGTATCGTGAATTTCGATATTCCAAAGGATATGATTGGTTCTGTGATCGGCCCTGGTGGTAAAATTATTCAGGAAATTCAAGCAACAACCGAAACTGTTATTACCATCGAAGAAGAAGGTGATTTAGGTAAAGTTACTATTTCGGCTTCTAACAAAGATTCTATTGATGCAGCCGTTGCTAAAGTAAAAGCCATTGTTGCTGTGCCTGAGGTAGGTGAAGTATACAAAGGAAAAGTTAAATCAATTGTTCCATTTGGAGCTTTTGTTGAAATTCTTCCTGGTAAAGATGGTTTATTACACATCTCAGAAATTGAATGGAGACGCCTTGAAAAAGTAGAAGATGCTTTGAAAGAAGGAGAAGAAGTTGAAGTTAAATTAATTGAGGTTGACCAGCGCTCTGGTAAACTAAAACTTTCTCGTAAAGTTTTATTACCGAAACCTGAACGCAAAGAAAAGCCAAAAGTAAAGAAAGACTAATATAACATAATTAGTTACCCAAGGCCATCTCAAAAGGATGGCCTTTTTTATTGTTTTCTTTCTTTTTAATTTTAACACGTATTAATTTTCCCATCACATTGCAGATTAATGAAACAAGAAGAAGCTTTTAACATTCTTAATGAACAGATTAAAGATATTCCGAAAGCACAAATCAGATCGGTTAGTCTGGCGGTTTTGCCACGCCTGATGCAAGTACTGGACGATCATCTGGATAAATGCCCTCATTGTCAGAAGTTTTCTCAGGAAGGAGAAAACTATGTAAACGACATCCGCCCAATTTTTGGAGAAGATGTTAAAGCAAACAAACAATTCGAGCAATGGGCCCATGAATCACAAAAACACCTAAAAATTGAACACGAACAATATGTTAAAGGTCGTACCACTTCAGTTTACATAACAATAGGAATGGCCATTGGTACACTCGTAGCATTTATTTATAGCTATTTTTTAGCTGAAAATAACATAGCTGGATCAATCAGCATTGGATGGGCAATTGGTTTGGTTGTCGGATATATGGCGGGTAAGCTAAAAGAAAATAAACTACGCAAAAACAAGCAATTGTATTAATAATAAGATTTCAGCCATTACCATTTTTGAGATCTATAAACAACTCAACAATCAAGATTTTATAATCAGACATACATTCTGCTCAAATGAAAATCAAATTGACCTCTCAATTTGTTTTAAAATTAAGGATTCAGAAACTCAGTCAAACGAGATAAATTCAGTGTTTTTTAAGAATAAACTGCATATTTTGTGTTATTTAATTATCTTTAGTGATTGATTGTGTCAATTAATGACCTATCTCTATTTAATTTTTTAAAAACATTTTTAATTTTGCAGGAAACACTGTAGATTAAAGTCAAAACAAATAATTGGGTAAACATTATGAAAAGAATTAGAATTTCTCTAATTGCATCTCTAGCTGTAGCAGCTTTGTTAGCTAGCTGTTCTGGTTTAGACAAAATGAACAAAGGTGCTAAGGACGTTAGTTATTCGGTCAATCCTCCGGTATTGGAAGCTCATGCTGGTAAAGTTAACTTAGATGTGACTGTACAGTTTCCTGAAAAATACTTCGATAAAAATGTTAGCATCGAAGCTACTCCTGTATTAGTTTATGAAGGAGGCGAAACAGCTTTCCCATCATACCGCGTTCAAGGTGAAAACGTTGATGGTAATGATAAAGTTATCTCTAACGCAACTGGTGGATCATACACTTACAGCAACTCTGTTCCTTACAATGAGAACATGAGAGTATCTGACTTAGTTGTTCGTATTAAAGCAACTAAAAAAGGTACTACTAAAGAATTTGATGATTACAAAATCGCTGATGGTGTAATTTCTACATCTGAATTAGTTGCTGACCAGGGTGCTCAGTCGGCTATTGGCGAGGATGCATTCCAGAGAATCATTGCTCAATCTAAAGCTGCTGACATTTTCTTCTTAATCCAGCAATCAAATATCCGTGGTTCAGAATTAAGAAAAGAAGACATTGCTGCTTTGAAAGCTTATATGAAAGAAATTAAAGCTACTGAAAACATCAACTTCAAAGGAATTGATATTTCTGCTTATGCTTCTCCAGACGGACCAACTGACTTGAACAGCAAATTGGCTACTCGTCGTGAAAAAGTTGCTAAAGACTACTTAGCTCGCGAAATGAGAAAAGCTAAAGTTGAAGGTGGTACTGACGATGCAATGTATACTTTGAAAAACACTCCTGAAGACTGGGAAGGTTTCAAAGCTTTAATGGAAAAATCAAATGTTCAGGATAAAGAATTAATCTTACGCGTTCTTTCCATGTACAGCGATCCTGAAGTACGTGAGCGTGAAATCAAAAACATGTCTGAAACTTTCAGCGTAATTGCTGACGAGATTCTTCCTCAGTTACGTCGTTCTAAAATGTCTGTTAACGCAGAAGTTATTGGTAAGAGTGATGAGGAAATCAAAGATTTAGCTGCTAGCAACCCAAGCGAATTAAATATTGAAGAAATTCTTTATGCAGCTACTTTAACTGAAGATTTAGACGAGCAATTAAAGATCTACAAAGATGCTGCTGCTAACTTCCCTAAGTGTTGGAGAGCTCAGAACAACATCGGTTGTGTTCTTTATGACAAAGGCGACTTAGCTGGTGCTAAAGCTGCTTTCGAAAAAGCTAACGGTCTTAAGTCTGGTGTTGCTGAAGTAAACAACAACCTTGGTGTTATTGCTCTTCGCAATGGTGATGTAGCTAAAGCTGAAGAATTCTTCGGTGCTGCTGCTGGTGCTGGTGCTGAGTTAGATAATAACTTAGGTATTATCTCTATCCACAAAGGTGATTACGATGCGGCTATCCGTTACTTCGGTAACAGTACAAGCTGTAACGCTGCTTTAGCTAAAATCTTAGCTACTAAATATGACGCTGCTTTATCAACTATCAATGCTAATACTAAAGAAGTAGGTTTCAAATACTACTTAAAAGCAATTGTTGGTGCAAGAACTGCTGAAAACGACATGATGTTCGACAGCTTACGTAAGGCTTGCGAATTAGATGCTAAATTCAAAGCTGCTGCTGCTACAGACATGGAATTTGCTAAATTCTTCGAAGATGCAACTTTCAAGTCTATTATCCAGTAATTAATAATTACCAGATATAACAAAGGGGTGAACAATGTTCGCCCCTTTCTTTTTACCACCAACTCTTTACTGGAAGCGGTTTGTGAGATTAGCTAATAGCTATCTTGTTACAAGGTTAACTAGTTTAACTTTCTGAATACTTCCCAAAGAACAATGCCGGCACTAACCGAAACATTAAACGAATGCTTTGTACCATACTGCGGTATTTCAATGCAAACATCGCTTTCGTTAACAATTTTCTGCTGAACCCCTTTTACTTCGTTACCAAGTACAATGGCATACTTATTATCCCTTACTGGATTAAAATCCAATAAAGAGGTGCTATTTTCTACCTGTTCCAAACTACAAATAATATAGCCTTCTGCTTTTAACTTTTTAATGGCCAATTCTGTCTCTTCAAAATATTGCCACTCCACAGAATCTTCAGCACCTAGTGCCGTTTTATGAATTTCTTTATTAGGAGGAGTAGCCGTGATGCCACACAACAAAATCTTCTCAACTTTTAATGCGTCGGATGTACGAAAAACCGAACCCACATTATTTAAGCTTCGGATGTTATCCAACACCATTACAATGGGCAATTTCTCAGCACTCTTATACTCGTCAATCGATAAACGATTTAATTCACTTGTTCTTAATTTTCTCATTACCGGCAATTTTGACAACAAAAATAGTACTATTCCTGTTTCTATAGGTAATCGTATAATAATCGTACCCTTTTTAGGATAACAAAATCCCTATAATTATGAATATACACGAGTATCAAGGAAAGGAGATATTAAAATCATTTGGTGTAACCATTCAGGAAGGAATTGTTACGGATACACCCGAAGGTGCTGTTAAAGCCGCTCAGAAATTGCAAAAAGAAACCGGTACAGGATGGTGGGTTGTAAAAGCCCAGATACATGCTGGTGGCCGTGGCAAAGGTGGTGGTGTTAAACTGGCTAAAACTCTGGATGAAGTAAAAGAAAGAGCCAATGACATTATCGGCATGAATCTGGTGACTCATCAAACAGGACCTGCCGGAAAAAAAGTGAATAAAGTACTGATAGCTCAAGATGTTTATTATCCGGGCGAAAGTGAAACCGATGAGTTTTATATGAGCGTTCTTCTCAACCGAAAGAGTGGTCGCAACATCATCATGTATTCCACAGAAGGTGGTATGGACATTGAAGAAGTTGCGGAGAAAACTCCACACTTAATTCATAAAGAAGAAGTTGATCCCGGTTTGGGATTACAGGCTTTTCAGGCTCGTAAAATTGCCTTTAACCTGGGCTTATCGGGCAAAGCCTTTAAGGAGATGACCAAATTTGTTGCGGCTCTTTACAAAGCCTACGAAGGAACGGACTCGTCTATGTTTGAAATTAATCCGGTACTTAAAACATCGGATGATAAGATACTGGCTGTTGATGCCAAAGTAAACATCGATGATAATGCATTGTTCCGACATCCGGATTACGAAGCTTTACGTGATCTATCAGAAGAAGATCCGGCAGAAACCGAAGCCGCTAAAAGCAACCTTAATTTCGTGAAACTAGATGGCAATGTGGGCTGTATGGTAAATGGCGCCGGATTAGCTATGGCAACCATGGACATCATAAAGCTATCAGGTGGGGAACCTGCAAATTTCCTTGATGTTGGAGGTGGTGCTAACGCAACGACTGTGGAAGCCGGTTTAAAAATCATTTTGGATGATCCGAATGTAAAAGCCATTCTTATCAACATTTTTGGCGGAATCGTTCGATGCGATCGCGTTGCCAATGGTGTAGTTGAAGCCTATAAAAACATTGGCGAAATAAACATACCGATTATCGTGCGCCTGCAAGGCACCAATGCCGAAGGGGGTAAAAAGATCATCGATGAATCGGGGCTGAAAGTCTATTCAGCTATCACTCTGAAAGAAGCATCTGATCTGGTTCAACAGATTGTAAACTAATAAACAAAACGAACTAAAAAAGAGGGATCGTCAAACGGTCCCTCTTCTTGTATTATTATAATTAAATACTACCATTTTACAGGCTTGCGACGCACTGGCATACTCATGCATCGGGCACCGCCTCCTCCTCGCGAAAGTTCAGAACCACCAATGGTAACAACATATTTCTCATATTCCGATAAATCAATTTTACCGGCAATAACATCATTAGCCTGGATAATTTCAAAACCATTTTTATTCATCTCTTCCATGGTGTATACATTTCGTGCATAACCAAGAACTTTACCAGGTCCCATCGCGAAGAAATTTGCTCCACTATGCCACTGCTCACGCTCCTGAGTCCAGATATCACTTGAACCACCGCAAAAGATTGGTTTTAAATCCATTCCCAAGCCCTTCAAACACTCAATCAGGTTGGTTTTCTTTTCAATGCTTTCAACCTCTCCATTGTCAACTGTAATCAGGATGGTACTGTAACGACTATCCTTCATAATTAATGGCTCATACACCATACAGGCATCCTTATCGAGGAATGTAAATACCATGTCCAGATGGATAAAAGATTCCGGTGTATCAGGCAGTTGCTGCACTACAACGTAATGCCGCTTTTTGTTCTGCTTCAACTGATTCACAATAAAGTCAATTCCCTGCGACGATGTACGGGCACTATTTCCAATTACCAACACATCTTCCCTGGCAATTTGAACATCACCACCTTCTATCATGGTTTCAGCACCAACATTGTAAAAGTTAAGGGGATTAACCGTTTGCGTTTTAAAACGTGCCGAATGATTAAAAATCGCTTCCATTACAATGGCTTCCCGCTCACGCACTTTGTTAGCCATTTTTGAAATCAGCACCTTATCGTACATGGTTACACTTGCATCGCGGGTAAAAAAGAAATTGTGCAAGGGGCGTAATGAGTAACGATCGTCGGATAAAAAAGTAGTTAAAGAATCGGTTTTCATTGTTACGCCTTCAATCAGCTGACGTGCCAATTCAGGTGCCGGCAATTCCAACAAATCCTCTTTAATATTTAATACCTGTTCGTAAGTACAAATCTTTTCAATGAGGCTTAATTTGATTTTTGGTTGTTCCAATATCTCTGCCAGCAAATCTTTTACCTGATAAGTTTGTGTTACTTTATCAAGCACCCCGCTAAATTGCCTGTACTCCTCCACGGCTACAGATAAGTTCAATATATCACTATACAAAGCACGCTCGGCATTCGACGGTGTCATATTTTCCACTTCCTTGCCCGGTGTATGTAATATTACACCTTCCAGTTCCCCAATCTCGGAAAACACACCAGTATCAATGGTCTTTATCATGGATAAATGGTTTAAATAATTTGGTTCTTCTTCTTGACGCAAATTTAAAAACCCTAATCAATTAAAAAAATGATTGACGACACTTCTTTAAATTCTTTATTACTAGTCAGTAATATGCATTTTAGTGGCATAATTATGCACTTTTAATACATACTTTTTATGCCATAAATGTGAAGCTGATTTTTGGTGGTAATGGAAGCTCGTCAATTACTTTCTTCTTATCCCAGTGTTCAAACAAGGCTTGTTGATATGTTTTTGCCCGATCTTTATCATTAAGAAAAACTACCGATTTAAGCTGGTTATCATTGTAATACATAATGCGATGAATGTCTCCATGCTGTTCTTCTATGGCTTCTTCAACCCCGGGTATGAGCTCTTCGTAAGCTGCTGAAAACATAAATAATCCAAACACTTCGGTTTTCAAGCGGAATGGAGGCAAAGTATGCTCTTGAGGTTTATCCAACAGGTTCATCGCAGCCAGTTTACCCTGGTGTTCAGCGGCATGCCATAAGCCCGTTACCATCCCCCGGGCATGTTGTGCCACATCACCAGCAGCCATTATATCTTTATCCGATGTTTGTAAATATTCATTCACTAATATTCCTTTTTCCACTTTTAACCCGGCTTTTCGGGCCAAATCAGTATTCGGTATCGCCCCTGTACATGCAATAATTGCATCAAAGCGTAACTCTTGTCCCTTCAAATTGACGTTATAATGATCATCTGTTTTATGAACATTCGAAACCGAAACGCCATTGAATAACAAAACCCCCTTCGATTGAATTTTTTCAACCAGCGTTTTCAATAAGGCCTCTGGAAACAATTTTTGCAATGGCAATTTCATACGACTGGCCAAAATCACCTGCTTTCCTTTCCTCATCAACTGATCAGCTGTTTCGATGCCTTCAACTCCACCACCTATAATTAAAAAGCGTTGCTTTCCACTACAAGTCTGTAAAACGCGATCCACATCATAAGCGTTTTGAACGCCATGTATTTCTGATGGTTCAACACCCGTAACCTTAGGAATAACAGCAGACGCTCCGGTTGCAAGAAGTAATTTATCGTAGTAATATACATGCCCGTTCTTTGTACTTACCGTCTTCTCTTCAGCATCAAGTTTTAGAGCCCGGTCATAAATCAAATCAACATGATTATCGCTATACCATTTTTCATCGGCCATTTTAAACTCATCCTTATCAAAGCCCCTAACCATATTTTTATTAATCTTTGTTCGCTTATAGGGCAATCTGTCTTCACCATGTATCAGCAAAATTTTACGATTATCTGCCTGATCTCTTAAGGTTCTTATAAAACTAATGGAAGCTATACTGGCACCAATTGCAATAATTGGATAATGATTTAAGTTCATATCTTAATTTTTAATTTCTCTATTTAAAAATGATATTTAATATCTTTGTCATTCATGATTATAACAATCCTAATTGGGTTGGGTTGAATTAGAGTAACAGAATGAAGAAGTTTATAGGATTATTAATTTTAGTACTCCCCCCGCTATTTAACAGCCAGGCTCAACAACACATTGATTTCAACATGTTTAATGGAAGTGGCGAATTGCGCTCAATATATGTTCAGCGCCACAGGCTTAGCGATAAATACACGCTTAATATTGATGCCGGATCTTATTTAGGATTAGGTAACAATGTGTGGACACGCTGGGGATTCCGTGGCATTGTTGCACGTAAACTTTCCGATTTCTATTCGGTGGATATAGGATTTATGTACAATCGTGTTAATTATTTTGATGATGTACCCGTCGAAGATACCTTCGAAGAAATTGAAGTGACAAGACACGAATACCGTCAAATTCAATCCTTAAATATCAGTTATCCGCGACTACAGTCGTCTGCCATCAAGCACCGTATTCGACTGGAAGAACGAATTTTCACTTCTGTTAAAAAAGAAACTCCTGATTTTAAAATGCGATTGCGATACCGGATCTCGCATCAAGGTCGTTTCGATGGACAGGCAGTTGCTCCCAAATCGCTCTTTTATAAAACCTCTGCAGAATTTAATTTCAACATCTATCAGGAAGGCGAAGATGTATTCTGGGTAAGAGGACGGTATTGCTTTGGACTGGGCTATCAAATGAATTCTAAATTCAGTGCCGATGCCAATTACTACTTCGAGCATAATAATGCCAGTAAAGCAAGTAGTCAGGTGTTAACGCATATTTTCCAGTTCACGCTTCGTCAAACAATTTATTGGAATAATTAAGCCATAACTGCAATTGTAAATGAAAAGCAAGTATTTTAGCATCAAATCATCAGCATATGACTAATAAAGGAACCAATAAAGCCATTACAAAACTTCTGTTGCATTTACATCCACCCAAAGTTAATGCACAAGCCATTAAATACACCCGTACTTTTGGTTTAGGTGGCATTGCAGCATTATTGTTTGTATTGCTTTTTATTAGTGGTTTATTGCTTCGTTTTGTTTATGTCCCTTCGGAAAAAGGAGCCTATGATTCCATTATCTATTTGCAAAATGAAGTACTGTTCGGACAGCTACTTCGTAATATGCATTATTGGTGTGGAATGCTGTTGGTTGTTGTTTCTTTCCTGCATGTGATTCGGGTATTTTATAGCCAATCTATTTATTTTGAAAGACGAAAAAACTGGTTATATGGGCTTTTGATTATGTTTTTGGTCATCATGTCGAACTTTACGGGTTACCTGTTACCCTGGGATCAGTTGGCATTTTGGGCTGTTACCATCATGACAAATATGCTGAGCTACATACCGGTAATTGGCGATGGTTTAGCCGCTCTTGTCAGAGGTGGTGCCGAAGTGAACGAAGGTACATTGCTGCGTTTTTACCATTTCCATACCGGCTTGTTACCAATACTAATGGTATTTGTTATGAGCATTCATTTCTGGCTGGTTCGTAGAGCAAAAGGTGTAGCTGTGCCCGAAAGCACTAAAAAAGAAATGGTGAATACCAATCCTGAGTTGGTTTACAAAGAGGTTGTTGTAGCTCTTTCGTTAATACTTTTATTGATTGTGTTTTCGATGGTAGTAGATGCTCCTTTACTGGCCAAAGCCAATCCTCTTGAAAGTCCAAACCCAAGTAAAGCTCCCTGGTACTTTATGGGATTCCAGGAACTGTTACTGCACATGCATCCGGGCTTTGGAATCTTTATCGTGCCTGTGCTTGTTACTGCCTTCTTAATTTACATCCCTTATTTTAAAACCGAGGTTAATGTTGGTGTGTGGTTTAATTCAGATACCGGTAAGAAGATTACCTTATGGTCATCAGTATATTCCTTTTTATTCACCTTGTTTCTGATTATCGGAACCGAATATTTTCTGAAGTTTCAGCAGTGGATGCCTGATGCCCCCGTATTATTAACAACCGGATTGTTTCCTTTACTATTATATATTTTGCCGTCGTATGGATTTATCGCCCTGATTAAAAAACGCTTTAACGCGGGTAAAATTGAATTAATAATGGCATTGGTTACCATATTATTAACCGCCTACCTTGTTATGACCATTGTTGGTAGTTTATTCAGAGGTGAAGGCATGCACCTGTTTGCTTAGTTGTATAATTATGAATTTCTTAAAAAAAATAACACGCCGTAGCTTCATAAAAAAAGGGATAATCGCAATTGTATCTCTGGAGTTGATATACCTTTTTGTTAACCTCTTAAGAAAAAGTGGCGATGCGCAAACGCCTGCCAACCTATTTGAAGCCGGCGATATCGATCTGTTTGAAAAAGGCAAAGTTTACCCCTATAGCTCCGAGCTCTTTTATCTTTCTTGCTTGAAAGATGGTGGCTTTCTTGCCATTTCAACCAAATGTACACACCTTGGCTGCACTGTCAATTTCCAGAAAAAAGAAGATAAATTCTTATGTCCGTGCCACGCTTCAGCGTTTAACAAACATGGTGAAGTATTGGCACCTCCCGCAACCAGAGCACTTGACCTCTACCCCATAACAATCAGTAAAAATAAGATTTGGGTCGATACTTCTAAACCACAACGAAGAAACAAGTACGATCAGTCACAAATAACTTATGCTTAGATGATCAACGTCCAAAAATACAACAATATAACATTGGCTTTAGTCGGTATATTAGTTTTACTTTTCCCGGCCTACCTGCTAATTCAAACCTATTCAATCTCCAACAATTCTGAGGTAGCTGAAGCACCACATTTTGTTGGGCGCGAAACCTGCATCGAATGTCATTTACCGGAATACAACGATTGGGTAGGATCACACCACGACCGGGCTATGGATATTGCAAACGACACTACGGTGCTGGCCAGCTTTGATAATGTGACCATCGAAGGCAATGGTATGACACACCGCGCTTTTATGAAAGATGGCAAGTTTATGGTGAATACCGATGGTGCCGACGGCAATATGCAAGACTTTGAAGTAAAGTATGTTTTTGGATTTACTCCTTTGCAACAGTTTTTAGTTGAATTTGAAGGCGGACGCTTACAAACATTACCACTCACCTGGAATACCCTCGATAGTGTGTGGTATCATATGGCCGATTCAGTTTACAACGATCAGGATATTCATCACGATAACTGGTTACACTGGACCAATCAGGCGCAAAACTGGAATAGTATGTGTGCCGATTGTCACTCTACCAACCTGCAAAAGAATTACGATCATATTAATGATACCTATAACACAACCTGGTCGGAAATTGATGTGAGTTGTGAGGCCTGTCATGGGCCATCATCTGACCACTTAAAATGGGCGGCTCTACCAGAATATGCCAGAGATGAATATGAAAATTACGGATTGCCCATTAAAACAAGTGGTATATCCAATCAGCAATATGTTGATAATTGCGCGCGCTGTCATTCGCGACGCAGTTCACTGGGCGATTTCGATTACACAACCCAGAATATTCACAATCACATTGTTCCTAACTTACCAGATGCACCAACCTGGTATTTAGACGGTCAGATTCTGGAAGAAGATTACGTATATGCATCTTTTACCCAAAGTAAGATGTATACCAAAGAGCGGGAGGTTCAGTGTAACGATTGCCATAATGTGCACAGTGGCAAACTATTGTTTGGCGACGACTACAATAAACTTTGCTTACAATGCCATACAGCTGATGTTTATGATACGCCCGACCATCATTTCCACAAAGCTGCAGGAATGCCGGGTGAGGCTGTTACATCCTACGATGGTATCAAATACGAAGTGGGCTCCGGAACCTTGTGTATCAACTGCCATATGCACGGTGGTTATTACATGAGTGTTGACTATCGTCGCGACCATAGTTTTAGGGTACCCCGCCCCGACTTATCGATTAAATACGATGTGCCCAATGCCTGTAATCAGTGCCACGCCGATAAAAGCAACCAGTGGTCTGAAAACTATATCACGCAATGGTATGGTGAAAACCGTACCTATCATTTTGCACAGGCCTTTGACGATGCCAGAAATGGTAAAGAGGAAGCACTTGTGCGCCTGAAGAGAATTATCGACGAAGAGCTTTATCCTCATAATATCAGAAGCTTATCGATACAATACATGGGTAATTATTTCCAGGATTCTTTAAAAAAGGAAGTCGAAACCTACCTGAGTAATCTATATCCGGATATGCGACTGGCAGCTGTCAGAGCTATGCAACTGGAGAGCGAGCAGGATGCATCAATATTGTACCCAATGTTGGTAGACGATACAAAAGCTGTACGAACGGAGGCTGCCAGAGTACTATCGGCACTAGGACAAGATCAGATTCCTCAAAAACATCGCAAGGCCTATGACAAAGCCATCAATGAGTACGAAGATGTTTTGATTTATAATTCTGATTTCCCAATTGGTAAGTTCAACCTCGCCAATTTCTATTACAACCGAGGTGATTACGGGCCGGCCGAGCAGTTCTATTTAAAAGCCTTAAAGCAGGATAAAGAGTTGCACTTTGTAAAGTTGAATCTGGCTTATTTATATAATAAGATTGAGAAAAATGATAAAGCAGAATTATTATTCCGCGATTATCTGAAAAACGAACCTGAAGATGCCGTAGCCATGTATTCATTCGGTCTATTGCTCTCTGAGATGAAAAATTACGACGAGTCACTCAAATTCCTGGTTAAATCTTATAACCTGCAATCAGAAAGGCCTCGGGTAGCACATAATATTGCTATGATGTTTGACTTTAAAGGCGATAAACAGGAAGCAGAACGTTATTTAAAGAAAGAAATCAGCCTGTTTGAATCCTATGGAAGCAATGCAGAATTATTACGCTTCTATATTTCCAATAACATGGGAAGCAAAGCAAAAAATCTGGCCATTCAGATGAAAAAAGATTATCCGGATGCTCAGGAGTTAGATCAGGTTATTCAAAGTTTAAAATAAACACGATACGGTTATAACTCAACTCTGACGTAACAATATATATCCATCGAATACACGCTCTTTTGTTAGTGCGTGCCAAGAATCATGTTTTAAAAGTTCAGATTAAGATACATTTGTTTCCAAGTCCCTTATTATACAGGTATTAACCTTAATTAACCTGTTAATAATTGTTAATTGAAGTATGCAGCAATGTCTTATTCATATATTCGACACCTGTTAAAACTAACCAAAATGAAGCATTTATTTCTATTCTTAGCAGCTTTCGTGTTTATTGGAAGCTACACACAGGCCCAGTTTGATTTAAATTCGGCTGTTCCTGTTGATCCGGAGATCAGAACCGGAGTTTTAGACAATGGTTTGACTTATTACATCCGTCATAACCAGGAACCAAAAGAGCGTGCCAGTTTTTACATTATCCAGAATGTTGGTGGTATTTTAGAAGACGACTCGCAAGATGGATTGGCTCACTTTCTTGAGCACATGGCCTTTAACGGCACTAAGCACTTCCCTGGCAAAGGTGTTATTTCTTCATTGGAAAAACACGGTATTGCCTTTGGTCGTAACATTAATGCCTATACGGCTCAAGACGAAACAGTTTACAACATCTCAAATGTGCCGGTTGCTCCAAACGGCCTGATGGATACCTGTCTGTTAATTCTTAACGACTGGTCGAACTACCTTTTATTAACAGAAGAGGAGATCGATGCAGAGCGTGGTGTTATTTCGGAAGAATGGCGTACCAGACGTAATGCAGGTTTTAGAACACGTGCCAAAATGATGCCTGTTTTGTTGAACAACTCGAAATATGGCGAACGCGATGTGATTGGAGAACTGGATGTGATCAAAGGATTTGAATACGATGAATTACGCCGCTTCTACCACGATTGGTACAGAACCGACCTGCAAGCCATTGCTATTGTTGGTGATTTTGATGCAGCTGAAATGGAGCAGAAAGTAATCGAGCTATTCTCAAAAATTCCTGCTGTTAAAAATCCTAAAGAACGTTACGAGGTTAAAGTCGAGCCTAAAGCTGAAACCACTTTTGCATTAGCTCTTGACAAAGAAAATCCACAGTCAAGCGTAGCAATGTACATCCGACATGAAGCTGAAGCTGCTGCCGATAAAAACCACCAGACATTAAAAACCAATTACATGCGTAGCCTTATCAAATCGATGATTTCTACTCGTGTAAATGAGTTATTACAAAAAGGCAACCCTCCATTTATAAATGGTTCAGTTGGCTTCTCTTCTTATCCGCGTACGGTTAATTTAATGAGTATAAACACCACAGCCAAAGAAAATGAAGAAGCTGTTGCTTTTGAAGCTATTCTAACAGAAGTGGAGCGTATAAAACGATTTGGTTTTACCGAAGGTGAGTTGGAGCGCAGTAAAACTTCCATGTTATTGGGTTACGAAAATTACTTCAAGCAGCGCGATAAAATAAGTCACGACAGCTACTGTAAGGAAATTGCAGATTTATACCTCGAAAACACACCAATGCCAGGTATTGAGTACGAATATGAATTTGCCAAGGCGATCATTCCATCCATCACAACTGCTGAATTGAAAGCTTATTTCAATGCGATGTACACTAAAGAAAATCGTGTTGTGATTGTTACCGGACCTGAAAAAGAAGGTGTTAATCATTTATCTCAGGACGAAGCTTTTGCCATTATTAATAAAGTAGAAAACAACAATAGCATCACTGCTTATGTAGATGAAGTGGTGAACTCTTCATTGGTTGAAAACCTACCGGTAGAAGGAAAAGTTGTTTCAGAACGTGAGTTGCCAGAATTTGATGCCGTTGAATGGACATTAAATAACAACACAAAAGTTGTTTATCGCTATGCCAACTACAATAAGAACCGAATTTCTTTAAGCAGTTACAGTAAAGGTGGTTCCTCATTATATGATGTAAAAGATCTGCCTTCGGCCAGCATGGCGGGCGATTTCATCCCTGCCTATGGTATTGGTGATTACAGTGCCATTGCTTTACAAAAAGCTTTAACAGGTAAAAGCGCCAACGTTTCATTCAATATTGGAGGATTATCAGAATCAATCAGTGGTGGTTGTCGTACCGAGGATTTCGAAACCATGATGCAATTGGCTTACCTGCATTTTGAACAACCACGTTTCGACGAGGAAGCTCACAATGCCTTAATGGCACGCTACATGGCATATGTTACCAACATGGGTGATGATCCTAAAAAGATTATGGGTGATAGCATCAGTGCCATCCGAACTAATTACCACGAACGCAACCTGGTATTTAATGCCGATTACCTGAAAAATGTTTCATTCGAAAGCATGAAGCGCATTTACAAGGAGCGTATCAATAATGCCGCTGATTTTACTTTCTTCATCGTTGGGGATATTGAAAAAGAAACTGCTAAAGAAATTGCGGCTAAATACCTGGGGGCTATTTCTTCGGATGATTCGAGAGAAAACTGGAGAGATAATAATGTTGACGGTCCTAAAGGCCTAACTAAGAAAACCATTCCGGTAAAAATGGCTGAACCAAAAGCGAATGTTCAGATTTATTACAATACCGAATTGGATTACACACCTGAAAACCGCATCGGTATGTCATTCATCAGTTCTATTCTAACACTTCGCTACACCGAGAGTATCCGCGAAAAAGAAGGTGGTACTTATGGTGTTGGAGTAAGAGCTTCAACAAGTCACTATCCAGATGCAGAAGGTACAGTTTCAATTCAATTTGACTGCGATCCTGACAGAGCAAACGACCTGATTCCTTTGGTTTATGCCGAGATTGAGAAGATGATGAAAACAGGTGCCACACAGGAGGATATCGACAAAACACGTAAGAACTTCCTGAAGAGCCGTGCCGAAAGCAAAGAGCAAAACAGCTATTGGATGAACAATATTTACGGTTACTATGTAAATGGTACTAACATGGCATTAGCTGAAAACTACGAAGATGTGATCGAGAACATGTCGGCCAAGGAAATTAAAAAGCTGGCCAAAAAATTCTTTAAGAAAGCAGATAAAATAGAAGTGGTTTTTGTTCCAAAAGAAGACTAATCCATAAAAACCATCATATAGAAAAGGCAGCCAAGTGGTTGCCTTTTTTTATTTCTTTAACCCTACATGAGTTGATAAATTATCATTGTAAAAAATCATAACTCCACTTATCGCACCATAATAAGTTAGATAAGCGTGCTACTTAAAGCATATTAACATCTTAATTCTTAATTTAAGATGAGTAAAAACTATATTTGCAACATTGTTGCATTTAAAAGATAAAACACGCAGGATGAAAAATACTAAGATTCCGGTGACCATCATTACTGGCTTTCTGGGTAGTGGAAAAACTACTTTACTAAATAATATCATCAAAAAATACACTGATAAAACCTTTGCCATCATTGAAAATGAGTGTGGCGATATAGGCATTGATGGTGAGCTGATTATTGGTGATAAGGAAAGCATATTCGAGCTTAACAATGGTTGTATTTGCTGTTCTTTACAAGATGGTTTTGTCAATACAATCAACCAATTACTCAACAGCTCCCACCAGTTTAATCACCTGCTGATCGAAACCACTGGCATTGCCAATCCCGATTCGGTGATCAGTACTTTTATTGCTACGGAAGAAATACAAGAAAAATTTACCATTGACAGTGTGATATGCGTGGCCGATGCTGTGAATATTGAGGATTTTATAAACGATCAACCGGAAGTTAGAAAACAACTGGCACTGGCCGATATAACCCTTATCAATAAAGCTGAATCGGTACAGGCATCTTATCTGGAGCAGCTCCATCAGCTGATCGCAGATATCAACCCCTTGCCGCGATTGCACAATGTATCCTTTTCCAATATTAATGAGCTAAACATACTCGACAATTTTTATTTTACGAGTCAGGCAATCGAACAAAAAACCATTGATTTTCCCTTAGCTCAGGGATTAAGACTCGACACTAATCAATTAATTGGTCAACACGATATCACCACCGAAGGCTTTATGTTACCAGGAAATTTAGATTTGGAGAAATTTGATTCGTGGATAAAAGGTTTTCTTTTCTTTAACAGCCATGTTATTTTTAGAGTAAAGGGTGTATTGAGCATTCTCAATTCGGATAAAAAGTTAATTTTTCAATCCATTAATACGGCCTGCCAACTGGATTATGGCAAAAGTTGGAACCAGGAAAAACGCTTTAGTAAACTCATCTTTATTGGTAAATACATCGATCGCGAAATGATTGAAAACAGTTTAAAGCAAACGCTTGTTGTAGAAAAAACCACAGTTAAATAAGTCAACCTGCATCCCCAAGCGTAAAAACATTGACAATGATACATACGAAAGATTTAGCAATTGACTATAAGGGAGGCAAACAACTCTCTTTTAAGGATCTACAAATTGATAAAGGGCAACAATGCCTGTTAAAAGGTAATTCTGGCGCGGGAAAAACCACCTTGCTTCATATGCTTTCGGGCATCCTCAGCCCTTCATCTGGTACCATTTCAATTGACGATACGGAAATAACGAAGTTAAGGCAGGTGCAAATGGATAAATTCAGAGCCAGCTCCATTGGTCTGATCTTTCAGAAAAACCTGTTTATTTCATCGCTTAACATGTATGAAAACCTGGCGATTGGCAAAAAAGTGGCGGGTCAATTCATAGATAAAAACAAAATCCATCAATTAACTGATGAGTTGGACATTACCACTTTGATCAACAAAAAGCCATTTGAGTTAAGTCAGGGTGAGCAGCAACGCTTTTCCATTGCACGGGCACTGGTTAATGAGCCCAGAGTTATTTTGGCTGATGAAGCGACATCGAGCCTGGATGACACCAATTGTCAGCGTTTTATCGAAAGCATTACAAGTATCTGCAGCAAACACGAAGTAACACTTCTTATTGCTACCCACGACAATCGTTTTAATGCTCAATTTCAAACCACCATACAATTAGCATAAACATGAGAGAAATATTAAAGCTAGCCAACTCACAGTTAAAAGCTAAACCTTTTAATACCGCCTTAAGCATTGCAATGTTTACCATTGGCATGAGTATTATCTCCATTCTGATGCATTTTGAAAACCATGCCCAACAACGGATGGAAACTGATATTGCCGGCATTGATATGGTACTGGGAGCCAAAGGCAGTCCTCTGCAACTGGTATTATCATCTGTGTTCCACGCCGATAATCCAACCGGAAACATTAGTTTACAGGAAGCCAACAAAATAAAACGGCATCCTTTGGTGAAAAAAGCCATACCCATCGCAATGGGCGATAATTACAATGGTTACAGAATTATTGGAACGAATGGCCAATACCCCTTACATTACAAAGCGCGGCTAGCTCAAGGGCAGTGGAATAAAAAAGTGATGGAAGTGGTAATAGGAGCTAAAGTAGCCAAGAGTACGGGGCTCAGCTTAGGAGATAATTTCACCGGTGTTCATGGCTTTATGGATGTTGGACATTCGCACGATGAGCATGTGTATACAGTCACCGGCATCCTTGAAGAAAATGGCTCCGTTAACGATCAATTGATAATTACCAATATCGAAAGCGTTTGGGCGGTGCATGGTACAAAAAATGATGCCAGTGGGCATGAAAACCACGGAGACTGCGAACATGAACATCACCATGATTGCCAACACGAGCATCAAGAAGAGAAAATTCATGAACACCATCATTCACCGCACGAACACATTGCTCAATCGTCCATCGATAGCATTGTTGATAAAGTCAATAACAACCAGGAGCTAAGTGCTGAAGAAATGAACCTGTATAACGAATACCGTGGACATTTGTCGGAAAAGCAAATGGCACCCGATGAAGCCATTACGGCCTTGCTGGTATTTTACAAGAATCCAATGGCTGCGGCTACACTTCCCAGAATGATTAATCAAAACACGACTATGCAGGCAGCCTCGCCGGCCATCGAATTGAACCGTTTAATGTCACTCTTGGGTGTGGGCTTTACAACACTCAGACTTTTGGCATGGATCATTATTTTCTTCTCAGCCATAAACCTGTTGGTTCATATGCTTAACCGCCTCAATCTGGAATTAAATGAATTAGCGCTGTTGCGTGCATTGGGCATATCGCGCTTAAAATCCATGCTATTGCTGCTATCTCACGGATTATTACTGGCATTAAGCGGATGGATTCTTTCGATACTAACAACCAGAATTGCATTAAGTGTCCTCGCACAATACTTCGAGCAGGTTAACTTTTCCGGCGTCCCGACCCTGCTGGCAGGCGAATATTATTTGTTGCTTTATGCAATAGCTATTGGCGCTTTTGCAGCACTAATTCCTGCGATAAAAGCTTATCGAACGAATATTCATTTTCTGCTTAATAAACTTTAAGTACTTGTTTGATGTTTAATTGTATTTCAGCTGCAAATACCTGAAGGATTAAAGCAAAACACAAAACGACCATGCTAATTCAATTATTCAATTTACACACAGGTGAATGATTGAATTTATTTGGGAGTTCCATCCCGCCAGGCGGGACAAGTTATGATCAATGAAAATTAATTTAAAAAGATGAAACGGATTATTCTCTATACATTTCTCTCGATTTTTATTCTTAGTTACTCCTTAGCCCAAACACCAAAGCCAGATAAGGTGTGGAATCTATTGCTGAAGGATGTGAAAATACGCTACCTGTACTCCTTGACATATGATACTTACCTGCCCAGACCGAAATTTGGTAAAGATTTAAAGCTACTGGACGAGAAGGAAATTTCCATTAAAGGCTTTTTTCTGCCTGTTGATGTAACCGGCAGTGTCTTTGTATTATCATACAATCCCATGATTAGTTGCTTTTTCTGCACTGGATCGGGTATTGAAACCATCATCGAAATCAATCCCAAAGAAGAACAAATTAAGCAATTCAAAAAACTGGCAACTGATAACTATATTCAGGTAAAGGGCAAATTACGCCTTAATGCCAAGGATTATGAACACCTGGTTTATGTATTAGACAATGTGGAGCTGGAGAAGATTATCAAATAACCTTCTAAAAAACTATAAGCTTTCTGGCCGATGGCTATTAGCAAATTGCAAAAAAACCATTTTTAAACGCGCTTTCTTTTATAATGCACCTGAGGTACTTTATCGAGATATACCTTTGATGATACAAACTCAAAATCGATTGGCTTTGCTAAATCGCCAAACAAAGGTGAGCCACCTCCGAGCAGCACCGGAATGGTCGTTAGTATCAAATCATCAATCAAATCCTCCTGCAAAAAACTTTGAATCGTGCTACCGCCGTCCACATATAAACGTTGATGTCCTTTTTGATGCAGCGATTTAACTACCTCATTTAAATTTCCACTCACCAATTCCACCTTATCAGCATAAGTATCGGCCACCGATTTTATTGATTTGCTTAATACAAAAACAGGCTTGGTATAAGGCCAGGGGCATTCAAAACCACAAACTGTTTCAAAGGTTTTTCGCCCCATAACAATGGCATCTATCTGGTTGATAAAAGCATTATAGCCCATATCGATTTGTTGCGGATTAGGTATACTGAATAACCATTCCAAACCACCTTCTTTATCAGCAATATATCCATCCAGGCTGGTGGCAATAAACACCATGTTACGTTTTTCCATCGCAATATTCTTCGTTAATTCTATGCTTGTAAAAATAATGATTTACCGTGCCCAGGCATGTCCCATCACGATATAAAATCCAAAATCATCGTTACTCCAGGCAAAATCCAGGCCGCCGCTCAAACCAAATACACGGGCCAGAAGATAACGAAATCCGGTTCCAACCGTTCGAACCGATTGATTGGATTTTAACCAACCATCGTCCAAAGGAGCCGTAATACCCATGCCGGTGAATCCCAATACCTCCCAGCGATAATTAAGTTTGTAATTAATCTGCAATTCCAATAGGTTAGTGTTATTACCCTGGTATTTGGCAGCCGGTACGCCCCGCATGTTTATGCCTGGAATGGCCCAGAAAGGGGTGTTCTCACTGGCATACTGCGATTCGATTCGTGCTCCAATGGTTGCTTTTTCGCTTAAATCACCAAAGGCCAGTAACACTCCCGTCAATCGGCCATAAAGATCGGCACCACCCATCCATTCATCGCTATAGGTTCCCTTGAGTTGGGCATACACTCCTTTAGAGGGCGTAAACACATTATCGCGTGTATCGTAATCGAGCATTAATGACAATTCACTTAATCGTGAGTTAAATTTTGTACCGGAATATTCAGGTATATCAATGGGAAACTCAAGCGTATTAGTGCCATCGTAATTAAAATAGCGCCCGCCAATAAAAAAGTTCGATTCCCGTATACGGAACTTCAACTGTTGAATAAACATCCAGCTATCCAGATTCATTTCAACAGGTGCCGGCAGTATATTATTGGGACCATAATAATCGTAGTTGATATAGCCTTTGCCTATTAAACCCATGTATCGGATTTTATCCTGTTTCCAAAAACCTAAGTGAAAAAGACCGCTAAACCAGGTTCCATTCTCGGTTAAGCCACCAAAACCACTGGTAATATCGGGTATATTACCTCGTTCCATAATTGACCCGTGAAAATAGGCCAGAGCCACCCCTCCTCCATAACCTATGGCTGGTTCAGTCATTATCATAGGCACGGGCAACAAGCCTTTCATCTCGGTCAGGTATCGACTCATATCAAAAGCATTGTCGAGGGTATCCTTAAATGCCTGTCGCGACTGAGAATAGGATATACAAACAATGAAAACAGATAAAAGTGAAAACAGAATGCTTTTCTTCATAACTATATGGGTGGTTTAATTAAAAATTAAACCAAGATATAGCTTTATTTGAAGAAAATCAGTTTTTTTAATCTTGCCAGCTAGCCTTGCTAACTATCGTTATTAATTTATAGATTGATTATTTTCATTCCCCTAACCTGTACAAGCAAGAAAAGTACCTAGCAAGATAAAAGTATTAAGACTATATACAGCTTGCTCAAAATATTGTGCCCTAAAAAACATGAATTTCAGAAGAAACTAAAAGCTAATCCATTGGTAACCGGATATTTATTTTAATTAACAAAAAGCCCCGCATTTATGCAGGGCCAACAACTAATTTCCTAATCACTTTTTAAACTGGATATGCATTAGACTCTCGTAATGAGGATTGAAAAAGCGAAATCACAAGAACTTATAAAAATGAAGCATAGCATCGCTATGGTAAATTGAGATAAGTTAATAAAAAGCCTTGTGATGAAACTGTTTCAATAAGCAATAGATTTTCTAACGCATATTGCGTTTTTAACTACTTGTCTCAATTTTATTTTTACGATTTCGTACAACACTGTTATTTTCTGTTATCCGCTTTGTTATAAAATGTGTGAGGTCGGCATATACATCGCCATTTACCTTTTGCATTACAAAAAGATAAGGTGCCACATCGTCGTTCATAAGTCCAATTAATCGCTTTTTAAGTACCGATGCCGTTTCCATTTCACTGCGCTCATCTTTCACCGAATAATAGTCATTTTGACGGGTATTAAAATTATCGACCGCTGTTTCCAATTGCTCAAATCGCACATCACAACCAGGTAATTGCACAATACAAGCTGCATATTCTTCGGTCTTGCTTTCGCTAATCATTGAAGCCAGCAAGGGATATTCTTCCCGATAACTTTTGCTTTTTACTTCAAGCCCATACTTTTCAATCATCTTAAACAGCAAGCGGGCTGCATTAGCAATCATATTATCCGGATGACAAGTGTAACCCTTCACTAAGCCATGCAGCAATGTAATAGCGTTATCGCTTACATCATCCAAATCGGCCAAATCCGATTCTATAGCATCGCGCTTAATGGCTTCGCCAAGCTGTCCATTGATTGTGATCACCTGTTGAAAAGCCTGACTCATATAAGCATCGGTGCTATAATCGCCTTTGTTGAACTCATCAATAATTTGTTGTAGCAAACCATTAACTTCGCTCACACGGGTATTGGTAAGAATTTTAGGTATTTTATCCATCACAAAAGATTTACGTTTAACATCATTTGTCTATTAATTGGAAATTAGCTGGCAGGTATGGATACTATTTGATATCAACACTTTTTTATTTATTCCTCAATACTAAATGGTAATGAACCATTTTAGTAGCAGAATATGTCGATATCAAATAGTATCAGGTTCTTTCATCATTATTATTGTAAATACTATTTGGTAGCGGAACTTTTTACTATTGGTTTGAGTAAATATCAATTGATATCGGCCCTTTTTACTGATTGAATACCAAATTACCATTTGTATTTACTTGTAATACCATCGGTTGGGGCCAATACAGAATGTATTAAGCCCACCCAATGTTAAAATTCATAACGTTCAATATAAAACCGAGGACAGGATTAGCTAAAAATTTACACCTCTAGCTAGTTCATATTAAAACCATAATGATCACTTAACGATTTCAACATTCAACACATTTTCAAACTTGTAGTATTTGAATAACTTACTTAAGTTATAGTTCAGTTTTAATACACCAGATTCAGTTTCGTCACTAACTATTAAGGTTCCATTTTTGATTTCAAATGGGCTTTCCGTTGCCTCGTAAATACTATTTACTCCATTAAATACTTTAATCGTACATCTTGTTAAGTTATTCTTCTCAACAAAAGAATTAAGCTCTATTTCCATACGTTCGACATCAGAAACATACTCCGTTTCCTCACAAGACATTACTGATATTAACAGAAATGCTGTAATACATACTTTAACTAATGATTTCATACTAATTAATTTTAGGTTGATAAAAAAATCTATACACATCGTAACGATGAGTTACAATTACACTCAGAGAATTAAAATTGTTATAATTATTACTTGCTGTACAGCCCCTATGTATAGACTCTTGTCTCACCCGACAAGGACAGCTGTTTCCGATTAGTGATCACTAAGTTATAAAATATTTTCGTTTTTACAATACTAACCGAAAGCAATATGATTTTAATATTCCAATAACGTTTCAGTACTACAAGTGTGTGACTATTATTTAATTATTCTTCGATTATAAAGTCGGCGTACTTTTTCTTTTTTCTTACTTCTTTTCAATTCAAAAAATCATTGGCTTAGATGTTTGAAATAATGTATTTTTATATTTCGAATAAATTAAAGAGACTATGACTTCAAAAAAACAAACAGCTGTTATTCTTTCGGGATGCGGCGTATACGACGGAGCTGAGATACATGAATCAGTACTAACCCTATTGGCCATTGCCCGACAAGGCGCTGAATACACCATTTTTGCACCAGATGTGGAGCAACACCATGTTATTAACCACCTCAAGGGTGAGCCAGCTGAAGAAAAACGTAATGTATTGGTTGAAGCAGCCCGCATTGCCCGTGGCGCTATCAAGCCTCTAAGCGAGTACAAGGCTAATGATTTTGACGCCTTATTGCTACCGGGTGGTTTTGGTGCCGCCAAGAACCTGAGCACCGTTGCTTTTGATGGTGCGGGTTGCAGCGTAGAAGCCGAAACCGAAAGAGCAGTAAAGGAAACACATACCGCCGGTAAACCCATTGGTGCTTTGTGCATTGCACCGGCTGTAATTGCCAAAATTCTGGGTGAAGTGACTGTTACCATTGGGCAGGACGAAGGCACAGCTCAAGCCATAGAAGCGATGGGTGGTAACCACGAAACAACCAATCATGGTGAGGTAGTGGTTGATGAAGCCAACAAAATTGCGACTACTCCATGTTATATGCTGGATGCGAACATCCTTCAAATTGCAGAAGGAGCCGATAATGTGGTAAAAGCAGTGCTGGCGATGGCGTAACCTGCACGAGTCAGCCTCAAAAAAAATAAAACAACTCGTTCACTGAACGGAGACGGCGTGATTATCGACTGACAATTAAAATTGTTGAAAATTCACCCCGACTCCGCTCGACGAGTGAAAATCGTTTTTATTTACGCTCATTCGAGCAACACAATTGGTATTACCATTTATAGATAATACCCATACGCGCACTTGTATTCAAAAGCTGTGTGTTACTATTGAATAATATTCCATTAGCAAGCAAATCCATTCCCAGACAGATTCTCTTGTCCAACTGGTAATTAATACTCAAAGCCAGATTGGCTGCCGGACTCAACTGATCGGTACCGGTCAGATCTGTCGTAAAGCTTTCTTCGAAGAATTTACCATTAATCTGATTGCTATGGCTTAGTTTATAAGCCACACCAGCAGCAGCTTTCAATGAAGAACGCCAATGCTTCATCGTTAATAAATCGTATTGTATACCGGTCTTTATGCTTATTAGTGCCATTTCACGCTTAATTTTACCGTCACTCTGGTTATTGGCCGTGTAATCACTGGTAATTTGATACTCACTATAGCCACCATCGAGTATCAGCTGCCATTTATTCTTTATAGGATAATAAAGTATCAGCCCGGCTCCCAATTGCTTTCCCTGTCGCTTTTCATCCAGCTGGTTCGAGTTAACTTTATCGCGGATCAAATAAGAATTACCCACAGACACATAAGGATGGACAGCTGAAGGTAAAAATCTGCGTTGCTTCGATTTTTCTTTTGACTGTTTTTCAATGCTGTTAGCACCTTCACCATATCCCCAGGCTAAACCGGGCGAGTACACCTTGTGATTAAAGCTACAAAAAGATTTACCATTCAAATAAACATTTGATTTTACTGCATCTGACGACTGTTTTGAAATTAATGGCGATTCAATAATTGGTGAATCCTTTACATTATTTTGGACATTAGTATTTGAATTAGTAATGGCTAATTTACTTAATGCGGATTCATCTTTTTGAGCTGCATTCGAATGGTTTGCAGCCATTAAAGCATCCGCACTAATTCCCTCATCTGCTGCAAGTGAAACTGTACTTTGACTTTCAATCATTTCGGATTGCAAAGCCATTTCTTTTTCAAAGTCTGCTGTAGATTCCTCCTTCGCCTCTTCAATACCTGTTTCTGCTTCAACAACTATAAGCTGCTCATGTTTTTGAATTTGATCAACGGTGATATAACCGGCCGTTGTAACTGTCACCACACCTATCAAAGATTTGGCTGCCACCGACGATGATATTTTAACAATAGCTGTTTTAACCAGTCCTGTTTTTCCAGCAGCAGCCATCGCCTTAGCATTAGCAATAACCCCTGGGGATACCATGGGTTTATAACTTAATGCCTTCTTTTTTAAGAGTTGCTCAAACTGCGTATTTTTCATTTTCTTTATTAATTACCTTGTCTAATAAAACCTGCTGAAACGCTTTCTTAGCTTTGAAATACTGCGATCGTGAAGTGGCCTCTTTAATATTAAGCATCTCCGCAATCTCATTGTGCGAATAATCTTCAACGGCATAAAGATTTAAGATGGTTTTGTAACCTTCGGGCAGGTGATCCATCAATTTTATCAAATCAGAAATATCGGTTTCAGCCATAATACCCATGGCCGTATTTTCCTGTTCTTCGGTCAAAGGCAGCTCTATATTATCGATATCAAGTTGAAAGCCATCGGCCTTTTTCTTACGAATAAATTGAATGGCTGTATTAATCACGATTCGTTTACCCCACGACTCAAAAACACTCGTATCCTTAAGCTGATCGAGATTATTAAATATCTTCACATAGGCTTCCTGCAATATATCATCAGCCTCATCCAACGAGCTGGCATATCGTCGACAAACACCTTTAAATACAGGAGCATATCGATGATATAGCTTCTCAAAGGCACGTTCATCCTTACCAATACATTTATATATTAGTCTTTTAAGATCCATTCTCGCCTGTTGTTTTCACTTTTGCTTCCTGCATTACGTCATTGTGAGTACACGTTGCCAAAAACGTTGCCTGAAAACATTACTTTTTTTAAAAAATTATTTTCCCCGAAGATTTTCTATAAAAAATACAATGCCTGAAATCAAATATTCACAAGCACTTAAAGCTATTTTTCAGAAAGGATGCAAAAAAAATAAAAATAATTGAGGCAACGAAATCAAAGTCATCCACTCTTAAAGGGCAAACACAAAAACTATAAGATTTTATAAAATGAAAACCCGTATTTATTATTTAATAATCCTTGCATTCACCTTTCTTATGAGTTGTACCAACGACCAAGACATGGTGAATCCGAATCAGGATTTTGATTTAAAAGTTGAAGAATTAAGTGGCGACAACCAAACCAAGGCAGCGCCTCAGGCTGTTCAGCAGCTCGAATGGCGTTGTGTTGATTTAAAGGTTAACTTTTATAGCGGCACCAAACAGGTTAGCCAGTGGGATAGTTACACAAATACCATGCAAGATGATGAAAAGCAACAGCTTTACCGCCTGGAAAATGGTCTTTTTACTGCATTAACCACAAGCACACAAAACCAAGGAGCCAACTTAAAGAGTGGTAGTAAATCATATAAGTATTCATGGGAAGAAGATGGCATCCTGCTTATAGATGGGGTACGCTTAAATGTTAAGATAGAAAATGGGAACCTGGTTATCTATTATCATGTGAAAGATGCTGATAAAATCGGTGCCATCTTCAACATTTCAATCGACAATACCTTTGGTGGTGACCTTGAAAATGAGGGACAACTATTAGGCATGGGTGTTATACGTTTTGAAGAACGTAATCCCGTTGATGAAAAGCAAACAAGTGAACTTTCGACGCAGGCCTTGGTTGATGCCTTTATAGCCCAGGAGCCTATTTCGGACGTTAAATACATGGCCATGCGCAAAGAGCAAAGATGCCTGATTCTGGAGGGAGCAAATAGTCCGGCTGTTGCCTTTCAAATGAATGCCGACAACAGCATTCAATTAAACAACCAACGTGCCCAGGTGCTATTTAGCGCTTTATTAAATGGAGCCAACTTCAATATTCTGAATACTGATTTACAGTTGTCGCGTATTGCCTTTGACAACAACTCTGATAAACAATTGCTAAGGATTCAGGCATGGACCAATCTGCAACAATTGGTTAGCTTTTTATATCGCATGGATAGCGATGAACAAAGCTGGATTGTAGCCCCTGGCGTGGAACAGCAAAGCTCACTTTACTCGTATGATCTGGCACAGAAGTTCAATAATCGTGAAAAACTTTTAGAACAGATTTTTAATACCATTTCTGTTAGTGAACAAAATTATGTATTCAACTTGTCTGATGGAGCCGATGCTAAAGTTTATCCGGTAAGCCTTAAAGATAATACTGTTGGTTTAGCCAATGTAACACCGCTACGTGCTAAAGATTTATACACAGCCTTCCTTTCAAAACAAGCATACAATTTTAAAGGAGTTGATGTGAATATTAATAAAATCTCACATGAAAGTGGTAATGGTGGCAGCTTGTTAGTATTTGGTGTAACAGCACAAACAACAGAGACAGTGAAGTTCTACATTGATACCAATAGTGATAAAGAGCACTGGTTAATAGCACCGGAGTCAGCAAACAACACTGAAATTCCTTCATATGAACTGGCTCAGAAATTTAACGATCGAACAAGCATCTTAAACAATGTCTTCAATACACTGAAATCAACAGATGATGCTTACACCTTTGAATTAAGCGAAGGGCAAGATTCAAAAACTTATACTGTATTATTAAGCAACCAGGTGGTTGATCTGGCAAATGTAACACCTCAGCGAGCAAGCAGCTTATATACAGCCTTTTTATCGCACCAGGCTTATACTTTTAAAGGAGTTGACGTAAATATTAATAGAATTACCCATGAAAGTGGAAATGGTGGTAGCTTATTGGTATTTGGCGTAACAACGCAAACTTCGGAAAATGTTAAGTTTTACTATGACACCCACAGCGATAAAGAACATTGGCTAATCGCACCTGAGTCGGCTGGTAACTCTGAAATGCCTTCATATGAACTGGCTCAGAAATTTAACGATCGGACGAGTATTTTAAACAATGTCTTCAATACTCTGAAATCAACAGATGATGCCTACACTTTTGAATTAAGTGAAGGTCAGGATTCTGAAACTCACACGGTAATACTAAGTAACCAGACGATTGATCTTGCCAATGTTACACCTCAACGGGCAAGCAGCTTGTATACAGCCTTTCTATCACATCAGGCTTATGCCTTTAAAGGATTTGATGTAAAGATCAATAGAATAACTCATGAAAGTGGTAATGGCGGTAGTTTGTTGGTCTATGGTGTAACAACGCAAACTTCGGAAAATGTTAAGTTCTACTTTGATACCCACAGTGATAAAGAGCATTGGTTGATTGCACCTGAGTCGGCTGGTAATTTCGAAATACCATCTTATGAATTGGTTCAGAAATTCAACGATCGTACGAGCATTTTAAACAATGTCTTCAATACTTTGAAAGTTACAGACGACATTTACACTTTCGAATTAAGTGAAGGTCAGGATTCTGAAACCTACAAAGTTCAATTAAGCAATCAGGTGGTTGACTTGGCGAACATCACACCCAAAAGAGCCAAAGATTTATATACCGCTGTGTTATCTCACAATACTTACCGCTTTTTGGGAATTGATGTTAAGATTAATAAAATTACCCATGAAAGTGGAAACGGAGGAAGCCTGTTGGTTTTTGGCGTTACTACTCAAACATCGGAGAATGTTAAGTTTTACTACGAAACCAATAGCACAAAAGAGCATTGGCTGATTGCTCCACAAGATGCGTCAAATCAATAATTGAAAATGTTCTACTCAATATATTTTCATTTAAGTCATTCTCAAAAATATATGTTTTAATACTCTATATATTTCAATGACCGTCAAAAGCTCCGCCATGTACAGGTGGAGCTTTTTTAATATTCTCTTCTTTAGTACTATTACTTCATTATTTATACTTGTAAACTGCTATTTATAAGGAGTCTGAGATCGTAATTTAATGTCGAACTCAGGTTATTGGTAAAACTTTTAGTTAAAGCCGATAGATTTGAGATTTTAATACAAATAGCTAACACCTGGCTGGAGAAATAAAAAAGGTCGCAAACAACTTGCGACCTTTTATTGTAGATTTTATCCTTTTAACTCTTCTATCTGAAGAATAATAGTTCACGGTATTTTGGTAATGGCCACATTTCGTTGTCAACAATTAATTCCAACTTATCAATGTGGTAACGAACTTCTTCGAGGTAAGGACGTACCTCTTTATCGTAAGCATAAGCTTTTTCAGTTTCCGACTCAATTACGTTACATTTCTTACGTGCCTCAACCATGTCAGCAACTTTGGCCTTAATGGATGATACATGGTTCGAAATTGTTTTAATTAAATCTTTTCTAGCACCGGCCAGCTCAGCAAATTCTTTCTCATCAAAGATATCGCGCATGCCCTGAACGTTATGGATCAATTCAGTTTGATATTGAATTGCTGTTGGTACTATGTGGTTAATGGCTAAGTCACCCAGTACACGAGCTTCGATCTGAATCTTCTTCATGAATTTCTCCATCTCAACCTCAACGCGTGCTTCCAACTCGCGCTCCGACATAACGCCGGTACCAACAAGTACTTTCTTACTGGTTTCATCCAAATATTTAGATAGCGATTCAGGAACTGAAGTAATATTTGTTAAGCCCCGCTTAGCTGCTTCTTCTTTCCACTCATCTGAGTAACCATCGCCGTTAAAACGAATTGGATTCGATTCCAAAATTACCTTTTTAATGGTCTGGAAAATCGCTTCATCCTTCTTGACACCTTTTTCGATTAACTCATCCACATCCTTCTTAAACTCTTCAAGCTGAACAGCCATGGCGGCACTTAAGGCCGTAAGAGGTGCGGCACAGTTAGTCATTGAACCAACTGCACGGAACTCAAAGCGGTTACCTGTAAAGGCAAATGGAGAAGTACGGTTACGATCAGTATTATCCAATAAGATTTCAGGAATACGACCAATACCCAGTTTAAGAGCTGTCTTCTCATCCGGTGTCATCTTCTGATCAGTGATGCGCTCGGCCAGGTTATCCAGCATATCTGCTATTTGCGATCCGGTAAATACCGAAATAATCGCCGGTGGTGCCTCGTTAGCTCCCAAACGGTGGCTGTTCGATGCTGTTAAAATTGAAGCACGAAGTAAATCCTGACTCTTATAAACAGCTGCTATGGCATTCACCACGAAGGTTAAAAACTGTAAGTTTCCTTTTGGATTCTTACCTGGTGCTAAAAGAACAACCCCTCTATCGGTTTGTAAGGACCAGTTATTGTGCTTACCCGATCCGTTAATTCCGGCAAAAGGCTTCTCATGAAGAACTACCTCAAACTTATGGTGACGTGCAACACGCTTCATCACATCCATAACCAGCTGGTTATGATCATTCGCAAGGTTAGCCTCTTCGTATATCGGAGCCAGCTCAAACTGATTTGGAGCCACCTCATTGTGACGCGTTTTAACCGGAATACCCAGTTTATGACATTCTATTTCTAATTCGATCATGAATTTGGTAACACGCTCTGGAATAGAACCAAAATAGTGGTCATCCAACTGCTGATCTTTAGCCGATGAGTGTCCCATCAAAGTACGACCAGTTACCATCAAGTCAGGACGTGCCTGGTATAATGCCGTGTCAATTAAGAAATACTCCTGCTCCCACCCAAGATTGGTGTGAACTTTACGTACATCTTTATCGAAATATTGTGCAACACCTACTGCAGCCTTATCAACAGCGTGAAGGGCTTTTAAAAATGGTGTTTTATAATCAAGTGCTTCTCCTGTATAAGAAATAAATACAGTAGGAATACATAGCGTAGTACCAATAATAAAGGCTGGCGATGACACATCCCAGGCAGTATAACCACGTGCCTCGAAAGTCTGGCGAATACCTCCCGATGGGAATGACGATGCATCCGGCTCTTGCTGGGCCAATAGTTTACCCGAGAAAGAATCAATCATATTGCCATTATCACCGTAATCAATAAAACCATCATGCTTTTCAGCAGTACCGTCTGTTAAAGGCTGAAACCAGTGGGTGTAGTGAGTAGCGCCTCGCTCCATAGCCCATGCTTTCATTCCTGAAGCTACATTATCAGCAACTTTGCGATCAATTGCATCTCCTTTATCCATTGCAACTTTTACAGCCTTATACGCATCTTGCGATAAGTATTTCGACATGGCTTCTTTATTAAAAACCAGTTCGCCATAGTAATCTGTTGCTTTTGCTGAAGGAAACTGAACTTCCTTCGCCTCTCTGTTCATCAGTTCAGACAGTGCCTGAAATCTTAATTTTGCCATAATGATTCATTTTTTATCGAGTTAGCAGGAGCAAAAATAGATATTTTTATTAATCACCCATCATTTTTAAGGCTCAAAATTAATTTTTATGTGTTTTTATTTGACCAACCACATTTTTTAAAAGACCTACAAATGCAATTTTATAGATTTAAAAACAAACCACCCCCTTTTATTTCACATTAAACAATGAAAAAACAAAATTTATAAAATAAAAAAGCTACCCCGATAAAATCAGGATAGCTTTTAAAGAATAATACATTTTTAAGGAAAGGGTATTAAATACACCCCTGCCTCATCAATATTCTATTTTCCCATTTCTGCAAAATACTTGTAGAAATATGGAATTGTATTAATACCATTGTAGAATTGCTCCAATGGGTAATTTTCGTTTGGTGAGTGAATAGCATCGGCCTCCAAACCAAAGCCCATCAATACAGCTTTCACACCTAAAATTCGTTCGAAATCGGAAATAATTGGAATAGAACCACCGCTGCGAACAGGTACAGGACGCTTACCGTACACTTCTTCACAAGCTTTTTCGGCTGCTTTATAAGCTGGTAAATCAATAGGACATCCGTAAGCCTGACCTCCATGTAGGTGACGAATATTCACTTTTACGCTCTTTGGTGCGATTGATTCGAAATGCTTAATGAATAACTCCGCAATCTTCTCATGATCCTGATCCGGTACCAAGCGAGAAGAAATTTTGGCGTAAGCTTTCGAAGGCAATACAGTTTTGGCTCCTTCGCCAGTATAACCACCCCAAATTCCACAAATATCAAATGACGGACGGATACCTGTTCGTTCGTTTGTTGTATAACCTTTTTCGCCAGCTAACTCCTCAACATCCAGTGCTTTTTTGTATTCCTCTTCACTGTATGGAGCTTTCGCCATCATGGCACGTTCTTCATTCGATACCTCAATTACATCATCGTAGAAACCAGGTACAGTGATATGACCATTCTCATCAACCATTTCGGTTATCATCTTGGCCAGTACATTAATTGGGTTAGCCACAGCGCCACCAAATAATCCTGAGTGAAGATCACGATTTGGCCCGGTTAACTCAACTTCCCAATAGCAAAGGCCACGTAAGCCAGTTGTGATGGTTGGCACATCCGGTGCAATCATGCCCGTATCAGAAACCACAATTACATCCGACTTTAAAAGTTCTTTATTCTCTTCACAGAATTTAGGTAAACTTGGTGACCCTACTTCTTCTTCACCTTCAATTAAAAACTTAACGTTACATTTTAACTGATTGGTTTTAACCAGGTATTCGAATGCTTTGGTGTGCATAAAACCTTGTCCCTTGTCGTCGTCAGCACCGCGGGCAAAGATTTTACCATCGCGTACTTCCGGCTCGAACGGTGGCGACTGCCATAACTCCAATGGTTCAGCTGGTTGCACATCGTAATGAGCATATACTAACACTGTTGGGAAAGACGGATCCAATATTTTTTCAGCATAAACAACCGGATTTCCTTCTGTCTCCATTATCTCAGCCTTATCAGCTCCACCGGCGATAATAAGCTTCTTCCACATTTCAGCACATTTGTACATATCATCTTTGTGCTCAGGCTTTGAACTAATCGAAGGAATTCGGATTAACTCAAACAGCTCATCTAAAAAGCGCTGTTTATTGTCTTCAATGTATTGCTTTAAATCTTGCATAATATTTAGTTATAAATTGATTTTCTGATTGAAAAGTACATATCTCATCATCAATTTGCAAGAACAAATCTCATGCTTTTTAGCAAAGTCCATACATATTGATGAATCTCATAAAAATAAAAAGCGGCAACCCGAATTGTTCAGATTGCCGCTTAAATATTTTAAGGTAGTGACTACTTAATGTTATTAAAAACATTGGTCACATCATCATCTTCTTCAAATTTGGCCAGTAATTTATCAATTTCGGCCATCTGCTCTTCATTCAATTCCTTAGTATCTTGCGGAATACGTTCAAATTCGGCATTTTCAATTTCGAATCCATTATCTTCCAGGTACTTTTGAATAGGACCAAATCCTTCAAAGTCACCATAAATCATGATAAAACCTTCGTCCTCAAATATTTCCTGAACACCAAAATCGATCAATTCAAGCTCCAGCTCTTCCAGGTCAAGCCCCTCTTTATTACCGACCTTAAAGTTACACTTGTGCTCAAACATATAATCCACGCAACCACTGGTGCCCAATGAACCACCATACTTATTAAAGTAAGATCTTACATTAGCTACCGTACGAGTAGTGTTATCTGTTGCTGTTTCAACCATAAAAGCTGTTCCGAAAGGACCGTATCCTTCGTATACCACCTCCTTATAATCAGCAGTATCTTTACTGGTTGCCTTTTTGATTGCACGTTCAACATTATCTTTTGGCATATTGGCCGCCTTGGCATTTTGAATCAATACCCTTAAACGTGAGTTACTTGACGGATCGGGACCACTTTCTTTCACACACATGGTGATTTGTTTCCCTATCTTCGTAAATGTCTTGGCCATCGTACCCCATCGCTTTAGCTTAGAGGCCTTTCTGTATTCAAATGCGCGTCCCATTCTTAATTAATTCTACATTATAATATTTCGCAAATTTATAAGGGATTTTTGATTTAACTAATATTCAATCCAATTTTATCCGACACGACAGCAGATTCATCAATAATATTTCAAAAAGCACGGCTTATAAAATCAGTATTCACAATGAATTGAGTTATTTTATTAATTTTGTACCGGTAATTATTACTCCTGAATGGCTAAGAAAACAAAAAAGAATAAACAGAAGATAATCTCCAGAGAACAAGCGCTTAAACGAAAACACAAGGCTACTTTTCTTTTGAACGACAAAGAGAATGATGCAGTTAATGCTTATTGTAAGAAGTATAAAATTGCCAATAAATCAAAATTTATGCGCGAAGCGGTGATGCGAATGGTTATGGAGCAATTTCTTGACGATTATCCAACATTATTTGGCAAGCAAGATATGGATCGACTGATTTCCGATTAGTGCTCCCAGATTATTTTACTGTATCCCATGCCTTTTTAACTTACGATTCAAAGCCTGCCGCGTTATCTCCAATTTTTCTGCCGTGCGCGTTTTATTATGACCACACACTTTCATAGCTTTAATTATGGCTTCCTTCTCAGCCTCTTCTAAACTATAAACTTTACTCTCATTTTTTTCATCACCTGTTTTACTAAAGCTCAAATGCTGGGGTTTGATTACATTCGAATCGCAAACCAAAACAGCTCGCTCAATAATATTTTTAAGTTCGCGGACATTACCGGGATAATGATGATTAAGCAGAAGACTCATCGCTTTCGAATGCATATTATCAATGTATTTATGATGCATCTCAGCAAACAATTTAATAAAATGACTTACCAACAGGGGAATATCTTCATTCCGCTCGCGCAGGGGAGGCATATTTATCTGGAACTTGTTTAAACGATGATACAAATCCTCACGAAACAATCCATCTTCAGCCATCTTTTTAAGGTTCTTATTACTTGTACAAACGATACGCACATTGATATCCAAAGCCTCAGTCGATCCTATTGGACTAACTTTCCCTTCATCGATTACCCGCAAAAGTTTGGATTGCATTTCAGAATCCAGATCACCAACCTCATCTAAAAACAATGTACCTCCATGAGCATTTTCGAACCAGCCTTCTTGATTGGACAAGGCCCCATTAAAAGCCCCTTTGTGATAACCCAACAGGTCTTTTTCAAACATTTCCGTTGGAATAGAAGTACATTTCACCGGATAAAAAGGTGCCCCTCTCCGGTCACTCATACTATGTACTCCCCGTGCAATCAACTCCTTGCCACTGCCACTCTCCCCAATAATCATTACCGAAGTAAGATCTGTCTGGGCCACCCGCTTCATCAAAGTATTAACCTCTTTCATGGACTGGCTTATCCCAATAAACTCAAGCCCCCAATCCGATTCAAATTTCTTCTTTGAATCTTCCATTAAGCGGTCAAACACATAATTTTTAACCCGAAACTGTTTATAACTCTCCTGTCTTTCGATGGCCTCTCTTAAGGTTTTAGCACGAAACGGTTTTTCGATATAATCGCTTATGCCAATCTTAAGCGAAGCAATGGCATTTTTCAGACTCGATTGCCCTGTTATAACAATACCTTCAAGATCGGGAAACTTGAGCTTTAGTTCCTGAAAAACAGACAAACCATCCTTATCCAAAAGATTAATATCCAAAATTGCTAAAGCCGGAATTTCCGGAATAGTATTCCTGGAATAATCCTTCCAGGATTCAAAAGCATATACAATTACATCATCCAGCGTTATGCTTTCTTCAATCTCCTGCCGCAGGTCTGTTTCATCTTCAAAGAGTAAAATAGGGTATTGCATTGGTTAATGTTTTTATGGTTTTTGCTTTGCTTTAATAAACTTCTTTTGTGGTGAACAAGCTTTCTTAATCCCTCAATGGAAATAAAAGAATAACCTTGAAAAATTTCCCTTCTGCAGATTGCAACTCAACACTACCCATCATTTTGCGCATCAGGTTGTTAATAATAAAAAGACCAAGACCTGTTCCTCCATCGTCCTTTTTTGTTGTATAGAATGGATTAAACAAATTCTTTAAGCTACTCTTTGAAGCGCCTAAACCATTATCAATAAAAATGATCCTGACGTTGTCATCATTTTTATCAATAGCAATCTTCAGCTTTGGTTTAAATCCTTCAGCATCCCTCATTTTTATTTGTAAGGATTGTAACGAATTTGTTAACACATTAACAAACACTTGTTCCAACTCCCCGCTAGTACCTTTAACTTGAATACCATCAATGTGCTCAACCGTTAAAATGAGCCCTTCCACTTTTATGTAACTAACATCTTCGAGCGCGCAGTTAAGCACTTCCTTTACGTCAATTAACTCATCGCTGGAATCAGGCACGGTCGAAAACTGTTTCATTTCATCAATCAAGCCACGCATCCGGGAAATTTGTCGCTGAATTTGCTCTGTTTTTTTCAAGAGGTATTCCTCGCTCAATTTACCGGCCCTATACCGTTCCAGCATATTATCAATCTTAAGGCTCAGATGCGTTAAGGGTTGATTTAATTCATGAAACAAACCAGAGGCAATTTCCCCGAGCGACTCCAACCGATTCTTCTTTAACAGTTTTAACTCATATGATTTATTGATTTCAAACTCCTCACTCACCTGCTTCCTTAACTCCTCATTTTGATTCTCCAACTTTTGCTGAACCTCAATAAAATGAGTCAAATCCCTTACGGCAGCCAAATACAAGTCTTCTCCGTCATCGGATAAAGGAATTAAATTCAGCAAAAACGTCTGGTTAAACTTTTCAGCCTTAAACTGACAAAATACTGCTCTTGAGTTGGCATCAGACTCGATCATTTTAGCATAATCGAACGTCTCTGGCGAATGAATATTGGTTTTAATAATATCCTGAATAAAAATGGGCGTAGCCACAACTTCATTATCCAGGAAATATTCGATAAAAAGTTTGTTCAGCTGCACCAACTCCCCATCTTTCTTTACAACTGCGATAGGGTAAGGCAGTTTATCAATTGAAACTGATGTTCTTTCTTTGTTAAGGTGATTCACATAACCCAACACTTCAACATGTCCATCATCCTTTCTGGTAAAAAAACAATTAACCAGCAATACCTCATGACTCACACAAACGTATAGACAGGTTTTAAACTGATCAGTTTCTGAACTTAAATAAGATTTACTCAAACGAAACAGCTTCTCTGACAAGGCCTCTTTGAGTTTCGACAAATTGGACGTTAACTCCACATCAACATACCGACCATGAGCCTTTAGCACACCCCCCAGTTCATCAAACAAAAAGTAGAAAACCTTTTGGTAAGATGCCTTATCTGTACTTAATTGTTCGTTGAGATACATAAATGAACTATCACCTTAGCATGAACAACTAAAGTAGGTGGAAAAAGTTAATTTATCCCAAAAAATTGATTTATGAACCAATTAAGAAGATAATCGACGTATTTCTATAGACGAAACGAAACACTAAAATAAGCAATTAAAACGGTAGACTTTTAACCCACTGAGCAATACGAACATCTGTTAAGTCCGGTTCATTATCCTCGTCCAAAGCCAAACCCACAAACTCATCGCCCACCTGTGCTTCAGATTCAGAGAAATCATAACCTTCCACAGAGGTAAAGCCAAGCACTTTCCAATCTTTTTCTTTTAATAAATGATAAAGCTTACCCATCCCGTTGCAGTAGGTGTCAGGATAGGTTTGCTGATCGCCTAAACCAAACAACGCGAACTTTTTTGCCGACAAATCAAGTGATAGCAGCAAATCCACAAATAACTCAAAATCATCTTGCAGATTACCCACCCCCCAGGTTGAAGTTCCCAATATGATATTATCGTATTTGAGAATCTGATCGCCTGTTAAATCATTAACCGGAAGACAATCAGCTTCCGGCATCCTGGCATGAATTTTATCTGCTACAAATTGCGTATTGCCCAAGGATGAGCCATAAAAAATTGCGGTCGACATATGCTTAGTTTATTTATCAACTGAAACACTTTACTGATCGAAAAGTTTATTTTTACGAATCAGTGTGATGCCATCGCGAAAAGGTAAAATAACTTTTTCAACGCGATCATCTTCTTTTACTTTCTTATTAAAAGCCAGAATTTCGCGTGTATAAGCATCGTTTGGCTGCAATTCCTGCACAACTTTTCCGTCCCACAACACATTATCTGCCAATATATAGCCACCACTCGACAGTTTATCAAATACCAGGTCGTAATATAAGCTATACTCCCGCTTATCTCCATCCATAAATACCAGATCGAAGGTTTTATTCAAACCGGGAATTAAATCCACGGCACTGCCAATGTGCAGCTTAATTACATCCTGAAGCCCCGCCTTATCAATAAACGATTGTATAAACTCCTCGTTCTCATCGTTTATTTCAATGGTATCAATCGTAGCATTGGCCTGATCAATCCCCATGGCCATGCTGATGGCTGAGTAACCGGTAAATGTACCAATCTCCAGAATATTTTTTGGATTGATCATACGACACAACATTTTTAATATCTGCCCTTGTATATGACCACTTAACATACGTGGCTGAAGCATTTTTATGTGTGTTTGCCGATTAAGCTCTTTTAAAATATCAATTTCTTCATCAATATGATCGAGTATATATTGTTCTAATTCGATTGAATTACTGGTCATTTTCTATTGGTAAATTAAGTAGGATAAATTGTTAGGATCAAGAATTTCGTTAGCTACCTCAAGTATATCGCTGGCTTTAATGCTTTCAATCTTTTTATAAATGGTATCCAGCGAATCCACATGATCGTATAGCATGTAACTCTTGCCCATCGATAACATCAAGTTTTCGCGATTATCTGATGATATTGCCATTTGTCCCTTCAGCTGACGAATAGCCTTATGCAACTGCAAAGCTCCCAGGGATTTATCACGCAAGGTTTTCAGCTCGCGATCAATGATATTAAACGAGCGAATCAGGTTTTCTTCGTCGGTTCCAAAGTATATATTAAAAACCCCGGTTCCATAATATGGTGCATAGCTGGATTCAACATTATAAGCAATACCATTCTTTTCGCGTAAAGCCAAACTCAAGCGCGAATTCATGCCCGGTCCACCTAATAGGTTGTTCAATAAATGTAACTGAAGCCTTTTATCATTTTTATAATCGTAGGCAATATTACCAATCAGAACATGGCACTGGTGAGTATCTTTTTCGATGGTTTGCGATTCAGGTATGTAAACATTGACATCACTCCGGTCAAAATGACGGAGATTCTCTTCAACAGAACCCAAATATTTTTCGGCCCATTTAATTACTTTTTTAAAGGACACATTGCCGACCGAGCAAAATACCATTTGATCGGTATTGTAATTGCGCTGCATAAATTGCCGTATCATAGACTCATCAAAAGCTTTTAATCGCTTCTCGGTTCCAAGAATATTGCGCCCCATCGGATCATTCTTGAAAAGCATCTCTTCAAATTCGTCATAAATCAATTCCGCCGGACTATCCTTATAGGAGTTTATTTCATCAAGAATCACTTCCTTTTCTTTAGCCAGCTCTTTTTGAGGAAAAGTAGAATTAAAGGTAATGTCATGAATCAGTTCTATCGCCCGTTCATAGTCCTGCTTTAAAAAAGCCGCATATATACAGGTTTCTTCTTTGGTCGTATAGGCATTCAGTTCCCCTCCCACATCATCCAGCCGGCTTAACACATGATAGGCTTTTCTTTTTTTGGTGCCTTTGAAAATGACGTGCTCGATAAAATGAGCGATTCCGTGTTCTTCCGGTTTTTCATCACGCGATCCGGTATTAATTAGCAATCCACAATAAGCAACCGGTGATTTATCTTGCCGGTGAATGATGCGAATACCGTTTCGCAAAGTATATGTTTGAAATTCCATTAATTTTTTTTGAGGGTGCAAAAATACTAAACATCAGGCAAATTCATACCCTCTACGATAAAAAGCAACAAGAAAATTGAAAAAAAGTTTTTGTGGTATAAAATCTTTGCCCTATATTTGCACCGCATTTCGGAAGAGATGTTACTAAAAGCCCCGATACGCGGGGTGTTTACCAAGATTGGTGCCATAGCTCAGTTGGTAGAGCAACGGACTGAAAATCCGTGTGTCCCTGGTTCGATTCCAGGTGGCACCACCAGTCGTAAGGCTGATTTTAGGGTTAATTAATATCCTGTGGGGACAGGGTATTAATCTAAAGGGTAAAGGGTTATTGTTTATGTTATTTTTACTTCGGTAAAAGTAACTCGGTGCCATAGCTCAGTTGGTAGAGCAACGGACTGAAAATCCGTGTGTCCCTGGTTCGATTCCAGGTGGCACCACAAAGAAGGTTGTCATTTTTATGACAGCCTTTTTTTATATCTATACTTTACCCATATCCACTTCTCAACCACATATTCTAAAATATTAAATCTTTTTAACGTTTTCGGCTAATTCAGTTGTAAACCATTGTTTCTACGCCTTGTTTAACTTGAGATACTTACTTAAAGCAAGGCACACTAACAGAACCTTTTAATTTCCTTTTAATTTGACTATTTTTGCGCCGCTTTTAAATAAGATTATAAAGTAAAAATCGATAAAGAATTAAATATTATCACATGAGCAAGAAAACGATTTTGATTATCCTGGATGGTTGGGGTTATGGCGACCATTCTAAATCTGATGGTATTTTCACAGGAGAAACACCATATTTTGACAGTCTGCTTAAAAAATATCCAAATTCGAAACTTCAGGCTTCGGGCGAAAACGTTGGATTACCTGACGGACAAATGGGAAACAGTGAGGTTGGTCACTTAAACATCGGTGCCGGACGCGTTGTTTACCAGGATTTGGTTAAAATTAACCGCGCTTGTGCTGATGGGTCAATTGCTCAAAATCCTGAAATTGTAAAAGCTTATTCATACGCTAAAGAAAGCGGTAAGCAAATTCACTTCCTTGGTCTATTATCTAAAGGTGGCGTTCACTCAAGTCAGGAGCACCTGTATAAGTTATTAGACATTGCCAAAGAATACGGCATCGAAGAGCGTGCTTTTGTTCATGCATATATGGATGGTCGCGATACTGATCCAAAGAGTGGTAAAGGCTTTATGGCTGAATTACTGGAGCACATGAAGCAATCAGGTGGTCAGGTAGCCTCTATGATCGGTCGCTATTACGCTATGGATCGCGATAAGCGCTGGGAACGCGTTAAAGAAGCTTACGACTTAATGGTGAATGGAACCGGAAAAGCAAGTACAGATATCTTAGCTTCTATCGATGAATCATATGCCGAGGGTGTAACAGATGAGTTCATTAAAGCAGTAAGCCACGTTGATGCCAACGGCGAGCAAGTTGGAAAAATTAAAGAAGGTGACGTTGTTGTATTCTTTAACTTCCGTAACGACCGTGCCCGTGAAATCACACAGGTATTAACACAGCAAGACATGCCTGAAGAAGGAATGAAAACCATTCCATTGCACTATTGCACAATGACACCTTACGATGCAACTTTTGAAGGCATGCACATTTTATTCGATAAGGATAACGTAAGCAACACCATTGGTGAAGTGGTTGCCAGCAAAGGCTTAAAGCAATTACGCATTGCCGAAACAGAAAAGTATGCCCACGTAACCTTCTTCTTCTCAGGTGGCCGCGAGGCTGTTTACGATGGCGAAGAGCGTATTTTGGTTAATTCACCTAAAGTGGCTACTTACGACCTTCAGCCTGAAATGAGTGCCTACGAAGTAAAAGATAAAATCGTTGCTGAGTTAAATGAAAACAAATACGATTTTATTGCTTTAAACTATGCCAATGGCGATATGGTCGGACACACCGGTGAGTACGATGCCATTATGAAAGCGGTTAAAGCTGTTGATGATTGTTTGGAAGCAACCGTTGAGGCCGCCAAGGCCAATGGTTACGAAGCCATCATCATTGCCGATCATGGTAATGCTGATAATGCTATTAATGCAGATGGTTCACCAAACACAGCTCACTCATTAAATCCTGTACCATTCGTTTGGGTTACCGAACGTCAGGGTGAAGTAAAAGACGGTATATTAGCTGATGTAGCACCATCTATCTTACGATTAATGAACGTAGATCAACCAGAAGAAATGACTGGTGAAGCACTTATTGATCTGAAATAAACAGAGCTATAATTCTATATTCGCAAAGGCAACTCGTATTGGGTTGCCTTTGTTGTAATATACAGCAAACAAAACAGCCCTTTAGCCGTTTCATTCAAAAATCAGAATTAATGAACCAGCATAAACGTAAAAAGTTAAGTCCGGTAAGGGTTATCAGCAATCAACTTTTATCTGAGGATACGCATTATATAAAAATTGAAAAGCCCTTTGATTTTAAAGCCGGTCAGGTGGTAGCCATTGCCTTGCATGCCGAAGATGAACCCAGATTATACTCCATCGCTTCGGGCACCACCAAGCCATATCTGGGAATTTTGTTTGATATTAAACACGATGGCGAGTTAACACCTCCCTTGTCGCAGGTAAAAACCGACGATACTATATTTATCTCAGAACCATTTGGCAAATTTTTATGCCTCGACAAACCCGCGACCTGGATTGCTACAGGAACAGGAATTGCCCCATTCATTTCACTTTGTGAATCGAATCTTAGTAATAACATTAAATTGTTGCACGGAGCCCGTACGCTTGACAAGTTCTTTTTTCAGGAAACTCTGGAGCAAAAACTCGGAAAATCGTACCTGCGTTTTTGCACCACGGAATCAAACGACAAAACTTATCGGGGACGCCTAACTAATTACCTGCAGGAACAGACCGAGTTACCAACCAATAATAAATACTATCTTTGTGGCAGTTCTCAAATGGTGATTGATGTCAGGGAAATATTGATTACCAAAGGAGTTCCTTTCGATAATATTATAGCAGAAATATATTTTTAAAGATGAGCAAAGAGGCATTATACGGCAAAACATTGAACGAGCTGAAGGAATGTGTAAAAGAATTAGGTTTACCGGCATTTACCTCTAAGCAAATTGCCGATTGGTTGTATAAAAAGCATGCCGCCACCATTGATGACATGACCAATTTATCGAAAAAAGCACGCTTGCAGCTTAATGACCGGTATGAAGTAGGCTTGCAAGCGCCGCAATCCTATCAGGAATCGGTGGATGGCACAAAAAAATATTTATTTCAAACCAACAATCAACAATTTATTGAAGCCGCATATCTGCCCGAAGTGAACCGAAACACACTATGCATCTCGTCTCAGGTGGGCTGCAAGATGGGCTGCCTATTCTGCATGACAGCTCGCCAGGGCTTTCAAAAAAACCTTTCGACCAACGAAATACTTAACCAGATTGCCAGTTTACCCGAACGAGACACGCTTACCAATATCGTATACATGGGAATGGGCGAACCCATGGATAACATCGATAACGTTTTAAAAAGTCTGGAGATCATCACTTCCGACTGGGGTTATGCCTGGAGTCCTCGTCGAATTAATGTATCGACGATCGGTATCGTTCCGGCCATGCGACGATTTATTGAAGAATCAGAAGCCCATTTGGCCATTAGTTTGCATTCGCCATTTAATGATGAACGAAAGCAATTAATGCCTGTTGAAAATGTATATACGGCAGAAAAAGTAGTGGAAACATTAAGAAATTATGACTTTGGACGCCAGCGTCGCATCTCATTTGAATACATCATGTTTAAGGGCGTAAACGACTCTGTTAAGCACGTCAATGGAATTCTGCAATTACTTAACGGTATAAAATGTCGCATTAACCTGATTCATTTTCATCCCATACCGAATTCACCTTTACTTGGTAGCGATTACAAAACCATGGAAATGTTTCGTGACAAGTTAAGTCAGAAAGGAATCACAACTACCATACGCAAATCAAGAGGCGAGGACATTTATGCTGCCTGTGGTTTACTATCGACCAAAATACTAATTAAAGACAATTCTGAAAAAGATTACTAATCCAAGCTCTTAACCTTGTAAATTTTATTATAACTACTTGACTTTTACATCTCAGGGCTTTAGTTTTATAATAATCAAACTATTATTAACTAAATCCGTTCGACATGTTAAAGCTAATATTAAGTGGAACTTTAGGCAAAGATGCCGAAGTGAAGGAACTTGGACACAGTAAAGTCATTAAGTTCGATGTAGCCGTAACCATGGACTACAAAAACTCTGAAGGCAAAAAAATTGAGAAAACTGAATGGGTACGAGCCACCATGTGGCGTAATGAGCAACAAAACACCAAAGTTGCTGAATACTTAAAGCAAGGAAAGAAAGTGCTAATCGAAGGTGTGCCCAGTAGTGAGGGATTTAAAAACAAGGAAGGCGATATCAAATCAGCCTTAAATGTAAAAGTTAAAAATATTGAGTTACTCAATTAATTCTGAGAAGTGATATCTTCAATACTTTTAAAAGCTACAGATACATTTTATCCGTAGCTTTTTTTATCAAGACAACTTTACACCATTGCAGATTTCTATCGCTGCTGGCACTTTATAATTCGTAAAACTTCCTATTTTTGAATATTGAATAGCAGAAAACAAGATACCAATGAAAGAACTGAGTATAATATTATTCGCTTTTATATTACTGGCATGTGGAGCAAATAAAGAGGAGCTGGCAAGGGAAAGATTCACAAAAGCCGAAAAACTTTTCGAAAATAATTTATTCAACGATGCCAAGCTGGAGATTGACTCAATCGAAGAGCTCTATCCGGGACAAATTGAGTATGTTACAAAAGGTCAGGAATTGCTTCGTCGGATATTAATCAAAGAGCAACAACAAAATTTGGTATTCCTCGACAGCATGCTAATCAATAAAGAAGATGAACTCAAACCACTAATGAAGAATTTTATTGAGTCGGCAGATTATGGTGCTAAAAAAATTCTGATCCACAAACGTCAGAAACCAGAAAACTCTTATGGTCGTACATACCTGAGAGCCCACCTCGATTTAGAAGGCAATTTTTTCATCTCAAGCAGATATACCGGAACCGAACGAATTTATCACGATCAGATCAGGGTATATTTCAGTGGCAACCAGGCCTTGAGTGAAGAAATTAAAGAAGATGGATTAAACAACCGTCACTTTGAAGATGGTGAAAACCAATGGGAAGTAATTAATTTTAAAAACGGGAAAGACAATGGTATAGTAGAATTTATTGCCAACAATGCTGATAAATCACTTAAAGTTCAGTTTAGAGGCAAAAAATATTACTACATCGTTATGGAGAAATTCGATAAAGAAGCTATTCGCGATGGCTACGAGATTTCATTTGTTTTAAAAGAGATTAAACGCATTAAAAAAGAAAAAGAAAAAGTGAAGGCTGAGCTTAATCGCCTGAATGCATAATTTCTATAACGAATCACATAAAGCTGTTACCAAATTCATGTAGCAGCTGTTTTTTGCAACAACTTTTCGCTTCGATATAAATCGTAAAAAAAAAATTTACTGATTCAATAAAAAACATGTACGCTGAGTCATAGTTAGTTCGGGAGAGTCGATATTCGCAAAAACCAATATTGCGAAATTAATTATGCGCTTGTCGAAAAAGAAGTCCGTTTATAAGGGTTGTTTTTATTACTTTTGCGGAAATGAATGAGTCTTTTTTAGTCTACCACGAGCCAGTTTTTCGTCCTCCCTCGGAGGCGAATTCCGTGATTTTTCAATTGACGCATGGTTGCAAATGGAACCAGTGTAATTTTTGTGAGATGTATACCACAAAGAAATACTCGGTTAAGCCATGGGATACAATTGTTAAAGAAGTCATTCTATTGTCAGGAATGCAGCCGGACACCAAACGCATCTTTATTGGTGACGGTGACATTTTTACGGTTGAATTTGATTTATTAATCAAAACTCTCGAGTTTTTAAAGGATCGTTTTCGTTCCTTAAAACGAATTTCCACCTACGCCACCACAAGAGAATTAAATCGTTTTTCTGATGATCAGCTAAAAGCAATCAAAAAAGCAGGATTGGATTTGTTATACATTGGTCTGGAATCGGGAGATGACGATGTACTTAAGTTAATGAACAAAGGCGTAAGTGCAGACGAACAGGCGGATGCATCACTTCGGGCTAAAAAAGCAGGCTTCAAATTATCTGTGATGATATTAAATGGCCTCGGCGGACGTCAAAACACCATTAACCACGCCATCAATTCGGCTGAATTATTAAATCGCATTCAGCCCGACTTACTCGCTCTTTTGGTTATTTCATTCCCTTATGGATATGAGCATTTTCAAAAACGCCTCAAATCAGAGTTTGAGCCTTTATCGCAACTTGAGATGCTTAAGGAAATGAGACTGCTTTTAAGCAAAGTTGAATTGGAAAATACTGTTTTTAGAAGCGACCATGCCTCAAACTATTTAGTTTTTAAAGGCGGTTTAAATCGTGATAAAGCAAAGTTTATCAATCAATTGGATCATATCATCGAGCACACCATTCATGTGCCAAAACCACACATTAACGACACACGATTTCTTTAATTAGTCTTTGGGCATCGTTAAAACAACCGGAACAGACAGAAAAGCCAGTGCTCCAACGATTTTATAGCTTAACTCCAAATTTAACAAGTCGCCAAGTAAACCAAGCAGCATAACCATTACTGCCCCAATCAAAAAGGTGGTGGTCATGAAAACGGCATTAATAAAACTGTTGTGTTTTGTTTTATACTCATTAACAATGGCCAGAAATACCGGTCCGGTTGCAAATAAAAATAATCCGGTGGCCACCAAGGCAACTAGCTGCATCCAACCACTTGTAAATAAGAATAAGTAAAAAAAGATTGGTGCCCCCAATGAAGCTATTAAAAGCGTATTGCGCCTTCCAATCTTATCCGAAATCGTTCCGGCAAACATAGTACCAACCACACCGGCTCCCTGTAACACTGCCAATGAAATTCCGGCATACCATAAAGTCTCTCCCTGCCCCTTTAAAAACACAGGCAGATAAAAAGTCAAAGCTGATTTCATAGCAGCCCTAAAAAATAAGATCAAGGCAATACTGGAGATCAGGGGCCAAAAACGTTTAAAAGTCTTTAGATATTCAAGGCCGCTGCTTGAGTTAATATCTTCTGAGATGGATATATTGCGTAATCGAAAATACAGGATAATCGAAGCCAGTATACCTGTGGGAATAAAATAGGTAACACCATTCAGCCCCCATAATTCAACCGCCCCTAACACCAATACCGGACCAGCTGATCGTGCTAGCTCTCCACCAACCATATAAAAACTCATTCCCATTCCAATGCGATCACCCGACACTTTTCGCATCATAACCGGCGAAGGCACATGAAAAAAGCAACTGCTAATTCCACTCATTAAAACTAATATTATCAATGATATCTTATTGGGTGCTACCGTTAATAAGCCCATGGAAATGGCTGTAATTGCAGGGGTAACAATTACAAAATAGCGAGCTTTGGTGCGCTCGGCGAGCATGCCCACAAATGGATTTAGTAAAGTTGGCAACCGCTGTACAACAGAAAGAAATCCTGCAAAAGTTAAATTAAAACCAAGTGAATCGCGCAAAAGAGGCAATAAGGGTGCTAAGAAAGCGGTATAGATATCGTGAAAAAAATGAGCGATGGCAATTAAACTCACCTTTCCTAACTGAAAGTTTTGGCCTTCTTTCATTGCATATATAGTTTTTCAGATGTCAGAAACATGCCGGATACACATTTTAAAACCCAAAAGTTCTGTTCCTTTCATCTGCGTTTTAATTGTGGTAGTATGTCTCAACAGTATCGCTGTTTTTAGAAATAAAAAAAAATCCTGAACAACTTGCTCAGGATTTTGCTTCTTATCATTAAAATGGTAGATCTTCTTCTGGTCCTGCCGGAGGTATATCCGCTTCGTTAAATGATGGAGCTGGCGCATCAGGAGGCAAAACAGCCTCTTCTTTTTCAACTCTCCAGGCCTCAAGGTTAGAAAAGTAGTTTACACGACCATCCTTTTCCCACTTACGACCACGTATATTAAAGCTTACTTTAATTTTATCACCCAATTGGATAGGATCCATTAAATTACACCTGTCCTGTGTTAATTGAAACTTAATAAAATCGTTCCAGTCTGAATTGCGCTCATTCACAACTTCAATAACAAATTCGCGCTTTTTAAAACTGGCACTAATTTCCTGAATATCATCTTTAACAATTACGTTTCCTGAAATCTCAAAATTCATATTACGCTATATCTATTCGTTTACTACAACTTTAATTATCTCATCGCCCTGACGGATATCGTCTATCACATCTAAACCGTCCACAACTTTCCCGAAGCATGTGTGCTGACGATCCAAGTGTTGTGTATTTTCACGGCCATGGCAAATAAAAAACTGCGATCCGCCAGTATCTCTTCCCGCATGTGCCATTGACAATACCCCTCTGTCGTGGTACTGATTATCACCATCCAATTCACAATCGATGCTATAACCCGGACCACCTGTTCCTGCGCGAGGACTACTCTTGTCTCTTGAATGAGGACATCCGCCCTGGATAACAAAATCAGGTATCACGCGGTGAAATGATAAGCCATCATAAAAGCCTTCCTTGGCAAGCTTAACAAAGTTCTCAACAGTTTTTGGCGCATCATTTTCGTAGAATTCTACTTTCATTACACCTTTATCAGTGTGAATTTCCGCTGTTTTCATATATTATAATTTTATCTTTTTTTTGACACTTATATCCAGCTAAAGCGAATTATTACCCCCTGATCAGGAGCATAGACTATGCTCATTTTACGCTATTAGCTTTCTTGCATCTAAGTACTTAAATTCAACTCCCACAATATATAAGAACCGAATAGCTGCAAAAGTACGATAAATAGTTGAAGCATCACAAAAGTATTTGATGGGATAACGGATTAATATCTCACACTATATTTTATAAAAGAATTTAATTTGTTTAAATTTTCTTTCAGTTGTCACAACTTGTTCCGCTTAACTCCCTAATAAAACCTGATCATCTAACTACATGTGAGTTTGACTAATCAGAATTACATGGCTATTTCTCAAACGGAAGACCTATTAAAGCATACCAAAATCAATTGATCTATACACTACAATCAATCAGGTTTAACCTGTTCAATTTCGAACACTACTTTGTCGCGTTTTCGGGCGAAATTAAAAGAGCAAATGATCTTTTATTGATTCTTAAATGCTAACTATGTGTACATTATGAATTTTGGCACATCAATTGATTATTCTCTGGCGTAGTTAATTATTAAAATTTATTGTCATGAAAACTTTCAATTTCTTATCAACCGTAAAATCAATTTCAATCGTTTTATTTCTAAGCCTAATTATAAACACAAGTCTATCTGCTCAGTCAAATTATTTGGATTTACCATTCGACGAAGCTGAATTAGTTGTAGAGGATTGGATGAGTGATTTGAATTCATATAACACCGACGAAAAAGAATTACAAATTGAAGATTGGATGGCCGACTTGGACAGTTATGCTAACAACGACGAATTGTTATTGACAGTTGAAAACTGGATGACCGACCTGGCTTCATTTAATATTGATGAAGAAGAAACCATGGATGTTGAATTATGGATGACTTCTTTGGACGAATTTTACAATGGCTTCGATAATTATTTAATCGCCGAACATGATGAAGAACCAATTATGATTGAAGACTGGATGACTGATATTAATAATTTCAATCGTATGTCTGCCAGTGAAATTGAAGGAATAAAAGATATTGACTTAGATGACCAAACACCTATTTTAATTGCTCTTAAACATTAACCACAATTCATGACAATAAAACAATCACTTCAATGCCGGTTTACGCCGGCATTTTTTTTTGCCTAATTAAAGTCAAAAGCCCACACCAAATGATGCTAAAATTTCCATGTAAGAGCTAGCCAAAAACTGGTGCTGTCTGAAATACAGTGGGTAAATAAATATCTCTTATAATAACATGGTCATCTAGCCTGACATGTCCAGTTTTGACACGGGACATAACTTTCATATTTGCCTTGATATAAAAACGTAACAAGAAAATCAAGGCTAACTACAAAAAGCCTTCTGCTGTTTAGAAGCAAAATTCTTACAACATTAGTGTTTTAGTATTTTTCACGATTACAATTCTTGTATTGTAATAATGGATACTTGATGATTTTGACAATAAGATCACACACCTCATAAAACGACTCAATAATACATTAGCCAAAATCAATGTAATAAGCCTCTTTGTTTATAATTCATTTTTCATCGAGAGTAAAGCCGGTTTATAACAAATTCAATCATCGATTAAAGACATTGCCATGCTGTTCACAATCGAACACACAGTTGTTCCGTATTCGGTCGATATTAAAAGATGAATTTGTCTTTTAAAATATTTTAACAACTGTTTTTCTGATAGTTACATTTTTTGGCACAAGCCTTGATATATCATCTGCGTTATTAATTATTAAAATCAATTGTCATGAGAACGTTAATTAGCCTACCAACAGTAAAATTAGTTTCAAGCTTTATTCTTGTATTATTTGTTACCACTTTAAGTGCTCGAACAACTGAAAATCAATTACCATTAGATGAACCACAAATGGTTGTAGAAAATTGGATGTCAGATATCGAATCATTCGAATTGTATGAAGAAGCTCTTGAAGTTGAAGACTGGATGACAGACATTGAAAGTTTTTCAAATCACAATTACGATTTACTTGAGGTTGAAGATTGGATGACCAACATTGAATCTTTCGCTACAGATAAAGAATCGATTGAGCTTGAAAACTGGATGACTGAATTAGAAAGTTTTTATACTGATGATTATGAAGCGATACAATTAGAAGGTTGGATGGCTGATGTTTCATCATTCTATACTAACGAAGAAGCTACAATTGAAATAGAACAGTGGATGACTTCAATTGATAATTTTTTCGACTACGACAATTATCTTTTAGCAAGTTCAGATGAGCGTCCGTTGGAAATTGAAGATTGGATGACAGACATTAACAACTTCAAAAAAGTTGACAGTTCTGAAATCGAAGGAATCAAAGACATTGACTTTGAAACAGAACCTGTTTTAATAGCCCTTAAGAATTAATTACTGAGCTCATGACAATAAACATATAACTTAAATGCCGGTTTACGCCGGCATTTTTTATGCTCTAAAAATACCTGATTGACTCCAATGCCTTGTCGGCTTCTTTTGTTTTTTTCTTCTTCGGATTAAATCGCCGATCCCTGTTCCGCTTAATAAAACGTTGACTATCGAAAATTAAAGAAACCTCATGACTTCCCACCCCAATTGAATTTTTTCCGCCTGTTGAAAAATCATATGAATAACAAACAGCAAGTGATTTACCAGCCCGAACATTCAGTAAAGCTGACATGGTACTGTTACTCCGGTACAATCCTCCTATCCAGAACAGCTCTTTAAATAGTAATTGCAGATTCACATCGAACAGATAATTTTCATTAAAACGCATCCGACCTAAAAATGAAGGTTTCACCACCAAGGACTTATTTACATTTATGGCATAACCCGAAGTAACAAATAAACTTTGACTTTGCTCCAATAATACATTATTACCATCTTCATTTTTCAACTCAGACGAAAGAGCTTTGGGCATTGATACACCAAAATAAAACTGCGGTGAAAATAAAAATGCTCCCACTCCAAAATTGGGCTTTATCCCATTATCGTAATTTGTTGTAAAAGCCAGATCATTATCTTCAATCAGTTCGAGTGTGTTTAAACCAACATTAAAGTGGTTCACTTGAGCACTTATTCCCATTGACACAAACAAACTATGATTCAAACGTATTAAATAACTATACACTGCCGAAAAATCATTCTGTTGTACCGGCCCACTTTTGTAACTAACCAAACTGGAACCCAGCGAAGCCATTCGTTTATTTAGAGGCGAATGAATGCTTAATGCATAAGTTGTTGGCGCATCCTTAATACCCATCCACTGTTGGCGCGAAAATAAATTGGCCGAAAATGAATTTCGAACGCCTGCATAAGCCGGATTAATCAGTAGCTGATTATTCATGTATTGGGTTGATAACAAATCCACCTGTGCCTGCACATTGGCATTTGTCAAAAAGATCAACACCAATAAGCTAACCCACAGTGATAACACGCGATGATTTATATTATTTAGCAATGTAAACATACCCGGTTATTTTTTTAGATACGCCTTCAACACTAAATACATAGTAATAGGTACCAGCCTGTACCAACTGCCCCTTAACTCGTCCAGTATTCGCTATACCGTCCCAATCGTTCTGGTAATTATCTTTCTGAAAAACAATGCTACCCCACGAATCAACCATCATAATACTTATCCCTTGATAGGTCGAAAAATCTGGAATATAAAATGTATCGTTAACGCCATCTCCATTGGGCGAAAACCCTTGAGGTACGTAAAACTCAATATCTCCTCCGTGCTTTACATCGAATATAATACGAGCCTGACTGCAATCATTATCAATATCGCAAATTACATAGTCAAGCGAATCTCGACCAACAAAGCGTCGTTCAAATTCAACTTCCAATAGATTATCACTATTTAAATAATACTCGCCCTGTTTTAAATCACCAAGAATAGTAACAGTAATCGGGTCATCACCATTTATAATATCATTAGCCAGAAAATCAACTTCGATCGCAGCGCCATGAAGGTAACTAACCGTATCGTTGACAGCTATTGGTGTATAATCAATATCTTCAATTTGCACATAAACAACTGCATCATCACAACTGCCGTCATTATTACAAACTTTATAAGTAAATTCATCTTCGCCAACAAATGATCGGTCGGGTATATAGGTGATGCTATTATCATTTTCAACAATGGCTTTGCCATTGGCAGCCTCGGCAATGATTTTCAAACTACTTACTCCACTAATTAAACCAAAATCATTGTCGAGAACAGGAATATTAACTTCTTTATTTTCTAATCCTTTTATAAAATCATCGTTAGCATACACCTTCTCCTGAGCACTCACAAAACAACAGCAGGAGATATAAAATACTAATATCGATGCGTAAATATGCATATCAGGGCTACAATAAGTTTTAGTTAATTTTCAAAAATAACATTTAAACCCCTTAAAACAATGACTGAATCAAGCTACAGTATCTTAAGCCTTTTAAATGCCTTGTTTCGTTTGTTACGATTTCGCTCGGAACAAGGAATGGAACGCTTTGATTTATCTTTACAAATGCGGTATTTACAAATGAGTTGATACGAGCTTCCATAATCCAGCTGAGCCGAAGTTAGGCCAAGTTGATATTCCAGACCCACAATAAAATTATTGATCTGTACGCCGGCAGTTGTACCCAATCCCAAACTTTTTCCAAACTGATGATCCATTACCCTTCGGTAAGAAACCAGCCCCCATAATGACAAATTAGGATCGGGTGTTGGGAAAAATCCTTTGACACTCAAATCCATTTTACTATCGACCAACATATTTCGACGATACATGATCAATGGCTCCAGATAAATATCACGATCAGCAATTTTATAAGTGGTGCCTGCATGGATATGAATATCACTGGTTAAATCTGGCTCATTGGAGTTCAAATACATTGGATTGGTTTGCGGCAAAAGGTTGGTAACTGAAAAACCCGCATGATATTCGTTGTATTTAAACAGGATTCCGGCATTGGCATTAAATCCCCACCCGCTTTCTTTTGAACCTGTAAGTGCCGGATCAAGAATGGCACCATCCGTTAACTGCGTTTGATCAACTGCACTTTGTTCCGCATTAAACGAAAGACCAAATGTCATCGAAGCCGTTCGTTTTCTTTTTTTGGTAAACATCACCTCGTAGGATAAAGATGTTTGCAGCCCCATTTCGCTATAAAAACCATTCCTATCGTTGTAAAAATAAGTACCCAAGCCTAAGCTTTTGGTTAATGGCCCTTGATAACTCAGAATTTGCGTAGTAGGAGCCTGATCCATTCCAAACCACTGCTTTTGATAGTAACCACTAAACTCATAGCACCCTTTATAGAACCCTGCACCTGCGGGATTCATCAAATACAAATCGTATAAATACTGATTTGTAATGTAGTACTTCTGAGCTTTTGTTACTGTAAATAAGGTAACAAAACACAATAAGAGCAAAACCTTTCTCATCATTTATCCTATCGCTTAAGCGTAATATGCCCTTTCAACATTTTTCTTAATGGTAAAACTTCAATTACATACCAATAAGCATCCGAAGGAACTGGCTTATTTAAGTATTCTCCATTCCAACCTGGTTCCGATGCTTTATATTCAATTAGTAACTTTCCAAAACGATCGTATATTTTTATGATGGAATCAGGAAATTTCTCCATGCCTTTAATCTCCCATCGATCATTGGTACCGTCATTATTAGGGGTTACAAAATTTGGTATCTCAATATCAATTATCGAATTAATATTAACAGTATCAGTCGTCATACACAAATTAACATCCTGCACCTGCACAATGTATCGACCATTCTCCAAATCGATAAACAAGCCCTCATCCTGCCAGTCCTCGTCATTAATCGCATATCGATATGGTTCTGTACCTCCTTCTGCCAAAATCCCTATCTGACCATATATCATTGTATCCAAGCGAGCAATAACAGGCGTTTCAACATAAACTACTTCCGTTGTATCACTATATATAAAGCATTCATCACGAACACTTACCCAATATTTGCCAGGTGAGTTAACTTCCAATGTTGGACCATCTCCTCCTCCTTTCCACAAATAAGAAAGGTAATCCATGCCTGCATCCAACAATAACGTCTCTCCTGTACAAATGGCTGTATCCGGGCACAACTCATAATCCGGTGCCGGTAAAGCATGTACCATACGCGTATCAAATCCCTTACAACCATTAACATCCGTTACGGTAACAACATTAACAGTATCAGAAAAATTCGAGTAGGTTATCGGGCCAACATCACCATTGTGCCACTTATAATCTGCATATCCAGAAGTAGCTTCTAAGCGAATATTATTAACAGGACATATGGCAGTATCTGCGCCAATCGCAACCTCTGGTACCGGGTGCCAAATTACTTCTGCCGTATCTGTTCCAACACAACCTTTAGCCGTTTCAGATGTCAATACATATTTTCCTTTAGTAACGTCGATGCTCGAACTGGTTGAACCCGTAGACCAATGGTAATTACTTACACCTGCCGGTACAGTTAATCTTCCAAGTTCACCTGCACATTCATAGACGTCAGCAACCGTAAACCGTGGAATTGGATTAACATCGATTTGCACACTATCCTTTGCTGTACAACCGTGTATATTCCCTACTTCTATTTTATATTTACCAGCCGAAGTTACCAACAACGATGGCTCCATTAAAGCGTTATCATCATTCCACTTATAAGTAGCATAAGTAGATCCTGCTCCGAGCATAATTTGTTCCCCTTCGCACATTTCACGGTCAACTCCTAAATCAACTGTTGGAACCGGTAATGTTTGAACAACTGCAGTATCGAGGCTACCACAGCCATTTATATCCTCTACAAACAACTTGTACGATCCGGCCACATTGGTTGTCCATGGTGCATTACTGACTAAATGATTATCTGCCGACGACTCAATCTTATACCAATCATATGACAAGGCACTTGCCACTGGATTCTCTAATACAACATCAATGTTTTCGCAAGTAGGAGGAATATCAGATAATCCAATATCTGTTCGCGGAAACAGATTGATGATTACCTGATCACTCGCGACACAACCTGCCTCGTCATAAGCTGTCACCTTGTATGTTCCTGAAGCATTAATGATATTTTCGGCGGTCGTCCAATCGTTATATTGCTTTAAGCCATCATCAAATACCAAATAATTAAACGGTGCATCACCTTCTGTAAATGAATTAATGTCAATAATACTTGCGGAGTCAGAGCAAATATTAGAAGGGGCATTTAAGGCAATGCTTGGTAAAGAATACTCTTTTACATCAACATCTGTTTCCTTTGTACACACACCATATGTTGCCGATACTTTATAAACACCCGGCTGATCAACCGAAATTCTATTTTGTCCATCAAATTCAGGCCTATGAACACCATTGTGGTGCCACTCATAATCTGTATAAATTGATGAAGCTTCAATGTGAATCGTTTCTCCCTGACACAGATTCCTATCTACCGTCACTACTGGCGGATCAGTTGTTTGAAATACCACATTCACCATGTCTTCCACAGCACATCCATGTTTATTAATTGCCGAAACCTTATAGTCTCCGCTATTAACTACATCAGAATTCACTATCGTATATTTATACTCGGGACTAGGTGTTGTTAAAGGCTGATAACTACCCGTTCCATTTTGTTTAAACTCCCAAACAAAATTTGAATAATCTGATCCTTCCTCTATTTCCAAAGTTACACCCGCGCATTCAACCCGATCAGGACCCAGATCAATTTCTTCAGGTGGTAAAAAATCAAAATTGAAATTATCACGCGACATACAACCAAATGCATCGGTAATTTCCAACCAATAATCCCCCGCCACATTCAAATCAATACTGGAAGCCGTTGAATTATCGGACCAACGATAAGTAAAACCAGCACCTGTTAATGGCGCATTAATTGTTGTTGTAGTGGCAATACATCCCAACTGATCAGTTAAATCAAAATCGGGTAAATCATGTACAGTAACATCAAAATCCTGAACTACTGAACAGCCTTCTGCACCCCAAACAGTAAGCGAATACCTGCCTGATAAAGATGGTTCAATAAAGCTCTGAGTAGGATCAGCGTTTATAAGTGCTCCATTGAATCGCCATTCAAAACGTTCGATATTCGTATCGTCTGCAATAATCCGTTCGCCCTGGCATAGCTCTGTTCTATTTAAAACAATAAGTGGCAAAGGATGTGTTGTTACTTGTTTTCGATCGGTATTCGAACAATTCAGATCATCAGTAACTGTTAACCATACATCATGCGAATCACCATCACCCATCACAACAGAAGTTGAATTAGAGCTGGTTCCATCAAACCACTCATAAGTGCCCAAGCCTGGAGGAACCTGAAAATCTACAGTTTCACCAGGACATACAACAGTATCGTTACCCAAATCAAATTCCGGAAGACGGAACTCAACATCAATACTATCTGTTAGTTCACATCCGCCAAAATTAACTTCTGCCGTCACCCAATATTTGCCCGATTGAGTAACAGCAAACGTTGGATCTGTTGATTGTACCACATTACCCGTAAGCTCTGAAAACCAGTTATAACTTTTCATTGGTTCTGCGGTACGAAGAATAATTTGATTACCCTGACATTCCTGAGTAGGCCCTTCCAGACGCAACTGCCCATAGGACGAAAAATACCCATAACTCGTACTGCCTTGATTCTCGTCCAGAACACTCATATGAAACAATCCATTTGTATTCTCAATTGTGTGAGGAGCACCTGTTGTTATACCCAATTGAATGATTCCGGAATACCAGGTTTCTTCTGGCAAACCAGTATCGGTTCCTTTTACTTCTTCCCAGGTTATAGCATCCAGATCATTTCTTACATTACCATTCTGATCCCTAAATACAAATGAACTTAGATTTTTTTGTTGCGTCAGCAATTGTACCCAAAACTCCAGGTTAAAAGTCCGCACAAAACTCACTGTTCGAGAACCCGTACAACTGGTACTTGGCAAGATAGCACTACCCATTTCGTTTCCTGACGTATTCCATAAGCTTGCCAACTGGTAGGCGTAAACAGGTTTATCGGCATCAATAAATAGAGCGTTGCCATCAATGTCCAAATCAGCCTGTTCTCCTTTATTTAATCGTTTGGTTACACGATCTGTTTCATATACCACAGATATATAAGTATCGTCCTCAGTTGCCAAAACGTAAACCTTATTTATGGTTCTACTATCCGGATTCGGATTTACAGCAATGTATTCTGTTCCTATCATCGAAGTAGGAATCATCTGGTCTCCGATCAGGTCATATGGCCCAAAACCACGTCCTTGCCAAACACTATCATCACTAATTGTAACAGCAATATCTTTATCGGAAGAAATATAGGTTCCTGCCATCGAAGATGTCGGCGAACCATCATTACGATTTTCCAAACTATACGTCTGTCCACGGTTTAATGTGATCGTATACTCTACACCGGCTGCATGGCCAACAATATTGACTGTAGGAATAATCGTAACCTTTGTTCCATCTTCAGTGGCAACAATATCCGCTTTTTCAGTTGCTTTAGGCGATAAAATTTTGTTCTGATAAGTATTCTGCGATGGGATAAAAAATTCATCACCCAAACCATTGGGACCTTTTAAAGTAAATTTATCCGGATTAACGCCGTTTGCCACTTCGTAATAAACGGTAATATCTGCATCTGAAGTAATTAAAATCCCTTTATTATTAACTCTATTGGAAGGCCGATTCTCAACTACATTCTTATTTAAGTCGATACGCTCCTGGGTTTGAGCATTTATCGTTAAATTCTTAATGACTCTGCCTCCATCAGCTGGCATACTAACGGTAACGTTCGCATTGGTTTCAATAGCCGTGATACGAAATACGATGGGCTCATCACCATGATCGACAGTGATATCAGGTGCTGCAAACCAAAATTCTCTCCCCACCTGGGCAGATGAACTCAGAGTAATTATTAAAAAACAGAACACAAATAAGCAATTCCGCATAGTTTCATATATTAGGTCACACACAACTAGCGAGCACCATGTGATGCGCGCTTTAATACATAAAGCAATTTCAATACTTTACCCTATACATCAATCAACATCGCTTATTCGTAATAAATAGCCCATCGATGAGCTAAAAGATCTTTTCCGTCCAACCCTTTACTTTTAAGCTTTTTCTTTATTACTGATTTTGATATAATAAGGTTGCAAAAATAGTCAAATATTTAACTAAATTATCTTTTAAACGACTAAAATAGTGTTTTATGGTTTGGGATTTATTCTCAGTACTTTTCATTGTTATTATTAAATAAAAATCCTCATCATTCTTTTTAAACTACACATTATTCTCTAAATTAGCCTACTCAAGGATGAATTATGCATTTAACTTCAAAACATTACAATCCTATAAATAAGTCGGGCAAAGGGCTTTACGAATGCTGGATCAATTGATCTACTATCCTCTTTTTACTTGTACTGACTTGCTAAATAATCTTAATTATTGTACCATTAATTCTTTTAAAATCCTAAAGAAAGTTATTCTAGCATAAACAATTATCAATTAATGAAACTTTGCATTAATCGCATGCTATAATTTAAAGGCTTTAGATTTCTTATATTAAATAAATAATTCAGGACGAATAAGTTTTAGTCGAGACTATACAAATCAGACAATTACACATTTTCTTCCTAAGAGCAAGGCACTTACAACCCACAAGAGAAATAACGCCTTAATACAAGGCAAGTAATCTCAATTTAAGTTTGAATCGTAAACGGTTTACTATTAAAATACCCGGATAAACATCAATAACAAATGCGGTTACAAACTCTATTCTCAATTAATATTCAATCAACTAGATTAGAGTTTTACCAACAATATTTTAAAACAGAAGTTATGACACTAAAGCACAAAAATCATCTTCTAACTTTCCATGGAATAACTGCTATTATTGCAATTGTTGCTTTTTTCAGCTCTTGCCAAGAGCCTGTTCAAAAACCTGAAGATTTGTTTTCGATTGCAGAAATTACTTCAGCAGAAAAAATAAGTACAGACACAACCCTTTATCAGCAATCGTGGTTAATCTTTTTTTCACAACCACTCGACCACAAACACCCTGAGAAAGGAAGTTTTCAACAACGCATCTGGCTATCTCATAAAGATAAGTCAGCACCAGTAGTTATGGTAACAGAAGGCTATTCAGCCAAACGCAATTACACAACGGAATTAGCCAACCTAACCAAAGCCAACCAAATTATTGTGGAACACCGCTATTTTGCCAAATCAAGACCTGACAGTATCAATTGGCAGTACTTAACGGTTGAACAAGCTGCAAATGATCATCATCGAATCATCAATTTCTTTAAACAATTATACTCAGGCAAATGGGCAACGACTGGTATTAGCAAAGGTGGTCAAACAGCTATTTTCCATCGGGCCTTCTTCCCTAATGATGTAGATATCACGGTGCCATATGTTGCTCCAATTAATCTGGCAAGAGAAGACCCACGGCTTTTTGATTTCTTTGATCAGGTTGGTTCAGAAGTAGAAAGAAAACAAATTCGCGAATTCCAGTTAACGGTGCTCGAAAAAAGAGATGAGCTGATGCCACTTTTTAAAGAACATGCCCAACAAAAAGGCTATACCTTCAGAATGGGCTACGACAAGGCCTTTGATTTAGTTGTTTTAGAATATCCTTTCTCATTCTGGCAATGGGGTAGCCACACAAAAAACATTCCCCAATCAGATGCTTCCATCCAAACTTTATTTAATCACCTTAGCAGAAGCAGCGACATTGGTTATGTTTCGGATCAAAGTTGGGAAGACATCAAACCATTTTTTTATCAGGCCTACAAGGAACTTGGATATTACGCTTATGTACCAGGTAGCTTAGGTCCTTTATTAAACGGCTATCAGAAAGATACGATAAGTAGTTGCATGTTTGCCCCCGGAGGCGATACGCTTCGTTTTCTGCCAACCATGCAAAAAGTTATGCAAAAACTCGAAGCCGCTGACCCTTCAATAATTGCCATTATCGGTCAAAACGACCCATGGGGAGCTACCTCTTTAGATAATACGCAATTAAAAAATACTTATAGAGCAGTTTCTCCCGACGGTTCACACCTAACACGAATAAAGTCACTCCCCGAAGCAACCAAAGAACATGTGATACAAAAACTTAACGAGACACTTAAAGAATAAACACAAAAAAAAGGCTTCCAACTGGAAGCCTTTTCAATTACTACATGTTTCTACAATTTGGGTTAGGTAGTAACGGATATCTTATTTATTTGTCGACGTTAAGTACTTGGTTAGTAAATCAACCGTTGTATTACTGTTTCCAACAAATATTTTATCATCAATTAAAAACACGGGTCGCTTTAAAAAAGTATATTCTTCTGCTAAAAGCTGTCGATAATCATCCTCAGTCAGATTCTTATCCTTCAGCCCTTGCTTTCTGTATTTCTGAGATTGCTTATTAAAAATAAGTTCATAACCTCCTGCTCTCTTAGCAAGACTATCAATCTCCTCAACTGTTAACGGATCACTTTTGACATCTCTAACATCAAAATCACCAAATACTTTTACTTGTTTCAAGATACGCTTACAGGTACTGCAAGTCTGCAACAAATACACTTTTCCTATCAACACAATCCATGGGTTTGGTTTTGCAATACCAAAGATAAAAAAGGCTGTAACAACAGCACTTTAATTACTCCCTTAATAATTCAATATTTGGTAAACAGCAACTTTTTATAGATGAATGGATGCTTTTTAATGATTATAAAAAAAATCACCTATAGACTAATTCAACAGGCGTTCAATTATTCCTTATAATTTTTTACTATTTACCCGAATCTCCAAATACCCATCTGATATTCAGACCAAATGAATCAACTCCAAACGTTGTATCTTCAACCAACCAAAATGTTGGTCGCCAATCCGCTCCAAGCGCTAATGGTACTTCTTTAAATTTATATTCTATTCCAAGTTCACCCGAAGCACCTAACCAAAACTCGTCTCCAATCAAAGTTGAAGGCCCAAAACCCACATACCAGTTAAAAGCTTCTTCACCAAGCGGCCGGTAAATAAAATCCCAAAGTGCATCAACACCCAGATACCCGTCCCAAATAGCAACATCAGCATGAACGCGACTAAATTGACCCATTGAAAAAACACCATCAACAGCTACTCCACCCAATCCATTTGATCCACCAAATCGCAAACCAACTTCCTGGGCATTTGCACTTATCAATCCAAATCCCAGAAACAATATAAAAATCAACTTTTTCATAATTTCGTTTTTAAGTTATTCAATGTCTGAAAGCCTTATTAAGGCTAAGAAAATATTATATCATTAATAATTCTAACACATAATTATAATTGTTGTTCTGTACTTTTTTGTCAAAAGATTACTGCAAAATCCTTCTCCATACTGATCTCTACCCAGTCTTTTTCCCGGCACAACTCACTTAACTCTTGATGATTATACTTATACTCTCGTATTGAATCATCATGATTAACAAGCATCTGCAAGCTAATGGGAGCGTTTTTCGAATATTGCAACATGTGATAATCCCCTTTGGAATTTCCAATCGCAATAACCGGCACCTTGCCAATTTTATTCAAAATATTTACCGGCTTACCTGCTTCATCGTTAATGGGCTGAATAAATTCATGTTGCCTTACCAGGTTAGATTGTCCAACTTCTTCCTCAAATTTTGTTAACACCGTTGATCCGATCACATTGTTTACTGGTATACCAATGGCTTCCTCACAAAAAGATCGGGTAAACTGCGGATCGGAACCCGACACAATATAAACCTGAAATTGGTGATGTTGTAAATAAGCGACGAGCTCAAGCATTGGCTTATACACCAACTTTTTGTACGATTGCTGAAAACGCTCATCAATTACTTCATCAAAATATTTATTCACTGCACTTTGATATTGCTCATTTGTAAAGCCATCCGTTGCATATAACAACACACTATAAATACCTGTCTCCGCCATATATCCAACCGTTTTAAAATAATTCCAGTCTTCTTCGGCAATGGCTTTAAATGGTTGCTTATTGGTTAATTCAGGATTCTCATGCATGCGCTTGTTCATCTCGCGCACAGCAAAATCAAAAAGTACATAATGAGGCTTCTCAAGCAATATGGTGCCATCCATATCAAAAACAGCTATTCGATCTTTAACCTCAACAAAATCTGCACTCGAGGCACTTGTTGTTTGCTCTATAAAATTAACAATTTGCTGTTTGGCATTTCCATCATTCCACGATGTTAGAGCAGGAGCTTCCTGAAGCTGTTGTTGATTACAGGCAACTAAAATAAATGCCAGTAAAAAGAAGTTTTGAATGATTCTCATCTTATTAGGTTTGATTAAAAACTTCAATTTATCAACTAATAAATTGAAATTCAACACCAAATCAACAAAGTCTGAAATAAGAGCCATTTATCCTTTAATAAAGCCAGCCAACACACCTCATTCATCCAAGCAAATACAAATCATCATTGACACCCTGCTATAAATCGTAAATTATTGGTTACATTTGCAGCGTATATTACATTAAAACATAATAATATGGCTAGTGTTAGAGAATTAAAAAAAGACATCAACTTTCTTGCTTCAGAGCTAATTACCGAAGCGTATGTAAAGCAATTAGTAAAGGAAGATGTAAACAATGATAAAATTGCTGAAGTGATGGTAAAAGCTATCGAATTCAGAAATGATTTAGTAGCCAAAGCCAATCATCCTGATGGAAAAGACAACCCTAAATTGGTAAAGGCTTTTTATCAAGGCTTAAGAAAAGATATGATGGAAAGATTTATGGCCATCTCAAATGAAACAAACGAATTGTAAGCATCTTAATTATGCTGTGAAACTTCCGTCATATTTTTAGGGCGGAAGTTTTTTTATGCCTCAAAATCTATCTTTAATTGAATGGCCTCCGCAACATTGCTTGCCTCTTCCTTAAAATTTGAGATAGTCAGTCCCAATAAGCGAATGGGACGATTAAGCGGAACCTCATGCAGTAAGTCTTTCGACAAGTTATTTAAACTGTTTTCATTTATTTGTTGAGCGACAGTTTTTGAACGCGTAATCTGTTCAAAATTATCAAACTTCACTTTTAAAGTAAGGGTTTTACCCGATTTACCACTTTTAGATAAGCGCTTTAACAAACCTTCTTTAAGCCTGTCAATCTCCATCTCAATTTGTTGCTGATCGCGCAAATCTTTACTAAAGGTATTTTCTATTCCCACTGACTTACGCTCGCGATGCGGACGAACGGGGCGTTCATCGATGCCACGTGCAATATCGTAAAAGTAGTGCCCGGCTTTGCCAAAGTGATGAACCATACGCGTTAGGTCAAATCGCAACAAATCCTTGCCTTTATGAATATCCAGTAAGTGCATTTTTTCAGCTGTTTTCTTCCCTACTCCAAAGAATTTCTCAATGGGCAATTGCTCTACAAAAGCCTTCACATCTTTAGGTTTAATGATGTACATGCCATTGGGTTTTCGTTGATCGCTGGCTACCTTTGCCAAAAACTTATTGGCACTGACACCTGCCGATGCAGTTAAGTGCGTTTGTTCATAAATCTTTTGCTTGATCTCGCGCGCCACTTGTGTTGCCGATTCAATGCCTTTTTTATTATCGGTTACATCTAAAAAGGCTTCATCCAATGACAACGGCTCCACCAAATCGGTGTATTCATAAAAGATCGCACGTATCTGTTGCGACACCTCTTTGTAAACCTCAAAACGATGCTTCTGAAAGATTAAATGCGGACAGCGGCGCAAGGCAACTTTGGACGACATGGCAGACTTGACGCCAAACTTTCGTGCCTCATAACTGGCAGCCGCAATTACACCACGTTCGCTATTTCCACCAACAACCACCGGCTTACCTCGCAATTCTGGAAAATCGCGTTGCTCAACCGATGCAAAAAAGGCATCCATATCGATATGAATAATCTTACGTGACAATTACTATGCTTTACAGCCCGCAAGTTATAAAATCATCGACAGAAGACCGAAAGCCCAAAGCACTTGACCATTTTTAAACATTCTAACAGGATTACTTCAACAATCTTTAACAAATCAATAACCTCATTAATCATGCTTCATCCACTAAATAGTAGCTATCTTCGCGGCTGGTATGAATAAATCTGTTGACTTAACGCGGGGACCGATATTTAAACAATTGGTTAAACTAGCCTTGCCTATTATTGGCACTTCACTTATGCAAATGGCCTATAACCTAACCGATATGATTTGGTTGGGGCAATTGGGAAGTAACGCTGTGGCATCGGTTGGCAGTGCCGGCTTTTACATTTGGCTGGGCATGTCCATATTATTGGTAACACGCATTGGAGCCGAAATTGGTGTGTCGCAAGCCCTTGGTCGTAAAGAAACCGAGACGGCTGCTCGCTTTGCACGTCATTCGCTCTTTTGGGCACTACTTTTGTCCATTTTTATAGCAGCCATTGTACTGATATTTACACCGCATTTAATTGGCATATTTCGCCTATCGAAAGGCCTTGTTGAAGATGGTGCCATCAACTACCTGCGCATCGTTTCATTAGGTTTTGTGTTTACTTTTATCAACCCAACTTTTCAGGGAATATACAATGGCGTTGGAAACAGTCGCTTGCCTTTCTATTACCTCTTGGTAGGCTTAGGATTAAATATGTTTCTTGATCCGATGATGATCTTCGGCTTTTCCTTTATTCCGGCTCTGGGTGTAAAAGGCGCTGCATGGGCAACAGTGATAGCGCAGTTTGTTGTATTCAGTATTTTTTGCCTTCGCTTTATCTGGAAGAAAGAAATTATTAACCCTGATTTTAAACGCTTTAAATTAAGTAAAGAGATATCAATCAAAATTTTTAAGCTCGGGATGCCCGTTGCAACTGAGAGTGCGCTTTTTGCCTGCTTTGCTTTAATATTGGCCCGGATGATAACAAAGTGGGGCGATATTCCTATTGCCGTACAAAGTGTAGGTGCTCAAATCGAAGCCATTTCCTGGATGACCTCATCAGGGTTTGCTACTGCACTGGGAAGTTTTACCGGACAAAATTTCGGAGCCAACAACTGGAGCCGTATCAAAAAAGGTTATTACACAACCATGGGCATTGGCATCTTTCTGGGAAGCATCGTTACCGTTTGCTTTTTCGTTTTTGGCAAAGAAATATTCTCGCTCTTCCTGCACGAGCCGAAACCGCTTCAAATGGGAATCGTCTACCTGAAGATATTGGCCGTATCGCAGATATTTATGATCATCGAGATTATTACCCGTGGGGCCTTTAACGGCATCGGACGAACCGTGCCTCCGTCTATCATTGGTATAGTATTCACCGGTTCGCGGGTACCGGCAGCCATGATCTTGTCGCTCGAAAAATATCTGGGTATGTTAGGGATTTGGTGGGCCATCAGTTTATCCAGCGTTGTTAAAGGAATAAGTCTCACTGCCTGGTACATGACGGTATTACATGGAAATGGCAAAGGGAAACAAGGGAGGAAAAGCTTCCGAATCTCCTTATTACCAACCCGTCAGCGACAGCAAATTAAGATTGAGAGTTATCAGGAAGACGGGGGGACAGAAGACAAAGGACGGATACAACAAACTCGAAGTTCCTAACAATAAATTCAATACAAAACTAATGAACAACAACTGGTTAAAGGATCATAAAAGAAAAGTTGAATTGAAGGTTTCGGCTGATGGTTCGCACACGCTGTATGTACCTGAGTTGGATGAGCATTATCACTCGGTAAATGGTGCTTACAACGAATCGATGCATGTATTTATCGAACCGGCTCTTTGTCATCATGCACAATCGCAACTCAACATTCTTGAAATTGGTTTAGGAACCGGCTTAAATGCTTTTCTTACCGCCCTTAATCAGAGTGACAAGCGTATTTTCTACCATGCACTTGAAAAATACCCGATTAGTGAAGAAGCCGCGGCCCAACTCAATTTTGGTAAATCTGAAAAGGAAAATCAGTTATTAAATCAGCTGCATCAACTACCCTGGAACGAAGCAAGTGAGCTGCAGCCTAACTTTGTTGTGCTTAAAGATGAAACCGACCTGACATCGACCACTTTCACTAAAAGCTACGATTTGGTTTATTTCGATGCTTTTGCTCCTGAGGTACAACCAGAAATGTGGGAAGAAGCCATCTTCCAGAAACTATTCAATGCCATGAGTCCGGGTGGCATCCTAACTACCTATTGTGCCAAAGGCGTTGTGCGCCGCACCATGCAGGCTGTTGGTTTCACTGTGGAACGACTGCCGGGCCCCAAAGGTAAGCGCGAAATGTTGAGAGCTACCAAAGCGGAATAATTAAATATCTTCCTGGCATTTTATTTCAAATCGGTTTGCCTCTGCCGATTTTAAAAGCATCAACATAATTTCCTTTCAGCTCATTGTTAAAAACACAAAAGTATGTGTATAAATTTTTATCACGATAAGTTTAGTTTTTAACCCGGGTAAAACATTCTTTTTACTAGGGTTTAAATGAACTTCTACCCGGGTTATATACTATTTTTTTAAGCAGAAAGATTTATACTCATGCTTCTAAAAAGTTTTCTTAATGCCTAGAAAAAGTCCGATCAATACAATATTGTGATGCTTAATCGACCGTTGAGTTTATGCCAATTACAAATCACAGATCAATCATTTTGTTATTCATTTGGTAACAATTCGTGCAGGCATTGATGAACATCATACATTTGTCCCGATTCCGTTTTTTCGGTCACCGCTTTATAAACACGTGCAGTATCAAAAGCCGATACAGAGTATGGAACATTTAGCTTAAACAGTTTCATTGATTCGGTTACCATGGCCGGGCGAATCACATTGATTCGTATATCTTTATTTTTTTCAACTTCAACTGCTTTTACAAAACCCTCCAATCCGGCACATGCCATAGTAATTGCTGCTCCACCTGGAAAGGGTGTATGGCTTGCTGCTCCGGTTGTTAAAGTAATAAATCCGCCATCTTTTAAATGCTTTAATCCTTCTAACAATAGATTCACTTGTCCCTTAAGTTTATTGTTCAAAGCCAAATCAATATCATCTTCTGACATATGATCCAAAGGTGACAGACTTGCCATGCCTGTTGCAGAAATGATTCCATCAACCTCCTTAAAGTCTTTAAACATTTGTTCTATCGATGCCCTATCTTCAATATCTACCTGATAATCGCCACTGCTTTTACCAACAGCAATTACTTCATGTTCATTTCCTAATAAATCTACCACCGCCTTACCAATGATACCTGTACCTCCTATTACTAAAATCTTCATTTCTATATGTTTTAAAAATTTATTGTTTGCTTTTTAAAAGTTGGTCTGCTTCAGCCAATCCAATATTCGCCCCACCAACATATCGGTCTGATCTTCTTGCAAAAAATGCGAGGCATCACTCACCGTCATATGCGGTTGACCTTTCGCTCCCTTAAAATTGTTTTGGAATTTCTTATCGTAGCCCTGATCGGCCAAAAATGGATCTTTATCACTAAATAAAGTAAGAACAGGAAACTTCCACTGCTTAAGATTTTCCCAATCCTTATTTACTTCATTCAAATCTGTTGCAACAATTTCTGGCATTTTTCGCAATGTTTTGTAGTACGATTCATTTAAAAATGGTGCATCGTAGGCATCTTTTTCAAACTGACTTAATTCATTGCTTGTCAATAACTGCATTATTTCTCCAATTTCTAATCTATCTGAATTCTTAAAATAACCCACCCAGTTTTTATAATTGGTTTTATTCTTTAAATCACTCAACGATGGTTTGCCACTTTTGGAGATTGTGCGATTGATCATTTTAGGAACTAACCATTTGACTATGCCTTTATAATCAGCTAATGCCGTATTGGCCAAAACCAAACGCTCAAGCCATTTCGGATTATTAGCCAACACACGCAACCCAATCATTCCTCCCCAATCCTGCATAAATGCAGAGGCCCGCGTTATTCCTAGATTATTAACAAACTGCGATATCCAGTGTACATGATTCTGATAACTGATATCATCAGAATAAATCGGTTTATCTGACTTTCCGAAGCCAATCAGATCTGGCGCTATAACGCGATAACCTGCTTCAACCAATTGAGGAATCATATGACGATATAAATAACTCCACGAGGGTTGACCATGAAAAAGGAATATTGTTTTTTCATTAGACGCTCCTTCATCGAGATAGTGCAATCGCACACCACCATCCAATTCCATATAATGTGGTTTAAAAGGATAATCTTGTAAATTAAAAAATGTAGCTTCTGGCGTTCTGACTTTTTCTATTGTTTTCATATCTACTATTTTTTGAGTTGGAATACTTTGCAAATATATTTGGAGAGATGTATATTTGCTAGCAGATATATAAAATATACCAGTATCCTTGAGGATACCACCTATAATAAATTGGACATGGAAAAGGGCAACGAAATCAAACAAAAAACAATGGAAAGCTGCAGCTCTAAAATACTGGCTGTCAGAGATGCTCTGGAGATATTCAGTGGCAAATGGAAAATTCCAATTATTGGTGCCCTCATTTATCTGGAAGAATCTGGTTTTAAAGAACTACAGCGAATGATTGGTGACATTACACCTAAAATGCTGTCAAAAGAATTAAAAGAATTAGAAATCAACCATCTGGTAAAACGAACCGTATTAGATACCAGGCCTGTTACCATTATTTATAGCATCACTGAATATGGAAGAACTTGCCAATCTGTTATCTTTGAACTTTACCAATGGGGCGAAAATCATCGTAAAAAAATTAAAGAAAGCATGTAATCAGATAGACTTGCTCACCTCCAACCAGCCATTATGATGCTTGTTCTTGTCTGCCTATGGCAATATTCGTATTTTAACATCCAAAATCTATCTATCAACTCAAAATAACAATCGATGACTAAATTATTAATGCCAATTATGGCTGTATTATTTTTGGTTGCCTGCCAGCCAAAAGTGACGTACAAAAGCACTGATCCAAACATCAAAGAAAAGGCAGATGAGTTTATTCCCTTTAAGTTAACAACCGACTTATCGGTATTATCGGCTAAAGAAAAGCAAATGCTTCCGCTTTTATTTGAAGCGGCCAAAATAATGGATGGCTTATTCTGGAAACAAGCGTGGGGTGACAAGCAGGAATTACTTTCCAATACCCCTGACGAGAATCTAAGACGTTTTATGATGATCAATTATGGTCCGTGGGAACGTTTAAATGCCAATCAATCGTTTGTTGAAGGCATTGGTGAAAAACCTCAAGGCGCTCAATTCTACCCGAAAGATATGAGTAAAGAAGAGTTCGAAGCGTTTAACGATTCTAAGAAATCGGACTTGTACACAATTATCAAACGTAACGATGACCGTTCGCTAAAAGTTGTGCCTTACAGCGAAGCCTACAAAGAAGAACTGACCAAAGTAAGCTCACTATTGAAACAAGCCGCTGAACTGGCCGAAGATGAAGGCCTGAGAAATTATTTATCCTTAAGAGCTGAAGCTTTATTGAGCAACGATTACCTGGCCAGTGATATGGCATGGATGGATATGAAAACCAACACCATCGACTTTGTGGTTGGTCCAATCGAAACTTATGAAGATGCGCTTTATGGAAGCAAAGCAGCCTTTGAATCGTACATCCTGATTAAAGATAAAGAGTGGTCGGACAAGCTAACTCGCTTTGCCTCTTTACTGCCTAAATTGCAAGAATCGTTGCCGGTTGATGCCGAATACAAAAAAGAAGTTCCGGGTACCGATAGTGATTTGGGTGCTTATGATGCTTTATATTATGCCGGCGACTGTAATGCCGGAAGTAAGACCATCGCTATTAACCTGCCTAACGATCCTCAGGTACACATCGAAAAGGGCAGCCGCAAGTTACAGTTGAAAAACTCGATGCAGGCGAAGTTTGATAATATTTTAGTACCCATCAGTAAGGTATTGATTGCACCCGAGCAACAAAAGCACGTTAAGTTTGATGCCTTCTTCGAAAACACCATGTTTCATGAAGTGGCGCATGGCTTGGGTATTAAAATGACTCTTGATGGCAACCAGAGTGTGCGCGAAGCCATGAAAGAAACCGCTTCATCCATTGAAGAGGCGAAAGCCGATATCCTTGGTTTATACATGGTATCCAAGTTGGCTGAAATGGGCGAATTACCTAACAAAGATCTGATGGATAACTACGTAACCTTTATGGCTGGTATTTTCCGTTCGGTGCGTTTTGGAGCTGCCAGTGCACACGGTAAAGCCAACATGATGCGCTTTAACTACTTCCAGGAAAAAGGTGCTTTTAGCTATAATAAAGAAACAGGTTATTACACAGTTGATTTTGATAAAATGACGGACGCGATGATTAGCCTGTCGGAAGAAATATTGACCATGCAAGGCGATGGCAATTACAAAAAAGCCAAGGAAACACTGGCCAAAATGGGAACCATTCGTCCGGCTCTTCAGGCCGATCTGGATCGCATTGCTGAAGCTGGCATTCCTCGCGACATTGTTTTTGAACAAGGACCAACTGTTTGCGGATTGTAAGAAGATAAGCGAATGAAATAAACGCAGAGACACAAAGACGCAGAGATTTTTTGATTTAACTCTGTGGCTCTGCGTCTCTGCGTTTTCTTTTATTGGATACGATTAACAAGAAGCTGAAAGTCATACAATGAATTGCAGCATCTTATGTCTTTTGTCTAAAAGTCCAACAATCTATTGTTCTTTATTAATTCAAATAATTCCAGATTGTATAACCACCCGACAGGTTATGGAGCTTTTCGAAACCATTTTGTTGCAGAATCAAGAACGACAAATAACCGCGTAATCCTTTGGCGCAATAAACATATGTAGTTCTGCTCTTGTCCAGTTTGTTGAGATGATCTCTTAATTCATCCACCGGTATTTCGATGGCGCCTTTAATCTTACCGAGCTGCTTAATCTCTCCCTGTGTTCGCACATCCAAAATCTGGTAAGATGAAGCATCTTCTTTGGCCATAATGGCTTGTAACTCTTCAACACTAACCTCGCTATAATTGGCATTCAAGGCATTGGACGACACATAACCCGATACTACCACCGGATCTTTCGCCGGAGAAAATGGTGGTGCATAAGCCAAATCAAGCTTTGGTAAATCTGATATTTTCAACTTGGCATAAATGGCTGTACTCATCACATCCACCCGTTTATCCACGCCATGCTCACCAAATATTTCGCATCCTAAAATCGTTCCATCTTCTGGTTTGTAATAGGTCTCTATAATCATCTCCTTTTGATCGGGATAGTATCCAGGTGTGGCACCGGCCAATATCAGGTTGGTTTTATAGGCGATGTTGTTCTTATCCATAAATGCCGGATTCATTCCGGTGCGCGCCAGTGTTTTTTCAAACACTTTAACAATGGCTGTTTTGTAACCACCTTCAAAAGTATCTGATCCGCCTGCGGCATTTTGCCCTGCAGTTCGTCCCCCTTTGTTGGAATGTGTTCCCAATGGCAGGTAGTCATACTCTCCTGTTTGCAGATTCCTGATGCTGGCACAATCGCCTGCTGCATAGATATCAGGTAATGAGGTTTCCATACGCTCATTCACCTTTAAGGCACCATTGGCTATACAATCAGCACCTTTGGAAGTCAACATCGCGGTATTGGGACGAATGCCCACGCTCATCAGTACATAATCTGTTTTTACCGACTCCGTATCAGATATCTTAACTTCGGTAATGTTTCCTCCTTCAAGCTTAAACTCTTTCACAAAGGTATCGGTAATAACCTCAACACCATTTTGCTGCATAGTCTGACGGGCAAAATGACTGAATTTAGGCTCCCACATGGGTAATACCTGCGAGCTGCCCTCAATCAGAGTCACCTCTTTGCCCAGCTCGCGAAGGTTTTCAACTACCTCAACACCAATTAAGCCGGCTCCCATTACCGTTATGTGTTTGGCCGATTCAGGAATCGCTTCCTTCATTACTTTATCGTAATCCTCCAGGCTTCGGCATGGCGACCAATTGGTGGCCAACTCAATGTTTTTCACCGGAGGAATAAAGGTATGGGCTCCTGCTGCATAAACCAGCTTATCGTAGCTGTATTCGCCCTTCGAAGTCACAATTTTATGCGCTTCCGGCAATATCTCCATCACCTCTTCTTCGAGGTGCATATCAACATTAAAGCGGTTTTTCAGCAGTTCAGCTTCCACCACAATCAGTTTTTTACGGCTGTTGATCACGCCAGAAAGCGCGTAAGGAATGCCGCAGGTGGCATAACTGATGTTGCTCGATTTTTCAAATAATAATATTTCTGCCTCTTCATTTTCACGGCGAGCTTTGGCAGCAGCCGATGGTCCGGCAGATAGTCCGCCGATTATAATAATACGTTTCATTACAACAGATTCAAGATTAAAGACTCAAGACATAAGAATTTATGTCACATCATAAATAATTTAGCTATTTACCCAGCGGTTTAGTTTGTGCCAGCCACCGGCATTATGCACCTCGCTAATTCCCTTTTGAAGCAACATGCCTTTTGCCGAAGCACTACGCATACCCGAAGCACAGCAAACAATCAACGGTGCATTCAGCTTCTTCAACTTTTTAATTGCCGAATCGTTCAGTCGGTCAAGAGGAATGTTGATCGATCCGTCAACACTACCATATTTAAATTCCTGAGGCGAACGTACATCTACAATTTTAGCACCGCGTTCAATAGCCTCTAATACTTCTTGTTTTCTTTTGCCAAATAAAAAATCCAATAATCCCATAGGTGATGTTTGATGTGTGATTGATGATGTTTGATGTGTAATGTTTCAAACTACATCGAAATAAGACTGTATTAATTATTCATGTGCGAGTTAACAACGGTCCAGGGGCCTCCGTCGTAAATATCAGTGATCCCATTCTTATGCAGGTAACCACATGCCGCATTGCTGCGAGCTCCTGAGGCACAACATAGAATTAATGGCGCATCGAATGCTTTAATTTCGGCTAAACGATCAGGAATCGAATCCAGTGGAATATTAATTGACCCGGGCACATTGCCCATTTGAAACTCCTCTACCGTTCGCACATCGATTACAACAGCATTTTTTAAATCCATGATTATATATTTTTTGTTTGTTTTAAATTTTGCGTTGGCAAAACTACAACCATGAAAAAAACTGTTTTGTGCTTTTGGTCACATAAGGATTTTGGGTTGGGAGTGATGGGTTAAGGTTTAAGGTTGGGGGTTTAGGGATTAAGGTTTTGGATTATGAGTTCCGCGAATCTTGAAAGCTTCCCTGTGAAAAAGTTGACCCTTCCGCAAACCTTGAAAGCTCGTCCAACGAAAAAGTCGACCCTTCCGCAAACCTTAAAAGCTTCCCTGTGAAAAAGTTGACATGCTTGAACCCTGAACCTTGAACCCTATACCCTGAACCCTATACCCTATACCCTATACCCTAAACTACATCCCCAGCAATTCAATCTTATTGCGCGACAATCTTACCTTACCAAGTTTTTCCAACTGTTTTAGCAGGCGCGAAACAACCTCGCGGGAAGTATGTAAATCATCGGCTATTTCCTGATGGGTACCATGCAAGATTTTTGTATTACGCTCTTCCGACAATTGCACCAGGTAATCCACCAGGCGTTCGTCCATCTTTTTAAAGGCAATGCTATCGATGGTTTGTAATAGCTCCTCGAAGCGCAAACGGTACGACTGCATGATGAAACTGCGCCAACCGGTATATTTCTTCATCCAGTCTTCCATGCATTGGATGGGTACCATAATGGCGGTCACAGTCTCTATAACAGTGGCCCGGACTTCGCTCTTAGCCCTTTCCATACAACAAGATAAAGTGGAAGCACAAGTATCGCCGCCATTGAGGTAATACAGCAATAACTCATTCCCATCATTATCTTCCCTAACAATCTTTATTACACCTTCTGTCAGAAGCGGCATAGCCACCACATCATCACCAATTTCGATAAAATTATTACCGGCTTCCAGGGTTTTAGTGGTACAAAAACGCTCCATCTCACTTATCAAGTCAGGGTCGGTTAATATCGGGAACTTACGCTGTATGGTTTCTTTTAAATCCATTAAAAAAGATTTTAGTGCCTGCGAATTTAAGGATAACTCATTAGAAATTATACGACATCCTGAAGCTAAAATAATGTCCCTCTTTCGTGTAGGAATAATAGGGTTGCATAACCACCATCTCCAACACATCCATCCACATACCAATGGTTTGACTATGGTGCCAGGTATTGGAATCTTCGCCATCCATCCAAACCCGTCCAACATCAAAACCTCCTAATACGCCAATGTCCATCGGCACAAAACGATTATCCCAATCAATCAACTGTAGCCTTAAATCCAGATTTTCGTAGAAGGCTTTCTCACCCCTGAATCGATTATTTCGATACCCGCGAAGAAAAGTTCGGTTACCCAGGCTGGGATATTGATAGAATTGTGCCTCACCATTAATGGATTGATACCCCACGTTATTGGCCAACACCAATTGTGGTCGACTCAATATTGCCAAATAGCCCTGCATATTAGCTCCAAAACTCCATAAATCGTTGGTATTGGTCACATCATTTTCATACGCCAATGAGGCATTAAAGCGAATCCCATTGGTCGGTTTTGATTCCCGATCGACGTAATTGACATGGTAAGCTATTTTACCCCCAACAAAACTATGCCGATCCAATTCCTCTTCGGTAAAACCTAATTCAGGATCTTGTCCTACCCGGCCATCTGTATCTTCAATCCTAACCGATTCGAAAGTTGGCCCGAATTTAAACCCAGAATATGAATTTCGACTTTTAAAACTAATCAAAGGCTCTATTTTAATGGCCCGTTTTCGTACCCAGTTGTATTGCTTATCCCGATCTTCGTTGATCGACTCATTGCCATAACCAAAAAAGTTTTCGATACTTGGATAATCAACATGCACAGACGGATAGAAATCAACATTCTTCACCAAATCAGGAAAATGGCCTTCGTACAAAAACATAAAAGCGTCCTGACTACCGGGTGCCACCAAAGCAGCCACCTGCTGTTTGGATCGGTATGGTTCGGCGCGCCAGGCATGACGAGTCCAGGTGTGTGTTAAACCCAGCCAAACGCCATCATCGTAGGTATAACCACCCCTTAAAAGTGGCAGGCTGGTATTGTACTTAAAACCATAACGGTCGTACTCGTTGATGTCTACCTCATCAGAAGTTTTATCCTTCACTCCCTCACCATTTATTTCGATGCCTTCGATAGAGTCGTAGGCGAATAGTCGGCTTCCGCCCGTTTTATTGACGAGCTTATCTTTGTCTTCGCCTCCTATGATGCGAACTTTTATTGTTTGCTTATCCGATCCGGTTATGATAAACTCATCTTCACCGCGCAAGCCATATAAGCGAACTTCATTCGTTTCATCGGGATAAAAGGTGCGCTGATATTTGAGTAAATCTCCTTTTGATTTTCGTTTCACATAGTACTTCACGTCCATTCGCCCATCATCATGGCGATGCAATTCAAACACATCATCATTATCCGTGGCCGACACTTCCACTTCGCTGCTAAGAAAATCATATAATTTACGCGCAATCTCCAATAGATTCCCTCGTCGTTCCTTTAACAAGGCAATCACCTCATTATTCTGATCGCGCACTTCGGGTGGCAAGGCCAATAAAGCCGAATCAATCACCTCATCCGTCATAGCGGCCTGCAAGTCCTTCGTAATTTGCTCCCATTCGCTCCACTCCAAATCATTTAAAAAGTAACGATCGAAATAACGGGCATTAAACGACAGATTTTTCACATCGCTCACATTCCCCTTCATGGTTTTAAATTTCTTCATCAGAAAGGTCGAAACATACACCGGTATTACCCCTTCGAATTTGTAAAAAACCTGATCGCGATCGCGCGGTATGGGGCGATAAATGGTTTTATCCGCTTGTTCAAAACTCGCCCAGCGCCACTGGTCATCGTGCCGGTCCCAATCGTGAATAAACAGATCGAACAAACGCGATTTCAATACCCAATCCTGATCGATAAAATGGCTTTTCTTTTCACGAAGGGTTTCCAGTAAATCGGTATAACCAATTATTTCTTCCGAACGACCAAAGTAGTCGGCATCGCTCCAATCGCCCGAAGGACGCTGTTCCAATAAGTACATTTCCTCCGGAAAGAATGCATTGTAGTTCCCCAAACCACGTTGATGCTTAAGGTAAACCAACTCGGGCTGCGTCGAATAAACACCGGCCGCTTTGGATAATGAAGGAATCATTAACGCTCCAAAGGGGTGGCTACCCGAATTCTGATCCTTCATAATATTAAGGGCCTTCAGATTGGCAAACTTGGCATCCACCAACTTGGAATAATCCTTGTTAATGGATCGCAAAATGTATTGTTGTCCATTTTCCTTTTCCATGCGCAGGGAATTGGACGACATACCGCCTCCCTTTTTAATTGGCGTTAATCCACCGTGCTTGGTTTCCAGATCAATCAAAGGCGCCTGTACTTCGGTGGCCCACATTGTTCGATACTGTTCGCCCAGCCAAAACTTCATAAAATTACTTCCTTCAAACACCTTATTGACGGCCAGCAAAGTGTCGGTTCCCCTTACAGGCGGGTAATTGACCTCCGCCTTTATGGCACCTGCCTTGGGTTTCCGCATTTGCTTTCTGAACTCCAGTACGGGTGTTTTATCAAAACCATCAACCGTATAATATTCAATCCAGGCCTCGGCATTCTTATAGAAATCAATTTTCACATAGCCCCTGGCTTCACTTGTGTATTCGGCATCACCACCCGCTGCAGCATAGGTTACCTTACTTCCCGAGCCACTAATCACATGTTTGATTTCTTCATCGTCGAAATATTGCAGATTATGCTCATGTCCCGATGCAAAGGTGACGTTCACTTCCCATTTCTCAGCCGCATCGGTTAATCCATGGATAAAATCCTGGTAACGATGATGACTGATATCCTGAACCGAACCACTGGTTTGTCGGAAAACCGGATAGGCCGAACCAATGACTGGTAACGGAATCCATAAATTCGGGTTCAGCTCACGCAAGGGAAACAAATGATGATTGAACGAAAAGTAACCACCGTGTTTACCATTACTTTTCATGGGGTGATGCATAAAAACAATCAACTCATCATTTTTATAATTCATAAAGATCTCTTCCATGCGCACCAAAAGATCGCCCCTGGTTTTTATGTCGCAACCTTTATTCATCTTTTTCTCGCTATCCCAATCGTGAAACCACCATTGCGAATCGATAAAAATATAAACCAAATCTTTGCTCACTTTTACCACTTTCGGGTCACTGCATCCATCACCAGGATACATTCTGACTTTCTTCTCAAAATCGTCATCGTAATAGGATTCGATGTACTTTTCCTGGCGCTTAACCCTTTTCAGTCCACCTTTCTTGCCTTTTTTCCAATCATGATTTCCAGCAATAAAATAGGTATTACCATTGGCCAGTCGGGCTAACTTTAATTGCGATCGTAAAATGGATTCACTGAGTGAGCGTTCTTCATTACTTTTAGAAGGCAATCCCAACGGATACACATTATCCCCAAGAAAAACCACATCGCTTGGCCCACTGGTTTTTGTCAGTTCGTTTTCCACAGCCGACAGAACATAGTTTTGTCCCTTCAACTCATTATCAAGCTGACCGGCATCTCCAATTAAAAAGAGGGTTCGCAAAGGCTGCTCAGAAGTGCTTTTGGATGTTTGCAACCAATTAACTTCTTCAGCGCTATAATAAGGCGGCTTCACCGATGAACACCCCCAAATTAAAAGAGCAACTATAATTATCTTCCACTTCATTGATCCATCCATTTATACATGAGTAACTTCCCCCCTTCTCCTTTTCCCTCAGAGGAAATAAACAAATTCCCATCTTTATCAAAGCAAATGCCTTCGGGCTGAGGCAAAGCGTTTGTATCCAGAAAAACAAGGTATTCTGCAATTTGTTGTTCATTGTATACCAATAACAGGCTTCCGCGTGCCGATAAAATATAATAAGATTTGGTTTGTGGGTGAATGGCAATGCCTGATGGAGAAAAACGTTTTAAACGCCATTGTTGGTTAGTGCCCAAGCCTTGCACTTTGGCCAATTGTTCCAAATTATCCACTTCAATTTTTATCTCTTTCTTCGATGTCATCTTTTTTTCATCCAAGTCATAACGATAAATGGCCTTAACCCCTTTCTTATTGTCTTTGGTTTGCCCCTTACAAGCAATTAATAAACTGTTTTTATCCCGATCGTAACACAAACCTTCTGCATCATTCTTTGACGACAGACCGGTTTCCATCTCTTTGGTCTTTTGCTTTTCTGTATTGTACCGATAAAGCTTCCCGTTGCTTTTTAACACATAGATGTGCTTACCAACTTTTGCGATTCCTTCATAATCGCCATTTTTGTGGAAATGATATTTCACCTTACTATCACCCGTTTCTAAATTAATTTGATACACTTTCCCCTTTTCATCATTAATGGCCAACAGCTGATTTTCCGACTGATCATAGTCCAAGCCGGATATTTCCTGTAAATCGTAATGCAATTCCCATTCATTGGATGGCTTTGCATATTCATAACGATGGCTGGCATCAGCATTTATCTTCCATACCTGGCTACCTACATTGGCACACGAGCACATTAAAAGAACTAAAGGCAAGACTTTTATCACGTAAGACATATCGATAAGGTATCTTTATTAATAAGCAAAGAAAGATAAGAAAACATTTAGAAACAAAAGCACCTTCATCAAGTGGAAAGAATCGTGAATCAAATGATTAAATCAATCGCTAAATTCAAACAATCACTGACATATATCATAACACTTAAATTTTAGCATATTGAATATCTATGCTAAATCTTAGCTAAATTTGCCCCATCATTTAACCTGACGCAGATATTCATAAAATGCAAATTCCTCAACAATACAAATTCATTGTACAGCTGGGCAAAGCACTGCACACTTTTGGTGTACCATCTTACAAATCGCAACTATACCTCACCGAAATAGCCGATAAAAAGGGCATTAAGGGTAGTTTTATGGATACGCCAACATGGATTAACTATGTGTTTTATGAAGAAGACGAGCACACCTATAACCATGTTGAGTGTGTGCCACCGGGAGAACTTAACCTTGGTGCATTGTCATCGATTGTTGAAACCACTAACAAAGTTATCGACAATAAACTAAGTGTTACTGAAGCCCATGGAAAGATTCAGGAACTTTACCAATCGCAGTCGGGCTACAGTAAAATTGTAGAGCTTTTATCGTACATGGTGTCGGCTGGCTCCTTTTGCATCATTTTAAATACCAATTGGCTTTCGGTAATAGTGGCTACCCTATTGGGAGCACTGATCTACGGCATTACCTTATTAACCCGACGATCCAGCTACATTAAAAGCACACTGGAATCTCTGGTTGCTTTTATGGCTACCATCATCACCGGTCTGCTATCAACGGTATTACCCGATTTGTATATTTCGATGACCATCCTGGCTTCCATCATCATCTTTATTCCGGGCTTATCATTAACCACAGCTCTTGAGGAAATAACTTCCCGTAGTTTAGTATCCGGTACCGCCAAATTATTCGATGCCTTGGTTTCTTTATTTAAGCAGGTGTTTGGGGTTGTACTTGGTCTCACCGTCTTACCATTATTTATCGATCTGGAACCGCATGCCGCCATTGGCGATATTCCCGGATGGGTGGATTTGATTGCCATCCCCTTGTTATCCCTAAGTTTAATGCCGGTATTTAAAGTACGATTTAAAGATATTCCGTTAGGCGTGGTCACAGGCTTTATCTGCTTCTATACAACCATGCTACTCGATTTTACAGGTCTGCTCATCAGTATATTTATCGGAACGCTGGTAGCGGTTGCCATTAGTAAGTTTTTTGCACACCTAACAAAGGTTCCCCGACTCGTATATATGATTCCCGGTATCATTATGCTGGTTCCTGGTAGCAAAGCTTTCATCGGTCTCAGCACTTTGTTTTTTGATTCTCATTTAAGCAACAGCAATATGGGCGAGCAAGTCTTGTATATTTTTATGGGAATCATTGGCGGACTCATTTTCTCCGGCACTTTTATGGACAAAAAATTAGTAAAAGAAGCTATTAAAGCCGAGACGGTATAGTAAGACGAAGAAAGAACGTTAAGAAATGTAAAAAGATAGTAGGATTCAAAAGCGGCTAATAGCTTGTTAATATTAAGTTTTGTACCTTTGCGGCCTCTTTTCTCATAAAAGAGAAGAAGCTTTTATAACAACCTGTTATTAAATGGATAACAGACCAAAAGATTTATTGAAAAACGCATTCGCATGAAATTATTAGTAAAAACCTTTCATGGTTTAGAAGAAGTATTGGCGGAAGAATTGAGGGAAATAGGCGCCAAAGATGTTACTCCTGTTAAAAGGGCTGTAAGCTGTACAGGCGATAAAGAGGTTTTGTATAAAGCAAATTTGCACCTGCGAACTGCGTTACGTGTTCTTGTTCCGGTTTTAACATTTAAAGCCAAAACAGAAGACGAACTTTACCAAAACATCCACAAGTTTGATTGGTCGGCCTATATGACCGAAGAAAACACCTTTGCGATTGATGCGGTGGCTTTTTCTGATTTCTTCAAACACACCAAATATTTATCCTTAAAAACCAAAGATGCTATCGTTGACCAGTTCAGAGAAAAGAATGGTAAACGCCCATCTGTTAATATTGATAAGCCCGACCTTCAGGTAAACGTGCATGTATCGCACGATCAGTTTACCATTTCCCTGGATAGCTCGGTTGAATCGTTGCATCGCAGAGGTTACCGCAACCCTCACCATAAAGCGCCATTAAATGAGGTGTTGGCTGCCGGTATGTTGAAAATTGCCAAATGGCACAAAGACATTCCTTTGATCGACCCTATGTGTGGAACAGGTACGATATTAATGGAAGCTGCCATGATGGCTTGTGATATGCCTCCGGCTTTCAAGCGTAAGCACTTTGGCTTTATGTCGTGGGCCGATTTCGATAAAGCTCTTTGGGAAAAAATATATACCGAAGCAGAAAACAAGATTCGTTATCCAAAAGTAAACATTGTTGGTGGTGATAATAATCCGCAAGCGGTTGATATGGCCAAAACAGCTTCTTTGGATTTCCGATTGAATCGTCAGATTCGAATTGTTCGCTCCAACATGGAAGATCACATGCCACCGGCACCTCGCGGAATGATGATTACCAACCCTCCTTATGGTGAGCGCTTAACGAAAGACAACATCAACGAATTTTATAAGAAAATTGGTTCGCACCTGAAGCGTAACTACACCGACTGGCAAGCCTGGATTATTACCTCCAACTTCGATGCCTTAAAGTTTGTGGGTTTACGCCCCGATTCAAAATACACCCTTTACAACGGTCCTTTGGAGTGTAAGTTTGTTGCTTACGACATGTTTGAAGGCGAGATGAAAGAATTTAAAAAGAAAGTAAACCGAACCAAAAGACGAATTGATAGTTGATAAAGAAGTCAGATAATTATTGATTTCATTAAAATACTATGCAAAATAGAATAACAGAACTATTCGATATTCAATACCCCATTATCCAGGGTGGTATGGTTTGGTGCAGTGGCTGGCGCCTGGCGTCAGCTGTAAGTAATAATGGCGGACTGGGTTTATTAGGTGCCGGATCGATGTATCCGGATGTACTGCGTGAGCACATTCAGAAAATGAAAAAAGCTACGACTAAACCATGGGGTGTCAACGTACCATTGCTCTATCCCAACATCAACGAGTTAATGGAGATTATTGTCGAAGAAGAGGTGAAAATTGTTTTTACCTCGGCAGGTAATCCCGCCAAATGGACTGGTTTTCTTAAGGAAAAAGGGATTACCGTGGTTCATGTTATTGCCAATGGTCGTTTTGCACAAAAATGCGAAGAAGCGGGTGTTGATGCCATCGTGGCAGAGGGTTTCGAAGCCGGCGGCCACAATGGACGTGAAGAAACCACCACATTAACCTTAATCCCTGCCATTCGCCAACAAACCTCGCTGCCTTTAATTGCAGCCGGAGGTATTGGTACCGGAAAAGGCATGTTTGCAGCCATGTCACTCGGAGCAGATGGTGTGCAGATTGGTTCGCGATTTGCCATCACTGAAGAGTCATCGGCACACGAAGCCTTTAAAAAGCTGGTGGTTGAAACCGGCGAAGGTGGCACCTTACTTTCACTTAAAAAACTGGCGCCTGTTCGTTTAATTAAAAATGCTTTTTTTGAGCAAGTACACAAGGCCGAAGAGGAAGGTGCTACCATGCTCGATCTGAGAAACATCCTAGGAAAAGGACGTGCCAAGAAAGGTATTTTTGAAGGTGATTTGGTTGAGGGAGAACTTGAAATTGGTCAGGTGGCTTCTTTAATTAAAGACATAAAATCGGTTAGCGAAGTTTTCAACAATCTGCTAACCGAATATCGCGATGTACGCAAAGATGCAGCATCTAATCTACGATTTGATATTTAATGATTAACATACAAAAACAAACACTTGCCAATGGTTTACGCGTGGTGGTACACGTTGATAAAAGCACGCCATTGGCAGCCGTTAACGTACTTTATAATGTGGGATCAAAAAATGAACAAGCGGATAAAACCGGCTTTGCTCACCTTTTTGAACACCTGATGTTTGGAGGCAGTAAAAATATTCCATCGTACGATACCCCTTTGCAGAAAGTGGGTGGCGATAACAACGCCTGGACCAGTGCAGATATTACCAACTATTACCTCACATTACCGGCCGCTAATATAGAAACCGGCTTTTGGCTCGAATCGGATCGCATGCTTGAATTGGATTTCTCGGAAGAAAGCCTCGAAGTACAACGCAAGGTTGTTATCGAAGAGTTTAAGCAGCGTTACCTGAATCAGCCATATGGTGATATACCATTACTGATTAGTCCCTTGGCTTATAAGGTACACCCTTATTTGTGGCCTACCATTGGCAAGGAAATCTCACACATTGAAAACGCGACACTGGCCGATGTCAAGAATTTCTTTTACAGCCATTATGCACCAAACAATGCTGTGCTTTCTGTTAGCGGAAATGTTGATCCTGACCAAATTTTTAAACTGGCAGAGAAATGGTTTGGAGAGATTCCTTATCGCGAGATAGCGCCGGATAATATACCGATGGAACCTGAACAAACCGAAGCACGCCAATTAAAAGTAGATCGTAATGTTCCGGCTGAAATGATTCACAAAGTGTTCCACATCGGCAGTCGCACTGATGACGACTTCTATTCAGTTGATCTTTTATCCGATATTTTGTCGAATGGTCCTTCTTCGCGCCTGATACAATCGCTGGTAAAAGAACAACAGCTGTTTAGCGATGTAAACGCCTATATTTCAGGCGATCATCATCCGGGCCTATTTACCGTAACAGGCCGCTTGCTGCCTACCACAACCATGGAGCAGGCCGAAGCAGCCATCAACAAGGAGCTGGACAACATTCGCAATAATCAGGTTAATGATTACGAATTACAGAAAGTGAAGAACAAAATTGAATCTTCACTGGTGTTTTCTGAAATCAGCTTTTTAAATAAAGCGATGAATCTGGCTTCCTTCGAACTTTTAGGCAAAGCCGAAAATATTAATGAAGAAATTCATAAATACCAGGCTGTAAAAGCCCAAAACATTCTTGATTCGGCACAAAAGACTTTTCGCCACGAAAACTGTTCCACATTGTACTACCATTCCAGCAAATAAAAATGAGCATCAACAGAACTATAGCACCCGAATATAAAAACATCGATACCTTTAATCTCTTACCCATTGAAACTTTTAAATTGGATAACAGGATACAGGTACACCTGATGCAAGCCGGATCGCAGGATGTTTGCAAGCTCGACTTTTTATTTCCTGCCGGTTCCATTCAGGCCAACCAGCCTTTGCTGGCTTCCATCACCAACAAAGCACTTAGTGAGGGAACTCAAAATTTTACAGGCGCCGAAATTTCAGAGAAGCTGGATTTTTATGGTGCTTTTATTGGCCAGCAAGCTCAGTTTCACCATTCCATTGTTACTTTGGTAACCCTATCACATTTTTTGCCTCAAACAATGGAAATATTGGAGGACATTATTAAAAACCCGGTTTTCGAACAAAAGGAAATCGATACTTTACTTAATAAGCGAAAGCAGGAATTTCTGATTGAAAGCGATAAGGTTAAAACATTAGCCACACGTGCCTTTACCCAAAACCTCTATGGCAAAGATCATCCCTATGGAAATTACTTAACGCTGGAGGATTTTGAGAAGTTAACAAGGCAAAATGTTATCGACTTTCATCAAAAGACCTACATCCCTAAAGGCACTCACATTATTATTTCAGGGCAACCGGGCGACAATTTTAAAGCTTTGCTTAGTAAGCATTTTGGCCAGACTTGGTCTACAGTCGAACCAATCGCCGACAACAAGCCTCAGCAACTGAATCCCACTGAGAAAGAAATTTTTGTCGCTAAAGAAGATGCGCTTCAATCATCTATCAAAATTGGGGTTCCACTTTTCAACAAGGAGCATCCCGATTTTCATGGCATGCAAATATTGAATGCGGTGCTGGGCGGATATTTTGGTTCGCGACTAATGACCAATATTCGTGAGGAAAAAGGTCTGACTTATGGTATTTCATCATTTATCATGACTTATAAACACGCAGGATTTCTGGTGATTAGTTCTGATGTAAAAGCTGAGAACCGAGAGTTGGCCATTAAAGAAATCTATTCAGAAATAGCTCAACTAAGAAACGAAGCCATTGGGGAAGATGAATTGAACTTGGTTCGGAACTTTTTGATTGGCGATATGATCCGTAATTTTGATGGTCCGTTTGCCACCTCGGATAATTACCGTGGTCTGATCGACCTTAATTTATCGCCTGATTATTTCAAGCAGTTCTTTAAGGAGTTAACGTCCATCACATCGGAACGTTTGCAACAGCTGGCACAAAAATACCTGAAAGAAGAAAATATAATTACCGTTGTTGCCGGCAAATAGAATTAGTATAATTTGATGCTGGTTCTGAATGGCGAGTTATAGTTTTTGGTAATTCGCCATCGGCATATGGCATGACTAGTATTTTGCAAAAAGTCACTAAGGTGTTTGCAAACTGCAAGTTTCATCTGGTTCAAGTCGCACTTATATCCCTTTATTCACATCCCAAACAACCCAGCAATTCCTTTGTTACAATCAAAGGAATTAATTACTTTAGTTCGCTTTAATTACAACGTGCATGACTAAATCTGATTGGGAAGAAGAAGATAAAATGATCCGTGGACAATTTAATGCTCTCATCGAGGCTTGTCCGCGTTGCCAGACGCCAGAAAACAAAAAACTGGTAACCAAGGCATTTGAGCTGGCGCATGAGGCTCACCATGGCATGCGTCGTAAATCTGGCGAGCCATATATCTTGCATCCCATCGAAGTAGCACGGATAGCAGCCGAAGAAATTGGCCTTGGAACAAAAGGCGTTGTAGCAGCCATTTTACACGATGTAGTTGAAGATACCGATTATTCGGTTGAAGATTTGCAAAATATTTTTGGTGAAAAAATAGCCTCCATCGTGGCAGGACTCACCAAACTAGAAGGTGTATTTGACCAATCCTCATCTATCCAGGCCGAGAACTTCAGAAAATTACTGCTCACCATGGTGGAAGATGTAAGGGTGATTCTTATTAAGCTGGCCGACCGCCTGCACAATATGCGCACCCTTAAATCGATGCCCGAGCACAAGCGCCTGAAGATTGCAGGTGAAACGCTGTATTTCTATGCTCCTCTGGCACATCGTTTAGGACTTTATGCCATCAAGACTGAGTTGGAAGATTTAAGTCTTAAATACGAATTGCCACAGGTATTTAAAAACATCAGTCAGAAAGTAAAGGTAAGCGAGGAGCAACATGTTGAATTCATTGATCATTTTAAAGCGCCAATAGAAAACCGCCTTCAGGCTGAAGGTTATGAATTTGATGTGGTTGGCCGTCATAAATCGGTTTACTCCATCTGGAGTAAGATGCAGAAAAAAGATTTACCTTTTGAAGAGATTTATGATGTTCTCGCCATCCGTGTTGTGTTTACCCCCAAAAGTCATTTGCCCGAGAAAACGCAATGCTGGGCCATCTACTCCATGATCACGGACATTTACAAACCCAAGCCGGATCGATTACGCGATTGGGTATCGACACCAAAAGCCAATGGCTACGAAGCCTTGCACAGCACGGTAATGGGGCCGGATGGCAAGTGGGTCGAAATTCAGATCCGTACCAAGCGCATGGATGAGATTGCCGAAAGAGGCTTTGCGGCACATTGGAAATACAAGGGACAAAAGGAAAAAGAATCGGAACTGGATAAATGGCTCGAAATGATCAAGGAGCTTTTGGACAATCCGGATTCAGACTCGCTGGAGTTTTTAGATGATTTTAAACTCAACCTTTTTGCCTCCGAAATAATGATATTCACCCCCAAAGGTGAAGTACGTGTTATGCCTAAAGGCGCCACAGCACTTGATTTTGCATTTGATATTCACACCGATATCGGTTACAAATGCATTGGGGCAAAAGTGAACTTTAAACTTGTTCCGCTTAGCCACCAGTTGAAAAGTGGCGATCAGGTGGAAATAATTACTTCTGAAAAACAGCAACCCAAATACGATTGGCTCAATTTTGTAACAACAGCCAAAGCCAAAACACGTATCAAAAATGCTTTTAAAGAAGAACGCAAGAGTATTGTTGCCAAAGGCGAGAAAATTCTGGAGCTTGAGCTTCACAAGAAAAAACTGACCATCAATTCACGTATATTAAAGAAGATTCTTGATTTTCATAAAATATCAAAGCGTGACGAATTATACTTTAAAATCGGTAAAGGAAGTATTAAGCTAAGCAACCTGCATAAAATTTTGAGTACTAAATCCACAAATAAATGGATTCGTTACTGGAAACTCAACTTTGGTAAATCGACCAACAAAAACGCAATCGAAAAACCCGAACAGCCATCCAAGAAAAAACCGGTTGTGCTTTCAGATAATGAAGAACAGGATCAATTCACCATTGCCGATTGCTGTAATCCCATTCCGGGCGATGATATTCTGGCTTTTCTGGATGAAAATGATCAGATTATATTGCACAGCCGTAAATGCCCCATTGCATTGAAATTAATGTCGAGTCAAGGCAACCGAATTATTTCAGCCCAATGGGAATCGCATAAGATTTTATCCTATCTGGCACTGATTAATTTATCGGGCATCGATCAAATGGGAATTGTCAGTAAAATCACAAAAGTGATCTCGGAAGATCAGAATGTGAACATGCGCTCCATTAACATCGAAAGTCATGATGGTATATTTGAAGGTAATATCTATCTTTACATCCATAATACCGAAGACTTAAACAACCTCATTCTGAATATCATGAAGATAAAAGGGGTTCATAACGTTACCCGACAGGATCGTATCAAGGCTGATTTATAATAATTCTAAACAAGTATTTTTTTATCAGGCTATTTTATTTAATTTTAGGCTCTATTTTAATTGAGACTACTTATGAATAAGGTAGAAGCCAAAGATGTGGTAAAACAGTTATTCACTGAATACCTTCAGCGCAACGGACACAGAAAGACTCCTGAGCGTTATGCGATATTAGACGAGATATACAGTCGTGAAGGCCATTTTGATATAGAATCGCTCTATATCTTCATGAAAAATAAAAATTACCGGGTAAGCCGGGCCACGCTCTACAACACCATTGATTTGTTGTTGGATTGCAAACTGGTGATCAAGCATCAATTTGGTAAAAACATTGCTCAGTTTGAGAAAGCTTTTGAATCGAAACAGCACGACCATCTTATTTGCACCAATTGTGGTAAAGTGATTGAGTTCTGCGATCCTGGTATCCAAACCGTATTAAATAATGCCGCCAGTTTCAATGAATTTACGGTATCTCACCATTCTTTATATGTGTATGGCACTTGTAAAGATTGTGCAACCAGCAGTGATGAATAATATTATTCCTTAAAAAAACAGCTTAATGCAATAGCTTTTAATAGGGAAATGTGTACTTTTACAAATCGGAATTCTGAGGCAATCGGAAGTCCGATTTTTCATGTTAAGACACTAACAAACAAGGCTTAACATTTTATTAGTCCGCTTATTAAGCAAATAATTAAAACAAAAGAGAATGAAGGTTGATGTTTTACTAGGACTCCAATGGGGGGACGAAGGCAAAGGGAAAGTTGTTGATGTTCTTACTCCTCAATACGATGTCATCACCCGTTTTCAGGGAGGTCCCAACGCAGGTCATACGTTAGAATTTGATAATTTCAAACATGTGCTGCACAATATTCCGTCCGGAATATTCCATAATGACAAAGCCAATATTGTTGGTAATGGAGTGGTACTCGACCCAATCACATTCAAACACGAAATCGATTCCTTAAAGGAAAAAGGATTCGATATTGCTAAAAACCTTTATATCTCCAAAAAAGCGCATTTAATTTTACCTACACACCGTATTCTTGATGCAGCATCGGAAGCAGCGAAAGGTAAAAGCAAAATTGGCTCAACCCTTAAAGGTATCGGTCCTACTTACATGGACAAAACAGGCCGTAATGGTCTGCGTGTTGGCGACATTCTTCATAATTTTGAAGAGAAATATGCAGCTTTGAAAGAGAAGCACTTCAAAATGCTTGAAATGTATGATTTTGAGTACAACATTGAAGAATTCGAAAAAGGACTGAAAGAAGGTATTGAAACACTTAAAAGTTGTATCCTGATTGATAGCGAGCACGAGATTAACAAATATCTGAAAGCAGGAAAGTCAATTTTGGCCGAAGGTGCACAAGGTACTTTACTTGACATCGATTTTGGATCCTATCCTTTTGTTACATCATCCAATACGATTTGTGCAGGAGCTTGTACGGGTATGGGTGTTGCACCTAACAAAATTGGTGATGTTTTCGGTATCTTTAAAGCTTACTGTACACGCGTTGGTAGCGGACCATTCCCAACTGAGCTGTTCGACGAAACTGGTGAAGAGCTCAGAAAAGCTGGCCATGAGTTTGGTGCTACAACTGGTCGTCCTCGCCGCTGTGGATGGATTGATTTAGTAGCCTTAAAATACTCGGTAATGATTAACGGTGTTACACAGCTGATCATGACAAAGGGGGATGTTTTAAGTGGTTTTGAAACCATCAAAGCAGCTACTGCATATAAACTTCCTGATGGAACAGTTACCGAAGAATTCCCATTTGAGTTAACCGATGATGTAGAGCCAATCTACACTGAAATTAAAGGATGGAAAGAAGATTTGACTGGTGTTAAATCGGAAGATGAATTCCCACAGGAACTGAAAGATTACATTGCCTATCTTGAGAAGGAATTAGAGGTACCTATTACCATCATTTCAGTTGGTCCTGATCGTGACCAAACCATTGTTAGAAAATAATAGGATTATCCTTAACGATATAATTTAAGCCGGTTTTAACGAACCGGCTTTTTAATTTCATAAACTCCCATCAAATAGTTATCAAGTTTAAGATAATCCACTTCAGCATGCATCCACTTTGACCAATCTTTTATGGCTGGAAACCTAAACCCGCTTTTACGAAGCATTGCCTGAGAAGCCAGATTAGTAGCTTTTACTGGAACAATAACATAATCAAATCCTTCTTTCTCGCAAAACCTCAACCGCGCCAATACTAGTTTATGTCCAAGTTGTCGCCGCCTGTAAAGTGGTTTAACTTCAGTACCATTAAATATACAATAGTGGTATTTATACTCCTGAAACCGTCCAACCATTACATACCCTTCAGCCATAGTTTTATTGCGTTTACTTATAGCAAAAAAGTCACGCTGTGCTAAAATTCTACCTTCAAATGCAACTTCACTTCTAATTGACTTTATTAAAGTTTTTTGGTTGTAAATACCAGTTAACTTGTAATAGAAATAAAGCAAAGAGTCAAAGAGCTGCCGGATTTTTTTAGGATACTTCATCGGTTTAAAATTAGCATTAATACCAAAAATATGATTGAATTGTTCGTAAAAACTATGCTGTTTTAATCGAATTTAATTCAGAAAATGATGGTATTTTTGGTACAGTTATTCAATACCTATATTTGTCAATAAATTTTCGGAGATGCTCACACAACCAACTTTATTGCTCAACAAGGCCAAATGCCTGGCCAATATCGAACGAATGGCCAATAAGGCGCGCAATGCCAATGTGGTACTACGTCCGCACTTTAAAACCCACCAATCAGCGGAGATCGGAAACTGGTTTAAAGCCCATGAAGTAGAATGCATCACCGTTTCATCCATTAAAATGGCCGTTTACTTTGCTCAAAATGGCTGGACAGATATTACCATTGCCTTTCCGGCCAATATACGCGAGTGGTCAACCATTAATGAACTGGCTGCTAAAATCAACCTCAACATTGTGGTGGAATCTGTTGAAACCATTAAGTTTCTGGAACGACACTTAACTGCGCCAGTGGGCACCTACATTAAAACCGATACAGGCTATGGACGCACAGGCATTGATGCTGAGAATTACGACGGCATTCAAGCCTTGCTTAAGGAGCTCAAGACCTGTAAAAATTTAATATTTATCGGCTTTCTTTGCCATGCAGGTCATACATATAACGCCGGTTCAAAAGAGGATATATTACAGATAATGGAAACATCGCGCCAGCAACTATTAGCCCTCAAAACATTTATGGCCAATGATTTCCCGCTAATCCAAATCTCATACGGCGACACGCCCTCTTGTTCACTCTCAGCTAACTACGATGGTTTTGATGAAATAAGACCCGGCAATTTTGTATTCTACGATACCATGCAGGCGAATCTGGGTTCGTGCAGTCTCGATGATATTGCCGTTGCACTCGCTTGCCCGGTGGTTTCCAAACACCCTGAACGACAAGAAGTGGTGGTGCATGGTGGTGGAGTTCATCTTTCTAAAGATTACATCATCATTGATGGGCAAAAGTATTTTGGTAAGGCTGTTACGCTTGAAGGAAACAACTGGAATTGTGAGCAAAGCCTCGGATCGCTTGCCAAAGTTTCGCAGGAACATGGCATTATTAAAGTTCCGCAAGAAAAATTTTATCAGGTAAATGTTGGTGACATGGTAGCTGTATTACCCGTCCACTCGTGCCTGACAGCCAATTTAATGAAACGCTACCTGACTACAGATGGCGAGTCAATTGATATGATGCGTTAATTATGAAATTGCTCACTAACGTTTAACAGAACCGGTTAGCAAACGCCCAACCAGTAAAGCCATAATAATCACCAGGTAAAACTGACCACATAAAGTAATTAGTAATGCCAGAGATTTTGCAGCAGGCGTAACCGGCAATAGATCACCATACCCAAGCGTCGTCATCGAAACAAAGGTATAGTAAAACGAATCGTAGATATGACTCACCGAGGATTCTGTTGAGAAATTAAAAGCACCGGGAAAATCGGAAGAAAACATATTTACCAGGATACCAAAGCCAACTCCAATGAGCAGATATCCGTTAATGGCTTCGATAATTACCATGCTGGTAACATCTTCTTTGCGCGACAACTGCCTCACAAAACGAAAAACGCGTAACAGGAAGAATAACACCAGCCACACTGTCGTCACATATTGAAGACCATCCAAATTTGCAATACCGGTTATCCAAATAGCCACAATGGCAATCAATACCTGCAGCATCACTTTAGGTTTGGCATCTTCACTGGTGGCATACGACGATACAATCACAATAAGCGTAGTGAAGATTTCAAAGAGCCTAAAACGCACAAACGTGGTAATAACTGGTAAAATAAAAATGGTAAAAGCCAGTAAAATCAGCAATCCCCAATTGCTCATTATTTGTTTCAGGTTGTGTCGGTCAATTACACTTTTTATTAATCTCATAGGTTGGTTATAAATAATTTTGTCATCGGAGGCAAACGAAAATTATTCCGTAAACCCGGAATTTGTTGATTAAAGAAAGAATAAGAATATTAAAAATTCAATAATATTTTAATCCTATCTCACATTCAATTTCAATTACTTAGCAAGCCTCAATAAAGTATTGTATTACAAATCTAAATTAATCTGCTTTAAATCGGAACACTTTTTGTTTATTCGCGTTCAATAGCTCAAAATTGATTAACTCAGATCATCTATGAAACAACTATTACCAATTCTCATTGGCCTATTTTTATTATCGGCCTGCGCGAGTAAGCGTAATTACAATAAAGCACAAAAATTTGATCAGGCAGGATTATATACCGATGCAGCCGCACTCTATCTAAAATCCTTAAAAGCCAACAAAAACAACATCGATGCCAAGCTGGGTTTGCAAAGAACCGGTCAATTGGTGTTGGAAGATAAAATAGAAGCTTTTCAGGCCCAATATAACAATGGTACGGCCAAAGACGCTGTTTATTCCTACCTCGAAGCAGAGAGCTACTTCAAGCAATTATCGGCCTTAGGCGTGAAATTAATTATGTCGGAAGAGCAGAAAGAGTATTACCTGGAGGTGAAAGACAAATACCTGGATCTGTTATACCAGCAGGCCACCAAAGCTTTATCGCTGGAGGAATTTAAAAATGCCGAAACACAATTTGCTGAGATCATTAAAATCGACCGCAATTTTAAAGATGCTCAAAGTCAGTGGGTAACTGCCAAATATGAGCCTGTTTACCGCCATGGTAACCAGTTAATGGAAACGCATATGTATCGCAGTGCCTATGGTGATTTTAACATCATCAACAAGGCCACTCAAGGTTATAAAAACAGTATTGACCTGCAAGCGGTATGTTTGGAGCATGCGCAGGTTAGCATCGCCATTTTACCATTCGATTATAAATTCCGTGGCAGTCGTGCTTATACACAGTCGACGAAAGAAAAGATTGTTAGTGAACTCTCTCATATCAAATCGCCATTCTACCATGTGGTAGGTGATGAAGCCATTACTTCGATTCCTGATTGGTCAAGGGCTAAAGATCAGAGTATGGCACTCAAATTTGCCAAGCAGCTGGGAACTAACTTTGAAGCCAAAAGTGTTTTTACAGCGCGAATTGATAAATACTTGCGTAAACAAGGGCACAAAAATAAGCAAGAAAAAAGAGGTTACCTGAAGCAATTGGTGGAACAGGAAAATCCGGAAACAAAATTGATAGAGATTGTTGCCAAATACACCAAAGTACGTTACTACGAATATACGCAGGAAAACAGTGTTGCCATCGCACTGAGCTATGGGCTCGATCGCATTGACAAGAATGAAAAAGCTTTTGCTGATAATTTTTATGGCGAGAAAAAAGACAAAATCCATTATGCCAGTTTCGACGGTGATTACAAAAAACTGATTCCCGGCACCTGGAAATACATCGATAAAGATTCGCCCGAAGATCAGGTGTACGATTCAGAAGATTCACGCAATCGTCTGATGGCTTTGTTCGCGAATAAGAAGGAACTAAGATCGGTTACTTCTCTCGAAAATGAAGTATTGAATGCTTGCGCCAAACATGTGGCAAACAATGTAATGGAATACCAACCTGAAAATTAATACCCCCAATGCATAAACTGATCGCCTTTAGCCTGTGCCTTATATTGTTTGCAGGCTGTAGCTCAAAAAAGAAAGAAGCTGAATTACTGGAACTCAGCAAGCCCGAATGGTTAAAAAACCGCCCGGTTTCTAACAGCTATTTTTACGGCATTGGCACCATTCCCAAACAAGGAGGTGCAGCCTACTACCAGGAAAAAAGTAAAGAAAAAGCACTGGCCGATTTGTCAAAACAAATCAACACCCAGATTAAAAGTGAGCAAAGTTTATACCGCATGGAAGATAACAGCGGTGTATACGAGTACATGCAAAGTCGTTTAAAGGCTACCTCCAATGAGTTTTTGGAAGCGTATGAATTTGTGGACCAATGGGAAGATCTGAATTACTATTATACCTTCTATCGCTTGTCGAAGAGCGAGTTTTATGCCCGTAAAGCCAAGCGCAAAGAAGAGGCTCTTCAACTGTCTTTATCAAAATACCAACAGGCACAAAAAGCCAGCCAATTAAATGATTTTATACTGGCTTTGGAACAATATGCCGCGGCTATTGATGCCATAAGTGGTTATCTGAATGAACAAACAAGCATTTACACACCTGAAGGAAATATCGATTTGTATGAGGTAAGTAAAGATGCCATGGCTGATATGATTGCTACTTTTCAGCTTAGCTTTCGGCCGGAAAGCATAGCAGCAAAAGCCAATACAAAACTCAACGACGGACATACGCAATTACTGATTCAGTGCCAGGGTAATATGGCCCGCAACATACCAGTTCGTTTTAGTTTCAGCGGAGGTTTTCTTAGTACCGATAAGTTCAAAAGCGACCTGAACGGCCAGGTTAAAAGTCCGGCAATCAAATTGAGCAACAATGGGCAAGAAACATTGATGGCCATTGTAGATCTGAAAACCCTTAGCCGGAATATTACCAAAAACCTACTGGTTCGCCAGTTAATTGGCAAGCAAAAACCGGTCAGTGCCGAATTACAAATACGGGTAAATTAGATGATTATAATGAACTCTAATAAATATCGTATTTCTCTTTTATTAAGAAACATTCTATCTGCCAATCATTAGCTAATAGCTTTATGATTAGTCGCTCAGAAAACCAATATCCACTAATCTAACAATTAAGCTCCCTTCGACTAGGCTCAGGGAGCAACTTTTGGCCGATTGCCAGTAGCCATCAGCTAGTGGCTATCAGCTTTTTGTTTGATAGTAGCTTACTAATCAATAAACCGTACCTCAACCCTTCTGTTTCGCTGCCGCCCCTCTTCTGTTTCATTATTACTGATTGCTTGCTCTTCGCCGAAATATTGAATTGAGATACGTTGGCTCTCTATTTTATGATTGACCATAAAATGCTTCACCGCTAAAGCCCTTTGCCTGGAAAGTTGCATATTGCTCTCTGCACTTCCTACAGCATCCGTATGGCCATGTATTTCAATCTTCAGATGTTTGTTTTCTTTCATAAAAGCGACAATGCGTAAAATTTCGGTTTGAGAAATATCAAGCAAATCGGCCTTAGCAGATTCAAAGAAAATATTATTCAACCGTATGGTTGAGTTTTGGTCAAGCGGCAACAGCTCCAATTGAACACTAATTGTATCGTTTAGTTGAACATCAGTCAGGTTTATGTTTTCGCTCGAAGAGAAGTAGCCTTTTAAATGCGCATCAATACCATAATTTATATCGGCATTAAGAGTCAATGCAAACGCTCCCCGATTATCCGTCGGCATCTGATTGACGATCGTTTCTGTATTTAACGCGCTAACGCGAACTACTGATTTTAGAGCCTTTTTTGTTATGGCATGAATGGTACTTCCCTTCACCACCACCTTGCGTTTCGCCACCCCTTCGCCAAAAATCCGGCTAGCCACCATCCATTCACCATTATCCATTTTTAAGTGAATCATGGCCGTTTGTCGCCCTCTTCGTTTTGGCTGAAACAATACTTTTGCCCAAAGCGAATCATTCGGAGCCAGCATTTTACGTTGATCCTCGCGACCAATACTAAAGGCACTCCCATTTGACGGATATAACTTTATCCCATCCATCGACAAAGGTTTAGAGCCCGTATTTTTTACGATCGGAATAATGGTATCACTCGAATGACCTGCACTTATGGCAGAAAATAGTAGTTCCGGTGTTAATAATTCAAAGCCTTTTTTAATGCCGATACCTCCCAGCCGACATACATGGTTTGAACCTCCACTTACAACCACCAATTCTCCTGTATTCTTCCCAATGTTGTGAGGCGTAAAGCGTAACTCAACAGCCTTACTTTCCTTTGCCTGAATCGTCATTGGCCCAGTATGGGAAACCAAACTAAATATCGATCCCTCTCCTTTTATGTAAATACTATCGATAAAAACGGTATGTTCATTCGTATTTTTGATCACGCCGGAAAACACTTTCTCAACAGGCTCATTAATAAACTGTTCAGGAAAAGTAAGTTGATCACATATGGTAGGTTTCGGACACACAATATTAAAATAGGGCGTCACATCCATATCAAGCTCCTCTTCAAGTCCCAAATCACCAATATGAAAAAGCTTCTCGCAATTCAAAACTGCAATTACATTGTCACAAGTCATTAGTAAGGACGTTTCATCCGGTGAAATATCGAGGTTATTAATCAGTGCCGATTGACAATAAATATGATGTAGCAGCTTTCCTTTTTCAACATCAATCACTTCCAATGATTCTTTGTGCAGATATAAAAACCGATTGGAAGAAGGAAAAAAGCGGGCATGCGAAATACCTTTATGATTTTTGTTCCACACCACCTGCTGAGTTACCATATTAACAATGCGAACTTGGTCCTTGGAAATACCAGCAACAAAAGTACCATCCGATGAGATTGCAAACTGATGTTGCTTATCGATTGATAAAAGCTGGCGCCCCTCCTCCATATCATGGAAATAATAATTGAGGGAATCATGTGTCATCAAATAGTGATCTCCTTTTGTAAACTGATGAAAACGCCGACCTGCAATGGAAAATAATTTCTTCTTCGTCTTCAGGTGGTATAAGTGTGTGTTATTCTTATTTGCCACTGCCAAAATAGGCAGGCGGGCATGTAAAACCGATTTCTCAAATTCGCTTGTCAGTTTAATATCAAACACCGTCTTTTGATCGGCCAGCTTTAAAACATGAAGCTTAGAATTGCTTCGGCCCACTCCAAATCCGGTTTTTGGTGCACTTGTCTCATCCAGGTATTTGGTATTCTGAAGCAGAAGTGTAAAATCTTTTAAGGTAACGTAATATTCCTGCTCATTCTTGTGTGCAAGCGATGTCAGGTTTTTCCCCTCCCCCGTACTCAGATCTTTAATCAGCAATCCATTTCGGTTAGTAAATACATTCATGCCATTAGGCGACAGATCAATAATGCGGTTTGAAACCGGGAAGGTTAGTACTTCACCCTTTATAGCTTCCTCAAATTCGTGCTTTAACTGTCCGGTTTTTGCATCCCAGTTTTTCAATTTACCATTTATCGACTGGCTAATTATTTCGCTTCCTTTACGATTATAAAAAGCCGATTTAAATATCGATCCATCCATCAGCGCCACTGGTGCTGTCATTAAATTCGAGAAGGTAATATCGCCGGTACGGCTTCCTTTAATCCTCACCTTTCCGTTGATTGCCGGTGCCTTCCAGCTCTTCCTTCCGGCCTTCCCTTTCCCGATATCATGCCACTGACTGTCACCCTCCTTCTGGTAATAAAGATCAATCACATCAGCGTTTAACATGCCCGTCCACCTGATCGGAACAGTTGATCCGGCCACATAAGTTTCATCCGCAAGGGGATTAGTAATAACAAGTTTTCGTTTTCCTCCCGCATAGGCTTTCACCGAAACATCCGGACATCCCTTATTCTTAATGGTGTACTCAGCCGATGCCAGCACACTATCCTGTGGGTTAAACGATAGCTCAAGCTTTTGCAATTGATTGGCATCTGCCACAATGGGTAATACATCCTGCTTTGTTCCAAAAAACTGAGCATTACTACTTTCGATGGCGCTTATGTTTAAATCAACATTTTTACCTTTCAAAAAGATGGGTTTATACACTAAATCTCCATTGGCATTGTTCTTAAAATAAACTTCGGCGTGAGAGGCCTCGACAAAACCAAGCATCGAATCGGGAATCTGGTACTGAAGACTAATGGTTTGATTACCTAGCGTAATTTGAGTTTTCTTTTGGGGATTACAACTATAATTGGATCGCCACTTAACACGACCATAACAATCGGTTTGTGTTTTAATATAAATATCTTTTAAAACCAGCTGAATATCCTTTGAACCCGATAAGTTACTTCTGTAAACGCCTCCTGTTTTTGTAGCAATTTCTATTAGTTCATTGCTAATGGGAACACCAACAGTAAGGCAGTTAACCATAATGGAATGCCTCATGGCAAAACCGGCTACCTGCCTGACGTCAACATTGCATAAGCCATCACTAATAAATATGATAAGCTTACGGTGTTGCCCTTGCCTGGCAATATCAATAAGTCCTGATGCCCGGGCAAGGAAAGCCTCATCAAAGTCCGTTCCTCCATAAACACCCATACTATCGATACAATCCAACAACGTTTGTTCGTTATGCGTAAAGTCGCAGTTAAGAGAAACATGCGTATTAAAGGTGGCTATGGCTACCTCCGATATTTCAAGTGGCAATTGCTTAATCATGCGCTTTGTGCTTGCCTTTAAGGCCCCCATGCGTTCCTTGTTCATCGATGATGATATATCCAAAGCAAGAACAACAGATACAGGTAATTCCTTCTCCTTTATCACCGGTGCCTGACTAAATAAAGGCTTTAGGGCCTGATCATTTTCGATAATGGAAACATCCTGTAGTATAAAATCGCGGGGATTAAACTTAAAAACCGGCACCTTAAAACGTGCTTCAACAAACGGAAAATCGTCGGTTACTATATCAACTAATTCATATGAGCCGGACTGACCAAGGGCCGATATCAGTGCTAAAAAAAGAGTTAAACAGGCAAGGTATCTTTTAATCATTTAAATATTTTGCAATGCATTAATCATAAGCACTGGCTAAAATATAAAAAATAGGGCATTCGCATTGAACGCCCTTTACAGTCTCTTTTAAGTCAACTATGACATAAGACCCTTTTACTATTCGCTATCCACTTTATTTAAGCTTAGTTTAATATCATTTGCCTGCAACAGTACCATATTGGCTGTGTACTTCTTGAGCTTCCATCGATGATTAAGGATGATGGCCTCATTACGGGCAAAAGCAAACGACAGAAAAAGATCTTCTTCCTCATTGCCTTCGTAGCCATCGTTTAAATCATCGTAATCGGGGTTTGGCGCATAATCATCGTCATGATCATAAAACAAAGCATAAGCGCCATCGTAACGGGTTAATTGCCCCGATGAACTTTCGAGCCTTTGAGCATTCACATCGCCCGTTGGCGAAAATGTTAAGGCCACTTGCGATTGATCTAAATCAATTTGTGTTAAGGCATGTTGCAAACTAACCTGCCAGCTGCCTTTTGTTAAGGCTTCCGACACGATATCTTTGTCTGTTATCACGTCCGAATCGGAACACGCTACCAGACAACTGACGCATAGTACTAACATTAAAGTTATTTTCCCTATCCTTTTCATAGTATGAAGTTTTAAGGAAAGGTACTACCCCAATATTGAGTTAAGTTTAGCTTAATATTAGGGATGTATTAAGAGTTTGTGTTGATCGGATATGATATATCTTTTCATTTCTAAAGCCAAATCAATTGGGCGCTGCTGGATGGATAAAGTAACCAAAATCAGTCCACTCATTTATGCTATATGAGCTATTGTTGGTAACTGATATTATTTTCTATAATAATTACATATTGATTCTAATTCAGCCTTATACTTTGTGTGTTCAGTTGGGTAAATATAGCATTGATTAATTCCTTTTAAGTCCAAATATTTCTGTATTTCAACCTTCATTTCGGGCTTTAATAAGAATTTTATTAATCGTGGATGAGCTGTATTAAGAACCATAGTACCTAAAGTTCTTGATACACAATATGAAAATTTAGATTCTAAATTAGCAGAAAACATAAAACATCCTTCCTGAATCTTAATCCTTTCATTTCTATATTGTGGATTTACATATACCACTCGCTCTGTTTTAGATTTTTTCAATAAACTATCAATAACTGAATCATTTTCGAGGTCATATAAATATAACTTCCCATTTTGTTCAAAATTACTCATACTAAACATCGTTGCCATTCTTAAATATTCTCTGCTCATTGCATAAATAGCTGAATTACCATTTACATTACCCGACAAGGCAAAAAATAGCGCTATATCAATGTTATGAGTAAAGTCAATCAATCTAGTCGGTAAACCATGATGTTGTAAGTATGCCAATTTTTCGATTTGAGTATCAAAAGATATTGGAATCTTAGATTCAAAACCACAAATTACAGAACGTTCTGCTTTATAAATATTATGATGTGATTTCTTTCTGCTATTAAGACCTTCTACATACCTTTCTAAGGTAGATGTAATGTTCCAATTAAAATCACTTTGCCCTCTATAAATCCAGTCCTTTCCATGTAATTTCTTATCGAATTGAGTCCATCTAATTAGTTCATCTAAAGAATTTGGAATAAATACATCAACAAACTGATTAGTATCCATATAATATTTCATGGCTGGTTATTTTACTTGTTGCCAATGGTAAATTGTATGGTGCGGAGGGCATTAAAAAGAACTTCCCTGTCAAACCGCTAAATAGCAGAAGTGCAGGTTTGACACCTGCAATTTAACTAACCGTCGAAGCTGTACTTCGGCGGGATTGAAGAAAGCACAATAGTTTCAAAAAGAGCATATCCACCCTATGCACTATACAAAATGTTGGCAGTTAGCATTTATTAGCCTATTTCACAATTTTTATAGTATTCTTATTCTGGTCTTTCGTTATTAAAGAAATTAGGTATATACCATTTGGTTCCATTTGGAGATTAATTTTTATCTCCTTTTGCGTGCCATTTAGAACGTGCTGTTCTATAGCTTTTCCTTCAATGTTTGTTACGTATAAGTGCCCAATTGTATAATCAGTAAATTCCGCTGTAAACATGTCACCCGAAGAATCAGATACCACAATGAACGAATCTGAGTCGGATTTTAATTGGGGAGTGTTAGTTGGTTCTCTTGTTTCGAAGGGATTCCCTACGATATTATAAAAATAAGATTCCTCCTCTGAGCTTAATTTCAATTTATAATTGGGATTATTTTCGTCGTTTGAAAGATTATGAAGAGATATCGATGTTACTCTTTCTTGATACCCAATTGGAAAAGTCTGAATTAATGATAGTTCTTCATTATATACTTTATAAACATTATTTAGTTCTAATATAAATTCAATTTTTGAGTCTTGATTAAAGAGATATTGCGAAATAATAATGTCTTTCTCGGATTCAACTTGATTAAAAAACGGAAATTGAGATTCTCCTAAACTTGATAAATCAATCTCCTTAATTAAGGAAAAACTTAAATTATAGATATATATCTTATATGTTCCAGTACTCCAATCACTATCCATATTGTAAATAACGTGTCCTTGTTCTGGTAAAAAACCATAACGATAATACCCCTCAGTTAATGAGCCATCTAATGTCAATTGACTAAATACGTTTGTACTTAATGTTAAAATCAAGACTAAAAATAGTTCCTTTAGTTTCATTGCTTTATTGTTTAGTTCGTTTCTTTCGCTTACTGTCAACTCATCTATACCAGCACATATATTACCAATATATCCTCAAAATCATTATTAGTGAAATTCATCCAAAACTAACAATTTAACAATAAACAAACACTGTTCCACTCGCATAATTAACAAAACTTTATACTTTACCTTAGCTTATTATTTCATCAGGGTGCTTGACCCTACCGCATCAAGGTGTCTGACCCTATCGCATCAAGGTGCTTGACCCTATCGTATCAGGGTGCTTGACCCTAGTGCATCAAGGTGTCTGATACTACCGTATCAAGGTGTTTGATGCACTGATAGGCGTATAACAAAACACCCCATGAATAAACAAGAGCTTAAACATGGGGTTGCTACAAACTTAACCAATAAGTAAATCAAATAACAGTTAGCGGCTTGCTAAAAACACCCGTACGTGGCTGTTTTAATAGCTGCCCTCCACCATTATATTGTGTTTTAACCTCCAGGCGGTATTCGCCCGGATTAAGTGTAGGCACAATGGCAATTAATCGGGCAGGTTTATTATCAACCAGGGTAACTATTTTGTGTGCTGTATTGCTGTCGTCAATGAGGTAAACGCCTACAGCAGGATCATCACCATCGATTTTAAGCATGCTGCCTACAATTTCGATTACCCCACCCGACGTAATGTTTTCGTTTACACTATTACTAATGCTATCTTTTACTTCGAGTATGGTTGGTAATATTTCCTGCGCCGAAACCTTTTTTGTTTTCACATCGCGCAATGCTTCGGTAAGCAATTTGGCTGCATTAACATTAACCTTAATGGCGTGGCGCGAAGGATCGTAAGTATCTGTAGCGCCTTCAAACACCCCGCTAATCGAAAAGCGGGTATTGATAATTGGCAAATTTACTGCTTCGCCCTCACGGGTAATGTTAACAACTTCATCGAATAACGATTGCAAAACACCAATAACATCTGTCTTAGTCATCATCGATCCACGTCCTAACATGCGTTCTACCACACTGTCGAGGTCATGGCTTTTTACATCTTGTACCTGCGCCATATAATCGTTTGGTGCCGGTGTTAACAAGTTCTCCTGTAATGCATACTCTAAACTCATAGTTAAAAATTTAAATTAATATTATAGGTTAACTTTGACTATTCGACTACTAAAATTATTTATTCTAAACCTGAATGTCCAGTTAATATCTAATTTTTTGAACTTTTTGTTCGTTTAGTCTGTATTTAATTGATTCTAAGGATTCACACCTAAATACCGTAACATCATTCTACATGTTGTATAGCACTTTCATAAAAAAGTGTGTCCAGTCTTTTTTTTATATTTTCGGCCACTCGTAATAGTAAAACTTTCAGGATATGGGATCGGTAGTCAAAAAGAAAAGATCGTTAGTTGATATATTTTTAAATGGTGTTGAGCGTGTTGGTAATATATTGCCCCACCCGGCATTGTTATTTGGTATTTTCGCAGTTATCGTCTTGCTCTTTTCGGGTTTGTTTGCCTGGCTGGGAGCCAGTGCCACTCACCCTACCACCAATGAATCCATTGAGGTAATTAACCTGCTATCGGTTAGTGGCCTAAACCGCATCCTGACGGGTATGGTGAAAAACTTCACCAACTTTGCTCCCATGGGCATCGTTGTTGTGGCCATGTTGGGTATTGGATTGGCCGAAAAATCGGATTTAATTGGTGCCCTTATTCGCAAACTGGTACTGGCTGCCCCTAAAGGACTGCTAACCTTTGTTATTATATTGGCCGGTGTTGTTTCCAATATCGCCTCCAGTGTGGGTTATGTATTACTTGTGCCGCTGGGTGGTGTCATCTTTTTGGTGGCTAAACGTCATCCGCTGGTGGGTATGGCCGCCGCTTTTGCCGGTGTGTCGGGTGGTTTTAGTGCCAACCTCATTATCGGTACCATTGATCCGTTGCTGGCGGGTCTTACCGAAGAAGCAGCCCGCATTGTTGACCCAAACTATACGGTTAACCCGGTTAGTAACTGGTATTTTATGGTGGTTTCTACTTTTATGGTGGCCACGGTTGGAACCTGGGTAACCGAAAAGATTGTTGCGCCGCGCTTTGGCGAATACAAAGGTGAGGTAAGCGAGGAAGAAACAAGGCTGGATGATTTATCCGCCAAAGAAAAGAAAGGCCTTCGATGGGTTGGTATCGTGTCACTGGCTTTTCTGGGCATTATGGCCTGGGGTTTAATTCCATCGGAAGGTTTCTTGCGTGGTGCCGACGGTCAATTACTAACTTCACCTCTATTGAAGGGGGTTGTTGCCGTGTTATTTATCTGGGCCGGTACCTGCGGTATTGTTTATGGCCGTATTACCGGAAGCCTCAAAACCGATAAGGATGTGATGGGTGCCATGGGTGAAGCCGCCAAATCATTAGGCCCTTACCTGGTTCTGGTATTTTTTGCGGCTCAGTTTGTGGCCTATTTTAATTGGAGTAACCTGGGATTGGTGATGGCGGTAAATGGTGCCAATGCCATTAACGAGCTTAATCTGAGTGTGATTCCTTTAATGCTCTTGTTTGCCTTGTTCTGCGGAATGATCAACCTCGTTATGGGAAGTGCATCAGCCAAATGGGCTTTGCTGGCGCCAATATTTGTGCCGATGTTTATGATGCTGGGCTATTCGCCTGAGTTAACACAGGTGGTTTACCGCATTGGCGACAGTGCTACCAATATCATCTCGCCCATGATGAGTTTCTTTGCATTAATCATTGTTTATTTCCAGAAGTACGATGAAAAGGCTGGTATTGGAACCATTGTGTCAACCATGCTGCCGTATTCGATGGTATTCCTGTTTTCGTGGATGATTTTATTGGCCATTTGGTTATTGAGTGGATTTCCTTTGGGACCAACGGGTGTGTTGCATTATACGATGTAAATTTGATAAAGCACTTGTTTGGAAGTAATGTGCCATGCCTACAGCACTTCTATTAAGCTTTTGCAATTTCACAGGCCTTCGCCTTTGAATGTTTCACATTCAAATTCTCCAACCTGTGCTGATATGCATTTGCCTTACAGGCAATATTGGCATGGTGCTTATAAATTTTGTAAACACTGTAAATGCATCACAAAATCATCATTCGCTTGCCTTCTACCTTTACCCTATATGCCCGAACCGCTAAACCAGTTTTTAAAATGCGATACCTTCTCGCGACTGACAATCACCTCGCGGTCAAACTCCTGCTCAAACTGTATTTTTAATCGGCTGTTGGAATGCACCAACACATCCTGTATATGGTTGATGTTAACGATAAATGATCGGCTGATGCGATAAAAAGTCGCCGGATTTAATAGTTCCTCCAGTTCTTCCAACTTATAATCGATGATGTAGCGATTGCCCTTTGATGTCCAGATAAAAGCATTACGTCCTTCGGCATAAAACAACACAATCTTATCTGAAGTAACCGATTTAATGCGCTCACCCAACTTCACCATAAAACGCTCTTTATAGGTCTTGCGGTAGTGTAAAAGGGCTTCGTTCAATTCTTCCAATTTAATGCGCTGGCTGGCCGATGACAGGTTTTCGCGCATGCTTTCCAGCTTTTCGAGACTGCGAAACAAGTCATCGTAGGCCAATGGCTTAAGCAAATAATCAATGCTATTGACCTTAAAAGCCTGAATGGCATATTCGTTATAGGCCGTGGTGAATATTACCGGTAGATTGAGTTGTGCTTTATTAAATATTTCAAAACTTAAACCATCCGATAAGTGGATATCCATAAATACCAGGTCGGCTGTATTAACCGGATTCAACAGCCAATCAACACTGGCAGCTATCGAATCGAGCTCTCCAACAACTTCGATGGAACTATCGTAACGATTTAATAATTGCTTCAGGTTTTCAACTGCAGGCTTTTCATCTTCTATTATTAGTACTCTCATTTTTGGTTTAGATTATTCTTCCTCTATTTCAAACAGAGGGATGTTGATGTGTATTTGCTGATTATGGTGGGTTATTTCGAGTTGTTTATTATCATTAAAAAAGGCATATGCTTTATTGATCATTGACAAATTCCAGACGCTTCCACCATTCAATCCGATTCTGGGATTGTGATTACTGATAAATAGTAAAGCTTCATCTTCCTGTTTCAGCTCGATGTGCAAAGGCTGATATTCGTTAACAATAGACTTGTTGATCAACTCCTGTACCAGGGAGGATATGGTACAAGGAATAATTTGTCGACCTAACCATTCTGGTGGCAATTGATGGGTCAGTCGGATTGTTTGCTTGTGCTTGATGTTCAACAAGTGTAACAATGAAGAAGTCAGTTCAAGTTCCTTTTCCAGATCGACCAGTTCAACGTGGCGGTTATCAAGGTTGTAACGGTATATCTTCGAAAGATGGTTGATAAATTGCTCGGCCATACGCGGTTGTGTATGAACAATGGAGATAAGATTTTCTAATCCATCGTACAACAATTGCGGATTGATCTGCATCTTAAATTTCTCCAGATCCGACTCCATGCCCTTTCTCAGCTCTTTTTCCTGCTTGTAATGAATTTGTTTGTGAACAGCCAAAAACGATGTACTAACATGAATAATACCATACAAAATGGCGACTACACCATAAACGCCATTGAACACAATCAGCTCGGTGTTAAAATCACTGATTAACAACACAAAAGAGAAGTAAATACTAACCAAAAAGCTGATAACAACAATGGATATGAGCAGGCTGATAAAAGGAATCAGAATAATGCGGAACGAGTGATTAACACCTTTGTCCGACGTTTTTTCCTCGTTACCCGTATTTACTTCAACCAATAATGGAAAGCGTTTGTCGATAAAATTCAGTATGAGCCTTAATATCCCCAGTAGCACAAATGTTAGCGTAACAGTAACTGCCACTTCCTGGCTAAAGAAGTTGGAACTAAATTGATTAAGGGTATCAAACACCAATAATATTAAAATATAAACTACCACTCCGATTGGGAATGGTAGCAAAAACCTTAACCACTTTTGTTGTTTACGTTCTATAAATGTCTTCATCTCTAAAAAACCAGCTTATGCAAAAATTAGCACTCAACTGTATATTACTTCATTAGTAATTAATGACTTTTTGATTTAAAAGTAAAGGCAGCACCACCAGAAACGATTCATTTTTTGTGATTTCCACCTCTTTTCGCGTAAAATAGGCATAGCGCTTTTTAATGTTCTCCAATCCTATTTTATGCGATATGTGTCGTTCCGGCTTTTTCACCAACTGGTTATCCACCTCAATAAACCCGGGCTTTCGCTCAAAATTATTCGACACTTCAATGTCGTGCTGTGAATTGGAGCGAATACAAATCTTCAGCGGTTTATCTTCCGAAAAATGATTGTGTTTCACTGCATTTTCAACCAATAATTGCAATGTCATAGGAGGAATATAACTTGCTTCACTCACCTTGTCAAGCTCTATGTCGAGCTCCAGTGCTTTTTCGAAACGTATCTGCAATAAGAAATAATAAGCCTGAATAAATGCTACTTCTTTATTAACGGCCACCAACTCCTTTTGATGACTCTTTAAAATATATGAAAACGTTTCTGCAAAACGACGGATAAACCCTTCGGTTGTAGAGGCATCGCGGTGAATAAGCGATGCGATGGTATTTAAAGTATTAAACAGGTAATGCGGACTCAGCTGACTTTTTAGAATCTCGTATTGCAGCTTTAATCGTTCGCGAACCATCTTCTCGCTCTCAATATTGGCCTGTATAAAACTGGTAAACGAATATTGGTAAAGATTAACCAGAATAAACACCAGGTTGGTCAACAGAAATATGATGAAAAATTTAATGGTGGCATCTCCCTTTTCTTCCATAAACAGGGCGAAGGAAATATTTTCATATTTTATGGCAATCAGCAGCTTTACACACAACCAAAGAATTAAGGCAGCTGCAATGGTGTTAATCACAAATTGAATTATAAAACGCGAGGTCATCCCCTTTATCCAGGGATAATAAATGTTCAGGCCACGAGCCACCAATGTTAAAATTCCAAATATTAACCAGGAACTAAGGGTAAAAAACGAAATGGAATCAACGTGTGCGGCCAAAACCGGTAGGGCGCCATTCTCACTATAATACAAATACAGGAAAGCCAACACACCATAGAGTGTGCTGACCAATATCTGTGTCAATAGTTTTTTTGACGAATATAATTGGGTGTTGGTTGTCATGGAAATACTAAGTTATTGCAATAATTTAGAATTCAAAGGGTCTCTTGTCAACAAAAAAAAGATGAAAAAGTCTTAAAACTTTCTCACCTTCCTGTGTTATTTATTCTAATGTTCGCAGAACCCGATTCTTTTCATACTCAGAATCAAGATCTTTAGCCATCGACTTAAAAATATAAGCTGTTGAAGAGTTATTGCGATTTATGTGCTTGCTCAGGCGTACTAAAACCGATGCCCGTTCCACATCCACATCAATCTGCTGTGTGCTTTCAATAATCTTGGTAGCTAAATTATCATTCATCGACGGGCTATCAATTACATAGCGCAACAGCTCTTCGATGGTGCTGTTCTGGTCCATCCGGTTGATTAAACGGAAAAACTGGTTGTAATTGCTATCGGATAACGGAAATTGCGCAACAACTTCGCGCATAACGGCTCCGGTACCATGCTGAAAATCACCAACCAATCGGTCCAAAGTACGCAACAAACGGTACATGGCTGCCTCTTCCAACTTGTTTCTATTCAACAAATCGAGCATCACATTGTACATTTCCATCTCGCTATCTAAACCATTTAGGGTTTCAAAGTAAACATCTACCACTTCTTCATCATTAATAAATAAGCGGTTAGCCTTGCGTAAAATCAAACCTCGCTGGCTGTTAGATGAAATTCCCCGCGCTGTTTTAAGGTAGTTCAACAAAGTTGATTTGGTACCTTTCCTGTTGCCCGACTCCAATGCCGCATCCAACAATGCCGAAGTAATCTCTCCCTTTAAGATGTAATAACTATCAGACATATCATCCAATACTTCTCTGAATTCGTCCATTACCTCTTCGTTGTCCGGCATATATTTAATCAGAAACAATAAAACGGCTCCTTTTTCGCGCTCCGACGAAAACTCATCCACGGCTTGCAACATGCTGATCCAGCTATTTTCCGACAACTTAGCCGTTTTTACCAGATGCTTAATCACATTACCTTTCTCGGAGTTAATTTCCATGTCTTCAATAATATCAAAGTAGGCTTTTCGTATCTCAAAATCGTCGGTATAATATTTATTAAAAATACGCAAGGTCGATCCTCTCTCGGTATTATAGCTATGGGTTGATGTAGCATCCAGCACTTCGGCCAGTTGAGCATTATCCAGATCATAATTTTCAAGGATAAAACGAATTAATGTACCTTTCGTACTGTTGGATGACAGCTCACCTATTTCTTCAAGAACAGGGATCAGATCCTTATTTTTTAGGCGATTATCAAACACCAAAGTTTTAAGAAAAGTTTTTTTCGAAGCCGATCTTCCTGATCGTGATGATGTTGTTTTAATGGTAAAAACATTCCAGTCGCTCGAATAGGTATAAGTCGATCCCGATGGTAAATCCTCCATCGCTTCCAATACGCCTGATAAGCCTTTATTCTCGTACAAATGACGCACGCGCGATTCTACACCCAGGTCACTGCGTTTAACTATATCCGGTAAGATTTCGCTCAACCATTTTTTTCCTTCCGGATTAAAAGCTGTTTCTGTTTTCCCTACAAAATATTCGTATGTGATGGTGCCTTTGTCATCGGCATGAATAAACAATCGGCGGTTATTGCCAAAGGAGGTTTTATTAATTTCCACAAAACCATTGGCCGAAATACCGGTAACCATCTTATTATCTTCCGACAACTCGATCAAACCTTTATACTTTAGGTCGAAAGGAAAATCAACCGAGTTAACCGAAATCTCTTTCACTTTTCGATAATCCTTTACTGAGGCATGATAAGCATCCCTTACCTTATAATATTCTTTTCTTATTTCTTCGCGCTGTTTGGCAACCTGAGCCCTTGCTCGTTCTATCTCCCGTTCACTGCGGCTTCTCTTCTCCTTCACTTCATCGGCCAAAGTAAACTGTGCGAAAAACACGACCATTATCAGGGCAAATAGCCGGGCCATGTAATTCATTAGGCTGTGTGTAAATATCGTTTTCATAGGCTTATATTATAGTTGTTCATATACTTTTTGATACTACAATATTAATACATGACTTCACCTAAGAAAAACGAAAAGTATTGAGTTGTTGTAAAAATGTAGTGAATTGTAGAAGGGGTGAATTGATTGTTTTTAGTCCGCTTAAAAAAGTTTAATTCTAATGTGGAAGATGCCGGGTTTATTGGCTAAACAAGAATTCACGAATGGTATTACCTGAGATATTAGAGCTTGGCTATTGAGGGGCTCTCATACGTAACTCACTGGATGACTAATTTGGTATTTTTATAAGGTGCTATATGATTTATAGTGGGTAACTAATTTTCGGTTTACAATCGTCGCTCAAGCCGCGAGGCTTATACTTTACTTGTCTTGACACAAGAAAGTATACAAAGAAAGTCAAGGCTGCCTATAAAAAGTAATTGATCTATTTACTGTTACTAAGTTCGGCCGGCTGATCTTCGAACAAGTTCTCAGCTTCCCGGTCTCTCTAAGTAACAACTTATATATCTATCACTTTTTTTAGAGAGGCCGAGGGGTGCACTTAAGTTGTTTGGGTGATTACCCACTATAATCCATACAGAGCCTTTTATAATTAGTTAATCCTTAACAACAATACAAGTCATTAATTATCAGCTGTTAATCTGAATAATTAATGGCTTTTTAACATTCTTAATTGCAAGGTTTTTAGTAACTTAGAGTAAAACCTTGCAGAAATAATGAAAGGAAAAC
>JAOARW010000010.1 GCA_025210475.1 Carboxylicivirga sp. | reverse complement strand
CTGCCGGGTTTAATTTCAAAGGATTACTTCGTAAAATCAAAGAAGAAATTCTTTGGCTAAAAAAATTACTGGAGATATACTTCAAAACTCATTGCATAACTCCAGTTGTTTTTAGTTCGTAAGGGTTAACTAATTAATCATTTTGATTTTTATTCATCGAATTGGTTTAAAACAATCGTGGTATATTATTTGTCTATAAGCAACAATGAATTTAAACTTTAAAACTGAAGTAATATGTCAAACGCAACAACCGTATTAGAAGCCATGAAGAAAGCTAACAAACCGATGCGCACAGGTGAAATTGCCGAAGCCAGTGGTTTGGAAAAGAAAGATGTGGAAAAAGCCATGAAAGAGCTTAAGGTAGAGGCCCGCATCGTTTCGCCCAAGCGTTGTTTTTGGGAGCCAGCTAAATAATTACTTGTTTTCGGGGAAGAATATAATCGACTCAATTTTTTACTTATAGAAGAATACAAAAGCTTTAGGAAATATTCTAAAGCTTTTTTCTTACATATGTTTCCTGCGTACAGTCAATGCTGCTCAGTAGTTTTTTACAAAGATCTTCGTTGGGTTTTAACTGCAGCTTCTTCCTAATTCTTTTGCGGGCTGCAAATACGCCATCTTTAGTAATGTTCAGTTGTTCGGCAATTTTGGTGCTATCAAAGTTTAGCATTATATAATGACATACTTTAATATCATTATTATTTAATGTAGGAAAAAGCTCGAATAATTGTTGATAAGTTTCTTTGTAGGATTTTTCCCTGTTTTTACGGCATTGCACCATTAATTCTCTTTTGAGAACCAAAATGTTTTGCTCCAGGCATAATTTCTCAATATCTACCTTTTCTTTTACTTTCTGTAAATGCCCAACAACAAGTTTTTCACCTTCAATTGTTTGGTATAAGGTGCGAATTAAACATGGGAAAAGCTCGCCATTTTTATGTTTTACAACGTGCAGCTCATACCTTGTATCATTAAGGTGCTCGGGATTTAATATCTCAGGAAAAAGCAATGAAAAATCATCGGGCATTAGATCTCTCATATTATGCTTATTAATATCCTGTATCGAATTATAGCCAAAAAGTTCTAAGGCTTGTGCATTACATGTAACAATTTGCCCATTGAGCTGGGTTATTATAATAGCCTCATCTTCTTTAACATATTCGATTTTGATGTTGCGGTATTCCATTTACAGCCTATTTAATTCGTCAAAAATACATCAATTTGAAATTTGTACCACAATACTACCTATGCATTTTTTTTTTACTATGGGAAAGTGCCGTACTTTTGAATTGTCAAAACGACTACAAGTTTCCCGATTTATACCTAATATTTGCCCTCGACGGAGTTCTCCGCGGGGGCAAATTCCTTTATAGAGCTTTCTTCAAGAGTTTTTTCTGATAGGCGATTGCCTTTTCCACTTGGTCTTCCGAAGGTGCCCATAATGCAAACACTTTATCATTCCTTACATCATAAGGACCATGCTTTACCTCGTACACACTTGTGTTAGGCTCAAGAGCGATGATGGTATGAAAAGTACCTGGTTTTATCTCAATGCCAAAAGTATTGGTTTTTCGATCGAGGATATGGTATTGGCTTATGTTGCCCATGTCATCAAATAAAACTACCAACAAACGACCTTTTAATATGATGAATGCTTCGTGTTTATCCGGCTTTTCATGTTTGTGCGGCTGAACATAGCTGCCTGGTTGAATCACATTAATCATTCGATGCATCAAATCATCATCCGAAGGGTGAAAATTAAAGTTGATTCTATTACGTGGCGATTTTAAGGATTGATCATTTAAAATCTCAAGAAGTTTATCATCTATAATCATAGGAAATGCATTTTGTGTTCATTGCCTGTAAAAATACAAACGTTTATCAACTAATTTAGATCATTTGTCATCCATGCAATAACTTTATTCTGTATGTTCGTACAATTGCCTGTAGATAGTGAAAGAAATGGGCAACACAATATTAATTGTTGATAATTCACCGTTGGAAGTAGAATTGATTTCTGCTATTGTTACAAAAGACGAGCCGTTTCGAACCATTGTTGCTGCTTACGATGGTGAGGAGGCTTGCAGGCAAGCGGTCAGGCATCAACCCGATTTAATAATTATGAGTTGGGAAATGTCGAAAATAAATGGACTGGAAGTACTTAAAGTGCTTAAGAAAAATGACCTGACAAAAGACTTGCCTGTGATTTTGCTTTCAGGTGTGGATTATTCAAGGAAAATAGAAAAAGCTTTCGCCGAGGGCGTAGCAGACTTTATTATTAAACCTGTTAATTCGGATGAATTAGCGGCGCGAGCAAATGCGGTATTAGATAATTATGCCAATTTTAAATCTTTAAAAGATCAAACCAACCAGTTAACCTTGGCCAATCTTAAAAATGAAAGGATTTTAAAATCAATATTGCCATGGCCAATACTTACCCGCATTAAAGAATATGGTTCGATACCGCCCAAAAGGTATAAAGATTGTGTAGCCATATTTGTTGATATGGTTGATTTTACAACCAAAACAGGAAAAATGTCGCCCGCAGTTTTATTGCGTGAATTACATGAGTTATTTAATGGTTTCGACCATGTAATTGATCAGCATTATTGCACTCGCATCAAGACTGTAGGCGATGCCTATATTGCCGTTTGTGGCATGTTTTATACGCCCAAAAACATTGGCCTTGAAGCTGCTTCGGCAGCGGTAAAAATCCGGGATTATGTGATTGATCGAAATAAAACCAGTGAAGTGCAATGGGAAATAAAAATTGGTTTATACAACGGCGATATTATCGGTAGTTCGGTTAGCCAGAGTAATCTTAATTTTGATATTTTCGGTGAAACAGTAAATATGGCATCGCGCTTTCAGAATATGTGTGAGCCCATGCAAATAAATGTTTCTGAAGGCTTGTGTAAGTCCTTATCCGAATCGTACAAGCTAATTACCCGAGTACCCCGTAAGGTGAAGGGTAAAGGTGTGATGCCAATGTATTATATTCATCGGCCATTAAAAGATAAAAAAGAGGAGCCAGAAATGTTTCCGGCTCCTTCGTTACAGTAATTATTTGATAAGCTTTTTATAACGAATGCGTTCCGGGGTTTTATCACCCAGTCGTCGTTTTTTGTTTTCTTCATATTCGGTATACGAACCTTCGAAAAAGTATACTTTCGACTCGCCTTCAAATGCAAGGATATGAGTAGCGACGCGATCAAGGAACCAACGGTCGTGAGAAATAACCACGGCGCATCCTGCAAAATCATCCAGTCCTTCTTCCAAAGCACGCAGAGTATTTACATCAATGTCGTTGGTTGGCTCATCAAGCAGCAACACGTTACCTTCTTCTTTTAAAGCCATTGCCAGGTGTAATCGGTTGCGCTCACCACCTGAAAGTATTTCACATTTCTTCTGTTGGTCGTTTCCGGCAAAGTTAAAGCGCGATAAGTAGGCACGTGCGTTAACTTCTTTATTTCCTAAGCGAATTAATTCATCGCCTTGTGAAATAACTTCATAAACTGTTTTACCGGGGATAATATCATCGTGTGATTGATCAACGTAGGATACTTTAACGGTTTCACCCACTTCAAAAGTTCCGGCATTGGCTTGTTCAAGCCCCATAATTAACCTGAAAAGTGTTGTTTTACCGGCTCCATTAGGACCGATAACCCCAACAATACCATTCTTAGGCAAGGTAAATTCAAGGTCTTCGAATAGGAGTTTCTCGTCAAAAGCTTTGGATACACCATGTGCTTCGATTACTTTGTCTCCCAGTCGAGGTCCGTTTGGAATGAAGATTTCCAGTTTCTCCTCTTTCTCCTTCACGTCCTCTTTCATCAAGCTGTCGTAGGCATTCAAACGAGCTTTGTTTTTGGCATGGCGTGCTTTAGGGGCCATGCGCACCCATTCCAACTCACGTTCCAATGTTTTACGACGCTTTGAAGCTTGTTTCTCTTCGTTGGCCATGCGTTTGGTCTTCTGATCAAGCCACGATGAGTAGTTACCTTCCCATGGAATACCTTCACCACGATCCAGCTCAAGAATCCAGCCTGCTACATTGTCAAGGAAGTAGCGGTCGTGCGTAATACCAATAACGGTACCCTTATATTGTTGCAAGTGCTGCTCCAGCCATTGTACCGATTCAGCATCCAGGTGGTTGGTTGGCTCATCCAGTAATAGAATATCAGGCTCTTGAAGTAAGAGACGACACAAAGCTACACGGCGACGTTCACCTCCTGAAAGTACTTTTATTGGCTGATCTTCCGGTGGGCAACGCAAGGCATCCATGGCACGATTCAGTTTTGTGTCAAGATTCCAGGCATCGTGTTGATCAATTAACTCCTGTAGTTTAGCTTGCTCGTCCATTACGGCTTGCATTTTATCCGGATCTTCCAAAACTTCAGGATCGGCAAATTTTTCATTGCACGCTTCATAGGCTTTTAAAGTATCAACCACTTCCTGTACGCCTTCTTCAACCACTTCGCGCACTGTTTTATTCTCATCCAGTTTAGGTTCCTGTTCCAGGTAGCCCACAGAGTATCCTGGTGAGAAGACAACATCGCCCTGGTAATTTTTTTCTACGCCAGCAATGATTTTTAATAAGGTAGATTTACCGGAGCCGTTCAAACCAATGATACCAATTTTAGCACCATAGAAGAACGACAGGTAAATATTATTCAGCACTTTTTTTTGTGGGGGAAAAGTTTTGCTTACCCCAACCATGCTAAATATGATTTTCTTATCGTCAGACATTTTCTTATCGTTTTAATTTTGATGCAAAAATAGTGATAAGAATAAAAGGATGGTAGTTGATTATAAAAGATTACAAATAAGAATGTACAAAAAAAGGAGAAACAAAAACTGCTTCTCCTTTTCTGTGGGCGATGAGGGAGTCGAACCCCCGACCCCTTGGGTGTAAACCAAGTGCTCTAAACCAACTGAGCTAATCGCCCTGAAATATATGTAGTGTTAATTATAGTGGGCGATGAGGGAGTCGAACCCCCGACCCCTTGGGTGTAAACCAAGTGCTCTAAACCAACTGAGCTAATCGCCCTGAATATTTTCAGGTAATTTCAATAAACTACTTTCAATGATTTCGTTTAATCATCAGTGGTGGGCGATGAGGGAGTCGAACCCCCGACCCCTTGGGTGTAAACCAAGTGCTCTAAACCAACTGAGCTAATCGCCCTTTAAGTGCTCATCTCTTTCGAAAAGCGATGCAAATGTATAGCACTTTTTCTTCTCCTCCAAATTTAATTAACACTTTTCTAAAATATCCGCAACAATAAAAGTGCTTCCTCCAATGAATATCAGGTCATTGACTCCGGCATTTTTTTTTGCGTTTTTTATTGCCAACTCAACATTTTCGTATGCATCTCCATGCAAACCGACTTCATGAGCCATTTCTTTAAGCTTATTTTCATCCAAACTTCGCGGAATAGATGCTTTGGTGAAATAATATCTGGCGTGTTTGGGCAGAATATTTAAAACAGCTGCATGATCTTTGTCGTTGACCATTCCTAACACAAAATGTAAATTTTCATGCGGCGTATTATTTATTTGTTCAACCAGCATGGTCATCCCGTCCAGGTTGTGCCCGGTATCGCAAATTATTCTTGGGTTGTAGCCAAGGTATTGCCACCTTCCCAGTAATCCGGTTTTCTGAGTTACCTTCGCTAATCCATTATATATATTGCGTTTTGAAATGTTTAGATCGCCTTTTTGAAGGGGTTCGATAGCCGCCAAAACAGTGAGCACATTTTTATGCTGATAGCTACCTAATAGGTCAAGTTCAAGATCGGGATAGGCCAAATCTTCATTTCTGTAAATTTGAAGTATTTGTTTTTCCTTAATTGACAAGGTTGCTGTGGAAACAGAAAACAATTGATCGGCAAATTGGACAGGTGCAGCACATTCTTTTGCTTTCGAAACGAAAACTTCCTCCGTATCTGCGTGAGTCTGGCCAATGATCACAGGAACTTCTTTTTTGATTATGCCAGCCTTTTCATTGGCAACAGCCGAAAGCGTGTTTCCAAGAAAAGCTGTGTGATCCAAACCAATATTGGTTATCACAGAGATTTCAGGATCAATAATGTTTGTGGAGTCAAGTCGACCACCCATTCCAACTTCTACAACAGCAATATCAATCTGTTCTTTTCTAAAATGGTCAAAAGCCATTGCCACAGTCATCTCAAAAAAAGAAGGCTGTAGTTCGCTTAAGATGGCTCGATGATTCATAACAAAATCGCATACATCGTTCTCTCCAATCATCGTTCCGTTAACTTTTATTCGCTCCCTAAAATCTTTTAAGTGGGGAGAAGTATAAAGACCAACTTTATAGCCGGCATCTTGAAGAATCGAAGCAATGCAGTGAGAAACAGAACCTTTGCCGTTAGTTCCTGCAACATGAATGGTTTTGTATGAGGTATGTGGATGATTAAAGTATTTATCAAGCTTAAGCGTAGTTTCCAAATCTGCTTTGTAGGCAGCTTTCCCCACACGTTGGTACATGGGGAGTTGACTGAATAAAAAATCTAATGTTTCTTTATAATTCATGGTGCAAATTTATGGCTTATTCCGAAGCAGAAGGTGTTTTTTTCTCTATCTTTAAGAGAAACAAAACCGTAACTTATGGCTAAAAAACTATTTGTTTTAGACACAAATGTTCTTCTGCACGATCACAAATGTATTTACAATTTTGAAGAAAATGATGTGATCATTCCGATTGTGGTTCTCGAAGAACTTGATAAATTTAAAAAAGGAAACGACTTAATTAATTTTCAGGCACGTGAGTTTGCTCGTGAGATGGATAAAATGGCCGGTGAACAAGCCTTTAAAGAAGGTATACCACTAGGAGCGGGTAAAGGCCGATTGTTTGTAGCTACGGGAAAGCCAACTCCGGAGGTCATGAAAGAATCGTTTAACGAGAATACTTCTGATCATCGCATATTGGCAATATCACTTTATGTCAAGGGAGAATTTGCACAACGTAACACCGTTTTAATCACAAAAGATATCAATCTGAGGTTAAAAGCTAAATCCTTAGGTTTGTTGGCGGAAGATTATGAGAATGATAAAGTTAAGAATATTGATATTCTGGATAAAGGAGTTGAGATACACGAGGATTTTGAGAGAGGATTGATCGAAGCTTTATATCAACACCAGGGTATACCGGTAGATGAGTTTCCATTAAAAGATAATTTGCCTGCCAATCAGTATTTTGTATTACGCAATGGCAATCAGTCGGTTTTAGCTCATAATGATGCCTTCTCTAATCTGATTCGAAGGGTTGAAAAGCATGGTGCATATGGTATCGAACCTCGAAATGCAGAACAAACTTTTTCGCTGAACGCCTTGTTGAACCCAGATATTAAACTGGTTTCGTTAACCGGAAAGGCGGGGACGGGTAAGACCTTGCTTGCTTTGGCAGCTGCCTTGCAACAGCACAAGCAATATCATCAGATCTTGTTGGCTCGTCCGATTGTGCCTTTGGCAAACCGCGATCTTGGTTTTCTGCCTGGAGATATAAATGAGAAAATTGGTCCTTATATGCAGCCTTTATTTGATAATCTTGGAGTTATAAAGAGTCGATTTAAGTCAACCAGCAAAGAAGTGAATAACCTTGATGAGATGTTGAAAAATGAACAACTGATAATCACTCCTCTCGCTTATATTCGCGGGCGAAGTTTGTCGGATGCATTCTTTATTATTGATGAAGCCCAGAACCTGACGCCGCACGAGGTAAAGACGATTATTACCAGAGCGGGCGAGGGCACTAAGATGGTATTTACGGGAGATGTTCAACAAATTGATTCGCCTTATCTGGACATGCAATCCAATGGATTGGCTTACCTGACAGACAAGATGAAGGGGCAGGAAATTTTTGCACACGTTAATTTGGTGAAAGGTGAGCGCAGCTATCTGGCCGAATTAGCTTCCGATTTATTATAATCAACACAAGGTGTTCATTAGCATAAAGGATGCTTGTCGTTGGTTCAATTTGAGTTTACGGATTGGTGACTGAAGAGGCTGATGGTTAATGGACATCTTGTATTGGTTCTTCCTTTATCGCTTTTTTCTACCTTTGCACTTTATTTATAAATTGCAATGATAGATAATTCGGTTTTTGAAAATAAGAAGGTTGCGTTCCATACCTTCGGTTGTAAGCTAAATTTTAGTGAAACATCTACGGTGGCGCGCACAATGGTTGAGGCGGGATTTGCAAAAGTTGATATTTCGGAATCGGCCGATGTTTATTTATTCAACACCTGTTCGGTTACCGAACTGGCAGATAAGAAATGCAAACAGGTTATTCGAAAGGCCATTAAAAAAAATCCAAATGCCTTTATTGTGGTAACAGGTTGTTTTGCGCAACTAAAGCCAGAAGATGTCTCAAAAATTGAAGGTGTTGATTTGGTATTGGGTTCCAATGAGAAATTCGATATTTTGAAATACATCAGCGATTTTAAAAAGGGAGAAGAAGCAGAAATACATGCCGGTAAAATTGGCAGTAATAAAGAGTTTAAGCCTTCTTACTCTTTCGGAGATCGAACGCGTTGTTTCTTAAAAGTTCAGGATGGTTGTGATTATTTCTGCAGTTATTGTACCATTCCGTTTGCCAGAGGTCGCAGTCGTAATGACAGTGTTTCCAATACTGTTGAGCAAGCGCATAAAGCCGCTGCCAATGGAGCTAAAGAAATAATATTGACAGGAGTTAATATTGGTGATTTCGGACAAGGTAAAGGAGAATCATTTTTCGATTTAATAAAAGAGTTGGAAAAAATTGATTCAATTGAACGTTTTCGTATTTCATCTATTGAGCCAAATTTGTTAACGGATGAAATAATTGAATTTGTTGCTGCATCGAAAAAGTTTATGCCACATTTTCATATTCCCTTGCAATCAGGATCGGATAAGGTACTCAAGCTGATGAAGCGAAAGTATGATACAGCCTTGTTTAAGTCAAAAGTTGAGCGCATAAAAGAATGTATTCCAGATGCTTTTATTGGTGTGGATGTAATTGTTGGTGTTAGGGGAGAAGCGGAAGAAGATTTTCTGACAACTCATAATTTTTTAGCTGATTTGCCGGTTTCGCAGTTGCATGTTTTTACTTATTCAGAGCGCCCCAATACAAAGGCACTAACGATTGATGATGTGGTTCCTATACCAATACGTAAGGAACGAAGCAAGATTCTTCATCAGTTATCGGATAAAAAAACGCGAGAATTCTACAAGGCCTATATCGGACAAGAAAGAGATGTGTTGTTTGAAGGAACGGAGCACGACGGCTTGATTTATGGTTTTACGGATAACTATATTAAACTTGAGGTGCCATGTCAAAAACAACTTGGTAACACAATACGCAAGGTTAAACTGAAACATTTGTCACTTGGTACAACTAATATGGTGGGCGAACTTATCTAATTATGTAATTTTAGGATATGAATTACGAAGCAATCTGTAACCAGGTTTGTGATATAGCAAAGCAGGTAGGTAATTACGTTAAAACCGAACGTGATAAAAACCATGTGAATATAGAAATTAAAGGTAGCAATGATTTTGTAACGCAGGTAGATAAGGCAGCGGAACAAAAGATTGTAACAGAATTGAAAAAACTAATTCCTGATGCGGGTTTTATTGCAGAAGAAGGTACCGATGATTCGAAAGGAATAGTTTACAACTGGATAATTGATCCGATTGATGGAACTACAAATTTTATACATGGCCTCGCGCCGTTTGCCATCAGTATTGCATTGCAGGAAAATGAGGAATTGGTCATAGGGGTAATCTATGAAATGGGTTTGGACGAGTGTTTTTATTCATTCAAAGGAGGTTCGGCTTATTTAAATGAAGCGGAGATTTCAGTTTCTAAAACTACACAAGTCAAAGACAGTTTGATTGCAACAGGCTTTCCTTACTCAAATTATGCTCGTCTGGATGGCTTTATGGATTCAGTTCGATATTTCATGGAAAATTCAAGGGGATTACGAAGGTTAGGTTCGGCAGCTACTGATTTAGCATATGTAGCCTGTGGTCGATTCGATTCTTTTTACGAGTATAATCTTAAGCCATGGGATGTTGCAGCAGGTGCTTTTTTAGTGAAGCAAGCCGGTGGTGAGGTTTGTGATTTCGATGGAGGAAATAATTATTTGTTTGGACAGGAGATAATTGCTTCAAACAGAGCCATGCATAACGAGTTTAAAGAAGTCATATCTAAAATAATGGCTTAATCATGAAAAAGATAGGCAATTATATCGCAATTGGTTTATTGTGGCTATTCAGTCAACAGCCTTTTTTTGTTTTGTATCTTTTCTCGGATATATTGTATCATGTTATACGATTAATAGGGTACAGGCGCAGTGTTATTAATGAAAACCTCAGGTATGCCTTTCCTGAAAAATCGAAGGAGGAGTTAAGAACAATTCGGTTGAAATTTTATAAAGGATTTTGTGATTCCCTGATTGAGACAGTAAAGATTCAATCAATCAGCGAAACACAAATGCGAAAGAGGGTGAGCGTTAAAAATATTGAATACCTCAATCAGCTGGCCGATGAAGGTAAAGATGTTGTTGCTGTAATGGGGCATTATGCCTGTTGGGAGTGGGTGCCATCTATAAATTTACATACGAAGCATTTGTCGTGCGCTACCTATCGACCTTTAGTTAATCAAGAGTTTGACAAGTACATGCTAAAGTTAAGGGCCAAATGGGGAAGTCTAAACTTTACCATGCGTGATACCATGCGCGAAATTGTTAAATTAAGACGACAAAATCAGCGATTTTTAATTGGATTAATAGCCGACCAATCTCCTGATAAAAAGAAAATACAATACTGGACAAAATTCTTAAATCAGAATACTGCCGTATTGTTAGGTCCGGAAAAGATGGCCAAAGCTTTAAAAGCGCCAGTTGTTTTTCTAAAAATGATGCGAACCAAACGCGGATATTACGAATTGGAAGTTGTGCCATTGGTTGAAAATCCTGAAAAATGCAAGGAATTTGAAATTACCGAAAAGCATTTAAAATACCTTGAGGATCTGATAACAGAACATCCAGAGGATTGGCTTTGGTCGCATAAAAGATGGAAATATTCGGAGGTGCGTACACTAAATAATGAAAAATAATTGATGCATGATTAAGCTTGCAATTGCCATTTTAAACTGGAATGGAAAGGCCTTACTTCAAAAGTTCCTTCCTGTTGTTATCGAACATTCAAACTATCCCGGTGCAGAAGTTATCGTTATTGATAATGATTCAAGTGATGATAGTGTAGAGTTCCTTACAAAAGAATATCCATCTGTAAGCTTGATTCAACTCGATCATAATTATGGTTTTGCAGGCGGCTATAATAAAGGACTAAGTCAAATTGATGCTGAATATTTTCTGCTGTTAAACAGCGACGTAGCTCCTGAAGCTAATTGGTTAAAACCTCTGATGGAGCAAATGGAGCAGGATTCAAGCATAGGGGCATGTATGCCAAAGGTACGGGCCTATAATGAACCGGAAATGTTTGAGTATGCCGGAGCATCTGGTGGGTATATTGATTTTCTGGGATATCCGTTTTGTCGCGGAAGGATATTGAATAAAATCGAAAAAGACAAAGGTCAGTATAATGAACCCATTTCTGTTTTCTGGGCAACAGGTGCCGCTATACTGATTCGTTCCGAACTGTATCATTCCTCAGGGGGGGTGGATGAATCATTCTTTGCCCATATGGAAGAAATTGATTTGTGTTGGCGTATTAAAAACTTAGGATATAAAATTCTGGCCATTCCTCAATCAGAAGTATTGCATGTTGGCGGTGCAACTTTAAGTCAGCAGAATGCGCATAAAACCTATCTCAACTTCAGAAATAATTTGTTGATGATGGTTAAGAATCTACCCGGGGAAAAATTAATTCCGGTTTTATTCTTGCGAATGATTTTGGATGGTGTTGCGGGATTACATTTTGTTTTGAAAGGTGAATTGAAGTTTTTTATGGCCGTTTTAAAGGCACATTTTAGCTTTTATGGCCGACTGAAAGGAGTATGGGCAAAACGGAAAAAGATTACTCATAAAGCCATTAAAACCGGGCATGACGAAATATATCCCCAAAGCATAATTTGGGCCTATTATTTTAAAGGCCTTCGAAAATTTAGTCAGTTAAAGCACTTTCATTTGGATTAGAGATGGGGTAGAACATCCTCAAGTTTATTACTTCTTGAACCCTTAATCAATACATAAGCATTATTTATTGCTTGTCTTTTTATGCCTTGAATGAGCGCATCTGTATCGGGGTAAAATTCAATGTTGTTAGATACTGATTCAAAATCTTTAAACTCATCGCCTACAAGTAAAGTCCGAGATGAATTGGTGGTAATTATGAGTTCAACCAATTTTTTGTGTTCTTCAAAACTATCACCTCCCAACTCTTTCATTCCGCCCAATATTAGTGTTTTGTTTTGGGCGCTTACTTCGGCAAAGTTTTGCAATGCAACTTGCATGCTCGAAGGGTTGGCATTGTAGGCATCCATTATTATTTGGTTTGTTTTGCTTTGAATAAACTGAGAGCGATTGTTTGTTGGTGCATAACCTTCGATCGCATGGTTTATATCTTCTTCCGAAACGCCTAAGAAATTGCCAATACAAATGGCTGATAATACATTTTCAAGATTATAAGCTCCAATTAGTTTCGTTTGAGAGCGATGTGTTTCACCAGTTTTTAGTTGCCAGTTAATGCTAATAAAAGGTGATTTAATATTTATATCGCCTGTTATTTCACCAGAGGAAATACCGTATTCAATGCGTTTTGAAATACCATTTGCCATCAAGTTCAGGTGCGAATTATCAGCATTGATGAATATAAGACCATTGTTTTTGTTTAAATATTGATATAGTTCACCTTTGGCGGTTTTAACACCTTCAAATGAACCAAAACCTTCCAGATGGGCCTTGCCAACATTGGTTATTAAACCATAGTTTGGTTCGGCAATTTTACAAAGATCTTTTATTTCTCCAACGTGGTTGGCACCCATCTCGACAATGCCCAATTCAATTGATTGATCCATTTGAAGGATGGTAAGTGGCACACCGATGTGGTTATTGAAATTTCCCTTTGTGGCACTTATTTTAAATTTTCTGGATAAGACGGCAGCAACCAACTCTTTGGTTGTTGTTTTGCCATTGGTGCCGGTTATGCCAATAATAGGTATATTTAAATAACGACGATGGTATCGGGCCAACTCCTGCAGTGTTTCAAGAACATTATCAACAATAAAGACATTTTCTGTTCCTTTGAGATTTTGGTCATCAGCAACCGCGTAACTTGCTCCTTTTTGAAGTACTTCGTTCACATATTTATTACCATCAAAAGATTCGCCTTTTAGGGCAAAAAATACGTAATTAGTATTGTCCTTTCTACTATCGGTTGAAATACCATTCGATGATAAATAGGCCTGGTGTATAGTTGCTATCTGACTCATAGGATCATGCTTATTTGATAATTGCTTCGAAAACAAAAATAAAAAAAGAGGCTAACTTTAAAGCTAGCCTCTTGAGAATATTCTGCTATGGAATTATTTCTTTTTACCTTGAATAGGACTTCCAACTCGTGTCATGGCACAACGGAAACCTAAGTCATCACGACTTTCTCTTTCGTCAAGATAGCGTCGGGCACCTGGTGCTAACCAATATGCACGATCTCTCCAACCACCACCTTTATATACTCTAGAGCGGTCTGAAACCAAACTACCTAAACTACTGTTTGCAGCGCCTGAGTACATTGAGCTTGTGTTATTGTCAACGTCATTCCAGCTGTCTCCGGTAATGGCATTTGATGTAGCATCACCATCGGAGAAGTTTCTGTTGTCAGCCGTACGATAATTCTTACGGTTTAAGATGTCTTTGTCCTCTTCTGTGCGGTAGCGAATACGACCTAAACTATCTTTCTCAACAATGTAACCTTCTTCATCAAGAACTTTTTGTTTAAATACGTTACCACGATAAGGGCTGAATTCATCCATATCTTCGAATGAAAGTGGACGATATACGTCGGCTACCCATTCGTTAACATTACCTGCCATACAATACAGATTGTAATCGTTTGGATAGTATGATTTAACGTCAACTGTGATGTCACCACCATCATTAAGGTTACCTGCCATACCCATCATATCACCATTACCTCTAACGAAGTTAGCCATCATTCTACCACGTTCTTTCTTATCGGCATTACGGGTAATGTGGCCATCCCAAGGATAGATTCGACGGTTAGTCATGCGCTCATCATATGAGTTACCTACTAAACCAAGGGCTGCATATTCCCATTCAGCTTCAGTTGGGAGTCGATAGCGAGGTAATAATATTCCGTCATCTGATCGAACGCGACGAGTATCGTTGTTAGGGTTTAAATCTTCCATTGGATTCTTACCTTGGATACCCTCGTATTGACCGTATAGATAGGCTTCTGTGTTGAAGTTATTTTCTCCAATCTGGTTCACATCGAACTCAAGGATGCCTTCATCAACAAGAATCATCTCGTTAACACGGTCTGTACGCCATTTACAATAATCTTGCGCCTGGATATGACTAACACCCACTACCGGGTACTCAGCATAAGCAGGGTGACGAAGATAGTTTTCCACCATTGGCTCATTATAAGCCATCGGACGACGCCAAACTAATGTGTCGGGTAAAGCTTTTCTATAAACTTCCGGGTAATCAACATATACACGCTGAATCCAGAATAGGTATTCCAGGTAATCAATGTTTCTTACCTCTGTTTGATCCATGTAAAAAGAAGGAACGGTAACGCGTCTTGGAGAATTGTTCCATTCATAAAGAACATCCTGCTCTACGCGGCCCATAATAAAGGTACCACCTTCGATAAAAACTAATCCGGGTCCGGTTTCTTGCTCGTAGCCCGACTTATACTCAAAACCACCATTGTCAGGATTGTTATACTCCCAACCTGTTGCAGAAGAAACAGTTTTGCTTCCACCGCTTTTACTACATGACGATAAGCCTACTAAGCTAAAAGCCAAAACAGCCAATATAACTGCGGTATTTAATCTCATAGCACTTTGATATTGTGTTCTAATATTCAATTATTTACGAACTTAATTCAGATTCACGCTTTTCGTGTAACTGACTACTTTATACTGCAAAAATAAAAAAAGGTTATAGCTAAGCTTCGTTTTCATCCGTTTTTTTATAATCAGCAGCAATACAATTTTTCATCATTCAAAACGTTAAAATTAAAAATTTCTTGCACAGATAAAGCTATTTTTGTGTTTTTTGATGAACAAATACCATTTTAAGAAGTATAACTGAAAAGCTAAAGCAATAAATAAGTGGTATTTAAATGGATTTAAGGGAAGAATGATGAACAGATATTTTATATACACGATTGTTTTGTTTTGCCTGATTTTCAAGAGTAATGCTCAAGAAATTAAGTTTACAGAATCGTTTACCTGGTTAGATAATGATAGCCAGGAAGGTTTTCGAATTGCTGAATCGATTGATGTAGATGAACAAACAGGCTTGCCCCTCAAAGTTGTTAAAATACCATTAGTATCATATTTTGATGTGGATGATGTACAGATAAACTATGGTTTAAACGACTATACAATAGTTGCTTCCGATGATTTGAGTGGTCTGACAGAAGATGTATCTAGCTTAAAATTATTCAGAAAACATGTGGTTTGTGTTCGAAGGAAGTATTTCTTGGAGATGGAAATTATTCCAATTTTCTTTAATGAAGAAAAAAAGCAGATTGTTAAAGCCAATGAAATTGAATTTACTATTGCTTTGCCTGAGATTACACCCAAAACAGTATTAAAGAGTCAAAAAGTTACAGTTTCGAATTCCATTTTAGCCACAGGTAAATGGGTGAAAATAAAAGTTACAGAAAGTGGAGTTCATAAAATTCCCTATTCAAAACTTACATCCTGGGGGTTTAGTAATCCTTCAAATGTTAATGTTTTTGGTAATGGTGGTAATATGCTTCCACGTGCCAATGCTGAATTCCGGCATCAGGATCTAACTGAAAATGCAGTTATTCATGATGATAATACGATTTATTTTTATGCTCAGGGGCCAACGGAATGGAATTATGATAGTTATCGTAAAATGTTCCTGCATCAACTGCATGATTACACGAATGAGGCATACTACTTCCTGTCAGAAGAACATGGCGTAGGATTAAGAGTTCAGGACAGTGATCAAACAAGTGAAACGTATACCAATGAAACAAGTGAGTACGACAGTTATAAGTTTCACGAAATTGATAAGCAGAATATCTTAAAGTCGGGGATTGAATGGTATGGTGAAAGCTTTGATCCGGGACAAACCCAATCATTTTCATTTGATTTTGATAACAGGGTGCCGGGATCAGAAATAATGGTGTATGCAAATGTCATTGCCAGATCAGATCCTTCATCATCCTTTACATTAAGTAATAACGGAAGTGTTCTGAAAAAGACCAGTATTTACCGGGTTGAATATAACAAGCAAGAAGGAGCTTTTGCTAATGAAGGGAAGATGTTTACTTCCTTAAACAATGGTGGTGATCAGTTGAGTTTGGATTTAACATACAACTCAACTTCAAGTGGGGCAACCGGTTGGTTAAATTTTATCTGTATCAATAGTAAGGAGTCAATTGATTTTGAAGATCAGTTGATGTTTCGAAATATGGATGTGACAGGTTCAGGGCAATCTACACGTTTCAATATTGATGGCGTAACAAACACGAGTATTCTTTGGGATGTGACAGAACATACACAACCAAAGAATATAAGCATAGAATCCAATGGTTTTACATATAAAACAGACGAGTTGAAAGAATTTGTCGTATTTGATGCCCAAGGCAAGTTGCCAGAGCCCGAATACGACGGTGGTATTGATAATCAAAACATTCGTGCAATTGGTGTTCCTGAAATGTTAATAATTGCACATCCTTTATTTGACGAAGAGGCCAAGCGATTGGCAGCGATTCATTTAGAGCATTCGGGCTTGCAATGCGAAATTGTTTATCCGTATCAAATTTTTAATGAGTTTTCATCCGGATCACCTGATATATCAGCCATTCGTGATTTTGCCAGATATCTTTATAAAAGAGATGAACGTTTTAAGTATCTTTTGTTATTTGGTGATGGCTCGTTTGATAATCGCACTTATAGTGAAGACAACACTAATTTTATATTGACTTACCAATCAGATAATTCAATTAATTATGCCAGCTCATTTGTGTCTGATGATTTTTATGGTTTTTTGGATGATAATGAAGGGGTGAATATAATGTACGACAAATTAGATATTGGAATTGGTCGTTTTCCTGTCAGTACGGCAAGTGAGGCCAAGGCTATGGTTGATAAAATTGACAAATACATTAATGAAAGTTCAGTAGGGCCATGGAAGACAGAAATCACCTTTTTAGCGGATGATGGCGATGGTAATTTGCATATGAGGCAAGCTGACGAATTATCCGGTCAGGTATACACGAGCTATCCAGCCTTTAATCACAACAAAATATATTTTGATGCCTATCCAAAAGTGACAGCTTCTTCAGGAGATCGCTATCCTGAGGTTAATTTAGCGATTGAGCAAACAATTGAAGAAGGTACCCTCATTTTTAACTACACCGGCCATGGTGGTGAGCACTATCTTGGTCATGAGAGGGTTTTGGATATAGATGCTATTAAGCGATTTACTAACTTAGATCGATTACCGGTATTTGTTACCGCTACCTGTGAATTTAGCCGATACGATGATTACCATCATACATCAGCCGGGGAGTGGGTGGTGCTTTCGCCATTGGGAGGAGGTATTTCAATGTTTACAACAACACGCATAGCCTGGTCCAATGAGAATCTTCAAATTAATAAAAGTTTCTATCGAAATATTTTTGAGGAAGATGAAAATGGAGATAAAGTACGATTAGGAGAAGTAATTCGTAATTCTAAGAATGAAATCTCAAGTAGTGCTAATAAATTGAATTTTACCCTTCTGGGAGATCCGGCTCTGCGATTGGCTTATCCTACAGGGAATATCAAAACCAAAAGCATTAATGGCAATGACGATGAAAGTAAGCAAGATACGATTAAAGCCATATCTCTAGCTGAAATTGAAGGGCAGATAGAGTCAGAATCAACTGGCCGATCAACTGTCACAATCCAGGTTTATGACAAACCAGTTAAGGCTAAAACCTTGGGAAATAAAGGTGCTACACCGTTCGAATATGAAGTCTATCAAAATCGTATATACAAAGGTGTATTGGATGCCAATGACGATCATTTTCTAACTTCTTTTTTGGTTCCTAAAGATATCCGCTACAATGTTGGAGAAGGACGAATTAGTTACTACTCATACGATGAGAATGGTGTGGAGTCCTTTGGTGCAGACAATACTGTTTTGGTTGGGGGCGTGGCAGACAATCCTCCTTCAGATAATACAGGTCCTCAAATCGATTTAATGTTGAATGATGATAGTTTTGTCAGTGGCAGTGTTACGGGGATGCAGCCGATACTTTTAGCCGATTTGGAAGATGAGAGTGGCATCAATATAAGTGGTGTGGGCATTGGACATGATATGACCTTGGTAATTGATAATAATCGATCGTTACCAATCAATTTAAATTCTTTTTACCAGGCCGAAAACAATAGTTATACCAAAGGAAAGATAAACTATCAGTTGCCTAAACTTGCAGAAGGCAAGCATACCCTGGAGTTGAAGGTATGGGATAATATGAACAATTCATCTGTTAAAACCATTGAATTTGAAGTTAAACTTGATGGTTCATTAAAGATATCCAATAGCACAGTAGGTCCTAATCCGGCTACTCAAGGTGAAACCATAACATTCGGATTTTCACATGATGCGCCAAATCAGGTATTGGACATTAGTTACACAATTTATAATACCGCTGGTCGATTAATCGAAAAGCATCAATTAACACAAGCTTCAAAGGGAAATAGGATCGAAGATATCGAATGGATGCCTTCATCCGCATTGTCAAAGGGGATTTATATTGTGCGTTTTGAGATTCGTTCAGAAGAGAAACAGTTTGGAACTTTCTCTGAAAAAATACTAATTGTTAGATAATAAAAACTGAAATTTGCAGTTTGTAATAACTCAACTTGTCCAATTACACTAATGATTGAAGAGGGAAAAGTATATGAATCAAAATATGAAACAAATAAAAATTAAAATAAGCCTTATTGCATTGGCTTTTGTTATTGGTTGGAATGGCCTGTATGCGCAGGATAGTGATAACAATGCGATAACTACGGCTGCTCCTTTTTTGAATATTAATCCGGATTCAAGAGCAGCAGGTATGGGAGATGCTGGGGTAGCAACTGCTCCGGATATGAATTCACAGTTTCTTAATCCGGCGAAATACGCCTTTATCGATGGCGACATGGGGGTTTCAATTTCATTTACTCCATGGCTGCGTAAGTTGGTAAACGACATTAATATGTCTACTGCAGCTTTTTACTATCGATTGGATAAAATGCAAACGGTAAGTGCCTCATTGAGGTATTTCTCAATGGGTGATGTGAATTTTACCGATGGTCAAGGACAACCTTTATTTACGGCAAAACCCAATGAGTTTGCTTTAGATGGTGCCTATGCAAGGGTTTTATCAGATAAATTTTCTGGTGCCGTTGCTTTTCGTTACATCTATTCGAACCTAACGGGTGGAGGTGTTGAAGATTATAGTCCGGGGCATGCATTTGCAGCAGATGTGGCTTTCTACTTTAAGCAAGAGATGCGAGTTAATCGTAATGATGCTGAGTTTACCGCGGGTATCAATATTTCGAATATTGGTTCAAAAATCAGTTATGACGATGTGAATAAGATGTACATTCCAACCAACCTTAAATTAGGTGTTGGTTATTGGATGGAGCTTGATCGATACAATTCAATTTCATTTGCCCTGGATATTAACAAGTTGTTGGTGCCATCTAATCAGCCTGTAGGCGAAGATGGAACAGATCCAACTAAAGATAAATCTGTACCGGCGGCTATTTTCGATTCATTTAGTGATGCACCGGGTGGATTTGAACAGGAACTGCAAGAAGTTACTTTTTCCTTAGGTGCTGAGTATTGGTACGATAAGCAATTTGCTTTACGTGCTGGTTATTTTCATGAGCACGAAAACCAGGGAAACAGAAAGTTTGCTTCAGCTGGTTTTGGACTTAAATTCAATATGTTTACTCTGGATGCATCCTATCTAATTCCAATGGTTCAGAACAATCCACTGGCCAATACAATGCGTTTTTCACTCTCATTTAATATGAGCGATCTGTTGTAATAACATTATTCATTATATTTGAAAAGACCTTATGGAAGTTCCTTAAGGTCTTTTTTATTTTTAGCTATGAAGATTAGAGTAGGATTTGGATACGATGTTCACAAGTTAGGCGAAGGATATGAGCTTTGGATCGGAGGAATAAAAGTGGATCACACACAGGGAAGCATTGGCCATTCAGATGGCGATGTATTGATTCACGCCATCTGCGATGCATTATTGGGGGCGGCTAATATGCGCGATATTGGTTTTCATTTTCCCGATACCGATCCTTCATTAAAAGGCATTGATAGTAAAGTGTTGCTTAAGAAAACGGTTGAGTTGATAAAGGAAAACGGTTATGAAATTGGTAATATTGACAGTACCGTTGCTTTAGAGAAGCCTAAACTTAAAGACCTGATCCCTGTGATGCAGGAAACTTTAGCAAAGGTTATGGGTATTGATATAAATGATGTGGCCGTTAAAGCAACAACGACCGAAAAGCTTGGTTTTGTGGGAGAACAAAAAGGGATTGCAGCTTACGCAACAGTATTGATCCAAAAGACAGTTAGTTAGAATATGAAAAATGCCGAATTAAAATACTTTTCACACGATCGATGCAGTGTATGTAAAGTGCTTCTGCCAAAGATTAAGCAATTGTTAAGTACTGAATTTCCACGAATGGAATTACAGTACATTAATATTGAAGAGGAACCTCAGGAAGCGGCAAAATACAATGTTTACTCAGCGCCCACAATTCTGGTATTCTTCGAAGGTAAAGAGTATTATCGTTTCGGGAGGAGCATTTCGTTACAGCAGCTAGATGAAGCTATCAGGCGTCCATATAGACTGTTGTTTTAATAGCGCTGTTGTTTTTTATCCAAAAATTGAAATTCCCCGTTATTCTGATCAGGCATTGTGTTTTTTTGGCAGAATATTTTAAGTAAGCTGAGTATCGTCTTGATACTCATATCTTGATACTGAGACCTTTGCAAAAATAGTTGAAAGAAGAGCTTTTTGTTTTTATGACCATTTCCACCTTTCTATTTAACTATAATTGTATAAGTTGTTCATTTTTCATTCACTTTTTAGTTGTTTTAGTGAGTTTTACGACTCACTT